>NZ_CP043641.1:3600000-4200000 GCF_014217625.1 Leifsonia shinshuensis | reverse complement strand
GGCTCCGGCACCAGCCGGACGACAGTGCGGACCGGCTGCTGGAGAGCAGGATCCGCGGCATCGTGCACGACTTCAACCAGGGCGTCGTCACCATGTACTACGCCTCGCTCGCCGACAACATCGCCCAGGCCGACGGGCAGATGAGCGCCACACTCGGCATCCAGAAGGCGCTCATCGCCGCCCTCGCGTCGGACGTGCAGGAGCCGTTCTCGACCACCATGCCGAATTTCGAGAGCCTCATCGCGAGCGCGTCCGGCCTGAAGGACGTCAACGCCGCGACCATCGAAGCGCAGAAGGCCTACGCGACATCGGTGATTGACCTGCTCGCCAGCAACAGCGAAGCCCTCACAGGCCAGCTGCCGGGGATCGAGGCGTACGCCGACCGGCAGCAGGAGATCGCAGGGATCAACGCCGACAACAGCAACAGGGGAATCGCCGACCAGGCCGAGTCCGACCGCGATTTCTACGGCGACCAGTTCGATCGGTTCAGGACCGGGATGCTGTGCAGGCTGAGCGGCCCCGACGCGGCCGACGCACCTGAGGCCTGCCTGAACCCGGACGGCGCCGCTCCCCTGCCCCTGCAGCACCGGGTCGCCGAGCTCCGGCAGGCGATCGCACAGTTCTCCGACGGCCACGCGCTCTCCCTCGCCGGCATCGTCGACAGCCTCGACCAGAGGATCACCGGTCTGCGGGTCGTCGAGTATCTGTTGGATCCTTCGGCGCAGCCGACGCCCCCGGCTGGGCGCGACGCCCCATCGGTTCCGGCTGTGCCCCTGGAGCCGGCACAACCCACCGCGCCCGTCCACCCGGTGATCCTCCAACTCCTGCACGACGAGATCGTCGCACTGGAGGCCATCCGGGACTCCCTCGACCCGAGCACCGCACCGGCGCCCCTGTTCGAACCCGAGCTGGCGAACCTGGACGGCTGGTACGCGGACATGCTCAACACCGTCACGAACGCCGCCCTGACGCCCAACGCGGTCAACTCCCTCGAAGTCCAGGACTGGAGCGCGTACGCGCCAGACGCCTCCGGGGTGTACGTCGACACCAGCGATCAACTGACCAACGACATCACCGCGTTCATCACGCAGTCCACGGAGACCAGCGCCAGGCTCACCACCGCCTCAACGACGGTCCCCGACAACTCCAGCCAATTCGAGGCGCTCCTCCAGAACTCGACCAGCACGTCCACGGGCGCCGAGAGGGTGCTCAACGGGGTGAACAAGCTGCTGTCCTCGGGGACCAACGGCCTCGCGGAGAACCAGGCCTACTACGCGAACTTCGCCACCGTCTTCGCAAACACGAGAACACCGGGCGTCGACACCGGCAACATCTACGCCTTCTTCTCCGCCCCGATCGACGCGAAGAACGTCACGGGCGAGCGGACGACCGGGTCAAGCGACGCCGACCCCGCCGGACTTCTGGACCTGAAGTGGTTGATCGTCTTCGCAGGAGGACTGGTCGCCGGCACGCTCGCGACGGCGCTCGGCACCGCGTTCCGGAAGCGGAAGAAGGCCTGACCTCGAGGTGACTCTGGTTCAGGGGTGAGCTGCAGATGCTCGGTCGCGAGTCATCCATAGTCTTCACCTCGGTCACAAAGCGCTGATTGCATGAGGCACCACACCCCGAAGGCAGCCAGCAGGAAAGCGACGTACTGCATCGGTATTCCGAAGAGGGTGTGTCGGTTTCTTCGAGGGATGCCGGCTGGGCTGGCCCGGGCCGCAAGAGAATCGGCCGCGCACAACAAGGTCGTCCGGCTGCGCAGGGCGTTGGGCCCTGGCGGCGACATTGCGCCGGCATACCTCGACAGCCAGACCGGTGCGACTAGGACCGGGCCGCACGTCTGAGAGTGATACGGACTCGTTCAGTCGTTCGGCTGGGAGTACCCCACATACACGGATACGGACGGCGAGGCGTCGCGATGCACGACGTGCACGAAGGGTGAGTTGATCACCAGACCGTTCGCGTCCAGGATCCCGAGAAGCTGCGCGTAGACCTGTTCGGTCCGGTTCTCGAAATCGCCGCCCACCACCCCGTGCAACAGAGGGGACATCTCGAAGTACGAATGGAAGAACAGCCCGGGTTCGTCATCGAACGTGCCCTGCCGAATGGGGAGGAACATCTCGATATCGACAACCTCGTCCAGGGGTACGTTGTTCAGACTGTAGAAGAAGGGACCCTGCGGGTCGTATCCCCTCTTCGCAATCGCCGACGCGAACTCCTCGAACCGCGCGGCCAGCTCGCTGAAGTGAAACGTCTCACGAGAACTCACCACGTTCTGGTAGGCCAGCCTCTCTCCGAATGCCACTCGTTGCTGAGGGGCCTCCTCCATCACGGCTTCTCCGCTTCGACGTAGAGGTCCAGCATCGTGTCGCCGTAGACGTCGAGGATGACGTGATAAATGGTCTCGACTCGGAATCCCGCTGCGGTTACGGCTTCGGCGATCTCTGCGTACGGCACAGGCTCCTCGACGTCGACGTGCCTGTAGAAGAACTTCGTGTCGAGATCGATCCGCTCGCGAAACTCGAAACCGGTCCCCTCGGCTCCCACGAGGTTCACGCGGTTGCCCAGAGTCGTCATGATCGTGAACTCACGCGAATCGGGGAGCCCGCGAAAGACCATCGGGCCTGTCGTGTAATAGCCATTGCTCACCAGCGCGCGCCGGAAGTCATCGACGGTGTCGTCGATGATCTCCAGCAACTCATCGCCGTGGCGAAGATCCATTCTCAAACTGACGACATTGTTCAAACTCAACTCGCGACGGCTCAACTCCACTCGCGACCTTCCTTCCGTCACTCTTCTTCATCGCCTAAAAGCGCAGGTATTTGGCCAGGACCCAGAACGCGGCTATCGCCACCACGATCCCCACCAGCCAGAGAACGACCTTCCGCGTCAGCCTGCGCCGCTCCTGCGCCGGCATCCTCGGGGGACGCACCTCCCAATAGACGCGATCCTTCAACTTCAGATACGCGAGATACGAAAACTCCACCGGAAGACTCGGCAGCACACACGCGAAGAAGATCAGCCCGATTGCTCCGAGAGCATTGGTCAGGTACTGGCCCGATGTCAACAGGTTCGGCACCACCGCGATCACACCGAACGTGATCCATAAGATCTTCGATCGCCTGGATTTGGACACGGCCAAATAGTTGCCGATCGTGCGTTTCTCCGAATGGCCCGCGCGCAAACGGCGTCGCAGCCGAATCACGTGGACCGCAGTCGCGCTCACCACAATCGCCGATGCCACGACGCAGCTGACGATGAATACCTCTGCACGGTACTCGTCCTCGTTACTGTCGATGAACGTCACCATGGGGAGGGTAAGCAGGCAGACGCTGTAAACCATCACGAGCGCACCGAACGCCATCACGATCGAGAACATCGCCTGGAACCGGAACAACAGGCTCCTGAACACGGACAGGATCAATACAACGACGCTCAATCCGATGAGCACTAGATTCACGTCGCGGAAGAACCACAGCGCTTCGTGGCCTCGGACGCCGCCCGGTGGGTTGAAGAAGTAGCTCAAGATACCTAGCAGGACGATATTCAGGATCGACAATGCAGCGAGTTGACGCAGGGATCCGCGCGAATTGGCCAGAGCCTGAAAGTAAGCGCGATTAGCATCCTCACGAGTGGATTGGTGGTTCACGCGATCTGTCACAATCTCACCGGTATGCCTTTTTCATCGCGTCTTTGGCGGCATCCGTCGCGGAGGCACCGCCCCAGAGAGGCAGATCCAACACAACTCCGACGAACAGTCCGACGCCCGCTCCCACCACGGTGCCAAGCGGGGGCAAGAAGAACGACCCGGCCACTGCTCCAACGCCGGCGGAAACGGCAGCGCTTGCCAAGTCGACTCCGGTATCCACCGCAAAGTCCGCTCCGTCGTACTCCTGGGCACCGTCACGGAAGTACGTATCGGCGTTGCCTGCAACCGTCAGCAGGGTGCCTGCCGCGCCGAGCCCCTTACCGAGCTTGCCGATCTTGGAGGCGTCTTTCCACCCGTGGAAGTCATCGACAGGGCTGGCCAGGCCTCGCACACCGGCCCCGATCGGCTGCCTGTAGTGGTCGATGCGTACCCCGGTGGCCTCATTGAAGCGATTGCCCTGACGGAAGATGAAACCCTTCTGCACCAGGCCGTTGGACTCGAAGAGGTACCGTTCGCCCCACCGCACCCGGCCCTGTGCGTCCTTGGTGAGCTGCTTGTCGCCCAGGAAATTGAGGATGTCCCGCCTGGTCGCCAGCGCCCCGACCCCGGAACCGAGAGTACCGGCGACGCTGAGCCGGATCTTGGTGTTGTCGAGCTGGTTCAGAAGCGCGATGGTGTCGCCGGTGACCGCAGCGAGGTTGTCCAGCCTGTCCAGAAACAGGCCCTTCGTCGCAGAGTCGAACTGCTGCAGCGCCTGTATCCTGCCCTCCAGATCACGAACATCGGTCTTCAACTGATCAAGCACCAGCTCCAGCTGCACGTTCTTGGCTGTGAGCGCCTCCGACAACCCGGGCACCGCCGTCGAGGAGTCCGCGGCAACACGGTTGACGTCGATCTGATGCACGGTCGCGTCCCGCTGGCGCTTGGACGCCGCTAGTTGCTTCTTCAGCTCGTCTTCCTTCAGAACCCCGAAGGCGCTGATCTTGGAGTCTTCCGCCGTGAACTTCTCCAGATCGCCTCGAACCGACTCGAGCTCATTTCTCGCATCGGTGATACAGGGAGCGATGACCGACGCGAACAATGCGCGAACGGCGGAGTATCCCTTGCCCGAGAGTTGTCCGCCCACGAGCCTGCTCGTCAAATGGCCTGTCGCCTTCTGCGTCGCGTCGAGAACCGAAGTGGCGGCCGCGAGGTTGGCCGACAGTGCGTCCCTCACGCTGCTCGAATCGGCGGAATTGTAGATCAACCCCACGTTGCACCTGCCTTCTCCGCACGCAGGCGCTCCAACTCCGCCTCCGACTCCAAGCGCACCTCGCGCGCCGTCTCTTCCAACAGCTCGACCATTTCGCTTGCGAGCTGCCTCACGTACGCATCGACTTCTCTTCGCGCCGCTAAGCCTTTGTGAACGAAGTAGTTCTTCGTACCGATGTCGTGCGCGGCATGCTCATAGAGAGCCGACTCGGCCCGCATGACCTCCCGATACGCTTCCCATTCCTGCTCGAGATGACGAATCGTCGAGAGCTGCGCCATAGCGCGGCTCTCGCAGGCAGCGATTTTCTGGGCGAGCTCACCGGGGCTCGATGAGGAGGGACTGTTCATCGTGCTTCGCACCAGGCTCCGGCGTCCCCGCTATCGCGCTCCTCGATCTCCGTCGCGAGAGCCGTGACGTTTCCGGCCTGCTTCTTCACACCGGAAACCAACTCGGAAATGCTGTCCAGGATCGAATTCGCGACAGTCGCCCCATCCACGGTGCTAGAGACGTTGCTTGTCCCCACCGTGGCCTGCTGAGCTCGCCCCACGACTTCCACCTGCGCGAAACCCGACGCCGCTTCCTGCGCCGCACCGACATTCGATGAAACCTTCACGGCTTCTTCCCCCGATCCTTGCTTGCCAGTCTCCGAAGCTCGAAGAACGGGTCCCTGGGGTTCCCCGCAGCGTCACCGCCGCCGGCGTCATCCGACACCTCGGGAATCGCCGTCAGGGATTCGGCGAAGTGATTCGCCTCAGGCTTCATCACCCGTCGCCCGTTCTCCATCTGATCCAGGAGGTTCTCGAGGAAGGACGTGTCGGCGTCGTCCGTGTAACCCTCGAACACGACCTGCTGGATCGCGTCGACGAGGATCGGGAAGGTCTCCTGATCCGGCGCCTCGCCGAAGGGGTGCGGTGCCACCAGATAGCGGGGAACCACCTCAGTGCGCTCCTTATCCGGCCGGAAGGCCCCGCGCGCGAGGACCACGAACAAACCGGAGACACCCGGCGTCTCCAGCCGAACAATCGATCCCAAACCCAGCAGCCCGCCCTGGAGTTCCAACGACACCATCACTCTTCGCTTTCGCTCACCGTCGGCACGACGATCTGAAAGAGCTCGTCATCCGTGAACGAGTGCAACACGTTCTTCGCCTGCGCCTCCCTCTTCACGGAGGGCGGCAGGTTGTCGACGAACCGTTGCGCGCTCAGATCTCCGCCGAAGAGGATCCGGTCGACGTTCTCCTTCACGGTGGCGACGAAGCCGAAGGCGCTGTTCAGCTTCGACATGTGATCCAGGACGATCACCTGGGTGCTCGTGCCACCGCCGCCCAGAAGGTCGGCGACCTGGTCCATCGTGAGCATCGCTTTGTCGAAGACATCCGCTGCACCGTTGATCACGACACAGCGCCGGACCTCCGACCCCTTCTCCGCCAGATCGGTCAGTGCCGCCTTCACCGCAGCGGAGTGACTCTTGAGCAACGCCTTGCCCACATACAACGACGCGGTCGAAGCCAGGCTCGGCTCCAACGCACCGCTCGCGTCGATCACGACGAGGTCGCTGCCGGCCACTACCTCGGCGATTTGACCGATCAGGAACGGATACAGCAGAGCAGACTGCCTCGACGTCTCGGGGAAGATCGCAAGCGCGTCCCCTCGGAACAGCTCGAAGCTCTCGGAAGCGGCGCTGGCCTTGTTCAATCCCAACAGGAGCGAATGCGGCGACCGCGTAACCCCGACGCCGAACGAATCCGTGCTGACTTCCGGTGGCACCATCGGAATCTTGCTCGGCCGCTCGCTCGTCCACCCCGCGTCCAAGGCAGCGACCTGCTGTTCGAGCGCCGCAAGTGTTGCTGCACTGTCGTCGCCCGGTGCCGGGAGGTAGATCTGAATCGCCGTGGGCCGGTCAATCAAGAGCTGACCCCGACCTGGGATGTCGGCTTGCGTCAGCCGCTCCCTGCCCATCACCTGCGCGAGGTCGCTCTCGTCATTCACGTACAGGCAGAGCTTCGTCGGGATGTTGCTCAACATGTTCATGCGCACGCCGCCTACGCGGCTCGCGCTCATCACGAGGAACACGCCCAGCGCGGAGCCCTCCCGCAACACCTGCAGCAGGAGCGAGTCGATCGCATCCTTGCGTCGATCGTTCGCCGTCAGATTGTCGTAGCCGTCGAGCACGTTCAGAACGACCGGCAGATCACCGCCGGTTTTCGCCCGGTACTGCTCGAGATTCGCGACCCCGGCTTGCTTGAACAACTGTTTGCGAATGCCTAGGGTGTCCGCAACGGAGTCCATCATCTTGCCGAGCTTCTCGGCCTCTTCGAGCGTGACGATGTCCGCCACCTGCGGAAGATCTCGGAGGGGCAGAAGTCCGTTGTTGCCGAAATCGATGAGATTGACATGAATTCGGTCGGGAGTGCAGGTCGTGGCGAGGTTCACGACGAGCGTCTGCAGCGCCGTCGACTTGCCGTACCCGGGGCTGCCGAAGACGACCGTGTGACCCTCACGCATGAGGTCGAACTCGTAGTTCTCCTGCGCCTGGTGCGCCGGAATGTCGAGGAGCCCCAGAGGCACACGCAATCCGATTCCCGGCTCTGAGGGGGACGAGAGGATGCGCCCCGCCAGGCTCGGCAACCACGGCTTGTCCGGCTGCGTGAGCCCGCCACCCTGGAAGATGCCGGCGATCGTGTCGATGACCGCCTCCAGCTGCGAGGGCAGCTCGCTCGTGTCCTTGCCCTGCTCGACGTCCTCGTCGGGGTCGTAGAAGAGTTCGTATTGGCCGAGCTGGTTGATCGTGTAGATGCGCTCGTCCACCTTCTCGGTGACCTGTGCGTCCGGGTCGTAGGGCACCCCGGCGTAGCCGCTCTGGAAGAGTTCGTACACCTCGTTCTGGCCGACCTTCAGGTAGCCGCGGCCGGGGTTCGTGATGTGCGCGGCGTCCGTGGTCTTCAGCAGTTCGTTCGAGTCCTGCTCGCCCGCCATCTTCAGGGCGATCTTCGAGGTCGAGTTCGCCTCGATCTGGTCGTTCACGACGCCGCTCGGTTTCTGCGTCGCGAGGATCAGGTGCACGCCGAGGCTTCGGCCGATCCGGGCGACCGAGGTCAGCTCGTCCAAGAACTCCGGCACATTGGCCTTCAACTCGGCGAACTCGTCCGACACGAGCACCAGGTGCGGCAGCGGCTTCGTCGGGTACTTGACCTCCGGCTTCGGGTCGTGCCGTTGCTTGTACAGGGTCATGTAGGCGTTGATGCTGTTCACGCCGTAGACCGCGAACTCGCGCTGGCGCTTGTCGAGCTCCGCCTTGATGCTCGCCAGCGCTCGGGCCGTGCCCGCGCCGTCGAGGTTGGTGATGGCGCCCATGAAGTGCGGCAGCCGGTCGAGCGTGTTGGCGATGCCGCCGCCCTTCCAGTCGATGATGAGCATGCCCACGTCCTCTGGCGAGAAGTTGATCGCCAGGCCGATCAGGTACGTCGTCAGGAACTCCGACTTGCCCGAACCCGTGGTGCCGCCGACCAGCGCGTGCGGGCCGTGCGCACGCTCGTGCAGATCCCAGTACACGTGATCCGACTTGCCGCGCCAGCCGATCAGCGAACGGATGGACTTGTTCGGTTCGGCGCTCGCCCAGCGGTCGGCGATCCGCAGTTCGTCGACCGTCTTCACCTCGTACTGCTCCAGCAGGCTCAGCGCCTCCGGGACCGCGTTCTTCTCGACCTCCAGATGGTTCAGATTCGAGAGCTTGCGGAGCGAGTGCTCGAGGCCCCGAGGCGAAATGTACGGCGTGAACGGCGTCGCGACGTACACGCCGATGTCGGTCACGAGCTCGCCCGTGACGTGGTGCGGCGCCTGGATGAGGGCGGTCACCGTCTCGGGCAGCAGCTTCGCGTCCTCGCTGCACCAGATCACGGTGACGCCCAGCGCGCTCATGTCCTCGGCGAGCAGCTCGTTGATGCCGTGGCCGGCCAGGTGACGGTCGTCGGAGATGGTGAAGACGTAGTGCGGCGCGAACTGGGGCTTCTGCGTGCCCGCGTCCTTCAGGGCCTGCTTGCGCTTCTGGAGCAGCTGGTAGAAGCCGTTCAGCACCACGTCGCGCAGCCTGTCGTTGTGGACCAGACCGCGCAGGTTCAGCTCGTGCAGCGTGAAGTGCGGCAGCAGCCGCCACGCGCTCCACGTCTGCGTGTAGGCCTCCCGCGAGAGCAGGCTGATGAAGTTCACGTCCCGGTACGAGTGGAAGAAGGCCGTCTGGAACAGCAGCGACTGCAGGTGATCGGTGACGACGCCGGCAGGGCCGACGAACCCGAGCGTCTGGCCCACCAGCCCGAGCGGAGTCGGCACGTCACGTTGGGTCCGGAATCCCGCCGCGAGCTCCGATACGCGCTGCGCTTCGACGCTCGCGTCCTTCTCGCTCACGTCGGAGGACACCTTCACGGCGGAGGGGCGATCGGACAACCCCAGCGAGACGCGCAAGAAGTCCTTGTTGAACCGCTGCCGCTCGTAGATCCTCGGGTCGTACCGCTCGACCATGGCCGCGAGCTCCTGCGGGCTCGGCTGCTGATAGCGCTGCACGGCGCGCTCGTCGTCGTACGCCTGGGAGACCTGGGCGACGGTCCGCACGAGGTATCGGGTGTAGTCGTCCTCGGCCGTGAGCGCTGTCGCCGCGGCCTCCCGCCGCTCGGTGACGTACTGCGACACCGTGAACGACGCTGTCAGCAGGGTGGCCAGCCCCATGCCCAGCATCATCGCCGGGTTGCTCCCGATGACCATCGTCGTCACGCCGGAGGCCACGATCATGAAGAACGGCGGCACCACCATCCGCAGGAGCCGGTTCTTCGGTTTCGCGCCCGGCTTGTCCGGCCCCTGCAGGGCGAACTCCGCCTCCTCGACCTCCAGGTTCAGCTTCGGGGACCTCCGGTAGTCGGGAAAGTCCACCGGGAACTCCCGCTCCGGCGGCTGCACCAGCAGCGTCGCGTGATCGAACACCACGTCCGAACCGAAGGTGGTGAGCTTGAACTGCGTCGGCCGCTTCTCGAGGATGAAGCCGGCGGTCAGCACCACCGTGCCGACGTCGAGATCGCAGATCCGCCGCCCCGAGACCGCGACGCCGTCGACGTACACGAGCTGACCCCGCGCCTCCACGATCAGCGAGTCCTCGTGCACGATCAGCGTCGGCGACCCCGATGCGCGGATGCCGGCGTAAGGCACATCGCCGATCACGAGGCCAGTGCTCGTGTCGGTGACGAAACAGTCGGTGCGGGCGTCGGCGACGGGCACCACGACGCATTCGAGCGCGCCGACCGTTCTCCGTCCGGCGCCGATCAGCTCCCCGTCGACGTACAGGGCCTCGTTGATCACGCTGAACTTGTGGCTGTCGTGCTCGACGAACGGATGCTCGTCGGTGAGGGTCAGCCGGACGGCTCTCTCACCGTCGACCACGAACACGAGGAACAGCAGCTGACTCGGATCGAGCCGCGAGTCGAGGGCCGCACTCCGGACGCCCGCAAGCGGCTCCGTCTCGAACACGCTCATTCCGCCGCCGCCGTGTCGCTCGTGCCCTCCAGCTTCGACGTCAGCTCGTCGATGGCTTTCGCATACTCATCCAGGCGCTTCTGCTTCTCACCGCCGGCCATCTGGGAGTTCAGCTTCGTGGACTGGTACAGGTCGGTGTAGGCGAGCAAGGTGAGCTGATCGTCTCCGAGGTTCTGCGCGTAATCGAGGGCCTGCTCGAACTCACCGCGGCCGATCGCGATCCAGTAGTTCAGGGTGACGTCGTCGGACTTCTGGGAGATGGTGTTCAGGACCGCCTGCTTCTGCGTGACGGTGAGGTCGTCCAGGTTGACGCTCGACACCGCCAGCACATACTTCGCGGACGCCGGCAGCGAGGTGGCTGCGAAGCCTTCCAGCTCCGTCAACGTGCCGCCGTAGTCGTTCGCGAGGAATCGTGCCTGGGCGGCGACGACCGCGTCCTGGAGGCGGTTGTGATCTGCGGTCTGCCACGCGAACACGCCGGCGACCGCCGCGGCCGCCAGGCCGAACGCACCGACGAGCCGGTACCCCGCGTACCGGCGCTTCGGGACGCTGACCCTGCGAGACTCGACCTCCGCCTGCTCGGCTCTCAGCTGCGCGTCGATGAACGCGAACAGTTCGTCGGCCGTCGTCGTCTCCCGCACGGCGGTGGAGAACGCGTCCGGCAGGGCCGCCGCCCCGTCGAGGAGCTGCTCGAAGGCGATCTTCGGTCGGAACACGTGCAGCACCATCGCCCGCAGCGACGCCAGGAAGTGCGTCTCATCGAACGCCATCGGGGCGAGCATGCCCTGGAGGCCGCAGTGCACCACCCGGAGCAGCCCGCCGTTGAGATACACGTTGCCGGGGTGGATCACCGGCACGCGGAAGCCGTCGCGATAGCGGACGCACGCCACAAGCTTCTGGGCCAGCGACAGCCGATCCAGCCTGGTCCTGGCCCGGCCTACGGCGTCCCCGAAACTGATCTCGCCGTCGCTGAGGTCGTAGTCGAGCTCGAGCCCGGTGTCCGTCTCGCGCGCGTCGACGTAGCGGGAGATCACATCGAGGCACGCACCCCGGTAACCGTTCTTGTCCACGCTCGCGTGCAGCCGGCCGGAGCTCACCTCGAGCTCGAGAGCCGTTCCGTCCAACTCAATACGCATTACCTGGTCCCGTCACAATCTGAAGGCGGTCGCCGTTGGCGATCCCGAAAGAGGAGATGAAGTCGTGCCCGCTCACCGCGAGGGCCTTGTCTTCGAGCGCGAACGAGAATCCATCCGGCAGGACCGTCCCTTTCGCGGTGAACGCGTCCTGGATCAGCTGCCGCAGCCGGTCGAACCGGACAGCGGCGGGCACGAGGAGGTCGATCTGCCGGTGGGCGTACACGAGGGTGATCTCGATCACGACGTCAGCCGGCTTCGTCTGGCCCAGAATCGTCCCAGCACGATGCCCCCCACCAGAACCAGCGGCACTGCGACCACGAAGATCACGCTGAAGGGGACCGGGGACTGCTCGTGCTCCTCCGACGACGCCGCGATCACGTCGGAGGAGTAGCCCTCGAACAGCGCCGCCCTCACCGACTGAAACTGCTCGCCGGACGATCGGGTCGTGGCGAAGTCCAGCTGCTCGACGATGCCCAGGCGTTCAGCGGACTGAGACCGTTGCCGCTCCGCCCGCGCGGAGAGCCGGTCGGAGAACAGGCTGCTGCGAATCGGGAACTCCCCGGAGGAACCGGCCCCGACCGACTCATTGACGAGAACCGTCGTGTTCAGGCTCAGCCTGCCCGCGTCGTCGGAGTCGTCGGCGACGGCTGAGACGGCGGGCGGGCCGACGGTCAACACGACCGCAAGCGCGCCCGCCGCGAGACCGGCGCCGATGAGCCGGTCAGAAGCCGAAGCTCTGCGCATCCTGCGCGTCACGCTCGGCGATGGTGTCGGCGTACTTGTTCAGCTGCTCGTTGATGTTCACCAGGAGCTCCTCGAACTTCTTGACGCTCTCGTGCAGCTGGTTGTACTGCTCGAGATAGGCCTGGAAGGCCTGGCCCTTCCACTGCTCGGCGATGGTCGAGTTCATCTGGTTGACCTTCTGGATCGCCTGCTCGATCTCTTCCTTCGAGCGGGTGTAGACCTGAGCCTGCTGCTTCAGTTCTTCCGGCGTTACGCTGATCTGGCCCATGACACGTCTCCTATTTCGACACAAAAGCACTACCGCAGATACGGAGTATTTCGGTCGACGCTATAAGCGATGATCGCTTCGTGTCAAATCTCACACGTGAAATGTGGCCTATATGCCACATATCCACAGCCTCAGGCGAGCGGGATGCGCGCGGCGACCCTCCGCCGTGAGCCCGGCGCGCGCTCGACGAGCGCCAGTTCAGTGAGGGAGGCGTGGTCGCCCGGAGCGAGCGCGGCCGAGCGCTGGTCGCTCGCGTGCGGGCGGTAGCCGGTGCGGATGTGGCGCTGGTCGGCGATGACCGCGCCCGCGGCCTCCAGGGCGTCGACGCACGCGGCGTGCAGCGCGAGGAGCGCCGGCGACGGCCGCACCAGTGTGACCGGCACCGCCCGCCGATGGCCGAACGACGCACGGGCCCCGGCGACGACGGGGATGCGCGGCCCGTGCGGCAGCAGCGCGGCGATCGCGGGGGCCTCCAGCCCGGTCTGGAACGGCGGCACGACGGTCACGTGCAGCGGCCAGTCCCCCGCCGCGAACTCCCCCGGAACAACGACGTCGCCGCCGCGTTCCGGCAGGAACGCGACGACGACGAACGACGGGACGGTCGTGAGACCTACTTCTTGCCCTGGGCCGCGACCGCGGCGGCGCCGGCGGCGGCGGCCTCCGGGTCGAGGTACACGGCGGGCTCGATCGGCGCGAAGGTCTCGTCGAGCTTGTAGACCAGCGGGATGCCGGTCGGGATGTTGAGGTCGGCGATCTCCTCGTCGGAGATGCCGTCGAGGTGCTTCACGAGCGCGCGCAGCGAGTTGCCGTGCGCCGTGACCAGGACGGTCTTGCCCTCGGCGAGGCTGACGGTGATGTCGGACTCCCAGTACGGCAGCATCCGCGCGATGACGTCTTTCAGGCACTCGGTGCGCGGCAGGTCGTCGCCGAGGTCGGCGTAGCGCGGGTCGTTCGCCTGCGACCACTCGCTGTCGTCGGCGAGCGGCGGCGGCGGGACGTCGAACGAGCGGCGCCAGAGCTGGAACTGCTCCGGGCCGTACTTCTCCAGGGTCTCCGCCTTGTCGAGGCCCTGCAGCGCTCCGTAGTGTCGCTCGTTGAGACGCCAGGAGCGCTCGACCGGGATCCAGAGCCGGTCGGCCACGTCCAGCGCGATGTTCGCGGTCTGGATCGCGCGGGTGAGGACCGACGTGTAGAGGATGTCGGGGGTCAGGCCGGACTCGGCCAGGAGCTCGCCGGCGCGGGTGGCCTCGGCGACGCCCTGCTCGCTGAGCCGGACGTCGACCCAGCCGGTGAACAGGTTCTGCTGGTTCCACACACTGTTGCCGTGGCGGAGGAGGATCAAAGTGTAGGGGGTGGGCATGCGAATAATCTTGTCACATGCCCTCCCCGTCGTTCCGCCCGCCGGGCGTGGTCGGATCGGTGACGCGCGGCACCACCAACACGAACCGGCTGCGGAGGGTGGACCGCTGGATCGCCGCCCTCCCGGAACTGCGCCGCACGGGCGATCCGCTGGTGGTCGACCTCGGCTACGGCGCGAGCGGGGTGACGGCGTTCGAGCTGCAGCACCGGCTCGCGAAGGTCCGCCGGGACGTGGAAGTGCTCGGGCTGGAGATCGACCCCGGCCGGGTCGCCACGGCGCTGGCCCAGCTGGAGGACGTCCGCACCGGCAGCACAGGCTTCGACCCGCGGGCGCGGGTGGGCTTCGCCGTCGGCGGCTTCGAGGTGCCCCTTCCCGCCGGCCGGCACGCTGCGGTGATCCGGGCGTTCAACGTGCTGCGCCAGTATGACGAGTCGGAGGTCGCGGCCGCCTGGGAGCGGATGCTCGGCCGGCTGCAGCTCGGCGGCGCGCTCGTCGAAGGCACCTGCGACGAGATCGGGCGCATCGCCAGCTGGGTCACTCTCGACCGGACGGGACCGCAGACCTTCTCGATCTCGCTGCGGCTGCGGGAGCTCGACGCGCCGAGCGTCGTGGCCGAGCGGCTGCCCAAGGCGCTCATCCACCGGAACGTCCCCGGCGAGCGCGTCCACGCCTACCTCGCGGACCTCGACCGGCTCTGGCGGGTCCACTCGCCGCTCGCGGCGTACGGGCCGAAGCAGCGGTGGATGGCGGCGGCGCAGGGGATGCGCGACGCGGGCTGGCCGATCGTCGGGGGGCGCGCGCGGTGGCGGCTGGGGGAGCTCACCGTCGCGTGGGAGGCGGTCGCGCCGGCGTAGCCAACGGAGGAGATCCGCCGCGCAAAACCCGCCGAAGTCGATCAACGGAGGAGATCGGGACCTTGCGAGGGCCGATGTCCTCCGTTAGTTGCGGTGGACAGGGGTGGGGTGGTGGTGGAGGGGGTCAGGGCTGCGGGGGGCGGGGGGTGCGGGTGACCGCGCCCAGGCGCGGCAGGTGCGGGACGTGGGCCTCGGCTCCGGCCTCGGGAGGCACCACGACCTCCTGCGCGGCCGCGATCGGCGTGCCGTCGGCGTCCACCGTCAGCGTCGCCGCCGCGTCGGTGCTGCGCTTGACGATCGCGAGCGCGATCGGGCCGAGCTCGTAGTGCAGCGCGGACGAGGTGACCGTCCCGACCACGCGTCCGTCGAGCGTGACCTCCGCGCCGCGCGCCGGGTGGACGCCCTCGGACCCGTCGAGGTGCAGCATCACCAGCCGGCGCGGGGGATGGCCGAGGTTGTGCACCTTGGCCACGGTCTCCTGACCGCGGTAGCAGCCCTTGGTGAGGTGGACGGCCGTGCGCAGCCAGTCGAGCTCGTGTGGGATGGTGCGCTCGTCCACCTCGGTGGCGAAGCGCGGACGCCAGGCGGCGATCCGCAGGGCGTCGGCCGCGAGCGTTCCGGCGGCCGTCAGCTCTCCCGACTCCACGCGGGCGACGATCGACGGGAGGGCGTCGCGCGGCACGACCCGCTCGCTCCAGCTCCAGCTCGCGCCGGGGTGCTCGCCGCGCGCGTACTGGTGGCCTCCGGGAGTCACCGCGTGCCACGGATCGTGCCAGATCAGCGGCACGCCGTTCGGAGCCGCGATCGGCAGCGGAGGCTCCCCCAACGTGCCGATGGTCGCGAGCGTCTCGGTGTGGTCGGCCAGCTCCACGCGCAGCATGAAGCGCATCGAGTCCAGCCAGGCGAGCAGGCCGGTGGCCTCCGGCCGGTCGACCAGCAGCCACAGGGTCGTGCCATCCTCGATCAGCCGGACGGCGTGCTCCACGCGGCCGGTGACGTCGAGCAGCAGGGTCTCGGACGACTCCCCCGCCTGCAGGCCCAGCAGCGACTGGCTGGTCAGCGAGTTCAGCCAGCTCAGCCGGTCGGGACCGGTGATCGAGAGGACCGCACGGTCGGACAGGTCGACGATTGCCCCGCCGTCGAGCAGGGCGCGCTGCTCCGCGAGCGGGCTGCCGTAGTGGGAGGGCACTCCCGCGTCGGCGATGTCGACCGCGCCGGGGAGGGTCAGGAAGGGGGACGCGTCCACGTCAGTCGACCTTGGCGAGCCGGGCGGAGGCGTGCGTGCGCAGCTCCTGGCCGAGCGCCGCGATGTCCCAGGCCCAGAGCAGGTGGTTCTCGACGAGCCCGTAGAGGCGGGTCGCCGCGCTGTACTCCTTGGCGCCGGCCGTCCGCACGACCGCGTCGGTCGCCAGGTCGATGCGCGGGCCGTTCACCTGGCCGATGTAGAGCTCGCTCACGCCGTCCGGGTGGATGATCGCCACGTCGATGTCGAAGCCGCCGCTGGAGGCGCGCAGCGTCTCCACCGCCTGCGGGGTGCCGAACGGCCGGGTGCCCTGACCGGGCAGCATCGCCGGGCCCGGGTCGCCCTCGACCAGGGTGCGGCTGAGCCGCCAGTAGCCGGTCTCCGCGGCGAGCGGGGTGCGGTCGTCGTCGAGCACCCACGAGGTCGCGGAGTAGTTGAGGTAGGCCTCGCCGTCGTGGCTGAAGCTCACGCGCTGGCCGAACTCCAGCTGGGTGTGCTCCTCGCCGGCGGCATAGTCGACCACGCCGCTCCCCTCCCAGACCCCGATCAGCCAGGAGAGCGGGACGAGTTCGGCCGGAAGGTCGGTGGGGAGCTCGATCATGCCTAGCGCTGGCCGCGGAAGAGGTTGTAGACCACCACGCCGGAGACACCGAGGATGGCGAGGGTGGCCAGACCCAGCAGGCCGATGAAGAAGAGTTCGAGAGCGACGAGCATACGGTCAGTCTAGTCAGTGCCCGAGCGTGACGAGGCCGAGGATGCCTCCGATGACGCCGAGGATGACGAAGCTCCCGGTCAGGGTGGTCGCGAGGCGGTTGACGAAGCCGTCCTTGCGCTGCGTGGCGAGCTGGGCTCCGAACGAGACGATCACGCTCACGCCGAGGGCGAGCGACAGCCAGGAGGCGTACTGGATCGGGTGGGAGAGGAACGCGATGAGGACGCCGAGGACGAGGGCGAGCAGCCACACCCCGCCGACGCTCAGCGCGCCCATCGAACGCGGCATCGGCTCGGGAGGCGGTCCCGCCGCGGCGGCGGGACCGAGAAGGCCCGGATCGGACGGCGTCTCGCTCATCCCTCTATTGTGCCCCGCGCGGAGGCGAGGCCGCCTCCCCAGCTCTCCTTTCTGTTTCATGGCTGCCCCCTTCTGTTTCACGGCTGTCAGGCGCCGTAAGCGTTTCCGGTAGCATTGCCGCACGAAGACGGGCGAGGAGGATACTGGGTGGCGCAGCTGTTGATCCTCACGTCCGCCCCCGACGCGGATGCGCTCCCGGCTCTCGGCCTCCTCAGCCACCGCGTCCGGCAGATCCCCGCCGAGCCCGCCTCGCTGGTCAACGCTCCCGCCTGCGATCTCATCTTCGTCGACGCCCGCCGCGACCTGGCGAGCGCCAAGTCGCTGTGCAAGATCCTCACCACGACCGGCATCACGGTCCCGCTGCTGCTGGTGCTCACGGAGGGCGGCCTCACCGCCGTGAGCGCCGACTGGGGAGTCAACGACGTGGTGCTCGACACCGCCGGCCCGGCGGAAGTGGACGCACGGATCCGCCTCGCGATCGGCCGGCAGACGCAGGAGCATTCGCAGACGAAGATCCAGGCGTCCGGCATCACCATCGACGAGGCGAGCTACTCGGCCAAGGCGCATGGGAAGGCGCTCGACCTCACCTTCAAGGAGTTCGAGCTGCTGCGGTTCTTCGCCACGCACCCCTCGCGCGTGTTCACCCGCGAGCAGCTGCTGAGCGAGGTGTGGGGCTACGACTACTTCGGCGGCACGCGCACGGTCGACGTCCACGTGCGGCGGCTGCGGGCCAAGCTCGGCGACCTGGAGTCGCTCATCGGGACGGTCCGCAATGTGGGCTACCGCTTCAATGTGTACGAGGACGAGAACGACCGGTTGCCCTCGTCTGTGCGGCCCTGACGCAGCCCTGACCTGTCCCTGCGCGACGGCTGTCCTCCACAGTCGGACGGCGTCGTCGTTTCTCCACAGTTAACCGAACCCCGTGCCGCCAGCCGGTCGCGCGGTGCCATGATGGGGGCATGGACGGCGAGCGCACTGCACTGGACAACGGCCTACTCGACAACGGGCTGAGCGGCAGCCTGGGCAGCGACTTCGACGACGATTTCGCCCCCTTCATCTACGAGCCGGACCCGACGCTGCCGGACGACCGCTACCTCGACCGCGAGCTGAGCTGGCTGGCGTTCAACCAGCGCGTGCTGGAGCTCGCGGAGGACCCGCTGCTGCCCGTCCTGGAGCGCGCCAACTTCCTCGCGATCTTCGCCAGCAACCTCGACGAGTTCTTCATGGTCCGGGTCGCCGGGCTCAAGCGCCGCATCGCGACCGGGCTCGCGGTCCCGACCAATGTCGGACGGGCCCCGCAGGACGTCCTGGCCGACATCTCCGAGAAGGCCCACGTGCTCCAGGTCCGGCACGCCAAGGCGTACCGCGAGCTCGTGCTGCCCGCGCTGGAGGCCGCGGGCATCACCGTGTCGTCGTGGGACGAGCTGGACGAGGCCGACCGCGTGCAGATGCGCGAGGTGTTCTCGCAGCAGATCTTCCCCGTGCTCATGCCGCTCGCGGTCGACCCGGCGCACCCGTTCCCCTATATCTCCGGCCTGTCGCTGAACCTCTCGGTGCGCGTGCGCAACTCGCGCACCGGCAAGGAGCAGTTCGCGCGCCTCAAGGTGCCGCAGATGCTGCCGCGCTTCGTGCGCATCGACCAGCGCGAGGGGCTCGGGCAGGTGCGCTTCCTGCGTCTGGAGGACCTGATCGCCAACCACCTCGGCGACCTCTTCCCCGGCATGGAGATCCTCGACCACCACGTCTTCCGGGTCACCCGCAACGAAGACGTCGAGATCGACGAGGACGAGACCGAGAACCTCATCCAGGCGCTGGAGCGCGAGCTGCTGCGCCGCCGGTTCGGGCCGCCCATCCGGCTCGAGGTCACCGACGACATGGACGACGTCACGCTCGGACTCCTGGTGCGCGAGCTCGACGTCACCGAGCAGGAGGTCTACCGCCTCCCCGCACCGCTGGACCTCGGCGGCCTGTTCGACCTGGCGCGCATCGACCGGCCGGACCTGCACTATCCCAACCACGTGCCGACCACGGCGCCGCAGCTCATGCCGAGCGAGCCGAACGCCAAGCCGGACGTCTTCGCCGCCGTCGCGCGCCAGGACATCCTGCTGCACCACCCGTACGAGTCGTTCGCGACGAGTGTGCAGGCCTTCCTCGAGCAGGCGGCGGCCGACCCGCACGTCCTCGCCATCAAGCAGACGCTGTACCGCACCTCGGGCGACAGCCCGATCGTGGAGGCCCTGATCGACGCCGCCGAGGCCGGCAAGCAGGTGCTTGCCCTGGTCGAGATCAAGGCGCGGTTCGACGAGCAGAACAACATCTCCTGGGCGCGCAAACTCGAGAAGGCCGGCGTGCACGTCGTCTACGGGCTGGTCGGGCTCAAGACGCACTGCAAGCTCGCGCTGGTCATCCGCGAGGAGAAGGGCGTCCTCAAGCACTACAGCCACATCGGCACGGGCAACTACAACCCCAAGACCTCCCGCATCTACGAAGACCTCGGCCTGCTGACGGCGGACGACCAGGTGGGCAAGGACCTCACCCGGCTTTTCAACGAGCTGTCCGGCTACGCGATCGAGAAGAAGTTCAAGCGCCTCCTGGTCGCGCCGCTGCACCTCCGCAAGGGGCTGCTGAAGCGCATCGACACCGAGGCGGCGAACGCCGCGGCCGGCCGGCCCTCCGGCATCCGCATCAAGCTCAACTCCATCGTGGACGAGGCGATCATCGATGCCCTGTACCGCGCCAGCCAGGCCGGCGTGCCGGTGGAGCTGTGGGTGCGCGGCATCTGCGGGCTGGTCCCCGGGCGCGAAGGCCTCTCCGAGAACATCCGGGTCCGGTCGGTGCTCGGCCGGTATCTCGAGCACTCGCGCGTGTTCTCGTTCGTGAACGACGGCGACCCGCACGTCTACATCGGCAGCGCCGACATGATGCATCGCAACCTCGACCGTCGTGTCGAGGCGCTGGTGCGCCTGGCCGACCCCGAGCACCTCGCCGAGCTCGACCGCCTGTTCGACCTCGCGTTCGACGAGCGCACCGCGGCGTGGACGCTCGCGGAGGACGGCGTCTGGACCCGCCGCCACCTCGACGAGAACGGCGCGCCGCTCACCGACCTCCAGACCAAGCTGCAGCAGCAGGCCGCCCACCGGCCGCGTTCGTCCCGCACGGGAACCAGGCGGTGAGCCTCGCCGTCTACGCCGCGGGCGCCCTCTGCTGGCGCGTCGTGGACGACAAGATCGTCGTGCTCGTGGTTCACCGCACCAAGTACGGCGATGTGACGATCCCCAAGGGCAAGGTCGATCCGGGAGAGACGCTTCCGCAGACGGCCGTGCGCGAGATCCTCGAAGAGACCGGGCTCGCCGTGACGCTCGGCGTGCCGCTCGGGACGTCCGCGTACCCGCTCAGCTCGGGGCGCGACAAGATCGTCCACTACTGGGCGGCGGAGATCGCCGATCACGCGATCGAGCGCTCGACCTTCGTCCCGAACTCCGAGATCGCGGCGATCGAGTGGGTCTCGCTGAAGAAGGCGCGGACCTACCTGACCTACGAGCGCGACGTGGAGATCGTGGAGGCGTTCGAAGCGCTGGTGCGCCAGGGCATCACCTCCACGTTCGCGCTCATCGCGCTGCGGCACGGCAAGGCCGAGCCGCGGGGCGCCTGGGCCGGCCCGGACGCCGCCCGACCGCTCACCGACCGTGGCGTCAAGCAGGCCGCGGGCGACGTGGCGACGCTGCTCGCCTGGCGCCCCAAGCGCATCCTCACCAGCGACGCCGTCCGCTGCGTCGCCACGGTCGCGCCTCTCGCCGCGGCGACCGGCGTGAAGCCGCGACGCGAGCCGGGAATCAGCCAGGACGCCTTCGAGGAGGGCGACGGCGACGTCCGCACGGTCATCGGCAAGCGGGTCCGCTCGCGGAAGACCGCGGTGCTCTGCAGCCACGGGCCCGTGCTGCCCGAGATCCTGCGCGAGATCGCGCTGGCCACCGGCACCATGCCGGGAGGCTATCTGAACGACGCCGCCGACCTCGACACCGGCGGGTTCTCTGTCGTGCACCTCTCGGCGACCAACCCGTCGTCGGGGATCGTCTCGATCGAGACGTACGCGCCAGCGGTCGAGTGAGCGCAGTGAAATACTGATCTTTATTTGAGATTCCTCATGCTCAGGCGCTAGGTTCGTACCGTCGCTTCGCTCGATGCGACGTACCGACCAGGGGGAAGAATGCTTTCTACCACTCGCACTCGCCTGACGCTCGGCGCCGCAGCTGCCGCTGCCGTCGTCGGCGGGCTGTTCATCGCCGCCCCGGCGAACGCCGCCACCGGCGAGATCACGCTCGCGAACGAGACGTTCACCGCAGGCGACTGGGGCACGGGCCTCGACGTCTCCGGCTCCGGCTTCACGCCGGACGCCACCGTCACCATCTCGGTGACCTACACCGACGGCGACGTCGTCCTCGGCAGCCAGGACGTCACCGCCGACGCGTCCGGCGCATTCGCCGACGAGGTCTTCACGCCGAGCTCGGAGCTGCCGCTTCCCGCCAACGGCGAGGACGTCGTCGTCACGGCCACATCGGACGCGGACGACACCTCGAACTCGGTCACGCTCGCCGTCCTCGCCCAGAAGGGCATCGCCGCCAACACCACGACCATCTCGACGGAGGATCTGACCAACCCGGACGTCGGGATCGAGATCTCCGCCGGCGGCTACACCCCCGATGAGACCGTCACGCTGTCGACCGTCTACAACGGCGAGACCCTGCCGGAGAACACCTTCGTCGCCGACCGCAGCGGACGCGTCTTCGCGGGGGTCTACCTCGCACAGGGCACCGCAGAGGCCGGCCAGCTGGTGTTCACCCTCACCGGCGCGACCTCGAACGTGGCCCAGTCGATCACGATCACCGTCACCGGAGACACGATCGAGCAGCCTGGCACGCCCACTCCCCAGCCGGCTCCGGCCCCGGACTACACCACTAAGGGCAAGCTGCCCGTCGTCAGCGGCTGAGAGCCGGAACGACCGCACAGCGGGGTGGACGCGTTCAGCGTCCACCCCGCTTCTCGTGAACCCCACCCGCTATGGAGCACACCATGAAACGCACCCTCGCCGCGTCCGGCGCCGCCCTCCTCGCCCTCGTCGCCCTCGCGGCGTGCTCCCCCGCGACGCCCGGGGCGACCACCACCCCGACCGCCACCCGGACGCCCGCCGCCGGGCCGGCCCTCCCGCCTGCGCTGACGCCGTCCGCGATCGCCGCCCTCGCCGCCACGGAGTACGACGCGGTGATCCCCGGCCTGCTCGCCGCCCCGGCGGAACCGCGGATCACCGGGGCGTCCACAGTCGCGTTCGACACTCCCGTCTACGGCGCGGACTTCACCACCGCCGTGGCGCGCATCCCGGCCAAGGATTTCCTCGGCAAGCCGACCGTCGTCGTCCCGGTCATGACGAAGGGCGACTGGTCGATGGTGCTGACCGCCAGCCGTCAGATCCTCCCGTCCCAGGCCGGCGACGGCGCCTCCGCGCCGGCGCAGACCGCGGCCTGGGTGCCCACCTCGGCGCTCACGGCGACCGGCTCGCTGCCGCACCGGGTCGTCGTCTCGGTCTCCGCGCAGACGCTGACCATCACCGACGCGAAGGGGAAGGCCGAGCAGAGCTTCCCGGTCGGGGTGGGGACCGCGGAGACGCCGACGCCGACCGGGGCGACCGGCTACCTCCAGGCGCGTTACCTCGATCCGGCGCAGGGCCAGTCGACGCACCGGATCCAGCTCACGTCGCTGCACGCGACAGCCGCGGACGAGCCGTACGGCGGGTCCGACGGCGGGTCCGACGGCGGGTTGATCGGCATCCACTACCAGGACATCGCGTCGGGAGCGGTCTCGCACGGATGCGTCCGGCTGGGCGCCGACGCGATCGCCGCGGTCGACGCGCTGAAGCTCGGAACACCGGTCACGGTCGTGGGCTGACGAACGGCCCCCGCGGGCGCAGAACGACGGCTCTACCCCGCGGGGCCGCTGGGCTCACGCACCAGCTAGCCAACCCTTGTTTACCTTCCGTTTACCACTGCGGGGGACTCTGGACAGACACCGGGCATAGCGTCTCACGCGGGTCGCACCGACCCCGTCCTGTTGTTACTGATCCCCGGAAGGGACAACTGTGAAACTGAAGCGTCTTGGCGTTCCCGTGGCACTCCTCGCCGCCGCCGCCATCTCCCTCACCGCCTGTGCGTCGAACGAGGGCAGCACCCCGGCGACCACCACGGCAAAGCCGTCGAACCTCTCCGGCACGCTGAACGGCATCGGCTCGTCCGCTCAGGGCGCCGCGCAGACCGTCTGGGCCGCAGGCTTCCAGCAGGCCAACCCCAAGGTCACCGTCAACTACGACCCGCAGGGCTCCGGCGCCGGCCGCAAGAGCTTCATCTCGGGCGCGGCGGACTTCGCTGGCTCCGACGCCGCGCTCAGCACGGCCGAGCTCGGCGGCACCTTCGCCGGCTGCGCCGCGGGCGCCAAGGGCATCGACCTCCCGGTCTACATCTCCCCGATCGCCATCGCGTACAACGTCGACGGCGTGAAGGACCTCAAGCTCGACGCCGACACGATCGCCGGCATCTTCTCGGGCAAGATCACCACCTGGGACGACGCGAAGATCAAGGCGCAGAACTCGGGCGCTACCCTCCCGTCGGCCCCGATCACCGTCGTGCACCGCTCCGACGACTCGGGCACCACCCAGAACTTCACCGACTACCTGTCGGCGAACGCCCCGACCGTCTGGACCGCCCCGGTCTCCCAGACCTTCCCGTTCCAGGTCGGCGACGCCGCTAAGGGCACCTCGGGTGTCGCGGACGCCACCAAGAACGCGAAGAACTCGATCACCTACATCGACGAGTCCGGCTCGGCCGGTCTCTCGATCGCGCAGATCAAGGTCGGCGACACCTACACCAAGATCAGCGCCGACGGTGCTGCCAAGGTCGTGGCCGCCTCCCCGATCGCCTCGGGCCGCGACACCAACGACCTGGCCATCCAGATCAACCGCAAGGACACCTCCAAGGGTGCCTGGCCGCTGGTGCTCGTCTCCTATGTGGTCGCCTGCCAGCAGTACAAGGACGCCGCCAAGGCGGACCTGGTGAAGGGCTACGTCGACTACATCATCTCCAGCGACGCCCAGAAGGCCGCTTCGGACCAGGCCGGCTCGGCCCCGCTCGCGAGCGACCTGTCCTCCAAGGTCAGCAAGGCTGTCGCCAGCATCAAGTAACACCCCGGCCGCTCGGCCTGGACCGCACCCGGTCCAGGCCGAGCGGCGCACTACACTCACCCTTCGGGGAACCCGATGAGAGAAAGCAACGAATGACCGCCGGAACCGCAGGAGCCATCAGGCCGAAGGCGAAAGTCCGCCTCGGCGACCGCGTCTTCTCCACCTCGACCGTCGTGGCCGGATCGCTGATCCTCGCCACCCTCGCCGCCGTCGCGCTCTTCCTCATCATCCAGAGCATCCCGGCCCTCTCCGCCGGCGCCGGCCAGCTGCCCAACAACGCCACCAACTTCTGGGCGTGGGTCTGGCCGCTGGTCTTCGGCACCATCTGGGCGGCGCTCATCGCGCTCATCATCGCGACGCCGCTGTCGATCGGGATCGCCCTCTTCATCTCGCACTACGCGCCCCGCCGCGTCGCACAGACCCTCGGCTACATCATCGACCTGCTCGCCGCGGTCCCGTCGGTCGTCTTCGGCCTCTGGGGCATCGCGACCCTCTCGTCGTTCGTCCAGCCCTTCTACGCCTGGCTCGGCCAGTACCTCGGCTGGTTCCCGCTCTTCGCGCCGCCGATCTCCGGCACCGGTCGCACCATCCTGACGGCCGCCATCGTGCTCGCCGTGATGGTCATCCCGATCATGACCGCGATCTGCCGCGAGATCTTCCTGCAGACCCCGCGCCTGCACGAGGAGGCCGCGCTCGCGCTCGGCGCCACGAAGTGGGAGATGGTCCGCATGGCCGTCCTCCCGTTCGCCCGCAGCGGCATCGTCTCGGCGATCATGCTGGGCCTCGGCCGCGCGCTCGGCGAGACCCTGGCGATCGCGATGGTGCTCTCGCCGGCGCTGATCGTGAAGTTCGCCGTCCTGCAGGCGCAGAGCCCGAACACCATCGCCGCGAACATCGCACTGCAGTTCCCGGAGGCCACCGGAGTCGGCGTCAACGCCCTCATCGCCTCCGGCCTGGTGCTGTTCGTGGTCACCCTGCTGATCAACATGCTCGCGCGTTACATCGTCAGCCGCCGTGCGGCCTTCTCTGGAGCGAACTGATGGCCGCCACCACGACCGCGACCGCGGGTCCCCGCCCGCTGACCAACTCGTACACCGCAGGCAAGCTGCCGCGCTGGACACCCTGGGTGATGCTCGTCGGCTCCTGGGCCGTCCTCATCGCCGTCTTCGCGATGCTCGCGGCCAGCGGCGCCACCAAGGGCTTCAACATCGTCGGCGCGGTGTTCTTCGGAACCGTCCTGTTCGACGTCGCGATCTACACGACCTCGCTGCTGGTGGAGGGCAACCGCAAGGCCAAGGACCGGCTGGTGACCTCGCTGGTCGCGACCGCGTTCATCATCGCGCTGCTGCCACTGATCTCGCTCGGCTGGACGGTCGTGGCCCAGGGCCTCGCCCGGTTCGACATCACGTTCTTCTCCGAGTCGATGCGCAATGTCATCGGCGACGGCGGCGGCGCGCTGCACGCCATCGTCGGCACGCTGGAGATCACGCTCATGGCGGCGATCATCTCGGTGCCGATCGGCCTGCTCACCTCGATCTACCTGGTCGAGTACGGCCGCGGCGTGCTCGCCCGCGGCATCACGTTCTTCGTCGACGTGATGACCGGCATCCCCTCGATCGTCGCCGGTCTGTTCGCCTACGCGCTGTTCGCGCTCTTCTTCGGCCCGGCCATCCGCAACGGCTTCATGGGATCGGTCGCGCTGTCCGTGCTGATGATCCCGGTCGTCGTGCGCTCGAGCGAGGAGATCCTGCGGATCGTCCCCAACGAGCTGCGGGAGGCCTCCCTCGCGCTCGGAGTGCCGAAGTGGCTGACCGTGCTGAAGGTCGTACTGCCGACGTCGCTCGCCGGACTCGTCACCGGTGTGATGCTCGCCATCGCCCGCGTGATCGGCGAGACCGCGCCACTGCTGATCGTCGCCGGGTTCACCACGAGCATGAACTACGACCTGTTCAACGACCGCATGATGACGCTGCCGGTGTTCGTGTACACGCAGTACACGCAGGCGGCCGGCCTGCACGCGCAGGCCTCCATCGACCGCGCCTGGACCGGCGCGCTCACGCTGATCATCATCGTCATGCTGCTCAACCTCATCGGCCGGATCATCGCGAAGGCCTTCGCCCCCAAGTACGGCCGCTGACCGCGGACTCCACAGCTTCAACCCGAAGAACGCAGACAAGGAAAAACGTGTCCAAGCGCATCGAAGTCAACGACCTCAACGTCTACTACAGCAAGTTCCTCGCCGTCGAGGGCGTGTCGCTCACCATCGAGCCCCGGACGGTGACCGCCTTCATCGGCCCGTCGGGCTGCGGCAAGTCGACCTTCCTCCGCACGCTGAACCGCATGCACGAGGTCATCCCCGGCGCCTACGTCGACGGCGAAGTGCTGATCGACGGCAACAACCTGTACGGCACCGGCGTCGACCCGGTGCTGGTGCGCCGCCAGGTGGGCATGGTGTTCCAGCGTCCGAACCCGTTCCCGACCATGAGCATCCGCGACAACGTGCTCGCCGGCGTCAAGCTGAACAACCGCCGGATGTCGAAGAGCGAGTCCGACGACCTGGTCGAGAAGTCGCTGCAGGGCGCGAACCTCTGGAACGAGGTGAAGGACCGCCTCAACCTTCCGGGCTCCGGCCTGTCGGGCGGCCAGCAGCAGCGTCTGTGCATCGCGCGCGCCATCGCCGTCTCCCCCGACGTGCTCCTGATGGACGAGCCGTGCTCGGCCCTCGACCCGATCTCCACCCTCGCGATCGAGGACCTGATCGAGGAGCTCAAGAACGACTACACGATCGTGATCGTCACCCACAACATGCAGCAGGCCTCGCGCGTCTCCGACCGCACCGCGTTCTTCAACATCGCGGGCACGGGCAAGCCGGGCAAGCTCATCGAGTACGCAGACACCAACATGATCTTCTCGAACCCGACCGAGCAGGCCACCGAGGACTACGTCTCCGGCCGCTTCGGTTGATCCGCCGCGCGGTATGAGCGAGGCCCACGGGATGTCTCGTGGGCCTCGCTGCGTTCCGGGTGGCCGGGACTTCTCAGGAGGTGATCGCGACGATGGGCTTCGTGGTCGGCTGCTTCGAGCCTCCGCTCGGCTCGATCGTCATTCCGACGGTGTCACCCGGTGACATGGTGCCGCTGAGGACGCGCCAGGTCGCGACGTGGCCGGCGGCGTCCATCGTCCCGGCCGCGGTCGCCGCGCCGCCCCGGATGTACCAGAGCTCGTAGGTCTTGCCCCCGGCGAGCTTCGGGAGGTCGGTGGCGACGAGCGCGGACTGGCCGAGCTGGGCCGACCAGACGAGCGTCGCCGTGCCGCCGCCGGCGATGTCGGCGGTGCTGCGCTGGGTGTCCGGTGCGGCGTTGAGGGCGGCCAGGGCGGAGGACTGCTGCTGCTGGTAGGAGTCGCTTCCGGCGAGGGAGACGCCGACGAAGGCGCCCGCGATGAACAGGACGACGGCAGCGGCGGCGGATGCGAGTATGGCGCCGGGGCGCTGGAACCAGCGGCGGGCGGCGCGGCGCTCGGCGGGCGTCTGGGCGTGGGTTTCCGCGGGCGCGGGGGCCGGTGCGTCGGATCGCGCGGCGGGGGCGGCCTCCGTCAGCGGTCGCGCCTCCGGCTGCGTCTGCGTCGGCGCTTCGGTCTCCGGGGCGAGCTGGGGAGTCTCGGCGATCCGCGCGAACAGGGCGGCCTTCATCGCCGACGGCGGCTCGACGGGCTCCGCCGCGAGCGCGAGCTGGGCGGCCACCTCCTCGAAGTCGTCCGCCTCGCGGGCGTCGTCCGCGCCGAGGCGAGCACCGAGGCGTGTGGGGTCCACGCTGTCGCGTTCGTCGGTCATCGTGTCACCCCCAGTTCGTCGCGCAGCCGTATCATCGCATCCCGCAACCGGGTTTTGGCTGTGCCGAGGGGGATGCCGAGCTCGGCCGCGAGCTCGCTCTGCGTGAGCCCGCCGTAGTACGCGAGCGCGACGGCCTGGCGCTGCGCCTCGCTCAGCTTCGCCATCGCCACCTCCACTCGTTCGTGCTCCACCCGGACTTCCACGGTCTCCGCCACCACGTCGAACGCGGTGGGCAGATCGCGGATGCCCACGGCGGTGTCCCGGTCGTGCGAGGCCTGGGACGCGCGGATGCGGTCGATCGCCCTCCGGTGGGCCATCGTCAGGATCCAGGTGAGCGCTCTGCCCTTATTCGGATCGAACCGCGCAGCGGATTGCCACGCCTCCAGGAAGACCTCCTGAGCGACCTCCTCGGACTGCGCAGCGTCGATCAGGACGCGCCGGATCAGGCCGAGCACGCGGGGCGCCGTGCGGTCGTAGAAGTCGGAGAACGCGCGCTGGTCGCCCTGCGCGGTGCGCAGGAGGAGGCCGTCGAGTTCGGCCGCCGGGGCGTCCTCCACCGTGTGTTCTCCGCTCGTTCGCCGCCCGATGTCGTCATCGACAGTAGACCACACTGCGGTGAGCGGGCCCGCAACAGGCGGGAGGGCATGAAAGAGCCGGACCGCAGAACGCCTCTCGGCGCGAGGCCGCTCGAAGCGGCAAGTATTGGAGCCCGGGGTTACTGCGGTCCGGCTTCGTCAAGCATACAGGAGGCCGCGGCGGGCTTCACGGCGTGGCGTTCGCAGGGAGAGAACGGCGAGCGGGAATACCGGAGCCCTGCCCGTCTGCGCTCAGTCGAGCGAGTCGGTGCGCCAGAGGCGCGCACAGGCCGTCAGCTCCTCCGCGGTGCGGGTGAACCGCAGGGCGCGCGTGGTGAGCTCGCTCGCCCGCTCGGGGTCGAGCGGGTCGCGGTCGTCGGCGACGGACAGGCATCCCGCCGCCGTCACCCGGCAGAACGCGGCCGCCCGGTCGAGCGCGACGGCGAAGTCACCCTCGAACACGCCGCGCAGGATGCGGTCGGCGAGCTCGGTCACCTCCCCCGGCCCGGCCGGCGTCGGCGCGCCTGCGACCACGGGGTCGATGGAGGCGATGACCTCGGTGCCGCGCTGGTACAGCTGTGCTGTGCCCTCGGCGTCCTGCCGGATCAGCAGCCGCAGCAGGTAGATCCGCCACAACGCCCCCGGCAGGCTCTTGGGGTTGGACCGCGCCCAGAGCTCGGCGATCGCGTCGATGCCGTGCTCGTCGGTGTACGCGACCAGCCGGTCCACGATCTCCGGGTCCGGGTCCTCCCTGACGCGCGCGAGCAGCGCCTGGGCGGTCTCGTGGGCGACCTTGCTGATCTGGGCGGGATCATCCCCACCGAGAAACGCCTCGAACATCCCCCCGGGAAACAGCGTGGGCTTGTGATATCGATCGGGCATCCCCCCATTCTGCCCCGGCACGGAGAGGTACGGAATCCACGCTAGATTAGAGGACGAGGGCCTCTAGCTCAGTCGGTAGAGCATCGGACTTTTAATCCGCGGGTCGTGGGTTCGAGCCCCACGGGGCCCACCCAGTAAATCAAAGGGATCCAAGCCCATCGGCGGCCGAATCAGGCTTCACGATTTCGGGATTTGCCCACACTTTGCCCACAACTTCTGGAGAGCCAAGACGGCTCAATGCGTCCCCAACGGCATCCAGGTCATCGTCGAAGAGGTCGGCGTAGACGTCGAGGGTCATCGCCGCAGAGGCGTGACCGAGCATCCGCTGCACTGCCTTCACGTTGGCGCCCGCCGAGATTGCCAGGCTCGCGGCCGTGTGGCGGAGATCGTGGACAGTCGGTCGCAGCAGGTCGGGGTGGCTATCGGCCAGGGTGTCTGCTGCTTTGTCGAAGGCCTTGCGCTTCCAGTTGTTGACCCGCAGCGGGCGGCCGTAGGGCGACGTGAAGAGCAGGTCGCGTGAACCCTTTGACGCGACGAGGGCCCGTAGTTGGTCAGTCAGGAACGATGGGAACGGCACGCTGCGTTGCTGGTGGTTCTTCGGCGAGCCGTAGACCAATCGGCCATCGGCGAGCTCGACCACGGCTCGATCGACCTGGATGCGCCGGCGGGTGAAGTCGACGTTGCGGCACTCCAACGCCGCGAGCTCTCCCCAGCGCAGGCCGGTGTATCCCAGGAACAGCACCACAAGGCCCTCTGAGCCGCACAGAGCGGCCAGCTCGTGCAACTGGGCATGGGTGAGGTACGGATGCTTCTTCGACCGGATACGGGGCAGCCGGATACCGTCGGCGGGATTTCGACCCAGGCGGCCGTCGCGAACCGCGTACTTCAGAATCATCGAGAAGACCCGGTGGTACGAGCGGACGGTGCGGGCGCCTACACGGCTGTTCTCGTCCGAGATCCACGACTGGATGTCCGAGTGGGTGATCGCGTTCAAGGGCGTGGAGCCCCATCGCGGTTGGAGGCGCCCGCGAGTGATGGAGGCGTAACCCTGCAACGTGCTGGGCTTGACCTGCACGAGCGAGTCGATCCACTTCTCGCTCCACGTTTCGAAGTTGACGCCGGCGCGTGCGGCCGGCACATAGTCGCCGCGCGCCTTGGCCAGCTCCAGCGAGGCCAGGTACAGCTCGGCGTCGCGCTTGGTGCGGAAGCCGCGCTTGTCGGTCTGCTGGTGTCCGGGCGTCCGGTACCGGACCCGGTAACGCCGTCCAGCGACGGTCTCGTATGCGCTGATGCTCCCCATTGACCTCACCCCAGACTCGAGTCTCCAACCGTGCACCGACACTGCGCGGCTCGCAGGAGAGGCCAGCTCGGAGAACTTGCCCCTCACTTACACGTTGTCGTTCCGGGCTGGAAACGGCGCGCAAATCAGACCTTGGTAGAAATCACACAGCTTCTTGATCCGCCCCGACGCCCGATGGTGGCGCGTTGAGAGATCGTGTCAAGGGCGCTGCGCGTCGCTCCGCGATGCAGCGGAGCTGCACCCTTGACTCGGTCGCTCAGCGCGCGAGGATGCCTTGGGCGGGGCGGTCGAGGAATTCGGATCTCGAATGCGTCGCAGATTCCCACTAGACGGCACTCGATTGCGATAGCTTCGCACCGTGGATGTAAGCAGCCAAGGAGCCCCGCCTGACGCTGTGTCGGCAGCGCGGATTCACCCTCACTGGCTACCGCGACTCGGCGTGCTCCTGCCCACAGGAGTCGTCTCGATCTCATCTGTCGCCGCCCTGCAACGGAACTTCAACGCCGGCGGCGTAACCGTTGCCACCGTCTTCATCTTGGCGAGCCTTTACGTCGCAGCCCGATGGGTGCTGTTCGCGGGAATCCGACGACACCGCGATCGAGTCATCGTCACCGGAATGTTTTGGTCGCGCAGTATCCCCTTGCGACAGGTCGACCGCGTAACCGGTGCCTACTCGTCCATCCACTGGCACACCCGATCAGGCATCAGACTGATCACCCCGCTGAGCGCTCTGTGGTCGAAACCACGCCCCCTCCAAGACGTGACGCAGTACAACAACAAGCAGCTCAGCATGCTTCGCGGGTGGGTCAGAGAGGCCAAGAAGGCCGGGGCGCCTCAATGGATGGACCGCGTCTGAGCTGCCCTGGGAGAAATCACGCGGCCTAACCGCGTCAAGAGCGCTGCGCGTCGCTCCATGATGCAGCGGACCTGCACCCTTGACACGGTCACTCCGGGCGCGAGGATGCCCCGTGCGGCACCCAGGAGTCTTACTCCTTGCTCTCAGGAGCCGCATGGCGACCGCCGCCCGACGCCGGGCGGTTTTGAGGGCTTTGGTTTGTGGCGCAGGTAGTCGGAAATCAGGTACGTGGCCACCGCGGCCAAATAGGCGAGACCGACGAACCATGCAAACGGGTTGGCCCCGAATACCTTCGCGGGACCGATGTACCCGATCAGCGGAGTGAGGATGACTGCGGGGGCCAAGAAGACGATTAACCAGACTCGTCTGGCTCTGTCCCCGCGGGCTGCACTCATGTTGCGAACCTAGCGCAATGGCGGAGCCCTTCTGAGCGGACACGAATCGATAGGACAGGGATCTGTTTCGGGAGAGAACGAGGCTGACCAGAGAGACGAAGACAAAGAAGAGAAACCAGAGCCAGACGAGACCAAGGACGAAGGAACAGCAGAACTAGAAAACGAAAAGGAGACCCCAAGCCGAGCGAGAAAGGAGCCAAGAGCAATGCACGCAGGCACTTTAAGTGGTGTCCTTCGGCAGCCCAGTGAATGACAGGGGTCGCGTGTAAACCAGGTTGCGTGGCAAAACGGGGGCGTTCCGGAGAGGCAAACCGGCGCGAAGCGTCCTACGCGCGGCTACGCCAAGCACACGACGCTGCCGCTGCGCGGCACGCTGAAGACCGCGACCGGGAGGCCGCCAAGCGGCACGCCGCCGACGCGATGTTGAAGCTCGAGGCTAAGTGGGGAACACGCGTCGACGCCCTCAAGCGACTCTCCGAGGTATCGCGGTCGATCGATCGACTTCGCCGTGAGCAGGATGCAGCGCTTCTCGAACGCGACGAGTTAATCGCACAACTTCGCGAGGTCGGCGAGACTTGGAATTCGCTGGCCGCGCAGACGCGCTTGAGTCGCCAAGCCCTCAGCAAACGCACTCTCTGATTAGTCGACTCGCCCATTTTACAAAGTCCACAATCTCAACAAAGTCCACAGGATATGCTGGTTCTATGAAGAACGATCCCGATGATGCATACATCAACGTTCGAGAGACGGCTCGCCTCCTCGGCGTGCACGAAAACACGGTGCGCAACTGGGCCGCAACTGGCGTTCTCGTGTCTGCGCGAATTCCGGGCTCTCGCTACCTTCGCTTCGAACGGGCAACAGTCATGAGAATGCAAGGGGAGCGTGGGTCAGCCGCATCAGCAATCGGACCCGCTCTTCGCACCGAGGGCCCCGAACTTGTAACGGCAAACGAGCTCAACAGATGGGCCGACTCGCAAGATTCGAAGGGCGCATTCCCTGATCTCATGCGTCGGCTCCTGGCTTCGACGCCCGGAATCACGAACCTCGAGGTTCGCGCATACGAAGGAGTTGCAGGGCATGGTTGGGACGGCCGAGCGACGTCGACAGGAAGCTATATTCTGCCCCCAGGTGAACTGCGGTTTGAGTTCGGAACGAACCGCGACTCGAAAACGAAGGCAACTTCTGACTTCGAGCATCGAGATAAAGATTCATCTCTGACCTTCGTTGCTGCCACGCCTCGAAATTGGCCCGGCGGGGCGCAGTGGGCGGACGAGCGACGATCTGAGCACAAGTTTGCGGACGTGAAGGCGATCGATGCCCACGTCCTTGAGCAGTGGTTGATTCAGACGCCGTTCGTTCACTACTGGATCTCGGAGCGCCTTGGATTCAACCCGCGAGGAGCCCGAACACTGGAGCGCTGGTGGGCGGACTTCTCCTCCCGCACGCATCCGAAGCTACCGGGCGACCTGTTTGTCGCCGGGAGAAGAGCTCAGGCGGAAGCGCTTCGGGACTCTGTGGCAGGCGCGCCGGACGGGGAGATCACGGTGGTTCAGGCGCCGTGGCGCGACGAGGCGTTGGCATTCGTATTCGCCTCGCTCGAGTCGGACACGCAGATCTTGCAGCGGACGATTGTTGTTGACGACTCGGCCGCTTGGGAACGAATAATCCAATCAGTTACTCCGCTCGTTCTGGTGCCGCTATTCGACGGGGCAACCGAAATCGACCACGCTCTCGAGCGAGGTCACCATGTGGTTGTCCCTGCCAGTCAGGACGAGATCGTTCGCCATCCAAAGCTGATCTCACTTCCGAAAATCGGCCGTTCAGCTGCGAACGAGGCCCTCGCAGAGGTGTTCCCTGCGCTCGATCAGCGCCAGCAAGTAGTTGCCCTCGCGCGACGGAGCATGCCCGCGCTTGTGCGGCGATTCAGCCGCGATCCGCGATTCAAAGCTCCGGATTGGGTCACAGAGGGCCAGACGACGTCGATTGTTGCGCCGCTGGCGCTCGTCGGCCGTTGGTCAAATTCCGATGGTGATCTCGCCGCCCTCGAGACCCTGACCAGGCACACTCGCGACGAGATAAGTCGCCAACTGCAGCGGCTCTCGCCGCGGCAGGATGCACCGTTCATTCGCTCGGCGGGAAGCTGGCGCCTAACGTCTCCAACGGAAGCAGCGCTACTTCTCTTTCCCATGCTGACTCCTGCTGAGCTCGACCGGTGGGCTTCAATCGTTCCCACCGTGCTCCTTGCTGACGACCCGTACGAAGGTATGGACACTGTCGCTCGCCTCACCGCGAGCGCTAAAGGAACGCGTCCCGAGTTCTCCGAAACGCTAGCGAAGGGCGTATCTGGGGGCCTTTCTCTTGCGGCGTCAGTGACCGACGAAATTCTTAACGGCCAAGAGGTTCAGCGTGTCGTTGACAGAATCGTGCATGACCTGCTCGAAGCAGCTGCCGCTGACCCGACCGGTCGCACGTGGCGTCGCCTGTCGCCGTCACTCCCCGACCTCGCCGAGGCATCGCCGGACATCTTCATCCGCGCAGTCGAACTTGACCTCGACCGTCAGGAACCAATTCTCCGGTTGATGTTTGAGGACGCGACCTCTGACGCCTTAGGTCCGTCGTCCTCGCATCCGAGTCTGCTCTGGGCTCTTGAACGCTTGAGCTGGTCGCCAACTTATTTCGGTCAAGCCGCCGACCTCCTGGCGAAGTTGGCCATGGTAGATCCGGGTGGCAAGCTCAGCAACCGTCCCATCGAGAGCCTTCTGCGCATCAGCTATGGCTGGATTGCGAATAGCGGTGGGGAGTCGAACGCCAAGATTGCGGTAGTCGAGCGAGTGCTCCGACGCGACTCAGAGACCGGCTGGAAGCTGGTCCTTGGACTGTGGCCCTCATCACACATGACGGCGTTCCCGCCGGCGCAACCTGCTTATCGCGATTGGGCGCCCCAGAGTACAAGCGTCTCATTTGCCGACTGGGGTGAGTTCGTCCACCGCCTCTCGGAACTCGCGATCGGCGCGGCCGGCGACGACCCGCGTCGTTGGGTAGAGATCATCCCGCACGTCGACGAGTTGCCTCCGCGAGATCGGGAGCAGGTTCTGAGTTGCCTTCGCGACGTCGTCGGGAAACAGTGCTGGAGCGCAGAATCCAGGTTTGAGGTCTGGGACGCCCTGAGGACCGAATTGAGCCATCACGAGGAGTTTCCGGATGCCCAATGGTCCTTGTCGCCGGACCAGCTCGCCACCTACCACGAGCTTGCCGAGTTGCTCGAGCCGCAAGGCGACCCTCGCAAATTCGCCAACCTCTTCCAGTGGCGCGTGACAATCCCGGGCGTCAACTCTGATGAACCTGAATACGCATCTCAGCTTGCTCGCCTGAGGAATGAGGCCGTGGCATCCGCCATCGCGGCAGGAAGGGACGCGCTCACTGCTCTGACCCGCGAGGCCAAGCTCACAAACGAGATCAGCGCAATCCTCGCCACCCGAGACGATGCTCCACTCGACACCATCGTCAGCTGGCTGAGTTCGGGCGACAACATCCTCATCAATGCGGCCCTCATCTTTATGAACCTGAAGATGCTGAACGAGGGCCTGGCGTGGCTCGAGCGGACGCTGTCGATGCCTGGATTCGATGATTCGACGGCACGATCGCTTCTCATGGCAGCCGTCCCGTTCTCCCGGCAATTCTGGGAGCACATCGACACCGTGGGTGACGACCTTGCCGAGCAGTACTGGTCGCGGATCAGCGGCATCCGTGCGCCTCGCGAGGAGTGGAGCGATGCTGTCGATGTACTCGTTGCCCATGGACGCCATTGGAAGGCGCTCGAACTTCTGAGCTTCATGCTTCACGAGAAGCTGGCGGTGTCTGTCGAGCAGGTAAAGGGGACGTTCGAGGCGATCGTTTCCGGCACCGATACGCCCCAGGATCCCACGATGGACGGATACTACGCGCAGCAGCTTCTTCAGTTTTTGGAAGACTCCGTACCTGATGACACGGACCTCCCGCGGTTCGAGTTCACCCTGTTTCCGCTTCTCTACGACAATCAGCCGTCTGGGGCGCTCTATCGCTTGCTTGCGCGAGATCCCATGGAGTTCGTTCGGATGATCCAAGCGATATATCGGGCTGAAGGTGAGCCGAAACGGCCTCTGTCGGCACGAGAGCAGGCATTCGGTCACCTCGCATTCAATGTTCTTCGTGAGTGGACGACGCTGCCCGGCCAGCGCGGAGACGGCACCATCGACGGCGAGGCTCTGATCGAATGGGTGCGGACTGCCCGTCTCGCCCTTTCGGACAGCGGCCGGGGTGCCGTTGGGGATGAGCAGATCGGCGAGGTGCTTGCAGCCAGCCCTGTCGGAACGGACGGTATCTGGCCCGCAGAAGCAGTTCGAGAAGTCATTGACACACTTGGAAGTCCCCGAATCGACACGGGCATTCACATCGGTCGATCGAATCGGCGAGGAATAACGAGCCGAGATCCGTTCGAGGGAGGCGACCAGGAGCGAGCGCTCGAGAAGCAATACCGAGCAGATGCTGACGTGATCGCCACGCGATGGCCTCGCACCGCACGGGTACTCCGCGGCATCGCGGACTCCTATCGCGATGAAGCTACAGCCCACGACCTCGAAGCCGAAAGTTGGAGCGACGACGGATAGTCGGTGTCCTCAGCGGAGATGAGTCCTACTCGAGAGCCCCCACTCTTTGGCTGGACACTCAAGCAGTCACCGCCGCTCCTTCGCGACCGGTATAAGAAAGCCTTGACCGCGAGCGCTGGAACCGGGCCGATCAAAAAGCCAACGATTGGCATCAGGACCGCGTGAGGCTGCGGTTGTAGCCCCGAAAAGCTGAGTGGTACGATATCTTGTACCACTTGGAGGAATCATGGCCATCACAGCAAGCGAGGCTCGCAGCGATCTGTTCGGCCTCATCGAACGCGTCAATCTCGACCAGACCGAGGTCGAGATCACGTCCAAGCGTGGTTCGGCCGTGCTGATGTCGAAGGACGAGTACGACTCGCTGCTCGAGACCACCTACCTCCTGCGCTCGCCCAAGAACGCACGGCGCCTCATCGACGCCATCGAGAGCGCACGAGCCGGAGACATCACCGAGCACGACCTGACTAGTGAGTGACCGCAAGCTCGCCTGGACCGCCGGCGGCTGGGAGGACTACCTCTACTGGCAAGGCCAGGACCGTCGAACCCTCAAGCGGATCAACCTCCTGATCGAAGACATCCTCCGCGACGACCCGTTCGACGGCGTCGGCAAGCCGGAGCCGCTGAAGCACGCGCTGGCTGGGGCGTGGTCACGACGCATCGACGAAGCCAACCGCCTCGTGTATCTGGTCGACGACAACTACGTCATCGTTCTGCAAGCTCGCTACCACTACTGATCCGACATAGTTGAGCCTGTGAGCGTGAGGATCCATATTCCGGACGACGTGGTCATCGACGACGAGATTCCGGAACCATTGCCAGGTGTAGACATTCCTCTTATGGCGGTTCGGCTGGGTTGGATGTGGACAGCCGACGGGAGTGACGAATCGTATGACGGAGTAGTGGAGTGGTCCAGAGCTGACGACCTCAATCAGCTAGTCGAGACCGTGTTTGCTACGTCGACATTCAAGGCTCTGACTCAGGACGCCGCCGACGGTCGCCTTCCCGAGGTAGGCGACCGGATCACGCTGCGCGGAACTTTGTCCTGTGTGCGGTCATACGAGTTCGAAGCTTTCGGTCTTCCCGACATTCGACAGCCGTGGCGGGTTACCGCGCTCCTTTCGCAAGATCGGGACGGATACCTGATCGAGGCAGAGCCGATCCCTCCCCAAGGGTCGCGTGCCCACAATTTGCCCACACCTGTATGAGATCACCTGGGGTCATAGAGATCTCAATGCGCTCCAAAAGTGCGGAATTCCGCGGATCTTCCGAGCCACGACTCACCTGGCGCGGGCCCCGAGCGGACTTTTAATCCGCGGGTCGTGGGTTCGAGCCCCACGGGGCCCACCCAGTAAGTCACAACCCGGGGTCAATCGGGCAGACGGCTAGGGAGCGAGACGCTCACCTCCACGATGGCGTCGTTCCCTTCCACGTGGTGCGGGTCACCGTAGTGTGCGACATCGCTGCAGTAGAGCGGGACGTCCGCGTTCCGGTAGATGGAGATCCGGAGGCCTTCACCTGAACCGAATGACTCGGCGGGTGCCGGTCCTTCAGGGTCTTCCGGCCCCATCGGGGTGACGGTGTACCCCTGGTCGGCGGCCGTCCTCCTCAGGTCGTCGGAGACGGCGACCGATTCGGGGACGAGGTAGTAGGCCGTCGACCACGGGACGGCGTTGTCCCAGCCGTACCCTGCATCACCGTTGGAGCAGAGCTCGGTGCCCCCCGCCTCCACGAGTGCGGCATCGAAAGGCTTGATTCGGGCCTCGGCGGCGTTCGAGGCGAACGGATGGAAGATGCCGACCGCGACTACGACCGCGAAAACGACCACGGCGACCATTCCGAGCGCGAGAACCGACCCGACGACGATCGACGCGACGATCAGCGGTCGCCTCCATTCGGTGTTCCGGTCGCGGCCGTAGAACTGCTGATCCCCCATGGGGGAAGCGTATGGGAGGGAGTCCCGGGCGAGACATCCCCCGTCCGGGCGGCCCGCCGCCACGGGGACAGCACCCGCCATCCGCTCTCCGGAGCGTCCGGGCCCGGTGGGGAGTTGGTGACTCGCAGCCGGTCGAGCGGCTTACGCGAAGTGCGACCACCAGAACATGACGGCGTAGAACAGGAACCCCACGGTCCCGACGATCATCCCGGCGATGGCCAACCCGCGACCGCGCGCCCGGCCCTGCGATGCCGCGCGGAAACCGCGGGACGCGAGGAGGACTCCGAGCAGGCCGAGGAATCCGAAGACGAACAGGCTCACGCACGAGATCACGAAACCCCAGATCGCCTGCTGGCTGAACGGCAACGGCGGCGCCACCGGCCGGGCCTCAGCGCTTGCCTGCGGGAAGGGGGTGAACTCGGGCTCGTCCATGGCATCTCCTCGTGGGCCGCGTCGTCGCGGCGGCCTGGCGCGACTCTAGCAGCCCGCCGACACGCCCCGGGACCCGGCGCGGGCGGGTCCACGCACCTGCATCACGACGAAACAGAACGGGCCCCGAGCGTGTCGCCCGGGGCCCGTTCCGTGGGGGTCCGCTTACGCCACCGGCCGCCTACGCCACCGGCCCCTGGGCCAGCGTCACCTGCGCCGACTGGGAGGCGCCGGACGCGTCGGTCCAGGCGATGCTCACGCTGTCGCCCGGGTGGAGGGCGGCGAGCGCGGTCGTGAGGGCCTGGGCCGAGTCGATCGCGGTTCCGTTCACTGCAGTGATCGTGTCGCCGGCGGTGAGGCCGGCGGAGGCGGCCGGGCCGCCGGAGACGACGCCCGAGATGGTGGCCCCGCTGGCCGAGACGGAGGATCCGGAGGAGCCGTAGCCGTACCCGGCAGCCGAGTTGTCCGTCGACGCGACCTCCACCCCCAGGAACGCCGGGTAGCCGATCGTCACCGTGGACGACGCCTGGCCCGAGGTGATCTCGCCCGCGATGGTGAGCGCGTTCTGGATCGGGATGGCGTAGCCTTCGGTCGCGCCGCCCTGCGCCGCGGCGGTGTCGATGCCGATCACCTGGTCGGACGCGTTGAACAGGGGGCCGCCGGAGTCGCCGGCCTGGATGTCGGCGTCGGTCTGGATCAGGCCGTTCAGCGTCTCCGAGACGGCCGTCTGCTCGGCCTGCGTTGTGATGGTCTGGTCGAGCGCGGTCACGGTCCCCGGCGAGGCGGACGGCGTGCCGCCCGTGCCGCCGGCGTTCCCGACGCCGGTGACCGCGTCGCCGACGGCCGCGTCGCCCGCGGTGTCCAGGTTCGCCGTGCTGAGGCCGGAGGCGTTGCTCAGCTGGAGCACGGCGATGTCATCGGTGGAGTCCGTGCCGACCACGGTGGCCGTGTACTGCGCTCCGGTCGCGACGACCGTGACGCTGATGCTGGTGGCCTGCTCCACCACGTGGTTGTTGGTGAGGATCTCGCCGCTGGAGGTGAGCACGAGGCCGGTGCCCGCGCTCTCCGCCTGCGCGTAGCTGAGCTGGGACGTGATATCGACGACACCGACCTCCTCGGCGGCGGTGGCGCTCGCGAGGTTGGAGGAGCCGGAGGAGGACGAACCCGACGACGAGCCGGAGCCGGAGCCGGACGAGCCGTAGCCTCCGCTGCTCCCGTAGCCGTAGCCGTACCCTCCCGAGCCGAACCCGTTCCTGCTCAGCGTGTTGTGGACGCTGCCGGACGTGGTGGAGGCGGTGGTGGAGGCGGACCCGGCGGTGTAGGCCAGCGCCCCGAGCCCGAACGCCGAGCCCACGGCGACGGTCGCGGCGACCGCGGTGCAGACCACGATCACCGGCCGGCGTCGGCTCCGCGCTGCGCGCGCTGGTGCGGCGGGGGCGGGCTGTGCCGCACGATGCTCTGCTGCTACGGGGGGAACTCCCTCGACCTCGTCCATGACTGTGGTCCTCTCGACTTCAGGCTTGATGTCGACAGCACACCGCATCCGAGTGGGAGGCCGTGATGGGGAGGTTTTGACTCCGCCGGGAGAAAACTAGAGATTCCTATGAATCGGGTCACGCCGAGGTCACGCGAGGACGCTCACGCCACCCCGGTGACCCGCCCCCGCTCCAGCACGTACCCCACCGCCACGGCCCCCGCGATGCAGAGCATGATCGGCGCCAGCATGTCCGGGCCCTGGTTCGTGAACTCCATCACCAGGAGCAGCGCCGTCAGCGGTGCGCGCATCGTCACAGCGAGGAAGGCCGCCGCGCCGAGCAGGGCGAAGGCCGCGATCGGCTCGCCGGGCCAGAGCAACTCCCACACGCCGCCGAGTGTCAGGCCGACGCCGGCGCCGATCGCGAACGACGGGGTCAGCGTGCCGCCGGCGGCGCCCGCCCCGATGGTCCCGACCGTCGCCGCGGTCTTGACCACGGTCGTCAGCAGGATGACCAGGACGGGCAGCGACGCCGACAGCGCGAGCTGGCCGAGGGAGCGGCCGTTGCCGAGGATCGCGGGCAGCCAGAGCGACACGACGCCGACCGCGGCGAAGACGAGCGGCATGACGATGAGGATGCCCCACGACTTCGGCCGGTGATTCTGGGCGAAGCGGGTCAACCGCACGAAACCGACGGCGGCGAAGCCGATGATCGGGCCGGCGAGGATCGCCCACACCACGATCTGCGGGCGCAGCGGGATCTGGTGCACGAGGTACAGCGGGTTGGCCGGCACCACCAGCCGGGCGACGAGTGCCGCGATCGCCGAGGTGGCGAGCGCGGGCAGCACCGTGGCGAAGCTGATCTCGGCGAGCAGGATCTCGATGGCGAAGACCGCGCCGCCGAACGGGACGTTGTAGACGGCGGCCAGGCCGGCGCCCGCGCCGCAGGCGACCAGGATGCGGCGCTCGCGTGCGCTCACGCCAGCGCGCTCGGACAGCCAGGACGCCCACCAGGCGGCGATCTCGCGCGGGGCGACCTCCCGGCCGATGGAGGCGCCGAGGCCCACGATGATCACCTGGAGGGCGGAGTTGAGGAGGGTGACGACGGCGGGCATCCTGCGGCCGCCGACCGCGGCCTCCACCGACACGATGGCGTGGCCGGGGCTGCGGCGTCCCCAGCGGCGCAGGAAGAACCAGCCGACCGCGCCGAGGATGCCGGCGAGGACCAGGGCGATGACGCGGTTCGCCGGCGGGGCTTCGAGGAGCCCCTCCAGGAAGGTCCCCTCCGAGTACCCGAACGCCAGGTGCTGGATGGTGTGGAGGCCGAGGTAGACCAGCCCGCCGCCCACTCCCGCGCCGACGCCGACGAGCGTGGTGACGACGACGAGCCTGATCAGCCAGGCGGGCGTGGCGCGCGAGGGCACGCGTCGGGAGGTGGGCACGCTCCCAGGCTACTGCCAGCCGTGACGCGTTCCGGTCACGGGGCCGCGAGGCCGCCGACCGTGAGCAGGTTCACCGTCGTGGCCGTGCACGCCGTGAAGTCGGCGTCCTTCACGAACAGCGAATCGGTCGCCCCCGGAGGGTAGACGCGGAACCCGTCGGCGGGCTGCGGCTTGCAGTCCGAGTCGGAGTAGTTCCCGGCCTGTGCGATCCGCAGCGGCGCCTGCGCGGTGCCTCCCGGCTGCAGGACGACCGTGTCGTGCGGGGTGCTGCGGTCGAACTGGGCCGGGCTGCCGAGCTGGGTGCCATTGCCGTTCCCGACGAACGAGACACCGGGCCAGCCCTGCAGCGAGCACTGCGATGAGCCGTTGTTGGTGAGGATGAGGGTGACCTCCACGTGGCCGGCCGCGCCGCCTCCACCCTTGCCGATGCTCCCGGCGAGGTCGGACGTGGCGCACTGGCCCTGGACGGGCTGCGAGGTGCTGGTCGCGGTCGGGCGCGGTGAGTCGGATGCGGCGTCGGGCGTGCTGACCGACGAGGCGGGCGACGACGACGGGTTCGTGCCTGCGGCGCAGCCGGCGAGGCCCCAGGCGAACGCCGCGGCGAGCGCGAGGGCGAGAGCGGGCCGGGCGATGGAGGCACGAGTCGAGGCGGACATGCACTATTCTCAGCACGCCCGGGCCCCGGCTCGTGCGAGGACTCGCCGCCCCGGGCCGAGATGCACTGGCAGTATGAAGGCATGAGAGCGCTCGGGACCTGGCTGGCACGCTTCTGGACGGTCGTCGTCCCCGTCATCGGAGTGGTCGTCCTGGTGGCGTTCTGGACGGTCGAACTGCAGCCGGTCGCGGTCGCGCTGATCGCGGTCGTGCTGGCCGGGACTGTGCTCGCCGCCGTGCAGCACGCGGAGGTCGTGGCGCACCGGGTGGGCGAGCCGTTCGGCTCCCTCGTGCTGGCCGTGGCGGTCACGATCATCGAGGTGGCGCTCATCGTGACGCTGATGACGACGGGCAAGGACTCCGCGACGCTCGCCCGGGACACCGTGTTCTCCGCGGTGATGATCACGATGAACGGGATCGTCGGCCTCAGCCTCCTGCTCAGCGCCAGCCGCAAGGAGACCACGACGTTCAACGCGCAGGGCAGCGGCGCCGCGCTGGGCACGGTGACGGCGATGGCCACCCTCACCATGGTGCTGCCGACGTTCACGGAGGCGACGCCGGGACCGGAGTTCTCGCCGGGGCAGCTCGCCTTCGCCGCGATCGCGTCGGTCGCGCTGTACGGGATGTTCGTCTTCACGCAGACGTTCGCGCACCGCGACTTCTTCCTCCCGGTCTCGCCCAAGGGCACGCCGCTGACCGAGGACAGCCACGCCGACGCGCCGACCACCCGCACCGCGCTGATCAGCGTCGGCCTCCTGCTCGTCGCGCTCGTCGCCGTGGTCGGGCTGGCCAAGCTGGAGTCCACCCCGATCGAGCGCGCCGTGACCGGGATCGGCCTCCCGCAGTCGTTCGTGGGCGTCATCATCGCGCTGCTCGTGCTGCTCCCGGAAGGCATCGCGGCCTCGAAGGCCGCGCGGCGCAACCGGATGCAGACCAGCCTCAACCTGGCGCTCGGCTCCGCGATCGCGAGCATCGGGCTCACCATCCCAGCGATCGCCGTCGCGTCGATCTGGCTGCCGGGGCCGCTGCACCTGGGGCTCGGGTCGTCTCAGATCGTGCTGCTGATCCTCACGGTGGTCATCAGCATCCTGACGATCATGCCGGGGCAGGCGGCGCGCATCAAGGGCGGCATCCACCTGATCGTCTTCGCCGCTTTCATCTTCCTGTCGATCGTGCCGTGACGACGGCGCGGCGTACGCTCCGACCATGAGCGAACGCGACTCCCGGGTGGACGCGTACCTGGCGCCGCTGCCGGCCTGGCAGCAGGAGGTCTTCGGCGAGCTGCGGGACATCCTGCACGCGGCGGACCCGGAGATCGAGGAGACGATCAAGCGCAGCGTGCAGCCGTACTTCGTGCTCGACGGGAACGTGGCGGCGTTCCTCGCGGCGAAGGACCATGTCAACCTGTTCGTCTACGACGGTGGGATCGTCCCCGACCCTGCCGGGCTCATCACGGCCGGCCACGACAACACGACCGCGCGCACCGTCGGCTTCCGGGAGGGCGACCCGATCGACCGGGAGGCGCTGCTGGTCTTCCTGCGGCGGCTGATCGCGGACAACCGCGCGGGCGGCTGGCGCAAGCTCACCGGGCGGCGCTGACCGCCGCGTCCCGCAATGCCGCGTCCCACAGTGTCTCGGCAGCGAGCCGGGCGGCCAACGGTGTCCCGCCGCACAGCGCAGCGCTCGCGGACGCGCCGTCGAACAGCAGTGTGAGCTGGACGGCGAGCACGTGCGGCGAGGCTGCCCCTGCTGCCTCGGCCTGGCGCTGGAAGTACGCGGTCAGCTCGCCCTTGAAGTGCTGCGCCACCTGCGCGGCCGGGTGGTCCCTGTCACGGAGCTCGGTGGCGACGTTGACGAACGGGCAGCCGAAGTAGTCGCCGGCCTCCGCGGCGCGATGGAGGGCGTCGTAGACGTGCAGCACCCGCTCGCGCGGGGTCCGGTCGTCGTCCCCCTGGCTGAAGTAGCCCGCGACCACGCGTGGGCCGTACTCGGTGAGCATGTCTGCGACGATCGCGTCCTTGCTCTCGAAGTGCTGGTAGATGGAGCGCTTGGAGACCTGGGCCTCCTGGGCGAGCCGGTCGACCCCGACCGCGTGGACGCCCTCACGGATGAAGAGCCGGGCGGCGGCGTCCAGCACACGCTCCCGGGGCTTCGGGCGCGGGATGGTCGTCGTGGTCATGCGTCGATTCTAGAGGCCGGGTTGCAGAAAGTAAACCGATCTGTGTACATTGTCGGAAACAGATCGGTTTACTTTTGGAGGAACAACCATGACCGACATCACCGGCCGCGTCGCACTCGTCACCGGCGCCAACCGCGGGCTGGGCGCCGCGTTCGTCGCCGAACTCCTCGAGCGCGGCGCCGCGAAGGTCTACGCCGCGGCACGCCGCCCCGAATCGGTCGTCGTCACCGACCCGCGCGTCGTCCCGCTCGAACTGGACGTGACCGACGCGGACAGCATCCGCCGGGCCGCCGAGGCCGCGACGGACGTGACGGTGCTCGTCAACAACGCCGGGATCGGGGTGAACCAGTCCCTGGTGAGCGGAGACCTGGACGCCATCCACCGCGAGTTCGACACCAACTTCTGGGGGCCGGTCCTCGTGACCCGCGCCTTCGCACCAGTGATCGCCGCCAACGGCGGGGGCGCGATCGTGAACATGCACTCCGCGCTGAGCTGGTACGCAATCGGCTCCTACAGCGCGGGCAAGGCGGCGCTGTGGTCCGCCAGCAACTCCGCCCGCGTCGAGCTCGCGCCGCAGGGCATCCAGGTGGTCGGTGTGCACGTCGGCTACGTCGACACCGAGATGGCCGCGCACGCGGACGGCTACAAGGTGCCGCCGGCGCAGGTCGTCGCCGAAGCGCTCGACGCCGTCGCGGCGGGAGACGCGGAGGCGATCGTCGGTGAGACCGCGCAGCAAGTGAAGGCGGTGCTCCACCAGGACGTGCGCGTCCTCTACCCCCAGCTCGCCAGGTAGGAGTCCGACGCGAAGCCGCGCGGCCGGATGCCCCACTGTGCGGTCCAGGTCTCGCCCGGCTCCACCCAGCGCAGACCCTGACCGGTGTTGAGCGCGTTCGCCGGGGCTGTCATCGGCTCCACGGCGAGCGCGACCTCCCCGGCCTCCTTCGTCGCGAAGGCCCGGTGGGTGAACACCTGGACGTAGGCGAACGACGCGTCGCCCCACAGCGTGACCGTGCGGCCGTCCGCCGCGGAGAGCACGTGCTCGACGGGCGAGCGCAGGTCGCCGAAGCCGTCGTTGAGGTCGAGGTCGGCCACGACGCCGCCCTCGGAGAGGTCGAACCGGGTGCCCGCGACGGGCGCTTCGCCGGTCACGTTCAGCCGGTCGTCGGTCTCGAACCGGGTGCCGGCGTGGACCGTCAGCGTGAGCTGCGTCGCCGGGACGTCCCCGATCCGGAGGTACGGGTGCGCGCCGATGGCGACCGGCGCGCTCCGCTCACCGCGGTTCGTCACGGTGTGCGTGACCGTCAGGCCCTCCGTGTCGAGCTCGTGCGTGACCGTGGTGTCGAGGATGAACGGGTAGCCGGCCTCCGGGTAGATCGTCGCCGCCTGGGTCACCGCCGAGTCGGTGCGCTCGACCAGCGCGTACGGGCGGTGGCGCAGGAGCCCGTGCGACGCGTTGCCGAGCGCCGGCTCGGTGAGGGCGAGCCGCTGCGGCACGCCGTCCAGCTCCCAGACGCCGTCCTTCACCCGGTTCGGCCACGGCATCAGCACGATGCCGTCGGCCGAGGGCGGCGTCGAGTCCTCCGGGAAGGGCTCCAGGATGTCCACTCCCCCGTACCGGAGGGTGCGGAGGCCGGCGGCCACCTGCGTGACCGTCGCGGTCAGATCGCCGAACTCGAGGTCGTACTGTTCTCCGGTCGGTGCGCGCATGGGGACAGCGTATTCCTAGGCGATGGTCACGGGCAGGCCTGCGGCCCGCAGCGCTCGCACGGCGTCCGCGTCGGCCGACTCTCCGGTGACGAGGCCGGCCACCTCCTCCAGCGCGGCGATGCGGCCGACGTGCGTACGGCCGAGCTTGGAGCCGTCGGCGACGACCAGAGCACGGCCCGAGGAGGCCACCATGACCCGTTTGAGGTCGGCCTCCGGGAGGTTCACATTGGTGATCCCGCCCACGGGGTCGACGCCCGTGCAGCCGATGAACGCCAGGTCGGCGTGGACGCGCTCCAGCAGCATCGAGGCCAGCGGCTCGACCAGAGAATGCTGCAGCGGCCGAAGCGTGCCACCGGTGACGACCACCTGGAAGCGCGGGATGGCCCGCTCCAGTTCGAGCGCGATGGTGAGGCCGTTGGTGATGACCGTCACGTCTTCCAGGTCGTCGCGATCGGCCAGGGTGCGAGCGATCGCGGCGGTCGTGGTGCCGACGTCGAGCAGGACGCTGCTGCCGGACGCGACCAGCGCCGCGGCGGCCGCGCCGATCCTGCGCTTCTCGTCGGCGGACGACTCCAGCGCCTCCTCGAAGCTCGCCTCGCGCGTGCCCGCACCGCGGAGCACGGCCCCGCCATGGACGCGGCGGATGCTCTGCTGGGCGTCGAGGGCGTCGAGGTCGGAGCGGACTGTGACGTCCGAGACCTGGAACGCCTCGCTCAGTTCAGCGACGCGGACGAACCCGGTGCGGCCGATCAGGTCGAGCATCCGCTCGCGGCGGAGGGCGGCGGGCAGCGGTTCGCTCATACCGGCAATGCTCCAGCGCTTACGTTTACTTGTCAATCCGCAAGTCAATCGGTACATTTGCTTTCGGAAACGAAAGGTAAGCATGGCCGCCATCACGAAGCGCCCGCACCGCCTGTCCGACGGTCGCGACCTCATCTACTACGACGACCCGGACTCCGCCCTCGACCCCGAGCGCGCCCCCGACCTCCGCGAGCCCGCGCCGCGGCCCGCCACCGCGACCATGCGCCAGGACCCGCTGACGGGCGAGTGGGTGTCCATCGCCGCCGCCCGGCAGAATCGCGTCATGCTGCCGCCGGCCGAGTTCGACCCGCTGGCGCCGGCCACGCCGGCCAACCCGTCCGAGATCCCGAGCGTCTACGACGTCGCGGTCTTCGAGAACAAGTCGCCGTCGTTCGGCCCGCTGCTGGAGGACGCGAACCAGCCCGTCGACCTCGACGACCTCACCGCTGTCGGCCTCGAGCGCACGCGCACCTCCGTCGGCCGTTGCGAGGTCGTCTGCTTCAGCCCCGCCACGACCGGCTCGTTCGGCAGCCTCACGCCGACCAGGGCGCGCACCGTCATCGAGGCGTGGGCCGACCGCACCGCCGCGCTCTCCGCCCTCCCGAACGTGCGCCAGGTGTTCCCGTTCGAGAACCGCGGGGAGGCCATCGGCGTCACCCTGCACCACCCGCACGGGCAGATCTACGCGTACCCGTACATCACCCCGCGAACGAGCGCCCTCATCCGGTCGCTGGAGAGCTACGGGCCGACGCTGTTCGCGGACATCCTGGAGCGCGAGCGCGCGTCGGAGCGGGTCATCCTCGCCGGCGAGCACTGGACGGCGTACGTGCCGTTCGCCGCGCGCTGGCCGATCGAGATCCACGTGCTGCCGCACCGGCACATCCCCGACCTCGCCGCCACGTCGGAGGCCGAGCGTGACGAGCTCGCCACCCTCTACCTGCGCGTGCTGCGCGGCGTCGACGCGCTCTACGACTCCCCCACGCCCTACATCGCGGCGTGGCACCAGGCGCCGGTCGACGCGCACCGCGACGACATCCGGCTCATGCTGCAGCTGACCTCCCCCCGCCGCGGCGCGGATAAGCTGAAGTTCCTGGCCGGCTCCGAGTCGGCGATGGGCGCGTGGATCGGCGACATCCCGCCCGAGCAGGCCGCCGCCGCGCTCCGCGAGGCCGTCGCCCGCGCCGACCGCGACGACCCGGTGGGCGAGCTGCCCGCCGGCATCTCCGGACTCGTGACCGTCCCCGCTCCCACCTCCACCCCCGAAGGAAAGATCCCCGCATGACCGACCTGCGCACCGGCGTCCGCGACGACTTCGTCTCGATCTTCGGCCGGGAACCCGACGGCGTCTGGTCGAGCCCCGGCCGGGTGAACCTGATCGGCGAGCACACCGACTACAACCTCGGCTTCGTGCTGCCGTTCGCGATCAACCGCCGCACCGTCGCTGCGCTCGGGCTGCGCGACGACCGCACCGTCCGGGTCGGCAGCACCTTCGCGGACGAGCTGGTGGAGATCGACCTCGACCGGCTCTCCCCCGACGCCCTCGACGGCTGGTCGGCCTACCCGCTCGGCGTCGCCTGGGCGCTCGGCGAGTTCGGCGCCGACCTCGCGGCCGTGCCGGGCTTCGACCTCCTGCTCGACTCCAACGTCCCGGTCGGCGCCGGCCTGTCGTCGTCCGCCGCGATCGAGGGCGCGACCGCTCTCGCGCTCAACGACGTGTGGCGGCTGGGCCTCGACCGCCAGACGCTCGCCCGCGTCGGCCAGCGCAGCGAGAACATCGTCGTCGGCGCCCCGACCGGCATCATGGACCAGTCCGCTTCGCTGCTCGGCCAGCAGGACGCCGCGGTGTTCCTCGACTGCCGCTCGCTGGAGTCGCAGATCGTGCCGCTCGGGCTCGAGGAAGCCGGCCTCGCCGTCCTCATCGTGGACACCGGCGTCACCCACGCGCACGCGACCGGCGGCTACGCCGAGCGCCGGGCGTCGTGCGAGGCCGGAGCCGCGGCGCTCGGAGTCGAGTCGCTGCGGGACGTGAGCGTGGACGACCTCCCGCGCGCCCGCGAGCTCCTGGACGACGTGACCTTCCGCCGGGTGCGGCACGTCGTGACCGAGGACCAGCGCGTCCTCGACACCGTCCGCATCCTCCGCGAGAGCGGCCCGACCGCGATCGGCGACCTGCTGGACGCCTCCCACGTCTCCATGCGCGACGACTTCGAGATCTCTGTCCCGGAGCTCGACCTCGCAGTGGAGACTGCGCAGGCCAATGGCGCGATCGGCGCCCGGATGACCGGCGGCGGCTTCGGCGGCTCGGCGATCGCGCTGGTGCCGGTCGACGCGCTCAGCCGCGTGCAGGTCGCGCTCGACGGGGCGTTCGCGGAGCACGGCTTCGGCCAGCCGGAGCTGTTCACGGTGAACGCGTCGGAGGGCTCGCGGCGCGAGAGCTGAGGCCGTTCATCCTCCCGTCACGCGGATTCGCCAGAATAGGACGATGAGCGCACCGGAGATCACCTGGCTGAGCCCCGACACGGTCCAGGTCCGCCAGCCGAAGTCGTCGCACTGGGAGGCGCCGTTCCTGTTCCTGCTGTTCGGGCGGGAGCGGGCGCTGCTCATCGACACCGGGGCGACGAACGACGAAGCGGTGTTCTCGCTGCGCGCGACGATCGACCGGCTGACGGCGGAGTGGCTGCGCCGCAACCCGGCCGTCTTCACCCGGCCGTATCCGCTCGTCGTGGCGCACAGCCACGCGCACCGCGACCACATCGCCGGCGACCCGCTGCTGGCCGGCCGGCCTGGGACGACGCTGGTCGGGACCACGCCCGCACAGGTGATCTCCTTCTTCGGATTCCGCTCCTGGCCGGAAGAGACGGTGGAGTTCTCGCTCGGCCGTCGCACTGTCGACGTTATCGGCGGCCCGGGGCACGAACCCTCGGCCGTGGCGTTCTTCGACCGCGAGACCGGCATCCTGTTCTCCGGCGACACGGTGCTGCCCGGGCATCTGTATGTGCGCGACCGCGCGCAGTACCGGGCGACGATCGAGCGGCTGATCCGCTTCCGGGACGCGCCGACCGCGCCCGTACGGGAGCTGCGCGGCGCGCACGTCGAGATGTCCGACACCCCCGGCGTCATCTACCCGCCCGGGACGCTCGACCAGCCGGACGAGCTGCCGCTTGCGCTGCCGCCGCGCATCCTCGACCGGGTGCTGTCGGCGCTGGACGAGGCGGGCGACGAGCCGGGGGCGCGCGTCGTGCGCCGGCGGTTCGTGCTCGTCGACGAGTGACCGCCGCCGCATCGTAAGGTGTGGGCATGACCATCATCACGCTCACCGACGGCTCCACCCCCCGCGTCGCGGACGACGCCTTCGTCGCGGCCGGCGCCGTGCTCGCGGGACGGGTGCGGCTCCTCGCGGGCTCCAGCGTCTGGTACAACGCGGTGCTGCGCGCGGAGGCGGAGGACATCGTGCTCGGCGAGCGCAGCAACCTCCAGGACAACGTGTCGTGCCATGTCGACCACGGCTTCCCGCTGACCATCGGCGCGGACGTCTCGGTCGGCCACAACGCCGTGCTGCACGGCTGCACGATCGAGGACGGCGTGCTGGTCGGGATGCACGCGACGGTGCTGAACGGCGCGGTCGTCGGCGCGGGCTCGCTGCTGGCGGCCGGGACGGTCGTTCTCGAAGGCGCGGTCATCCCGCCCGGATCGCTGGTCGCCGGAGTCCCCGGCAAGGTACGCCGCGAGCTCACCGAGGAGGAGCGCGCCGGCATCCTCCGCAACGCGAAGGCCTACCTCCAGCACGTCACGGAGCACCCGGCGGGCTGAGAGGTCCTAGGCCTCGGCGGGCTCGACCGGGCCGGGCTCGCCGCCGGTGATGCGGACGAGCTCGTCGAACGTCGTCGGGAAGACCGTGTGCGCGTGGCCGGCGGCGGCCCAGACCTCCGGGTAGCCGGCGAGCGCCACGTCCACGACCGTGCGCAGCCGCTCGGGATGCCCGAGCGGAGCGACGCCGCCGATCGTCTGGCCGGTCGCGGCCTTCACCGTCTCGGCGTCCGCGCGGCGGATGCGGCCGCCGAGCCGTTCGCCGAGGAACGCGGTGTCGACGCGGTGCGCGCCCGAGGTCATCACCAGCAGGGGCTCGCCGTCGATCGTGAAGACCAGGGAGTTGGCGATCGCCCCGACCTCCACGCCCAGCTCGGCAGCGGCCGAGACCGCGGTCGGCGTCGCGGACTCGAACCAGCGCACGCGCGGCTCGATCCCGGCCTCCAGCAGCGCGGCCTGCACCCGCTCGACGGCGGGATGCGTGCGCTCGTCCGCGGTCATGCCAGCGCCCGCTCCGCGGACTCCACCACGTTCTGCAACAGCAGCGCGCGCGTCATCGGGCCGACGCCGCCCGGGTTCGGCGAGACCCACGCGGCGACCTCGGCCACGTCGTCCGCCACATCGCCGGCGACCTTGCTCTTGCCCGTCACGGGGTCCTCCACCCGGCTCACGCCGACGTCGAGGACGATGGCGCCCGGCTTCACGTTGTCGGCGGTGACCAGGCCGGCCACGCCCGCGGCGGCGACGATCACGTCCGCGCTGCGCAGGATGCCGTCGAGGTCGACCGTGCCGGTGTGGGTGAGCGTCACGGTGGCGTTGTACTCGCGGCGGGTGAGCAGCGAGCCGATCGCGCGGCCCACGGTCACGCCGCGGCCGACGACCACGACGTGCTTGCCGTTCAGGTCGATGCCGTGCCGCAGCATCAGCTCGATGACGCCGCGCGGCGTGCACGGCAGCGGCGTCGTGATCGGCCGGTTGACGTTCAGCACCAGGCGGCCCAGGTTCGTCGGGTGCAGGCCGTCGGCGTCCTTCGCGGGGTCGACCAGCTCCAGGATCGCGTCGGTGTCGATGTGCGACGGCAGCGGGAGCTGGACGATGAACCCGGTGCAGTCCGGGTCGTCGTTCAGGTCCTCGACTACGGCCTCGAGCTCCGCCTGCGAGATGTCCGCGGGCAGGTCGCGGCGGATGGAGGCGATGCCGACCTCCGCGCAGTCGCGGTGCTTGCCCGCGACGTACCACTGCGATCCCGGGTCGTCGCCGACCAGGATCGTGCCGAGCCCCGGCACGACGCCCTGCTCGCGCAGCGCGCTCACGCGCCCCTTCAACTCCGCCTTGATCTCGGCCGCCGTGGCCTTCCCGTCCAAAACCTTCGCCGTCACTCCGGCCTCCATCCATCTGTTCCTGAGTTGTGCACGCGACAACGCCGTGCCGTCCCGTGCACAACTGGCGGAACGGATGGAGTGGGTGGGGCTAGATGGAGGACGGCAGCTCGACGGGGAAGGCGTCCTGGCCGGACGGGGTCAGGCCCGGGTAGAGCGGGAACGCCGCCGTGAGCGCGTCGACGCGGGCGCGGAGCGCCTTGGTGTCGGCGCCGGGACGCAGCGCGAGCGCGATGATGTCGGCCACCTCGGTGAACTCGGTGTCGCCGAACCCGCGGGTCGCGAGCGCCGGCGTGCCGATCCGGAGGCCGGAGGTCACCATCGGCGGGCGCGGGTCGAACGGCACGGCGTTGCGGTTGACGGTGATGCCGACCTCGTGGAGGACGTCCTCCGCCTGCTGGCCGTCGAGTTCGGAGTGGCGCAGGTCGGCGAGCACGAGGTGCACGTCGGTGCCGCCGGTGAGGACATCGACGCCGACCTCGCGCGAGTCGTCGGCGGTGAGGCGCTCGGCGAGGAGCTTGGCGCCGCGGACGGTGCGCTCCTGGCGGTCCTTGAACTCCTCGGTCGCGGCGAGCTTGAACGCGGTCGCCTTGGCGGCGATCACGTGCATGAGCGGGCCGCCCTGCTGGCCGGGGAAGACGTTCGAGTTGAGCTTCTTGGCGAGCTCCATGTCGCGGCTGAGGATGAAGCCGGAGCGCGGGCCGCCGATGGTCTTGTGCACGGTCGAGCTGACGACGTCGGCGTGGGGCACGGGCGACGGGTGCAGCCCGGCGGCCACGAGGCCTGCGAAGTGCGCCATGTCCACCCAGAGCTTGGCGCCCACCTCGTCCGCGATCTCGCGGAACGCGGCGAAGTCGAGCTGGCGCGGGTAGGCCGACCAGCCGGCGATGATGACCTGCGGCTTGTGCTCGATGGCCTTGTCGCGCACGACGTTCATGTCGACGGTGAAGGACTCCGGGTCGACGCCGTAGGCGACCGCGTTGTAGAGCTTGCCGGAGAAGTTGAGCTTCATCCCGTGGGTCAGGTGGCCGCCGTGCGCGAGCTCCAGACCGAGGATGGTGTCGCCGGGGGTGGCGATGGCCGACAGGACGGCCGCGTTGGCGGACGCGCCGGAGTGCGGCTGGACGTTGGCGTACTCGGCGCCGAACAGGCTCTTCGCCCGGTCGATCGCCAGCTGCTCGGCGATGTCGACGTACTCGCAGCCGCCGTAGTAGCGGCGGCCCGGGTAGCCCTCGGCGTACTTGTTCGTCAGCACCGAGCCGACGGCTTCGAGAACCGCGCGCGGAACGAAGTTCTCCGAGGCGATCATCTCGAGGTAGTCGCGCTGGCGGCCGAGCTCGAGCTGCAGCACCTCCGCGATCTCGGGATCGACCTCCGCCAGCGGGGCGGTGAAGGTGGACGGAAGGGTGTCGGTCACAATCGGCTCCTTGAAAACAGGGATGGACAATCGTCGTGCATCGACCCAGGCGCGCGGCCGAATCCATCCGTTCGTTCGAGGTAACCGTTGTCGCTCCCCGATGGTGACCATCTGAGCGCCAGTCGCGACGTGAGCAAGCATAGCAAAGGGGCGCGGATCGGGCCCCTGCTCATCCGCTGGAGGCCTTGCTGATTAGTTAGGAGGCCTGCGATACTCGCTCAAGGTCGTCCCGCGGGTGGGCAGCGCCGGCCGAAACCCCGAGAATCCCCCTGACGTGGTTAGGAGCATCCGTGGTCGTGCCTCGTCCCGCCCAGCTCGAGAACACGGGCGACGCGCCCTTCACGCTCCTCCCCGGAGCCAGGATCATCGTGGCGGGCCCCGGCGCCGACGCGGTCGGCCGGCTGCTGCGCGTCGAGCTCGCCACGGACTGCCGGCGCGAGCTCGCCGTCGTCCACGAGCCTCCCGCGTTCGGCGACATCGCCATCGTGATCGCGGACGACGAGGGACCGGCCGGGCACCCCGCCGAGGGGTACACGCTGGAGGTCGCGGCCGAGGGCGTGCGGATCGGCGCGGCGACCGCCGCCGGCGCGTTCTGGGGCGTCCAGACGCTGCGCCAGCTCGTCCCGGCGGAGTGCGAGGGCGACCCGCTGACGGTCGAGGCGGTCCGGCTCGCCGACCACCCGCGCTTCGCCTACCGGGGCGCCATGCTCGATGTGGCGCGCCACTTCTTCCCGGTCGCCGACGTCAAGCGATTCATCGACGCGATCGTCCTACTGAAGGTCAACCACCTCCACCTGCACCTCACCGACGACCAGGGCTGGCGCATCGAGATCGCCTCCTGGCCGGAGCTGACCCGGATCGGCGGCTCGACGGGCAGCGACGGCAGCCACGGCGGCTTCTACACGGTCGACGACTACCGCGACCTGGTCGCCTACGCCGCCGAGCGGCACGTCACGATCGTCCCAGAGCTCGACATGCCGGGACACACGAACGCGGCGCTCGCGTCCTACCCGGAACTCAACCCGGACGGCGTCGCGCCCGCGCTCTACACGGGGTCGAGGGTCGGCTTCAGCACTCTGCGCACCGGGGATCCGGTCACCGACGGCTTCGTGCGCGACGTGGTCCGCGAGGTCGCCGCCCTCACGCCCGGCCCGTACCTGCACATCGGCGGCGACGAGTGCCTGAGCACGTCGGCGACGGACTTCGAGACCTTCGTCCGCCGGGCGGCGGAGCTCGTCGCGGAGGCGGGCAAGATCCCGGTCGGCTGGCACGAGATGGGCCGGGCCGGCGGGCTCCCCGAGGGGACCGTCGGTCAGTACTGGTCGTTCCGCACGCCGCGCGACGACGCGGCCGAGGAGGCGCTCGCGTTCGTGCGGGGCGGCGGCGCGGTGATCATGTCGCCGGCCGATGTCGCGTACCTCGACATCGTGTACGAGGAGGGCGACCCGATCGGCCAGGACTGGGCCGACGGCCCGACGGACCTGCGCAGCTCGTACGAGTGGGATCCGGCGCGGATCGTGCCGGGCCTCGGCGACGCGCACATCCTCGGCGTGGAGGCCCCGGTCTGGACGGAGACCATCGCGACGATCGAGGAGGTCGAGCGGATGGTGTTCCCGCGACTCGCCGCCGTCGCTGAGATCGGCTGGTCGGAGGCCCCCGCCGACACGGCCGACGTGCTGTCGACGCGCGACTTCGAGGACTTCGCCCACCGGGTCGAGCGCCTCGCGGAGCACTGGGACGCGCTCGGGACGGCGTATCGCCGGGTGGCGGAAGTGCCCTGGCCGGAGGACGCCACCCGCTGAGGCGCGGCCCCCGGAGGATGTGAAGGAGCCGGTGACCTGTGAGGTCACCGGCCCCTTTCCGTCGGCGGGCGTCAGGCTCGCCGGGTCGCGATCGTCACGCGGCGGCGGTCTCCGCGGTGCGACGACGACGACGGACGAGCATCAGGACGACGCCCGCGCCCACGAGGAGCACGGCCGAGCCGGCGATGCCCGCGATCGCGATGTCCGAACCGGTCATCGCGAGGCCACCGCCGTTGCCGTTGCCGTTGCCGCCTGCACCGGCGCCCGCGCCGTTGTCGTTGTCGTTGCCGTCGCCGGTCGGGTTCGCGACCTTCACCACGAAGGTGTCCCAGACCGAGCCGTCGGCCTTGAGGGCCTGGAAGGTGTACTGAGCGCCCGCCTGCATGGGCATGACGAACGCGAAGGTGTGCGACCCGTCGTCCTCCGCCGACTTGCTGAACTCCGCCGTCGTGTCAGCCGGGACGTCGGTCCGCAGCGAAGCGGTGGTCGCCGTGTGCCCGTTCACGCCGGTGAGGGTGTGTGTGACGGTCTCGTTCGCGTCGTACGCGCCCGCCGGAGCGGTGTACGTGACCGTCTCACCCGGGTCGACGAGGTACTTGTCGAGCGAGCCGTGCAGCTCGTCGTTGTTCTGGTAGTCCGCGTTGGCGGCAGCCGCGGGCGCGAGCGCCAGTGCCAGTGCGACGAGGCCGCCGAACAGTTTCTTCTTCATGGGTTCTCCTTTGTAGGGGATGGTGGAACGGGCCGGCCGGAGCGGTTCGGTCAGCCGCAGGTCCCGGGCTCGGCGTAGTGCTCGAACTCGGTGGCGGTGGGGGTGGCGACGATGCGCTCGACGGTCGGTGAGCGCGTGGGCAGGGCGGCGAACTCGGCGACGACGACCGAGACCGCCCCCGGGGCGAGATCCACCGTGGCGATCGACACGGAATGGCCGTCGATCACCCGCGTGATGGCGGTGACCGCCTCGCCGTCGACGCTGACGCGCGTCGGACGCAGGCTGTCGGTCGTGGCGAACTGCACCTGCGTCCGGATGTGCCCGGTCGTCAGGTCCGGTACGTGCGGCCCGGTGACCACCCACGGGTACGAGGCGATGTCCTCGGGGGCCGTCGACACCAGCGTCGCGGTGGCCGTGACGGTGCGGCCGGTCTTCTTCCCCGTGCTGGCCTTCCCTGTGCTGGCCTTCCCTGTGCCGCTCTTCCCGGTGTCGCCGGCCGACGGGGTCGCGGCCGGAGCGTGGCAGGTGGCGGTGACGGAGCCCTCGAGGAAGGTGTCCATCTTGCCGGCCGTCTCGTCGGCCAGGAAGACGCCGACGGGCGCTCCATCGTCGGTGAGCTGGGCGAGCGGTCCCGCGAGCGGGCCGCCGGCGAGCTCGCGCTGCAGTTCGCCGTCCGCGAGCCAGATCGAGATCCTGCCCTGGTCGACGGCCATGCCCAGCGCCTTCAGCACGGGCACGGTGCCGGTCCCCGCGCCGAACAGCTTGTCGAACATGACGCGCGTGAGCTCGCCGAAGAAGGCGTCCTGCTGATCGCGGCCGCCGATCTCGAGGTAGACGTCCCGGAGGAGGACCTTCGACGCGTTGTCCTTGTTCAGAACGCGCCCGTCGACCGTGATCGGCCCGGTCGCCTCCAGCAGCAGGCCGATGGACGCGGTGTCGATCGACACCACCCCGTCGAGCTCGGCGCCGAGCGCCGCGCGCCAGTGGGCGGCCGTGAGCTCGCCGCTCCGCGAGAAGTCGGGCGTGAGGTTGACGTTCTGGATGTAGCTCCCGAGCCGCGTGCCGAAGAGCGCCCGTTCCTCCGGGGTCACCGGGATCGCCGCGCCGGCGGGCGGGTTCAGATCCTCGGGGACCAGCTGCCGTCCCAGCTCGATGCGGCCGCCGTCGGCGGTCAGCTCGGACATGGCGCCGGCGATCCCGCCCGTGGTGCGGAGCTCGGCGTTGTTGTTGAACAGCAGCGCGTAGTTCTTCGCGCGGGCCCCGCCGATCGCGCCGGGGAGCACGCGGGCGGCGACCGAGAGCGAGGAGACGGTGCCGTGGAGCCCGTCGACCAGTTCCTCGGCCTCCCGGACGCCGGAGGCGAGCGGGGGAAGGAGAGGACCGGACTCGGCCTCGCGCAGCATCGTGCGGCCGCGTTCCAGCGCGCGTTCCGCCGTGCGGAGCCCCGCGGCGGCGCCTGCGACGGTCTCGGTGTCGACCGTGCGGTCGGCGAGGGACACAGCGGTCTCCAGCCGTGCGAGGTCGGTCACCACGGGCGTCAATCCCCTGCCGACGGCCTCGTGGAGCGCTTCGACGGTGAGCCGATATGAGCGGAGGTTGGCGCCGACGAACGGGACGATCTCGGATGCACGCCAGACGACGTCGCCGGTCAGTCCCTCGGCGTCCTCCAGGCGTGCGGCGACCGCGCGGAGCCGGTCGCTGCGCGAGGCGGCGGACACCGGGTCCGCGGCGACCGCCGCGACGGCCGCGCTCGCCTCGGCGCGCGCTGCTGAGACGTCGCCGTACGAGATGGCGGCACGGGCGCCCACCCATACCGAGCAGGCGACGACGACGAGCGCCAGGGCGCCGAGCGAGAGGAGCACGACGCGCTTGGCGCGCGCGGGCCGGGCCGCTCTCGCGCGGCGGCGCGTTCGACCGCTCATGGGTACCCGATTCCTTTCGACATCGGGACCCATGCTGTCGTCGGCACGCGAGCGGATCACGGCCGATTCGCGGATTTACGTGCGTCCCGGTCGAGGTTCCGTGCAGATCGCGATACCTTACGTGGAGCGGCTTACATGGTGCGTATTACCGTGGCCCCAGCAGTCCAATCCCACGTCTTCTGGAGCCAGCCGATGATCGATCCCCGCGCCGCGGCGTCCGCTCTGCTCGCGGGCAGAGAGCGGATCCTCGCGCTCGTGCGCGAGCTCCTGTTCTCCAGCGACGCCGACGTCGATCTGGTCGGTCCCCGGCACAGCGGGCGCTCGACGGTGGTCGACGCCGTGGCGTCCTCGGCGGTCGACGCGCGCCGAACGGTTCTGCGCGTGAACGGCGTCCGCTCATTGCGGGAGAGCCCGCTCGCGGCCCTCCACGCCGCCGGATTCGGGGTCGTCCCCTCCGGCGAGCGCCGTACCGCCTCTCCCCTGCAGCAGGCCATCGACGCCCTCACGGCCGTGCTCGGGTCCGGTCCGGCGGCGCTCCTGCTGGACGACGCGGACCTCCTGGACGACGCCTCGACCGGCGCGATCGACGCCGTGCGCCGCGCGACGCGCACACCCGTGCTGCGCACCCGCGCCCGCATGGACGACGGGTCGTCGGCCGCCTACGTGATCGAGCTGGAGCCGCTCGAGTACGGCGAGCTGCGGTCGGTCGTGGTCGAGCGGCTCGGCGCGCCGGTCGATCCGGGTGCGATGAGCCGCGTGTACTCCCTCTGCGGCGGCAACGTCGGCCTCGCGCTCGCGCTCACCGAGCTCGCCGTCCTCGAGGGCCGGCTCGCCCTCCGCTCCGGCGCGTGGTGTGCGACCGGAGAGCTGTGGAGCAGATCGCTCCGCGGCGCCCTCGAAGGGCAGCTCTCCGGGCTCGCCGCGGCCGAGCGCGCGGCGCTCGAACGGATCGCCGTGACCGGCGCCGGCGATGTGGCCTCGACGCGCGGCCTGGTCGACCCCGTCGCCCTGGACGGGCTCGCCGCGGCCGGCGTCCTCCGGATCGTGCCTCATCGCGGGCGCAGGCTGATCGCTCTCGACCCGCCGGTGCTGGGAGCCCATCTTCGTGACCGCGCCCAGGTGGACGCGCCGCGCACGGACGCGGCGTTCGTGCAGTTCGTGCACGCCGCCGCGGACTCCCTCCGCGAGGAGTCGGCGGCGGCCTGGCGCGAGCGGCCCGAGCCAGCGACGGCACTCGGGCTCGCGCGCGCCCTGATGGCGGACACCGGTCTGGCGCCCGGCTGCGGGGCCGAGCTGGACGCCGTGCTGACCGCCTCCGCGGAACTGCCGGGCGATCCGCTCGACGTGGCGGAGCTCGCCGTGCTCCGCGCCCGCCGATCGGTCGCCCTCGGCGCGGCGCCCGGCGCCGCCGTCGACGCGCTGCGCGCGGAGATCGCCGGGCTCGGCCCGTTCGAGCGGCTGGCCGACGCCGCAGCGGTCATGCTCGCCGTGGAGATCGGCGCCGAGCCGGCTGTGCAGGAGGAGCGGCTGCGCGACGACCCCGATCTTCCGCCTCCTGTCCGCTCCCGGCTGATCGAGGCGGCCCGCGCCGTCGCCCTGCGGCGTGGACGGTTCGAGGACGCGGTCCGACTCCTCGACACGCTCGCCGCGGTGCCCGGCGCGTCCGCGTCCTCCCGCGAGGCCGCCGCGCACGCGTATGCGCTCCTCGGCGCGGGGCGGCACGCCGACGCCGTCGCCTGGGCCGAACGCGGCGCGGCCGCCGCCCGCGAACGTCTCGACGCCGGCGCGGTGCGCGAGCACAGCGTCGCACTCGGGCTCTGCCATCTGCTCGCCGACCGCCCCACCGACGCGGCCGGCGCGCTCACGACGGCGTCGGCGCTCGGCACGCCGGCCGTCCCCGGCGCGGCGATCCAGGTCGCGCTCAACGTCCTCACGGCCGTGATCGCCGTGCGGCGGGGCGACACGTCGCTCGCCGAGCGCATCCGCGACGAGCTCGCCGCCGGGCTCCCCGCGTCGTCCGGCGAAGGCGCGCCGTCCGCCGTGCGGGTGGGGGTGCAGTGGGTCGAGGCTCAGCTCGCCGCCGGGCGGGGGCGCCCCGACGAGGCCGCCGAACTGCTCCGCGAGCTCTCGTCCACCCTTTCGCTGCACGGCGAGCTGCCCACGGCCGCGCTCGCACTGCTGACGTCGCTCGAGCACGCGATCGACGACGCGGGGCTGGAGGAAGCGCGCGCGTTGCTCGAGCGTCAGCAGTCCGAGCTCCACGACGCTCACCTCGCGTTCGTCCGTGCCCGTGCGGAGCCTGGCGGGGTGGACCTCCCCGCGCTCGCGGAACGTCTCGCCAGCACCGGCCGGGCCGGGCCGGCCGCGGCGCTTCAGTGCCCGACGGGAGAGGCCACGGACAGCGGGGGGTTCTTCTCGACGCCGATCGCCCTGACCGATCGCGAGCGCGAGATCACCAGACTTGTGGCCGCCGGGCTCAGCAATCCGGAGATCGCCTCCCGGCTCGTCCTCAGCGTCCGCACCGTGGAGAGCCACGTCAGCAGGGTGATGCGCAAGACCTCGGCGGCGAACCGCGGCGAGCTGGTGGCGCTGGCGGTGCGGCTCGCGCCGTAGTCCGGCAGCTCAGGGATAGCCCACGAACCACAGCAGCACGAGCGCCGCCGGTTGCAACGCGATCCCCACCGTGAGCACGATGGTGCGTGCCCTCCGGTTCCCGGTCAGGCCCGGCGCGCCCGCCAGGGGCGCCAGCGGCATGAGGAGGCGGAACAGGCTCTGCTGGGGCAGGAAGACCGCGAACAGGTAGAGAGCGTAGCTGGCCGCGTACGCCACCACCTCCGTCCCCAGCGCGCGGATGCTGGGGCGGTTCAGCAGCCAGACGTATCCGCCGATGGCGGCCACGACGAGCAGGGCGCCCGCGACGCTCGCGTACCGCCAGGTGAAGAGGAACCACGGGGTCAGCGGGACGAACGCGACGCGTCCGATGAAACCGGTCCACCAGGACAGCTCGGTCTCCACATAGGCGCCGGGCGTCCCGGTGACCGTCGCCGCGATCAGCGGCCAGGCCAGTCCGGCCACGGCGGTCGCCGCGCCGGCCACGATCATCGCCGCACGCTCGTGCGCGCCGAAGGGCTCGCCTCCGCGGCGTGCCCGGAGTGCGCGGATCAGGAACACGATCCCGAGGGCGAGCGGAAGGGCGAGCTCCCCTGGCCGCGTGAACGCGGCTGCGACCCCGAACGGGATCACCGTCCAGTACCTCCGCGTCATCATCGCCAGCAGCGCGGCGAACAGCAGGAGGAAGAACAGGCTCTCGGCGTAGGCGATCTGCAGGACGAACGACAGCGGCCCGAAGCAGAAGAACACGGCCGCCCACAGACCGCTGACCGAGCCGACCCGCGACGCGACGACCCGGTAGAGCACGAGACTGGCGGCCGCCCCGCAGAGCACGGCGACCAGCACGCCCGCCGCAGGGAAGCCCAGCCCGGTCGCCGTCATCAGCGCACGCACGATCAGCGGATACAGCGGCAGGAACGCCCACTCGTTCTGCTGGACGTCCCCGTCGGAGTCGACGGGCAGCGTCGACGGGTAGCCGTGCTCGACGATCCGCCAGTAGTACGAGGCGTCCCAGGTCCCCGCGAAACCGAGGAAGGTCGGGTGCGTCTGCGGGCTTCCGCCCTCCCAGTGCATCGCACCCGCGACCAGATACAGCGCCAGCATGAGCAGGGTCGTCAGCACCCGGGAGGCCGCATAGACGCCGAGGACGCCGGCCCACCAGGGCATCTCCCAGCGGAACAGCCGCACGCGGGCGGACTGGGTCACGGGCCCGGCGGGATCCGCCGGGTGCAGCGAACTCGTGATACCGGCCGTCATCGTCTTCGATGCTACTCCGCGCGGATGCAGTGGTGCATCGGCGCAGTTCTGCGTATCGGGGCGCCCGCGTCGCGCCACACGCGCGGGCGCCCCAGCCGGGGAACGCTACTTCACGCTGCCCGCCGTCAGGCCTCCCACCAGGCGCTTCTCGATGAGCGCGAAGAGGATGACCACCGGGATGACCGCGACGACCGAGACCGCGAAGACGTACTGCCAGGCCGCGTCGTACTGGCCCACGAACTTCGTGAGCGCCACCGACAGCGGCTGGTTCGCGTCCGTGGACAGGATGACCAGGCTCGCCGCGAACTCGTTCCAGGAGGCCACGAACGTGTAGATGATCGCCGTGACGATGCCCGGCCAGACCAGCGGGAGCTGGACGCGCAGCAGCACCGTCCACTTCCCCGCGCCGTCGAGCTGGGCCGCCTCGTCGACCTCCTTGGGCACGCCCGCGAAGAACGTGTGCATGATCCAGATCGCGAATGCCAGGTTGAAGGCGGCGTTGACCAGGATCATCGCCAGCCAGGTGTCGTTGATCCCGAGCGCCACCATCTCCTTGAACAAGCCGGTCGCCAGCACCGTCGGCTGCAGCATCTGCGTGACGATCACCAGGAACAGGAACACCCCGCGGCCCGGGAACCGGAACCGCGCCGTGTAGTACGCCGCCGGCACGCAGACCAGGAGCACGAGCACCGTCGCGAACACCGAGATCACGATGGTCGAGATCAGGTTGAGCGGCAGCGGTGTCTCCGGGGTGGACCACATGGTGATGTAGTTCTCCGGGTGCCACTGCGTCGGCAGGTAGGTCGGCGGGACGGCGAGGATGTTGTCCCTGCTCTTGAACGAGCCGACCAGCATGATCAGGTACGGCGCGATGAAGACCAGCGCGATCACGACGCCGGCGATCACCTTGCCCGCGACCCGCCAGGAGAAGCCCGAGCGCGGGCGGCGGCGGGGCGCGGAGGCGCGCGCGGGCGCTCCGGCGAGCGCGACGGGGGCTGGCGCGGTCACGAGACCTCCTTCATCGGCTTCACGATCCACAGGTAGAGCGCCACGACCACCAGCACGATCAGGAAGTTGATCACGCTGAGCGCGCTGGACAGGTCGATGCGCTGCTCGTTCTGCAGCAGCTTGAACACGTACGTGGTCGTCGTGTCGGCCTTGTAGCCGGGGATCGAGCCGGTCATCAGCTTGAGGATCGGCAGCGAGTTGAAGACGTTGATGATGTTGATGAGGCTGGCGAGCGCGATCGCGGGACGCAGGTTGGGCAGCGTCACCCCGAAGTAGGAGCGCACCGCCCCCGCGCCGTCGACCTTGGCAGCCTCCAGCATGTCGCCGGGGATGCCGGCGAGCCCGGCCAGGATCGTATACGTGGTGAACGGCAGCGACACGAACACCGCGATCGCGATGGACGACAGGAACGCCGGCAGCGGCTCCTTGGTGAAGCCGAACGGCTGAGCGAGCAGGTGGATGTCGACCAGGAACTTGTTGATGATCCCGTAGAACGGGTCGAGCCCGTAGACGAACACCGTCGTGGTCATCACGACGCTCGCCGCCCACGGGACGATGATCGCCATCCGGACCCAGCGCCGGCCAGGGAAGTTCTTGTCGAGGAACTGCGCCAGCGCCAGCGAGATCACCACGGTGATGACCACCACCGAGACGACCCAGATGAACGTGTTGAGGAGGATGCCCGGGACCTCCGGGCGGGAGAGCACCGTGACGTAGTTCTGCAGGCCGACCGATCCGTGGTCGACGCCGGCGACCGAGATCTTCCGCGTCGAGTTGAAGATCATGTAGCCGGCAGGGAACAGCACGATGCCGAAGATGAGGATGAGCGCCGGCAGCGTCCAGGGCACCGCGTTCCACAGCGTGGTGGTGTTGCCGTGCCTGGCGCGCGGCGCCCCGCGACGGGGACGGCTGGTGGCCGCCCCCGTCGTGGTCGTTTCGATCGTCGAGCTCATGCCGCTGTTACTGGCCCGAAGCCTTCGACTGGATGGACTTCAGCAGGTCGGACGGGTTCGCGCCCTGGCCGAGCTGGCCGATCTGGCTCTGGATGGCGCCCTGGGCGGCCGACCAGTTCGGGTTCGTCGACGGGTAGAACTTGGCGTTCGGCAGCAGGTCGAGGAACGGCTTGATGGTCTCGTCCGAGCCCATCTTGTCCGCGCCGGACTTGGTGGTGGGCAGGAAGCCCTCCTCTCCGACCCACTTCGTGTACACGGCCGGCGTGTAGAAGTAGTCGAGGAACTTCTTGATCGCGTCCTTCTTGTCGGTCTTGTTCTTGAACGCCATCAGGTGGTCCGCGACGCCCAGCGTGAAGGCCGAGCCGTCCTTGGTCGGGATCGGCGCGATCCCGTACTTGAGCGACGGGTTCTTGTCCTTGATCTGGCCGACGATCGGCGGGAGGCCGATCTGCATGCCGAGCTGGCCCTGGATGAAGACGTTCATCAGCGGCGTGCGGTTGGTCGAACCGGGGTTCGCCTCCGTCAGGCCCTGGTTGATGATCTTCTGCATCTCGGTGGCGCCGGTGACGTTCTCCGCGCTGTCGATCGTCAGCGTCTTGGCGTCGCCGTAGCCGCCGCCCGCGCCGTAGAACCAGATCGCGGTCTCGGCCTGGGCCTCCTCGGCGCCGAGCGGCATGCCGTACGGCGTCACGCCCGCGGCCTTCAGCTTGGCGGCGTCGGCCTCGAAGTCCGCCCAGGTCTTGGGCGGGTCGGTGATGCCGGCCTTGGCGAAGTCGTCCTTGTTGTAGAACAGGGCGCGCGCCGAGGCGATGAAGGGCAGGCCCCACTGGGTGCCGTCGATGCTCGCGTTCTTGTTGAACGCCGGCTGGAAGTCGTTGAGCGTCTGGGACGAGACGATGTCCTTGGCCGGGTAGAGCAGGTCGTCGGCGGCGAAGCCGGCGAACGCGTCGATGTTCAGGATGTCCGGCTGCTTGCCGGCCTGGATGCGCGTCTTGATGACGTTGTTGATGTCCGTCCACGACTCGACGTCGAGGTTGACCGTGATGCCCTTGTTGGCGGCCTCGAAGTCCTTGATGATGCCCTGCCACTCGGCCTTGGTGTTGTCCGAGTAGCTGGCGACCATCAGGTTGAGCTGGCTGCTTCCGCTTGCCGAGCCCCCCGAGCCTCCACTGAAGCCGCAGGACGCGAGCGTCAGGGTCGCGACCGCCGCTGATGCGACGGCGGCTGACCACCGCAGAGACTTCTTCATCGACTTTCCTCACTCTCGATAAGGATCCCGGACCGTCGCCGAAGGTGCTGCAGGTGCGCGACGGTGCGTATCTGGATGATGCTTCGTGATCCATTTCGCGAAGAAACAATCACATGCACTCAATTGATGCTCGAATAATTGCGCATACCCGGGGTGCGCGTCAAGGAACCCGAGCCAGATCGTTACATGGGATTTACATGGACGCCACGGATTCCCAGCCCACCCGGGGTTAACGATTGAAATTGATCAGTAGACAGAGATAACGCTCATAAGCAATCATTGACCTGACCGAATCGTCGCGCACGACGTGGGCAGCCACGCGAACCGACCGACAGGAGCGAGCAGTGACAGACATCCCCCAGGAAGCGCACGCGGAAGCGCACGCGGAAGCGCGCGCGGGAGCGCACATGGAGGCCGAGCTGCGCTCGCAGCCGGAGACCTGGGCCCGCGCGGCCGCACTCACCGACGAGCAGGCGCTGCTCCCCGCGTCCGGCCAGCGCATCGCGGTCGTCGGCTGCGGCACGTCCTGGTTCATGGCGCAGTCGTACGCGGTGCTGCGCGAGTCCGCCGGTCACGGCCTCACCGACGCGTACGCCGCCTCCGAGGCCGTGCTCGACCGCGACTACGACGCGATCGTCGCCATCAGCCGCTCCGGCACGACGACGGAGGTCATCGAGCTGCTCGACGCTGTCCGGACCAGGCCACGTCGGCCGCGGACGATCGCGCTGGTCGGGGCTCCAGGGACTCCCCTCCCCGACCTGGCGGACGACACGATCCTGCTGCCCTTCGCCGACGAGACCTCGGTCGTCCAGACCCGCTTCGCGACGACGGCGCTCGCGCTGATGCGCGCCTCCCTCGGTCACGACCTCGGCGCCGCCGTCGAGCAGGCCGCCGCGGTGATCGACGAGGACCTGGACGACGCTCTCGTCTCGGCCGACCAGTACAGCTTCCTCGGCGCCGGCTGGACCGTCGGCCTGGCCCACGAGGCCGCGCTCAAGATGCGCGAGGCCTCCCAGTCCTGGACCGAGTCGTACCCGGCGAAGGAGTACCGGCACGGGCCCATCGCGATCGCCGCTCCCGGCCGCGTCACCTGGATGCTGGGCGACGCCCCCGCCGGGCTCGCCCAGGACGTCGCGGCCACCGGCGCACGGTACGAGGACGCGCCCATCGACGGCCTCGCCGACCTGGTCCGCGCGCAGCGCGTCGCCTTGGAGCGCGCACGCCGCGCCGGGCTCGACCCCGACCGTCCCCGCAACCTGACCCGCTCCGTCATCCTGACCCCGTGAACACGCAGGCCGCCCCGCACGACGGGCCCGGAGCCGGCGACGGCCTCGGCCCCGGAGCCGCGGTGCTCGCCTTCGACGTGGGCGGCACCGACCTCAAGGCCGCGCTCGTGGACTCGGCCGGCCGCATCGTCGACCTGATCCGGCGCCCCACGCCGCTCGACGGCGAGCGCACCGGCGAGGCCGTGGTGGCCGCGACCGCGGAGCTCGCCGCCGCGTTCCGGCGCGCGCACCCCGACGTCGTCCCGGCGGCGGCGGGACTCGTCGTCCCGGGCCACGTGGACGAGGAGACCGGCGTCGGCGTGTTCTCGGAGAACCTCGGCTGGCGCGACTTCCCGTTCCGCGACCGCGCGGCGGAGGCGTACGGGATGCCGGTGTCGTTCAGCCACGACGTGCGCGCCGCGGGCGAGGCCGAGTACCGGCTCGGCGCCGCGGCGAGGTTCCGCGATGTCGTCGTGATGGCGATCGGCACCGGGATCGCCGGAGCCATCTTCATCGACGGCACGCTGTTCACCGGCGGCGGCATGGCCGGCGAGATGGGCCACTCCCGCGTCGCGGACGGCCCGGAGTGCGCGTGCGGCGGTCGCGGCTGTCTGGAGGCCGTGGCCTCTGCCGCGGCGATCGCCCGCCGGTACACCGCGATCAGCGGCGTCCCCGTCGCGGGGTCGCGGGAGGTGCTGGCGCGGGCGCGCACCGGCGACCCGGCCGCGCAGACGATCTGGGACTCCGCCCTCGACGCCCTCGCGCTCGACCTCTCGCACACCGTCGCCCTGCTCGCGCCGGAGGCGGTCGTGATCGGCGGCGGCCTGGCGCAGGCCGGCGACGAGCTGTTCCTGCCGCTGGCCCGGCGCCTGGACGACATCCTCACCTTCCACCGGCGGCCGCAATTGATCCCGGCGCGCATCGGCGAGAACGCCGGCGTGATCGGCGCGGCCCTGCGGGCACGGGAGATCCTGGCCCCGGCCGAGGCCGACGCGCTGAAGGCCGTCCGATGATCCTCACCGTCACCCCCAATCCCGCGATCGACCTCACCTACCGGGTCGCCGCACTGGAGCCGGGCGAGACCCACCGGGTCGCGCCCCCCGCCGCACGCGCGGGCGGCAAGGGCCTCAACGTCGCACGCGTGATCGCGCAGACCGGCGGCCCCGCGTTCGCGCTGACCACCGCCGGCGGCGCATCCGGGCTGCGCCTGGCCGACGACCTGGAGGCGACCGGCCTCCCGTCCGAGCTGATCCCGGTGGCCGCGCCGACGCGCAGCAGCGTGGCCATCGTGGACGAGGCCTCCGGAGTAGCCACGATCTTCAACGAGACGGGCGCCGCCCTGTCCGCCGCCGAGTGGACCGCGCTGCGGGAGGCGGTCGAACGCCTCGCCGTGCCGGCCACCGCGATCGTCGGGTCGGGCAGCCTCCCGCCCGGCGCGCCCGGGGGCTTCTACGCCGACCTGGTGGCGGCCGCACGACGCAGGGGCATCCCGAGCGTCATCGACGCGAGCGGCACGCCGCTCCTCGCCGCCGCGGAGGCGGGCGCCGACGTGGTCAAGCCGAACCGGCGCGAGCTGGCCGAAACGGTCGGCTCTGACGATCCGGTCGCCGGCGCGCGCGTCCTGCTGTCGGCCGGCGCCGGGCTCGTGCTGGTGTCGCTCGGCGCCAACGGGATGCTCGCGGTGAGCGCGGACGGCGTGCGGTCCGCCCGGCTCCCCCGGCCCCTCTCCGGCAACGCGACCGGAGCGGGTGACGCGGCCGTCGCCGCCCTCGCGACCGCCGTCGCCGCCGGCACGACCGACCCCGCCGTCCTCGTCCGCCGGGCCACCGCCTGGTCGGCCGCCGCCGTCGTCGCCCCGCTCGCGGGCGAGCTCGACCCCGCCTACCCGGACTACGAGGCGCGCCTCGTGACCTCCTGACACCGACCGACACGACAGACACCGACCGGAGCCGCGCATGCCCCTCATCCCCACGCTCGACCTCCTGCACGGGGCCGTCGCCGCGCGCACCGGCGTCGCCGCGTTCAACGTCATCCACCTGGAGACCGCCGAGGCGCTGGTCGCCGCGGCGGAGGAGACGCACCGCCCGGTCATCCTGCAGATCTCGCAGAACTGCGCCGACTACCACGGCGGCCTCGACCCGATCGCGCGCGGCACGCTCGCCCTCGCCGCGGACTCCTCGGCCCATGTCGCCGTGCACCTCGACCACGCGGAGGACGCCGAGCTGACCCGCCGGGCGATCGACCTCGGGTTCGGCTCTGTCATGTTCGACGGCTCGACGCTGCCCTACGACGCCAACGTCGCCGCCACCGTGCGGGTGGTCGAGTACGCGCACGCCAACGACGTGTCGGTGGAGGCGGAGCTCGGCGAGATCGGCGGCAAGGACGGCGCGCATGCCCCCGGCGTCCGCACCGACCCCGCGGAGGCGCGCCGGTTCGTGACGGAGACCGGCGTCGACGCGCTGGCCGTCGCGGTCGGCAGCTCGCACGCGATGACCGAGCGCACCGCGCAGCTCGACCTCGACCTGATCGGCTCGCTCCGACACGCCGTAGCCGTTCCGCTGGTCCTGCACGGCTCCAGCGGGGTCGCGGATGAGACGATCGAGTCGGCGATCAGCTCCGGCATCACCAAGGTCAACGTCTCCACGCACCTGAACCGCTTCTTCACCGACGCGATCCGCGCCTTCCTGCGCGCGAATCCGGAGGTCGTGGACTCCCGGCGATACGTGCGGGAGGGACGCGCGGCCGTGGCGAAGGAGGCGGCGCGCCTGATGACCCTGTTCGACGTCGCCGCCGGCGCGGCGAGCGGAACGGAGACTGCACAGCGATGAACAGAGCGGAACGGCTCAACGCCGTCCTCGACCTCCTGGCCGAGTCGGGCCAGGTGGAGGTCGAGGACATCGTGGCGAAGCTCGACGTGTCGGCGGCGACCGCGCGGCGCGACCTGGACGCCCTGGCGTCGCAGCAACTGTTGACGCGCACGCGCGGCGGGGCGGTCGGCCAGTCGGTCGCCTACGACCTCCCGATCCGCTACAAGCGGGAGCAGCACGCGCCGGAGAAGCTGCGGATCGCGCAGGCGGCGAGCGCGCTCGTGCCGCGCGGCGCCGTGGTCGGGCTCTGCGGAGGGACGACCAGCACCGCGGTCGCGACCGTGCTCGGGTCGCGGCCCGACCTGATGGAGCCGTCGCCGCATCCCAACCTCACCGTGGTCACGAACGCCATCAACATCGCGGCCCAGCTGGTGATGCGGCCGCAGATCAAGACCGTCGTCACTGGGGGCGTCGTGCACGCGCGCTCGTACGAGCTGGTCGGTCCGTACAGCGACGTCGTGCTGGAGAAGATCACGATGGACATCGCGTTCATCGGCGTCAACGGGATCGACCCGCTCGTCGGCGCGACGGTGCACGACGAGGGCGAGGCGAGCGTCAACTCGCTCATGGCCCGCCGGGCGACCCGCGCCGTCGTGGTGGCGGACTCCAGCAAGATCGGCCGCAAGGCGTTCGCCACCCTGGGCGGACCGAAGCTGCTGACGACGCTCATCACCGACGACGGCATCACGGCGGAGCAGCGGGCCGCGTTCGTGGAGGCCGGCTTCGAGGTCATCGTCGCGTGAGCCCTGTGCACGTCATCCACTCCGCCCGCCTCGTCAGCGACGGCCGCACGATCCGCAACGCCTGGGTGCTCTTCGACGGCGAGCTCGTCGCCGCCACGGGCGTCGGCGACGACTGGCTCGCGGCGGTGGCCGGCGAGCCGTCCGCGGTGGTCACCGACGCCGACGGCGGCTGGCTCACGCCCGGCTTCATCGATCTCCACGGGCACGGCGGAGGCGGCGCGGCGTTCGACGACGGCGCGGACGCGATCCGCACGGCGATGGCCCTGCATCAGCGCCACGGCACGACGCGCTTCGTCGTCTCGCTGGTGACCGCGACGGTTCCCGAGCTCGCCGAGCGCGTGCGCGCGGTGGCCGCGCTGGCGGCGGAGGACCCGCGCGTGCTCGGCTCGCACCTGGAGGGCCCGTTCCTCGATGTCGCGCACAAGGGTGCGCACGACCCGGCGCTCCTGCGCCCGGCGACGCCCGCGGACATCGAACTGCTGCTGGAGGCCGCGGCCGGCACCCTGCGTCAGATCACGCTCGCCCCCGAGCTCCCGGGCGGATTGGACGCCGTGCGCGCCTTCGCGGCGGCGGGCGTCGCGGTCGCGGTCGGGCACACCGGAGCCGGCTACGAGCAGACCCGCGCCGCGTTCGACGCCGGCGCCACGATCCTGACGCATGCCTTCAACGGCATGGACGGCATCCACCACCGCGCGCCCGGTCCCGTCGCCGCCGCGACGCACACGCCGGGGGTGACCGTGGAGGTCATCAACGACGGCATCCACGTGCATCCCGAGGTAGTGCGGATGGCATTCGCCTCCGCCCCCGGCCGCGTCGCGCTGATCACCGACGCGATGGCCGCGGCGGGCGAGGCCGACGGCGACTACCTGCTCGGCGCGCTGCGCGTGGAGGTTCGCGACGGCGTCGCCCGCCTGGCCGAGGGCGGGTCGATCGCCGGCTCCACGCTGACCCAGGACGACGCGCTGCGACGGGCCGTGCGGGAGGTCGGCGTGACCGTCGAGGAGGCCGTCCGCGCGCTCACCGAGACGCCGGCCGCCGCGATCGGGCGCGGCGCCGACCTGGGCCGCCTCGCGCCCGGGTACGCGGCGGACGCTGTGCTGCTGGACGACGACTTCCGGGTGCTGCAGGTGTGGACGGCGGGGGCGCCGGTTCCGCGGTGAGTAACGGGGAATCGCCGCGTCCGCCCGGCCGCTACCCTGGACGGATGGACTCCGCCTCCGCCAATCCCGCGACCTCGAATCACTGGGTGCTGACTTTCAGCTGCGCCGACCGTCCCGGCATCGTCCACGCCGTGTCCGGCGCGATCGTGGCCGCGCGCGGGAACATCACAGAGAGCCAGCAGTTCGCGAGCACTGACACCGGGCGCTTCTTCATGCGCCTCCAGGTGGAGTCCGTCGCCGACCGCGCCGAGTTCGAGCGCGCGCTCGCGCCCGTCGTCGAGCGGTTCGCGATGACGCACCGCGTCGACAACGTCGGGCGCCCGCTGCGCACGCTCGTGCTGGTCTCCACCGCCGCGCACTGCCTCAACGACCTCCTGTTCCGGCAGCGTGCCGGCCAGCTCCCTGTCGAGATCCCGCTCGTGCTGTCCAACCACGGCGCGCTCGGCGACCTCGCCGGGTTCTACGGCGTCCCGTTCGAGTCGCGGCCGGTGACCGACCCGGAGTCGAAGGCCGCGTTCGAGGCGCGCGTCCTGGCCGCCGTCGAGGAGCACGACATCGAGCTGGTCGTGCTCGCCCGCTACATGCAGATCCTCTCCCCCGGGCTGTGCGAGAAGCTCGCCGGCCGGGCGATCAACATCCACCACTCCTTCCTGCCGGGCTTCAAGGGCGCCAACCCGTACCGCCAGGCCCACGCCCGCGGCGTCAAGCTGATCGGCGCGACCGCGCACTTCGTCACCAGCGACCTGGACGAGGGCCCGATCATCGAGCAGAACGTCGTGCGCGTCGACCACACCCGCAGCGTGCCCGAGCTGGTCGCGATCGGCCAGGACGAGGAGTCGCGGACGCTGACGCAGGCGGTGAAGTGGTTCGCGGAGGACCGCGTGCTGCTCGACGGCGCGCGCACGATCATCTTCCGCTGAGCGCCCTCGGCCCGCGCTCAGCCACGACCGACCCTGATCGGTAGAATGGCGCGGTGACCACGCACGACCAGCAGACCCCGATCAAGGTCGGGCCCAACGACATCCTCCGCTTCGTGCTGGAGCTGTTCGCCATCGTCTCGCTGGCTATCTGGGGCTTCGCCGCGTGGCCGCTGCCCTGGAACATCGTCGTCGGCATCGGAGCGCCCGTGATCGCGATCCTGCTGTGGGCGCTGTTCCGCTCCCCCAAGGCCGTTCTGCACGTGGACCCGTTCGTCAAGGCGATCGTCGAGCTCGTCGTGATGGGCTCGGCCGCCTTCGCCTGGTGGAGTCTGGGGCAGCCGATCGTCGCGCTGGTGTTCGCGGTCGTGGCGACCGTGAGCGGCGTGATCAACGGGCGGCGCGAGTTCGCATGACCGGCATCGTCGTCCATGACGCCCGCAAGGTGGATGCGAGCGGACGGGTCGACGAGTTCTGGATGGTCGCCGACGACGGCGTGATCGTCGCGACCGGCTCCGGCACGGGCTGGCACGAGGCCGCCCGCGTCCCCGGCCGCGAGGTGATCGACGCCGGCGGCCACTGGCTGACGCCCGGCTTCATCGACCTGCACTGCCACGGCGGCGGAGGCCACCCGTACGACGACGGCCCGGAGGAGATGCTCGCGGCCCTCGCGACGCACCGCGCCCATGGGACCACCCGCGCGCTGGTGTCGCACGTCGCGAACCCGCTGGCCTCCCTGCGCGAGCGCCTCGGCGTCGTGGCCGACCTGACGAAGGTCGACCCGATGGTGCTCGGCTCGCACCTGGAGGGGCCGTTCCTGGCCCGCGAGCGACGCGGCGCGCACGACGACGCCTTCCTCCGCGACCCCGGCCCCGAGATGGTCGAGGAGCTGATCGGCGCCGCCCGCGGCACCCTCCGCACCGCGACCATCGCACCCGAGCTGCCGAACGCGCTGGAGGCCATCGGCGTGCTCATCGAGGCCGGCGTCGTCGTCGGCATCGGCCACACGGCGGCGGACTACGAGCAGGCGAAGCTCGCGTTCGAGGTGGGCGCGCGGCTGCTGGTGCACGCCTTCAACGCGATGAACGGCATCCACCACCGCGCCCCGGGCCCGGTCATGGCGGCGATCGAGAACCCGGAGGTCACGCTCGAGCTCATCCTCGACGGCCTCCACGTTCACCCCTCGGTGGCGGGCCTGCTGTTCCGGGAGGCGCCGGGACGGGTCGCCCTGGTCACCGACGCGATGGCCGCGGCCGGCGCCTCGGACGGCGACTACCGCCTGGGCGGCCTGAACGTCAGCGTCCGGAACGGCCTGGCCGTGCTCTCCGGCACCACCACGATCGCCGGCTCGACCCTGACCCAGGACGCCGCCCTCCGCAACGCGATCACCCTCGTCGGCCTCGACCCGGTCACCGCGGTCACCGCGGTCACCGCGACCCCGGCAAAAGCGCTGGGCGAGTCCCGCCTCGGCCGCCTCCACACCGGCTACGCCGCCGACGCGGTGCTGCTCGACCACGACTGGCACGTCCAGCAGGTCCTGGCCGCCGGCCACCTCCTGTAGCCGCCCCGCACCTCCCACTCCCCGCACTCACCTGCAGCCAACGGAGGACCTCCCACCTCCCCAGCCCCCGATCTCCTCCGTCACCTGCCATTCCCGGGCGTGTCCGCCCCGAACTCCTCCGTTACCCACACGCGCACGGGGATGTGGCGAACGGAGGACATCCGGGTCGTGAGCATCCGAAAACGCAGTCAACGGAGGACATCCAGGGGTGGGGAGGCGGGTGGTCCTCCGTTCGCTGCGGCGGGCGCGAGAGCGAGTGGGAGGGCGCGGGAGGGGACGGCGGTGGGCCGCGGGTTAGAGTTTCTGCCAGGCGGGTTTGTGGTCGTAGGCGTAGCGGTAGTAGTCGATGTTGCGGAGGCGGGAGGCGGCGGCCTCGTCCACGAGCACGGTGACGTGCGGGTGCAGTTGGATGGCCGAGCCCGGGTTGGAGGCCGACACCGGGCCCTCCACCGCCCCGGCCAGCGCCTCCGCCTTGCCCTCCCCGAACGCGAGCAGCATCAGGTGCCGGGCCCGCAGGATGGTGGAGAGCCCCTGGGTGATGCAGTGCATCGGGACGTCGTCCTCGCTGTCGAAGAAGCGGGCGTTGTCCTTGCGGGTCTGCTCCGTCAGGGTCTTCACCCGGGTGACCGACGCGAACGAGGAGCCGGGCTCGTTGAAGCCGATGTGCCCGTCGGTGCCGATGCCCAGCAGCTGGACGTCCACACCCCCGGACTCTGCGATCGCCTTCTCGTAGTCGGCTCCGGCGTGTTCGATCGTGGCGAGGGCGCCGTTGGGGACGTGGATGAGCGAGGGGGTCAGCCCGAGCGGTTCCACGACCTCCCGGGTGATCACCGCCCGGTAGGACTCGGGGTGCCCGGCCGGCAGCCCTACGTACTCGTCCAGGGCGTAGCCGCGCACGTGCGACACATCGGTGCCGGACGCGCCGATCCGCCGGGCCAGCGCCCGGTACGCCGGCAGCGGGGTGGACCCGGTCGCCAGCCCCAGCACCGCGTCCGGCTTGGCGGCGATCAACCGCAGGATCGACTCCGCCGCGAGCTCGCCCGCCGCGTCCTTGTCCGCCACCACCACGACTTCAGCCATCTGCTCCTCCAACGAGCGCCGCACCCAACGCGGCAACGGGTGTTCCTTCCGGGACGAGGCGCACCCGCCGCGACAGCGCGAGCGACGCGAGGAACGGGGACGTCTCCGCCCATCCGTCGAGCACCTCGTGGACGTCGCAGAGCAGCCGGTCCCCGAGATGACTGAGGCCGCCGCCGATCACCACGGTGTCGACGTCGACGGTCAGCACGAGGACCCGCACCGCTGCGGCGATGCCCTCGGCAAGCCTAGCCGTGATCGCCCGCGCCTCGCGGTCCCCGTCGGCGGCCGCCGCGAACAGCGAGCGCGCCGGGAGCGGGTCGTCGGTGCGCCACTGCCGGGCGATGCCGGAGCCGCTGGCCACCGTCTCTAGGCAGCCGCGCTGGCCGCAACCGCACAGGGCGCCCGCGGGGTCGACCGGGAGGTGGCCGATCTCGCCCGCGACGCCGCTGGCGCCGCGCCAGAGCCGGCCGTCCACGACGATGCCGGCGGCCATCCCGGTGCCGAGGTTCAGGTACGCCATCGTGCCGCCGAGGCCGAGGAGGTGGAAGGCGCCGAGCGCCGCGGCCTTCACGTCGTTCTCGACGCGGACGCCGACGCCCAGCCTCCCGGCCAGCTCGCCGCCGAGCGCGAGCCGCTCGACGCCGAGGTTGACCGCGTGCGCGACATGGCCGGAGGCGCTGTCGACCATCCCGGGGATGCCGATGCCGATGGAGGTGAAGCCGCCGGCCGGGAGCCCGGTGAGCTCCCCGATCCTGGCCACGGCGGCGACGGCGGTCTCCACGACCGCTGCGTGGCCGAAGCCCGTCGCCAGGCGGACCCGCTGCGCGAGGCCGCCCACGTCGTCGACGGCGACGGCGTCGGTCTTGGTGCCGCCGATGTCGATGCCGAGCCTCACGGGGTATGCCCGTCCACGGCCTCCGGAGCGGCCGGCTCGCCGTCGAGCAGCTCGATCAGCGCGCGCCCGACGAGGCGGGAGGCGCCGAAGGTCGCGATGTCCGCATACCGGCGGTCGTCGCTCGGCCAGCCCATGTCCACGACGAGCACGTCCCGCTCGGCACGCAGCCGGTCGATCGCCGCACGGGCGAAGGCGTGCCGGTGGTTGTCCTTGCCGACGACGAGCACCGGCGACTGCGCGGCGAGCACGAGATCGGGATGGTCGCCCTCGGTGAACACCACCAGCGGGTTCGCCGCGAACGCCGACGAAGCGCCGGACGCCTCCGCCGCGACCTCCGCGAACGGACCCCACGGCGCCTCGCCGATCGCGATGTTCGCGACGGTGTCGACGCGGACGACCGAGTACCGGCCGTGGTGCGCCCGCAGCCAGGCGGCCGCGTGCCCGGAGATGTCGAAGGCCTCCACCGCGCGTCGCACGTCGGCGGGATCGATGACGCCCGCGCCGCCTGCGACCTCGTGCGCGGCGCCGTCGGTCCGGACCGCGAGCGCGAGCCCGAGCACCCGCCCGGCCGCCTCCTCGATCCGGGACACGGCCACGCGACCTTCCGCGACCGCGGCCAGCACCGCGTCCTCGATCTCCGCGAGCTGCGCGTCGGTGTTCTCTGTGCCGATGCAGAGCAGGTCGCAGCCCGCCGCGAGGGCCAGCACCGCGGCCTCCGGGATGCCGCGCTCCCCGCTCGCGCCGTGCATGTCGAGCGCGTCGGTGACGACGACGCCGCCGAAGCCGAGCTCGTCGCGCAGGAGGCCCTCGACGATGGTGCGGCTGAACGTCGCGGGCAGGTCGGGATCGATCCGCGGCAGCAGGATGTGCGAGGTCATCACGGTGCGTGCGCCCGCGTCGATGACGGCGCGGAACGGCTCCAGCTCGCGCTCGCGCAGCTGGTCCAGAGTGAGGTCCACGACCGGCAGCTCCAGGTGCGAGTCCGCGGCGGTGTCGCCGTGCCCCGGGAAGTGCTTGGCGCACACCGCGACGCCGGCCGATTGGAGCCCGCGCGTCCACGCGGCGCCCTGCTCGGCCACCACGGCGGGCAGCGAGCCGAAGCTGCGCACCCCGATGACCGGGTTGTCCGCGTTGGAGTTGATGTCGACGTCCGGTGCGAAGTCGAGGTTGACGCCCGCCGCGTGCAGCTCCTCGCCCACCCGCCGGGCGATGCCCTCGGTGTACGCGTCGTCGCCGAGCCGGCCGAGCACGGCGTTCCCGGGGAAGGGCGAACCGGTCTCGTAGTACAGCCGGGTGACGTCGCCGCCCTCCTCGTCGATCGCGACGATCGCGTCCGGGTTGGCGGCGTAGATCGCGTCCGTCAGCGCCCGGAGCTGGGCGACCGACTCCACGTTCTGACCGAACACGCACACCCCGCCGAGGCCGTTCCGCAGGCGCTCCTCCAGCCACGCGGGCAGCGTGGTCCCGACGAAACCGGGCAGGAGGGTCGCCGCGATGCTGCGACGGAGGGCGGTGTCGGTCGCGCTGGGCTGGGTGACCGACATCCCGCTCACCCCTTGACCGCCCCGCTGACCAGCCCGCTGGTCATGCGTCCCTGGACGATGAGGAAGAAGATGATGACCGGCACGGCGACGAGCGTGGAGGCCGCCATCACCTGTCCCCAATCGGTCGCCCGCGACGCCGACTGCTGGATGAAGCCGCGCAGCCACAGCGGGAGCGTCTGGCTGCTGTTCTCCTGCAGGATGACCAGCGCGACGGTGAACTCGTTCCAGGCCTGCAGGAAGGCGTAGACACCCGAGGCGACGAGGCCCGGCGCGAGCAGCGGGAACGTGATGCGCAGGAAGGCCTGCGTGCGGCTCAGCCCGTCCACCATCGCCGCCTCCTCGAGGTCGGCGGGGATCCCGGCGACGAAGCCGCGCAGCATCCAGATCGTGAACGGCACGACGGCCGCGATGTAGATGATGCTGACGCCGACCACGGTGTTCAGGAGGCCGAGCGAGCCCATCAGCTTGTACTGCGCGATGAACAGGCCCTCCGCCGGCAGCATCTGGATGAGCAGCACGGCGAGCACGAACGACGTGCGCCCGCGGAACTTGAACCGGCTGATCGCGAGCGCCGCGAGGAAGGCGAACGCCAGGCAGAACACGACGGTGACCAGCGCGACGACCACGCTCATCCCGAGCGCGGGGAAGAACGTCCCGCCGTTGACGACGGCCGTGAAGTTGTCGAACGAGCCGCCGAACGGCAGCCACGTGGGCGTCGTGCTCTGCAGCACGACGTTCGGCAGCAGAGAGGAGTTCAGCATCCAGTAGACCGGGAACACCCAGATCAGCCCGAGCACCACGGCGAGCGCGCCGAGGAGGATACGGCCGGGGCGGACCTTCTGCTTGAGCTTGCGGTCGCCGGCGACGGTGGTCATGACTGGTCCTCCTTGAGCAGGTGGCGGACGTAGAACCAGCTGAGGGCGATGGTCAGGATGAGGACGAACACCGAGACGGCGCTGGCCATCGCGAAGTCGCTCGACCCGACGCCGAGCTGGTAGATGTAAGTGCCGAGCAGGTTGGTCTCGCTGGCGATGGAGCCCTTGTCCTGCAGCAGCTTGATCTGGGTGAACACCCGCAGGTCCCAGATGATCTGCAGAAGCAGCACGATCCCGAGCACCGGCCGGATCATCGGCAGGATGATGTAGCGCAGCCGCTGGAAACCCTTCGCACCGTCCATCTGGGCGGCCTCCAGCACCTCGGTGGAGACCTGGGTGAGGCCGGCGTAGACCGAGAAGGCCACGAACGGCACGCTCATCCAGGTGACGATGACGCCGGCGACGAAGAAGAAGGAGATCGGGTTCTGCAGCCAGTTGTGGTTCTGGAAGTCCAGGCCCCAGGAGGTCAGGACGCTGTTGATGACGCCGCGGCGCCAGTCGAACAGCCAGTTCCAGACGGTCATCGCGGCGACGACGGGCATGGCCCAGGCGAGCAGGAGCGTGATCTGCAGGAAGATGCGCGGGAAGCGCGAGATGCCCGACATCAGCAGGGCGAGACCGACGCCGATCACGACGGTGACCGCGGCGGTGCTGAGGCAGAAGACGAGCGAGCGGCCGACCACGATCCACATGTAGGGGTCGGAGAACAGGGTGACGTAGTTGTCGAACCAGACGAACGGCGCGGGCTGGCCGAACTGCTGGGCGAGCCCGAAATGCTGCATCGACGTGATGAGCTGCCAGACGATCGGATAGCCGAGCGCGAGGAGCAGGATGAGGATGGCCGGCAGCAGCAGGGCGTAGGGCGTGAGCCGGCCTCGGCGCTTGCGCGGCGCGGACGGAGCGGGTGCGCTCGCGGGCGGCGCGGCGGTCACGGGTTCGCGGGTCGTCGTCACGGCGGTCCTCCTTCCGGATGGGGGTGGCGGAAAAGTCTGTGGTGAAATTCTGTCTTGAAAGTGTGGGGGCAGGAGCGAGGGCGCGGAAGGGATGGTGCTGCTTCCGCGCCCTCGCCTGCGGGGTGGTGCTAGGCGGAGCCGATCAGCCGTTCTTCACGTTGAGGAGCGCGTTGATCTTGGTGTCGTACTGCTGGGCGAGGCCCTTCAGGTCGGACGAGTCGCGGATCTTGGAGAAGAACTCCTCCATCACGTTGGCCGCCTCGACGGACGCCCAGCCGGGTGCGGCCGGGGTCAGCTTCGAGTTGGAGGCCGAAGCGATGAGCGCCTTCGCGAACTGGTCGTCGCCGAGCGAGGACATGTAGTCCGAGTTCGCCGGGCCGAGGCCGTTCTTGCCGAGCATCTCCTGGTACTCCTTGCTGAAGATGATCTTCAGCAGCGTCTTGGACAGGCCCGGGTTCTTGGACTTGGCCGAGATGCCGATGTTGGAGCCGCCGGCGAAGACCGGAGCGGGCTTGCCGTCGTTGCCCGGCAGCACGTAGGTGCCGAAGGTGTTGTCGTTCCAGGTGCGGACGGGCTTGCCGTCCTTGGTGGACAGGTCGCCGATCGACCAGTGCGCCCAGCCCGGAGCCATGATGGTGGCCGCGGCGAGGGACGTGTCACCGGTCTTGTTGTTGTTGGCGTCCACCGTCTGGTCGGTGTCGTTCAGGTAGATGTACTGGTTCGAGTCCTTGGCGTCGTTCGGCGCCTTGGACGCGTTCTTGTAGATGTCCTGAAGCTGCTGGAGGCCCTTCAGCGAGTTCGCCGAGTCGAGCGTGGCGACCCACTTGGAGCCTTCCTTCTTGGCGATGTCACCGCCGTTGGCGAAGATCCAGGAAATGCCGTCGCGCCAGTCCTGACCGCCGAGGAAGAAGCCGGAGAAGTTCGGGATCCCCTTCGGGTTCTTCGCCGTGATGTCGGCGACGGTGCTGTTGAACTCGTCGAGCGTGGTCGGCACGGACGCGCCGGCCGCGCTGTAGACGTCCTTGCGGTAGAACATGTAACGCGAGCCGAAGTAGTACGGCAGCGTGTAGTTCTTGCCGTCGACCTTGCCCGCTTCGACGAAGGACGGGAGCAGCTTGTCGCCGCCGAGGTCCTTGTACATGTCGGAGATGTCGAGGAAGGCGCCCACGTTGGTGAAGGTCGGGGACTGGGTGTTGCCCATCTCCGTCACGTCCGGCGTGTTGTTCGCGTCGGGCAGCGAGGTGGTGAGCTTGGTGACGAGGTCTCCCCAGTCCTGCTGCTCGATCTTGAGCGTGGCGCCGGTCTCCTTGTTGAACTCGGTCTTCAGGTAGTTGCGCAGCGCGTCCGGGGTGTCGGAGCCGACGAGCCACAGGGTGACCGTCTTGCCCTTGCCATCGGTGCTCGGCGCCTGGGCTCCGCCAGAGGCGCATCCGGCGAGCACGAGAGCGGAAGCCGTAGCCACAGCGGCGAGGCCGACGAGCTTTCTCTTCATTGCTGTTCCCTTCATTCGTTTCGGGCTTTCTAGGTTGGTCAGTGTGTGCGGTCGCATCACACCGTCGGTGCAGGGGTCGTGGATTGCACGGTGCTGTGTTACGAGACCCCGAGTTGTCCGGAGAGGACGAGTACGGCCGCGCCGCGCAGGACGATGTCCTGCCCCTGCGTGGTCATCCGGACCGCGAGGTCGGCGTGGTTCTCCGCCATCGTCCGGTTCCGGAGCGTGTGGATGGTCGCCTCGGCGAGGGGGCCATCGAGCAGTTCGGTCGGGCCGCTCAGGACGAGCTCCGACAGGTTGAGGGCGCCGACGACCGGCGCCAGAGAGATGCCGAGCCGTTGCCCTGCCTCGCGGAGGACCGGGGTGGCGTCGCGCCCTGCGGCCTCGGCCTCCCGGATCCCGCGCTGCAGCTGGGGCACGCTGAGCCAGTGCTCGAGCACCTGCTCGCGGGTGTAGGTCGCGTCCAGCCCGAGGTCGGTGCCGACCATGACCTGGCCGATCTCGCCCGCGGCGAAGTGGCTGCCGTAGACCAGGGTGCCGGCGATGATCAGGCCGGCGCCGATGCCGTGGCCGACGCGGATCAGCATCATGTCGCCTGTCGCGCCGCCGTAGCTGTGCTCGGCGAGCACGGCCGCGTTGGCGTCGTTCGCGACGACGACCGGGAGGCCGGTCAGCCGGTGGAGGTCGTCCTGCAGCCGCACGTCGGTCCAGCCGAGGTTGGGCGCGGTCAGGATGGTGCCGGTGAGGTCGACCACGCCGGGCGAGCCGACGCCGATCCCGAGGATCGGGGCCGTGGCCGTGGCGACGAGCTGCGCGACGAGCGCGTGCACCTTGGCGAGGGCGGCCTCCCCGGTCGCGGACACCCCGTCGCCGTCTTCGAGCGGGACCTCGGCCGTGGCGAGCAGCTCGCCGTCGAGGTCCATGACCGCGCCGCGGAAGCGGTCGTGGTCGCTGAGGTCGACGCCGACGATCTGGTGCGCGGTGCGGTTGATGTCGAGGAGGACAGCTGGCTTGCCCGGCCGCGCGGCCTCCCGCTGCCCGAGCTCGACCACGAGACCCTCCGCGAGGAGCTCGGCGACGAGGTCGGAGACAGTGACGCGCGTGAGCCCGGTCTCACGGGCCAGATCGGCCCGGCTCTGCTCTCCCGACCGGTAGAGGGTCTGGAGCACGAGCGACCGGTTGTGGCTGCGCGCGTGCTCGGGGAGCACCTTGGAACGCGGACGGAGGGCCTTGCCGGGGCCGAGGCCTCCGGCGCTGCCGAGCACGTCCGTTGTGGTCATGTTTGTTAGTAAAGCTTACGAACAAAAGAAACGCAAGCTCCGACTTCAAGTCGTTACACTCCGAGCGTGAACACCCCAGCCCCCGCCTCCGCCCGCACCCCCTTCGACCTGACCGGCTCCCGCGCCCTGGTGACCGCCGCGAGCCGCGGCCTCGGCCGCGAGATCGCGCTCGAACTCGCCGGCCAGGGCGCCGACGTCGTCCTCGGCGTGCGCGATCCGGACGGCTCGGCGGCACTGGTGGCGGAGCTCGAGTCATTCGGCGTGACGGCCCGGGCGATCCGGATGGACGTGCTCGACCTCCCCGGCTGCCGCGCGGCGATGGACGAGGTCGCCGCCGAGCTCGGCCCGATCGACATTCTGGTCAACAACGCAGGCGGCGGCGTCGACGCGCCGGCCCTGGAGGTCACCGAGGACGACTTCGAGCGGGTCTGGCAGCTCAACACCCGGTCGACGTTCTTCCTGTCCCAGCACGTCGCGAAGAGCATGCTGGCAGGCGGCGGCGGCGCGATCGTCAACGTCGCCTCTCAGGCCGGGCTGATCGCACTGCCCGGCGAGGCGTCCTACTGCGCAGCGAAGGCGGCGGTCGTCCACCTCACCCGCTGCCTCGCGGTGGAGTGGGGCCGGTACGGCATCCGGGTCAACGCGGTGGCGCCGACCTTCATCGAGACGGACGGCACGGCGAAGGCGCTGTCGGACGACGCGTTCCGCGCCGACACGATCGAGCGCATCGCGGCGCTGCACCGGATCGGGGAACCGCGCGAGGTGTCGGGAGCGGTCGCGTTCCTGGCGTCGCCGGCAGCGTCGCTGATCACGGGGCAGACGCTGGCGATCGACGGGGGCTGGACGGCCCGCTGACCGACGGCCGACGCGGGAAGACCGCGCCACCCGGCGGCGTTGACCCCGGCATCGGACGACCACTCGAAGGGAACGACCCATGAGCAGCATCCAGGACCTCCTCGACGCCAATCTCCACCGTGTCTTCGGCGAGCGCGACGCCGCCGCCCGGCGCGCCGCGATCGACAAGGTGTACACGGAGGACGTGGTCTTCACCGACCCCGACGGCACCGCGAGCGGGAGGGACGCGCTGGCCGCGAAGGCCGACGAGCTGCTGGGCGGCCTTCCGGCCGATTTCGCGTTCAGCGAGGACGGCCCGCGCTACGAGGGCGCCGGCCGGGGCGCCCTCGCCTGGGCGCTCGGCCCCGCGGGCGCGCCTGTCGCGCGCGGAGTGGACATCATCGTGGTCCGAGACGGCCGGATCTCGGAACTGCAGACCCTCCTCGTGCCGACGGCCTAGCCGGCCGTCAGCGGGTCTCCGCGATCGGCGGCGGGTTCCACCGGCCGTCGAGCGCCTCCGGCCGCGGCGCGTACAGCCGCATGATGATCCGCAGCGGCCCGGCCGGGGCTGGGAGCCAGTTGGCCGTCTTCGTGCCGCCCGGGTCCGTGGGGCCGTAGTAGAGGTCCAGCGAGCCGTCGTCGCCGTAGTGCAGCAGGTCCCGGTCGCCGAGCGCGAACCGGTCGAGCGGGTTCGGCGCCTGGAAGCTGTCCTGGTCGTACATCGTGACCGACCAGAACGCGTCGACAGGCGGGAGCTGGTCGCGCTCGAAGTGCTGCACGTAGTCGCGCTCCCCCACGATCGGCCGTCCGGCGGAGTCGGCGACGGCGATCGGGTAGATCGCGTCCTCCGGCTGGTTGGCCCCGAGACCGACCACCGTGACGGCGGCACGCTTGAGGTAGAAGTCGCCGTAGACGCCCATGCTGTCGGTGTTCATCGCCCAGCCGTTGGCGATGCGGGCCATGGTGCTGATCGCGCGGTGGTGCCGCTGCCGGGCGTCCTCCGCGCCGCGCTCCAGGGCGGCGCGCTGGTCGTCGTCGAACACACTCCCGTCGAAGTCTTCGCCGCGCACGATCCCCAGGGACGCCAGCCGGGCCAGGGCACTGAAGTCCGTCGCTTGAGGCGCGTGGACGGCGAGCAGCCGGGCGGCGTACCCGAAGAACTCCACGGCGGTGAGTCCGTTGACGATCGCGAGCGGCTCCCGGCTCAGATCGAGGCCGTCCGGGGCCACCGACACCGGCAGCGCGGTCGACGGCTGTTCGCCCTCTGGACCGCTGAGCCGGAGCCCGTCCTGGAACTCGCGGACCGCGGCATAGTCCGACGGGCCGTTCGTCTGCACCCGGCCGATCAGCCACACGTGTGCGGTCGGGGCGTCGATCCTCGTGGTCCCGTCCGGCACCTCGCCGTCCCACCCGGGCGGCGCGATCAGGAAGCGGCCGGCCGCGGTCCCCGTCGTGCGCTTGCCGGGCACGGCGAACGCGTTCGTCCACATGTCGAGCAGCGGGAGCAGGTAGTACCGGCCGCCGCTGTCCGGCACATCGAGGACGATCGGGCCGTCCGAGAGGTCGAGCCACGCCGACGAGTAGAGCGTGTCGAAGTTCGGGGCGACCACGGCGCGGAAGTCGGCGTCGGGGAAGGCGCGCGCGTGCGCGAGGGTGTTGGTTCGGCCCCGCCCGATGGCGGTGGAGTCGCCTGGCTGCGTGAAGACGCTCCGTGTCACGTCCATCGTGACGAGCGGATAGAAGTACGTGTACGCCTCGGCCGCGCGTGCGGCGACTTCGTCCGGGCTCAGTGCGATCACGGCATCCCCCTCGGCTCACGATGCGCGGCGGCATCTGCGCGGCAGCATAGGGTGCCGGTCGCGCGCGCGGGAAGGCCGTTAACGACTCGTGCCGGACGCCGTCCCCCGGGAGCGGGAGGCGGCATCCGGCACGAATGCTCGCGACGCAGCGTTACGCCACGCGCGCCTTCAGGTTCTCGCTGATCGCGTCGAGGAACTCCTCGGTGGTCAGGAACTTCTGCTCCGGGCCGACCAGGAGGGCGAGGTCCTTGGTCATCTTGCCCTCCTCGACCGTCTTCACCACGACGTCCTCGAGGGTGTGGGTGAAGTCGATGAGGTCCTGGTTGCCGTCGAGCTTGCCGCGGTGCGCGAGGCCGCGCGTCCAGGCGAAGATCGAGGCGATCGGGTTGGTGGAGGTCGGCTTGCCCTGCTGGTACTGACGGTAGTGGCGGGTAACCGTGCCGTGCGCGGCCTCCGCCTCGACGACCGAGCCGTCCGGGGTGGTCAGCACGGAGGTCATCAGGCCGAGCGAGCCGAAGCCCTGCGCGACGGTGTCGGACTGCACGTCGCCGTCGTAGTTCTTGCACGCCCAGACGTAGCCGCCCTCCCACTTGAGGCTGGAGGCGACCATGTCGTCGATCAGGCGGTGCTCGTAGGTGAGGCCGGCCGCGTCGAACTTCTCCTTGTACTCGGTGTCGAAGACCTCCTGGAAGAGGTCCTTGAACCGGCCGTCGTAGGCCTTGAGGATCGTGTTCTTGGTCGACAGGTACACCGGGTACTGGCGGTCCAGGCCGTAGTTGAACGACGCGCGGGCGAAGTCGCGGATGGACTCGTCCTGGTTGTACATGCCCATCGCGACACCGGCGCCGGGCGCCTGGTAGATCTCGAAGGACTGCGCCTCGCCGCCGTCGGCCGGCTGGAAGCTCATGGTCAGCGTGCCAGGGCCGTCGAAGGTGAAGTCGGTGGCGCGGTACTGGTCGCCGAAGGCGTGACGGCCGATGACGATCGGCTTGTTCCAGCCCGGGACCAGGCGCGGGATGTTGGAGATGATGATCGGCTCGCGGAACACGACGCCGCCGAGGATGTTGCGGATGGTGCCGTTCGGGCTCCTCCACATCTTCTTGAGGCCGAACTCCTCGACGCGGGCCTCGTCCGGGGTGATGGTCGCGCACTTGACGCCGACGCCGTGCTTCTGGATGGCGTGCGCCGCGTCGATCGTGATCTGGTCGTCGGTCTCGTCGCGCTTCTGGATGCCGAGGTCGTAGTACTCGAGGTTCACGTCGAGGTACGGGTGGATGAGGGAGTCCTTGATCGCCTTCCAGATGATCCGCGTCATCTCGTCGCCGTCGAGCTCGACGACCGTTCCATCAACCTTGATCTTGTCCACTGGTTCTCCTGAGGTCTGTGCCGTTTTTCAGCCGGAGACAGCTTACCCGAGTTCGGCAACTATCTTGACATCGAGACAGTTTTGTCAGCGTCCCGTCAGCCGGCTCCCGCCGACTATGCGCGGGTCGCCTCGCACGTTACCCTTTCGTTATGGCTGAGTTGAGACTGGAAGAGTTGAGCGCGAAGACCGTCGTCGCGGCGAACGCGCTGTCGCTGAAGCCCGGCCAGGAGCAGTTCATCGCTCCGGTGTCGTACTCGGCCGCCGCCGCGGTCGCCGACCCGTCCACGTCGTGGCAGCGCGTCGTGCTCGACGGCGACGACGTTGTCGGCTTCATCATGGGCGACTTCAACCCCTACGCCGAGCACGACGAGTTCAAGGCGATCCTCTGGCGCATCAACGTCGACGCCGACGACCAGGGCCGCGGCATCGGCACCTTCGCGGTCAAGGCCCTCGCCGCCGAGGCGCGCGACCGCGGCGTCGGCCGGCTCTACGTGATCTGGGAGTCCGGCGAGCTCGGCCCCGAGCAGTTCTTCCTGCGCACCGGCTTCCAGCCGGTCGGAGAGACGCAGTACGGCGAGACCATCGGTGCCCTCGACCTCTGAGGACAGCGCGGGCGACGACTTCGCCTCGCGCGTCCTCGCGGTCGTGGACAGCATCCCGCCCGGCCAGGTGATGACCTACGGCGACGTCGCCGCAGCGCTCGGCTCGCGCGCCGCCCGGATGGTCGGCCAGGTGATGGCGTACTACGGCGGCGACGTGCCCTGGTGGCGCGTCGTGCGCTCGAGCGGGCATCCTCCCGCGAACCACGAGCACATCGCACTGGAGCACTACCGCGCCGAGGGGACGCCCCTGCTCGGCGGCGGAAGGTCGCCGTACCGGGTGGACCTGAGGACGGCCAGGCACGACGCTCGCTGAGATCATCCTCCCGATCGATGCAAGCGCTCAGCTTCATGGTGTTGACTGGACGGGTCTGTCCATGTGAATCCGTCCCAGGAGCGTCCGTGCCCCGTACCCGTCGACTCGCCGTCGCCGTCGCCGCCGTCCCCCTCGTCGTCGCCCTCTCCGGGTGCTCTGTCGTGTCGGCGTTCACGCCGCACGTGACTCCGGCGATCTACGACACGGCCAAGGAGTTCAACGCGGCGAACACGAAGAGCATCGGCTCGCCGTCGTTCGTCCCCGATGACGCGACCGTGATCCGGGTCGACTACGACACGCACACCGGCGAGGCGATCATGACCTACACCTCGCAGGCCGTGTTCAAGAAGGACGTCTGCAAGCTCACGAACGTCGCCCCGCCCAAGCCGACCATCCAGGACAGCTGGTGGCCCATCTCCGGCATCCCGAACGCGTCGTACTCCTGCCCGGGGGGCTGGAGCGCGTTCACGGTGGCGCCGACGCAGCTGTTCGCGGTCCGCCCCGCCACCGGCTCCGCCAAGTGACCTCCGCGCCGCGGGCGATGCGCACTCAGGGCCTGCTGCCCTCGGCCACCTGAGCCGGGAGCACCAGCTCCACGATCGTCCCGAGGCCGGCGACCGACCGCACCTCGACATGGCCGCCGACGGTCTCCACCCGATCGCGCAGGCCTTCCAGCCCGCCGCCCGGCTCGATCTGAGCTCCCCCGCGGCCGTCGTCCTTCACCGTCACGGTCACCGCGCCATCGTCGCGCGTCACGAGCACCGCGCAGTTGCGGGCCTGCGCGTGCTTGGCGGCGTTGGCCAGGCACTCCGAGACGCAGTAGTAGATGGTCTCCTCGACGACGTCCGGCAGGCGCTCCGCGAGCTCGACGTGCACCTCCACCGGCGTCACGCTGCGCTGGGCCAGCTCCTCCAGCGCAGAGCGGAGGTCGCCGTCGGTCAGCACGGTCGGGTGGATGCCGCGCGCGAGCTCGCGCAGCTCCCTGAGGGCGTCCGCGAGCTGCGCCGACGCCTTCTCCAGGTCGCCGACGAGTTCCGGCTGCCCGGCGGCGCCGGCTTTCGTCGCGGCGATCCGGAGGCCGATGGCCAACGACACGAGCTGCTGCTGCGAGCCGTCGTGCAGGTCGCGCTCCAGCCGCCGCCTGGCGAGGTAGCCCTCCTCCACGATGCGCAGCCGGGACTCACGCAGCTCCTGGATGGTCTGCTCGAGCCGTCCGCGCAGCCGGTCGTTGTCGACCGAGAGCAGCAGGGCGGAGGAGACCGCGTCCAGCAGCCGGTCGTCCTGGCCGAGGGCCACGTCGTGCTCGATGAGGGCGATCGGCCCCTGGTCCGAGTCGATCGCCATCGTGGAGCGTCCCGGACGCTCGGCCCGGTCGCCGTCCGGCACCGCGTCGCCCGCGCTGGTGCGGTACGCGCGCCGGTGCTCATCCCACCAGAACACGCGCAGGGAATGGTCGTGCAGAGTGCGCGCGAGGCTCGACTCCCAGAGCGCCCTGTCCACCTTGTCGCGCGCGACGATGACGAGGTCCGCCACGCGCGAGCGCAGCCCGCGGGCGTAGAAGACTCCGCCCACGAACGCGGGCGGGATGAGCGCGATCGCGACAGGCGGGATGAACTGCAGCCAGCCGCTGTCCCAGCCGAGCGCGAAGCTGATCGAGTCCTGCACCGTGCCGTAGCACCACAGCAGCAGCGCGAGCGGCATCACGAACGACACCCGCCGGGCGGGGAGCGTGCTGGTCACCCAGCGCACCGCCAGCCGACCGGCCACGGCGAGGAGCAGGACGACGCCGACGATCCGCCACGCCACGCCGAGCCAGTAGTCGGCGTCCGGGCTCGGCAGGATGGCGTACGGGTTCGCCACGCAGCCGCAGTCGGCGGCCGACGGCGAGGAGAACAGCAGGATGCCCAGGAACCGCACCAGGAACGCGCCGCTCAGCGTGTAGGCGACGACGCGGTCGAATCGCGAGACGAGGTGGCCGCCGGGATACGTGAGCACCAGGATGCCGACCAGCACCGCCCACAGGTCGGTCACGCCTTCCACCAGCGGCCACAGCCAGCCGAGGTCGCGGGTGAGCGGATACCAGGCGCCGGCCGCCCAGAAGAACGCGGCGCCCACCATCAGCCAGCCGGGCGCCGAGCTGCGGATCGCGCGCCACGCGATGACCGCGCAGATGACGTAGTCCAGCGCGACGGCCACGAACACGATGGCCCAGCCGACGCCCTGCGGACGCGGGCCGTAGTTCCCCGTCATCGCGCTGAACACCTGCGCCAGCACGTTGACGGCGATCGTCACCGTGACGGCGGCGGCCCGCAGCCAGAGGCGCCCGGCCCCCATGGTGGCCTCAGGCGTCCCGGCCGAGGAAGCGCAGCACCGCGAGCACACGCCGGTGGCCCTCGGTGGTCTCCTCGATGTCCAGCTTGTTCATGATGTGGCCGATGTGCGACTCGACGGTGCGGAGGCTGAGGTGCAGCGCGGCGGCGATGCCCGCGTTGGACATCCCCTCCGCCATCAGCCGCAGCACGTCGACCTCCCGCGACGACAGCGACTCGACCGCCGCCTCGGTCGAGCGCGCGGCCACGAGCACCTGGACGACCTCGGGGTCGACGACCGACCCGCCGGACGCGACCGTGCGGACGGCGTTCACGAGCGCGTCGGCGTCGGCGACGCGGTCCTTCAGCAGGTAACCGGTGCCACTCCCGGCGCTCATGGCGCGGATGGCATACGACGCCGTCGTGTACATCGAGAGCAGGAGGACGCCGACCTGCGAGCCGGACGCGCGCAGCGTCTCGAGTGCGCGGAGGCCTTCGTCGGTGTGCGTGGGAGGCATCTTGATGTCGAGCACGACGGCGTCGATCGAGCCGTCGGAGCCGCCGTCGGTGCCGCCGTCGGCCGCGAGCGCGTCGAGCAGCTGCTCGGCGGTGTCCACCGACGCCACGACCTCCACGCCGCCCGCGCGCAGAATCTGCCCGATCCCCTCGCGGAGCAGCACAGCGTCATCGGCGACTGCCACCCGGAGCGGACGGGCTACCGAGTTGTCTCCCCCGACCACGCGCTCACTTTAGCAGGCCGCGAATCGCCTCACCGGTCAGGTCCGCCTTGGTGTGAAGCTGTCTGCTCCGCAGTCGGGCACGCCCTCACATCAGCAGGCTGCGAATCGCCTCACCGGTCAGGTCCGCCTTGGTGTGAAGCTGTCTGCTCCGCAGTCGGGCACGCCCTCACATCAGTAGGCTGCGAATCGCCTCACCGGTCAGTTCATCAGCAGGCTGCGAATCGCCTCACCGGTCAGCTCCGCCTTGGTGATGAAACCGTCCGCCCCGCTGTCGGAGACGCGCGTTCCGTAGTCGCGCAGCGCACGGCTCGACGTGAGCACGACCGCGGCCCCGGTCTCGTGCATCGCGGTGACCAGGTCGAATCCGTTGGCGTCGGGGAGGCCGACGTCCAGCAGCACCAGGTCGGGTGCCAGGGTACGGCTGAGCTCGACGCCGCCGGCGCCGGTCTCGGCGTCCCCGACGACGGAGAAGCGCTCCAGGGTGAGGAGCTCTGCGGCCTGAGCCCGGAACCGTGCGTGGTCGTCGACGATCACAACACGGAGGCACATGCCTCGATTCTCTCCGCGGCCTGGCATGCATCGCATCCGTGCCAGCACGCATCGGCAAACGGGTGACGCCCCGGATGCCGGTGTCCGCCCGACGGCAGGAACATATGAGACAACCTCAGTGAAGCCGGATGCCTCTCCGGTGAGCACGAGGAGAACCGAGGAGAACGCGATGTCCGCCGCAACCCGAACCGCCTACCCGAACGGCGCCGCCCGAACGGCAGCCGAGGCGGTCGCGGCGGACCTCGATGCCCTCCCGCACGACGACCTCCCGCACGACGACCGCTCTCACCACGACCTCCCCCTCGTCGTCCTCGACCTGGACCGCGCCCGGCACCGGTACACCGCGCTCCGCGAGGCCTTCCCGTGGGTCGACGTGCTCTACGACGCCAGCGCGCTCGCGCATCCGCGGCTGCTCGCGGCGGTCGCGGACGCGGACGGCGGCTTCGCGGTGACCCACGATCAGGCGCTTCCCGCCCTGCTCGCCGCCGGCGTCGGCGGCCGCCGCATCCTGCACGCCACGCCCGTCGCGCATCCGCACGAGTCGCGCGCCGCGTACGACGCCGGCGTGCGGCATTTCGTGGTCGACGCCGCACGCGCGGTGGAGTCGTTCGCCGGTGCGCCGGACGACCTCCGCGTCATCCTCCGGCTGCGGTCGGGGCTCGCAGCGCGCCCCGCGCACCGCGCCGCGGACGGCCTGACTCCGGACGACGCACTGACCGCGGCCACCGCTGCACGCGGGCTCGGCGTTCGGATCGCCGGACTCTCGCTCGCCCTCCCGGAGGACCTCGGCCCGGCCGAGTACGTGGCCGAGATCGTCCGCGCGGTCGGCGTCGCGGCCGACATCGAGGCGGTGACCGGCTTCCGGCTCCGCGTCCTCGACCTCGGCGCCGGCTTCCCCGGACGCAGCGGCGACCGCCCCGCCGAGCGCGCAGAGCTGGCTCGCGCGATCCGCGGCATCGTCGCCCCCGCGACCTCCGGCGTCACCGTCACCGCCGCGGCCGGTCGCGCCGTGACCGCGGGCTGCGTGACCGTGGTCGCGGGTGAGACCCGATGCGAAGTCGACCCTGCGACCGCCGGCGAGCTGATCGACGCGGGCGCGGAGGTCGTGGTGCTCGACACCGGATCCTCGCCGCTGCACCGTCTCCCGCTGCTCCGCCTCCCGCTGGCCCGCGCCGGCGCTCCCGATCACCGGATCTTCCGCAGAGCGCTGCGAGGCTGACCTCCACAGACCTGGCCGGCGACGGGCCGCCAACCCAACCCGTATCCAACCCCTTGGCCCGTCCCGACCACGGCGACAAGCCCCGGATCCCTCGACGAGGGCCCCGGGGCTTGTCCGTCGTGTCGCATACCGTGTGGGATGTGACATTTACACGATCCATCCTCGCCACCGCGGCGCTGAGCATCTCGGCCGCGGGCGCGGTCGGCGCCGCAGCGCCCGCGACCGCCTCTGCCTCCGTCTACACCATCACCGGCACCGTCTTCCACGACGCCGACCGCGACGGCGTGTTCGCCCTCGGCGACCTCCCGCTCGCCACCGCCACGGTCGAGCTCTACGGCAGCGCGGAGGACGCCGCCGCCCGTACCGGCGCGCTCCGCACCGTCACCACCAACGCGCTCGGCGTGTACGCGGCGGCCGCACTCCCCGCCGGCACGTACTACGCCGCGGCGAGCGCCGACGGCTACCGTTCGGGCGCCGTCGCCGAGACCACCGTCGGCGGCCTCGCGCTGGTCGGCGTCGCGGATGTCGCCGCCACCACGCAGACGGACCTCACGGCGACGGTGTTCGACGACAGCAACGGCAACGGCGTCAAAGACGCGGGCGAGGGCAACTTCGACGGCAAGACGCTGATCTTCATCGACGTCCTCGCCACCAAAAAGGCGATCGAGGACGGCTCGCTGGCCTCGATCGACGTCGGCTCCGCCATCTCGGCCGCCCTCGGCGGCTCGCTCGACCTGGGCGACGCCATCCGGTTCCGCACCACCGCGAACGGCCGGCCGCTCAGCTTCACCGATGTCCCGGAGGGGGCGTACATCGTGATGCGCTCGCCGTTCGACCTGACGATCGGCGACCTGCTCGCGAACACCTCCCGCGTCGCCGCGCTCATCGACCTGATCGGCTCGGGCAGCGCCGACGCCCTCCTCGGCATGGACCCGTCGATGCTGTCGACCGGGGACATCAGCACGACGCCGCGCAACGAGTACCTGAACAAGCTCGCCTCGGGGCTCTCCCGCGCGGTCGCCGTGGTGGACGAGGCCGACACCGAGAAGCTGCTCGGCGCCGATGCCTCCCACCAGCTCGGCTCCCTCACCGGCACCGTCGCGCAGGCGGCCGGCCTGATCTCGGCCATCCCAGCCGCCCACTTCGCCGTGGTCGACCACTGGGGCACCGGCTACCGGCTCACCGACCTGAAGGTGAAGAAGACGACGGACCTCCTGTTCGGCGTCCGCCAGCCGGTGAGCATCGCCGGCACGGTGTTCAACGACTCCAACGCCAACGGCAGGAAGGACGGCCTGGAGACCTCCGAGTCCGTCACTCTGACCGCGTACCGCGCGGACGGCTCCGTGCTCGGCTCGACCAGGACGCCATCGCTGCTCGGCTCGTACACGCTGGGCAACCTCCCGTACGACACCGACATCTACCTGGGCCTGAGTGGCACCGCGAAGACGCCGTCGGTGCGCTACACCGGCGAGGTTCCCGCCGCCCTCGCCGACGTGACCCTGATCGGCTCGTACCGCCTCGCGGGCGACGGGACCGCGAACTCCGTGTCGCAGGACCTCGGCCTCGCGACACTCACCGCGCCGACCGCGACCGTGGGCGCCGACTCGGCGGCGGGGACGGCGACGCTCACCCTGACGAACAGGACGTCGGCGGCGGTCGGCATCGCCTACAGCGTCAACGGCGGCGCGAGCACGGCCTCCACCGTCCCCGCGAAACCGCTGCTCGGCTCGGCCGGGACGCGCACGATCACCCTCACGGGGCTCGTGCCCGGTGAGAACACCGTGGCGATCGACTGGTCGGCCGGCGTCTACGAGGGTGGCGCCCTGACGCTGTCCGTGGTCCGCTGATCCGAACCGCGCTGACAGCACGAAGGTCCCGGAAGGAGCATTCCTTCCGGGACCTTCGCTGCACTACCGGATCAGACCAGCGAGTCCCGCCACGCGGCGTGGAGCTGGGCGAACCGGCCCGTGCCGGCGATGAGCTCGCCCGGCGAGCCGTCCTCCACCACGCGGCCGTGCTCCATGACGAGCACCCGGTCCGCGATCGCGACCGTCGACAGACGGTGCGCGATGATCACCGCGGTGCGGTCGGCGAGCAGCGTCTGCAGCGCCTCCTGCACCAGGCGCTCGCTCGGGATGTCGAGCGAGCTCGTCGCCTCGTCCAGGATGAGCACCGCCGGGTTCGCCAGGAACGCCCGGGCGAACGAGATCAGCTGCCGCTGACCGGCGGACACCCGGCCGCCGCGCTTGTTCACGTCGGTGTCGTAGCCGTTCGGCAGTCCCGCGATGAACTCGTGGGCGCCGACCGCGATCGCCGCCTCCTCGATCTCCTCGCGCGTCGCGTCCGGCTTGCCGAGCGCGATGTTCTCGGCGACCGAGCCGCTGAACAGGTACGCCTCCTGGGTGACCATGACGATGGCGCGCCGCAGGTCCTTCGGGTGCATGTCCCTCAGGTCCACGCCGTCGAGCGTGACCTCGCCCTCGCTCGGGTCGTAGAACCGCGAGATGAGCTTGGCCAGCGTCGACTTGCCCGCACCGGTCGAGCCGACGAGCGCCACCGTCTGCCCTGCCGGGATGTCCAGGCTGAACTCCGGCAGGATGACGCGGTCCCGCTTGTAGGCGAAGGTCACGTCGTCGAAGCGCACGTGGCCCTCCGCCGTCCACAGGTCCGTGGGCTGCACCGGGTCGGGAACACTCGGCTCCTCCTCCAGGACGCCCGAGATCTTCTCGAGCGCCGCGGCGGCCGACTGGTAGGAGTTGTAGAACATCGCCATCTCCTCCATCGGGTCGAAGAACCGGCGGGTGTAGAGCAGCGTCGCCAGCAGCACGCCGATCGCCAGCTGGCCGTCCGCGACCCGGAAGCCGCCGACGAGCAGCACGGCGCCGACCGTCAGGTTGCCGATCATCACCAGGCCCGGGTCGAAGATCCCGAACAGCTGGATGACCCGCGCGTTGACGTCGCGGTAGTCCTCGACCAGGCCGCCGAACTCCTTCTCGTTGCGCTTCTCCTTGCGGAACGCCTTGACCGCGCGGATGCCGGTCATGGTCTCCACGAAATGCACGATCAGCTTCGCCGACGCCACCCGCGAGATGCGGAACAGCACCTGCGAGCGCTTCTGGAACCAGCGGGTCAGCAGGTACAGCGGCACCAGCGAGCAGAGCAGCACGACGCCGCTCACCCAGTCGAGCCAGAACAGCGCGATCGCGATGAACAGCATGTACAGGAAGCCCTGCACGAGCTGGTTGATGCCGGAGTCCAGCAGCTCGCGGATGGAGTCCAGGTCGCTGGTCTGCCGCGAGATGATGCGGCCGGACGTGTACGACTCGTGGAACTCCAGCGAGAGCTTCTGGGTGTGCAGGAACACCCGCTTGCGCAGGTCGATCAGGATCGCCTGGCTGATCCGCGCGCTGAGCACGGTGTACCACGCGATCAGCACGGCGCCGATGACGCCGGTGATCAGGTACGCCACGCCGGCGGCGGCGACCGGGAGCCAGTTCTGGCTCTTCAGCGCCGTGATGCCGTTGTCGATGCCGAACGCGATGATCGCGGGGCCTGCCACCTGGCCGGCCGTGCTGATCACGACGACGATCGCGGTCAGCACCAGCCGCGTGCGCAGCGGGTGCAGCAGCGAGCCGAGCAGGCGGAGGGAGCGCCGGCGGATCTGCCGGCTCTCCTCCTTGTTGAGGTCGTTGCGCTCTTCGCCTTCGACGCCCAGGACGGTCGCGGTGCTCACAGGTTCACCTCCTGAAGGATCTCCTCGTCGCGCTCCTCTTCGAGGGAGGAGAGGACGAAACGGTAGTGCTCGTTGGACACGAGCAGGTCGTGGTGGGTGCCGACCGCGGTGATGCGGCCGTCCTCCAGCAGGGCGACCCGGTCGGCCAGCGTCACCGTCGAAGGACGGTGCGCGACGACCAGGGCGGTGGTGGACGCCAGGACCCGGCGGAGGGCGGCCTCCACCAGCGCCTCGGTGTCGACGTCGAGCGCCGACAGCGGGTCGTCCAGCACCAGGATGCTCGGCGCCGCGGCCACGGCGCGCGCGAGCGCGAGCCGCTGACGCTGACCGCCGGACAGGCTGAGGCCTTCCTCGCCGACCTTCGTCTCCACGCCCTCCGGGAGCTCGTAGACGAAGCCGGCCTGCGCGATCTCCAGCGCCTCGGTCAGGATCCGCTCGGCCTCCGGGGAGGCCGGGTCGAGCCCGTCGCGGCCGAGCAGCACGTTGTCGCGCACGGAGGCCGAGAACAGTGTCGCGTCCTCGAACGCCATGGCGATGGCCTGCCGCAGGTCGTAGCGGGTGAGGTCGCGCACGTCCACGCCGTCCACCTTCACCGCGCCGCCGGTCACGTCGTACAGGCGGGTGGTGAGCGCGGTCAGCGTCGACTTGCCGCTTCCGGTCAGACCGACCAGCGCCATCGTCTCCCCCGGCCGGACCGTGAGGTCGATGCCGTTCAGGAGGTCGGGGAAGCGCTCGGGCGAGTCCTGGTAGCGGAAGTGCACGTCGTCGAAGACGAGCTCACCGCGCGGGTCCGCGATCCGCTTCGGCTCAGCCGGGTCGGTGATCGTGTTGACCTCGTCCATGACCTCGAAGAAGCGGTCGGCCGCTGTGCGCGTGTCGAACGTCATCGAGAGCAGGAAGCCGATCGACTCGATCGGGAACCGCAGCACGGTGGCCGTCGCGAAGAACGCGACCAGTTCGCCGACCGTCAGCTGGTCCTGGGCGGCCAGCCAGACGCCGACCACCAGGCAGATGCCGAACGCCACGTCCGGGATCAGCAGCAGCCACAGCCAGATGCCCGCGATGGCCTTCGCCTTCTCGATCTCCGTGCCGCGCAGCTGCTCGGCCTGCGACTCGAACTTCTTGAGCGCGTGCTTGCCGCGGCCGAACGCCTTGAGGACGCGGATGCCGTGCACCGACTCCTCGACGGCCGTCGCCAGGTCGCCGGCCTGGTCCTGGCTGCGGCGGGCCACGATCGAGTACTTCTTCTCGAACACGAACCCGTAGATCCACAGCGGCACGGACAGCACCAGGAAGATCAGGCCGAGGATCCAGTTCCAGCCGATCAGGATGGCGAAGCCGACGATGATGGTGACGACGTTGACGACGAGCAGCACGATGCCGAACGACAGCCAGCGCCGGATCAGGCTGAGGTCGCTGACGGCGCGCGACAGCAGCTGGCCGCTCGGCCAGCGGTCGTGGAACGCGACGGGCAGGTCCTGCAGCTTCTCGTACAGGGCGTTGCGCATCCGCGCCTCGACGTGGGTGCCCGGGGTGAGCACGAACCAGCGCCGCAGCGAGATGAACACCGCCTCCGCGGCGCCCAGCCCGACGACGAGCAGCGCCGCCGGCCAGACGGCCGCCGGGTCGCCCGCCGAGAGCGGACCGTCGACCAGCCAGCGCAGCACCTGCGGGATGCTCAGCGCGACCAGGCTCGCCAGGAGCGCGGCGACCATGCCGAGCAGGATGCGGGGCGCCGCCGACTTGGCGAACGGCAGGATGCGGAGCAGGGTGCGCACGGTCCCCGAGCGCTTCTTCTCTTCTCTTTGCGGAGGGTGCTGATGGGTTTCAGCGATAGACATGAGTTCCGTTTTCTCTTCGTGCGTTTCTTGACTTCGTTGTTCTGTGTCGGGTCGCCTCGGACCCGGTGAGGCGTGCTGAGAGGTCGCCAAAGGATGCGTCCACGAGATCGTGACGTGCCAGGGCTACGGATGCCCTGTGCGGGGTGCCGGCGACAGTCAGCCGGAAGCGCGTACCTGCCTGGGACCTACCAGGCGGGGGCCGGCTCCGGGGACGCGGTCGCGGCGGCGACGAGCCCGAACACGGTCACGGTTCGTGTGTTCTCAGTCGTTGTCATGGCGTCCTCCCGTAGCCCGATGCGTCTTCCGAATGCTGCGACAAGGCAGCCCTACAGAATATTCCCAGCATCGCGACGAGCGCAAGAGCGAGTTTCGGATGGACGCCTGGATAGGCTGCTGGGATGGCCTGGCGCTCGTCCTCGTTCCGGATCGTCATCCTGGCGTTCGGGGTCTTCGTGGCGCTCGTCGGCGGCATGTTCTGGGCCGTCGGCGGGGCGTGGAATGCCGCTGTCCGGGCCAACGCGACCTCGTTCGAGCTGCGCGTCACCGGTTCCTCGACGCGGACGGTCGATCTGCACCACGCGACCTGCGTGCTGCGTGCCGACGGGCGCATCGTCGTGCGCAACGACCCGACCTCCCGCATCCCCGCCCAGATCGTGGCCGACCGTCAGAACGGCCGGTTCAGCACCAGCATCTCCACGGGCGACGGCGGGATGTTCATCTCCACCGCACCGTTCGTGCTCGACGGCGCGAACGTCCGCTTCGTCGCCACGGGCGGCAGCTTCACCGATCCGCGCCTGTCCGGCGAGCGGGTGGAGGCGCAGGTGGCCGGGTCCATCCCCTGCACCACCGACGCCTCCGGCGACTGAGCGCCGCCCGCGTCAGCGGATGCGGATCGACAGGCAGGTGACGCAGCCCTCGAGCTTCTCGAACTCCGAGATGTCGACCTGGATGACCGTGTAGCCGAGGTCCTCGACCAGCGCGACCGAGCCCGGCGCCGACGACGACATCAGCACGGTCGCGTCGTCCAGCACGACGACGGCGGTGCCGTGCGCCTCCGGGACCGGGAGGAAGCGCTGGAAGATCCGCGGGTCGTCCACGATCGGCTCGTAGCCGATGACGGTGCCGTCCGGGAGGGCGGTGACGGCGGTCTTGAGGTGCAGGGCCTTGGTGACCGGCACCGCGACCACCGTGTAGCCGAGCGGCGCGACGAGCGCGCGCAGCTGGCGGATGCCCTCCGCGTTCGTGCGGCCGCCGCGGCCGACGTAGACGGTGTCGCCGACCTTGAGGACGTCGCCGCCGTCGAGCGTTCCCGGCTCCTCGATGCGCTCCAGGCGGAGGCCCTGCGCGCGCAGCGCGGCCTCGGTGCCGGCGACCTCCGGCTTGCGCTCGTCGGCGCCGGGACGGCTGATCACGGCGGTGTCGCCGAAGACCACGGCCGTGTCCTCCACGAACACGGAGTCGGCGAGCTGGTCGGCGCTGGCGACCTCGACGGTCTGCCAGCCGGCGGCGGAGAGGGCCGCGACGTAATCGTCCCACTGCTTGTCGGCGAGCTCGCTGTCGACGGCCTCGCGCTCGATGTGGGTGATGAGGCCTTCGCTGAGGTTGCCGGCCGGGATGCGCACCAGGGCGATCTTGCGGGCGGTGGCGCCGCCCTGCGACTCGATGGCCCCGAACACGGCGAAGCCGGCGGTCGGGAACGCGATGGCGACGGCGAGCCAGAACGGCAGGTTGATGCCGATGAAGGAGCTCGCGATCTGGCCCCAGGCCTGCCCGGTGAGCGTGACGTTCAGCGTCGAGAACAGGACGAGCGTGCCGATCGCCGCGCTGATGAGGCCGACCAGGATGCCGGCGACGACCGCGATCCAGCGCCGGTCGTACGCGCCCAGCAGGGCCGCGATCGCCGCGAGGACGAACGCCGCGAGTGCGTTCCAGGCCACGTACGGCGTGATGCTCCCGAGCACGGCCGAGTTGAGCTGGTTCGCGACTAGCAGCACGAGCGTGGCGGCCACCAGGCCGATGGCGGCCACGGCGACGGCGGACACGAGGGAGGCGACGAGCCGGCGGGCCCAGGAGGAAGTCATGCGAAAAAGCCTATCCGACCGGTCCCTATGCGAATGCTGGTATCCCGCTGCCGGCCACGGCGGCCGGCAGCGGGATACGAATGGGCTCAGGCGTGCGCGGGCTCCCGCAGGCGCGCCAGCGCGATCTCGTCGGCGGCCTCCAGCGTGGTGATCCCGCGCTCTGCGGCCACATCGAAGACGCGCGCCACGATGTCGCCGATCGCCTCGACGCGCTCGCGGGTGTCCTCCGCCGAGGCGTCCGCCTCGTTCATCATGGCGAGGAAGATGACGCCGCCGGCGTTGACGACGAAGTCCGGTGCCCACAGGATGCCGCGGGCGGCGAGCCGCTCAGCGCCGGAGCGCTCGGCGAGCTGGTTGTTGGCCGGGCCGACGACCGCCTTGACGCGCAGCTCGTCGATCACGGTGTCGGTCAGGACCCCGCCGACGCCCGCGGGGACGAACAGGTCGCCCTCCACGCGGTGCGCCTCGTCCGGCTCCACCCAGGCGGCGCCGAGGGCGTCCGCGAGCGCGCGCTTGGCCGGGTTGACGTCGGTCACGGTGAGGACAGCGCCCTCGCTGGCAAGGCGCATGGCGATGATCGAGCCGACGTGGCCGAGGCCGAGCACGGTGACCCGGCGGCCGGCGACGTCGCGGCTGCCGGTGGCGCGCTCCAGGGTCGCGAGCAGGCCGGCGTAGACACCGGCGGCGGTCGCGTCGCTCGGCTCTCCGACGCCGCCCTCCGCGGGCGGGAGGCCGCACACGCTGGCGGTGCGGGTGGCGACGACGGACATGTCCTCGGCGCTCGTGCCGACGTCCTCCGCGGTCATGTAGCTGCCGCCCAGGCTCTCGACGGCGTCGCCGAGGTCGAGCATGACCTCGTAGCGCTCGGTCGGGCTGAGCTGGTGCCCGCGCGGCAGGTAGACGACGGCCTTGCCGCCGCCGCGGTTGAGGCCGGCTGCGGCGTTCTTGAACGTCATCCCCTCGGCCAGGCGCAGGGAGTCGGCGACGGCCTCCTGCCAGGAGTCGTAGTTCCACACGCGGCAGCCGCCGAGGGCGGGGCCGAGGACGGTGGAGTGCACCGCGATGCTGATGGTGAGGCCGCTCCGCCTCCCCTTCACCACATGCAGTGTTTCGTGCGGAAGGTCGGTGGGCAGGACGGACATCGGTGTCTCCTCGTGGGATCGCGGTGAATGCTGAGGGTCTTGTGGACCGTCGTCTATTCTCCGCGACCCCGCGAGGTGATGCAATCCGGCAGGCGCATCAGTGGAAGAAGTGGCGCTCCCCGGTGAAGTACATCGTCACCCCGGCCGCCTTCGCGGCGGCGATGACGTCCTCGTCGCGAATCGAACCGCCCGGCTGCACGATCGCGGACACGCCGGCGGCGATCAGGATCTCGGGGCCGTCGGCGAACGGGAAGAACGCGTCGGAGGCCGCCACCGAGCCCGCGGCGCGGTCGCCCGCGCGGCTGACGGCGAGGTTGCAGGAGTCCACCCGGTTGACCTGGCCCATGCCGACGCCGACGGAGGCGCCGTCCTTGGCGAGCAGGATCGCGTTCGACTTGACCGCGCGGCACGCCTTCCAGGCGAACTCGAGGTCGGCGCGCGTCGCGGCGTCGGCCTCCTCGCCGGAGACGAGCGTCCAGCCGCTCGAGTCGAAGGAGTCGAAGCGGTCCGCGTCCTGCACCAGCACACCGCCGGAGAGCTGCCGGAACTCGGTCGTCGACCGGGCGTAGCCCTCAGGCAGGCGGAGGATGCGGAGGTTCTTCTTCGTCTGCAGCAGCTCCAGCGCCTCCGGCTCGAAGTCCGGGGCGATGAGCACCTCGGTGAAGATGCCCTTCACCGTCTCGGCCATCGCGAGCGTCACCGTGCGGTTTGCCGCGATCACGCCGCCGTAGGCGGAGACCGGGTCGCACTCGTGCGCCTTGCGGTGGGCGTCGGCGATGTCGTCGGAGACCGCGATGCCGCACGGGTTGGCGTGCTTGATGATCGCCACGGCCGGCTCGGTGAAGTCGTACGCGCTGCGCAGGGCTGCGTCGGCGTCCACGTAGTTGTTGTACGACATCTCCTTGCCGCCGAGCTGCGTCGCCTGGGCGATCCCGCGGCCGGCCGGGTCGGCGTAGAGCGCCGCGGCCTGGTGCGAGTTCTCGCCGTAGCGGAGGGTCTGCTTCAGCTCGGCGCGCACTTCGAAGCGCTCGGCGAAGTCGTCGGTCGAGGGGGCCTCCCCCGCGAACCACGCCGCGACGGCGCCGTCGTAGGAGGCCGTGTGCGCGAACGCCTTGGCGGCGAGCGCCCGGCGCTGGTCGAAGCTCGTGCCGCCGGCGGCGACCGCGGCCGTGACCTCCGCGTAGTCGTCCGGCGAGACGACGATGGCGACGTTCGCGTGGTTCTTCGCCGACGCGCGCACCATGGCCGGGCCGCCGATGTCGATCTGCTCGACCACGTCGTTGCCGACCGCGCCGGAGGCCACGGTCTCCACGAACGGGTACAGGTTGACGACGACGAGCTCGAACGGCTCGATGCCCAGGTCCTTGAGCTGGTCCTCGTGCGAGGCGAGGCGCAGGTCGGCGAGCAGGCCGGAGTGGATCGCTGGATGCAGCGTCTTGACCCGGCCGTCCAGCGACTCCGGGAAGCCGGTGACGCTCGCGACGTCGGTCACGGCGTGGCCCGCGTCGCGGATGGTCTGCGCGGTGGAGCCGGTCGACACGATCTCGACCCCGGCCTCCGCCAGCGTCGCGGCGAGTTCGAGGAGGCCCGTCTTGTCGCTGACCGAGATCAGTGCGCGACGGATCGGGACGACGTCCCGTTCGCGGTAGAGGCTGGCGTCGTGGCGGGGTCCGCTCATACTCGGGAGAGCTCCTTGAGGTCGATGTGTCCGTTGGCGATGTCGAGGACGGCGTCGATGAGCAGCCGCCGCTCCACGGGTTTGATGCGTTCGTGCAGGCTGGCCTCGGTGTCGCCCGGCACGATCGGGACGCGCTCCTGGCTGATCACGGGGCCGGCGTCCACGCCGTTGTCGACCACGATCAGGCTGGCGCCGGTCTGCGTGACGCCGGCGGCGAGCGCGTCACGGACGCCGTGGGCGCCCGGGAACTCGGGCAGGTAGGCGGGGTGCGTGTTGATCAGGTGCGGCGAGAGTGCGTCGACCACGCGGGGCGGGACCAGTCGCATGAAGCCCGACAGGATGACGAGGTCCGGCTCCCACAGCCGGATCTGCTCCAGCAGGGCGTCGCCCCACTCCTCCCGGCTGTCGTAGGAGGTGAACGGGACCGTGAACGACGGGATGCCGAACTCCTCGGCATGGTCCAGCCCGTCGGCCTCGCGGTCGGCTCCCACCGCGACGACGCGGGCGGGGAACTCGGCGTCGGAGGCGGCCTCCAGCAGCGCACGCAGATTGGAGCCACCACCGGAGATCAGCACGACGATCGAGAGCACGCGACAAGCCTACCCATGCGGCGCGCCGCGGTCGGACCAGGTGACGGGAGCGGCCGGGGTCAGCGCCGGGCGCGGCCTCCGACCACGAGCCCGATGACGGCGGCGACCGCGACCTCCGCCGCCGCGAGCGCGCCGACGAGCCATGGGTTCGGCCCGACGTCGTGCAGCCGGCCGGGGCCGAGGGCGCCGGACGACCACCAGGCCAGGAGGCCGAGCTCGATGCCCGCGACGACGCCGATGCCGAGCGCGGTGAGGACGAGCGCCAGCGCTCCATCGGTCTGCGTCCTCCTCGTACCGCGGAGCAGGGCGGCGGCGAGGAACCCGGCGAGCAGCGGCACGATCACGCCCGCCAGCCCGAACGCGTAGCCATGGCTGGGGATGACGCCGAAGAGCGGGACGCCGGGGAGCGGGCCGAGCGCGGTCCCGATCGGGCTGACCGTGGAGCCGGTGCCGATCGCGAACCCGGGGCCGACCAGCCACGACATCAGCCAGATGACGAGGTTGGGCAGGAAGGCGAGCTGGGCCACGGTCAAGGCGATCCCACCGGCGACCCCGGTCTGGAGCTGCTCGTACAGGCCGATGATCGCGCCGTAGTTGCCGAAGATGAGGAGCGTCAGGATGAGAGCGGACAGCCCGATGACGATCGCGGTGGCTGCGCTGCCCGCACGGAGGGCGCCGAGGACGGCCGTGCGGACCGGGGCCGGGACCGCGGCGACCCGCGAGCGGACGGCCATGGCGACGGGAGCGGGCGCCGCTCCCCTGCCGGAGGACGACGGGCCGCCGTCGGACGTCCGGTCGACGCCGCGCTCGGCGGACTGCTCCCGTCCGCCGCGGAGCGCGGCGAACACGAAGCCGATCCCGATCCCGAGCGCGTAGACGAAGGTCGGCAGCACGAAGCCCTGCCAGAGCGACGGCTCGACGATCGCGCTTCCGGCCGTCGCGGTCACCAGGACCGAGATCAGGAAGAACACGCCGAGGGCGAAGACGGCGCCGGTCGCACGGTACGGCGTCTCGGCCGCCCGCGACCCGGTCCGCACCCCCAGGCCGGCGGTGAGGGCGGCGAAGCCCAGCAGGGCGATCGTCACCTGGAACGGCGCGGCTGCGGCGGGGAGGCCGAGCGACCCGACGAGCTGCGGGTCGAGGGACACCGTGAGGTTGACACCATGCCCGATCAGCCAGATGTCGGCCGTCGCACGCCAGACGATCGCGAAGTCGCCGGCCAGATGGTACTGGGCCGCCCACAGCACGGTGAGCGGGACGAGGCAGATCGCGAGGCCGATCGCGGCGACGATGACCGCCTCGAGCGCGGCGAGCAGGGCGACGGTTGTGCGATTCATTTCCGGATGGAGCCTACCCGCCGCGCGGCCGCCCGCCCGGCAGACACTTCGGCGCTCAGGAGACGGTCATCACCGGGGTGTCGTCGTCGGCGTTCTCCGGGATGGTGATGACCGGTCGCTGCACGAGTTCGAGGATGGCGATCACGACCGCCGCGATCACCAGCGTCCAGATGATGAGCGACGGCGTGAGCGGCCTCACGAACAGGACGACCGCCGCCGCGATGACCGCGACCGCCGCCCGCAGCAGCACCCGCTGGGCGTAGATCCACTCCCCCACCCGGCCGGTCGTGATCCCGTGCCGCTCGGCGGACTCCCGCACCCAGGTCACGCCGGAGCCGAAGAAGCCGCGCAGCTTGCGCGGCACGCCGAACGGCCCGGAGTACCAGGCGACCAGCGCGACCACGATCGCGAGCACGAGTACCGCGACCCCGGTGTCCTTCATGGCGGTGGAGACCGTCACGTAGAGCGTCGACGCGACCCCCGCGGGCACGAGCGCAGGCGAGGCCGAGGCGATGAACACGATCTTGCCGATCGCGATCGCGGAGATCACGACGATCATCGCGATGCCGAGGGCCGACGCCGCGCCGATCAGGGCGAGGGCCCGGCGGCGCGCCACGATCACGCCGAGCGCGAGCAGGCCGATCGAGACCCAGGGCAGCCACGCCCCTGCCACCACCGCGAGGTTGTAGAAGACCTGGATCGTGGGGATGGACGAGTTCTGCGCGACGGTGATGGTCTTGTCGATCGTCGGGATGCGCGACGCGAACGTGATGCCCTGGTCCACCAGCAGCTGCTTCACCCGGTCGATGATCGGCCCGAGCTGGATGCCGACCGAGCCGTCCTTCCCGATCGCGACCGCGGCCTTCGGGTCGCCCTGCATCGTCGCGACGAGCTGGGTATGGCTGGCGCGCAGGGCGTCCTGCCACACCTGGGCGAACGCGTCCGAGGCGACGAACCGGCCGACGGTGGTCTGGATGAGGGACACGATGCCCTGCGCCAGCGGCGCCTTCAGCGCGTCGAGCGCTTTCGTCGCCACCGGGCCGGTGCCGAGCCCGGTGATACCGTCGATGACCTGCGAGGTGAGCCCCGGGATGTCGACGTGCTCCTGGATGACCTTGACCGTCTCGTCCGTCACGTACGCCTGCACGCCCGGGTCCTTGGCGAGCGGTGCGTAGGTGGCGACGAACGCGTCGGTGTCGGTGAGCTGCACCTTCGCCCACGACGCCACCACCGCGACGGGCGCCAGGATCGCGCCGATCACGATGAGGACCACGGCGAACAGCGTCCAGACCCAGCCGCGCGTGTGCTTCGGCTCGGAGACGGGCGCGAGGTCGGGCAGCGGCTCGGTCGCGTTCTCGTCGAGCCTGTCGCGGAGCGCGGCGTTCTCGGCCTCGAGCGCTGCGACCCGGCGTGCCAGCTCGGCGTTCGTCAGACGTGGCATCGCATCCCCCTCCCGGACGGTTGCGCTCACTGTAGCGCCGCTGTACCGGCCGCGGGCAGGCCTCGATCCAGGCTGTGGAGAAACGGATCGGGGCCGGACTCCGTGGAGGAGTCCGGCCCCGATCGGCGGTTCGAGCGGTGCTCTTACAGCGCCGCGTAGACTTCGCGGAGCAGCGCGGCGGTCTCGGACGGGGTCTTGCCGACCTTCACGCCCGCGGCCTCCAACGCCTCCTTTTTCGCCTGCGCCGTGCCGGCCGAGCCGGAGACGATCGCACCGGCGTGGCCCATCGTCTTGCCCTCGGGCGCGGTGAAGCCGGCCACGTAGCCGACGACCGGCTTGGTCACGTTCGCCTTGATGAAGTCGGCGGCGCGCTCCTCGGCGTCGCCGCCGATCTCGCCGATCATGACGATCGCCTTGGTCTCCGGGTCGGCCTCGAACGCGGCGAGCGCGTCGATGTGGGTGGTGCCGATGATCGGGTCGCCGCCGATGCCGATGGCGGTGGAGAAGCCCAGGTCGCGCAGCTCGTACATCATCTGGTAGGTCAGGGTGCCGGACTTGGAGACCAGGCCGATCGGGCCCTTGCCGGTGATCGTGGCCGGGGTGATGCCGACGAGCGACTCACCCGGGGTGATGATGCCGGGGCAGTTCGGGCCGATGATCCGGGTCTTGTTGCCCTTCTCCTTGGCGTAGGCCCAGGCCTCGGCCGAGTCCTGCACCGGGATGCCCTCGGTGATGACGACGAGCAGCGGGATCTCGGCGTCGATGGCCTCGACCATGGCGTCCTTCGCGAACGCCGGCGGCACGAAGACGATCGACACGTCGGCGCCGGTCTTCTCGATGGCCTCCACGACGGTGCCGAAGACGGGCAGCTCGACGTCGCCGTGGGTCACGGTGGTGCCGGCCTTGCGGGCGTTGACGCCGCCGACGACCTGGGTGCCGGCCTTCAGCATGAGCGCGGTGTGCTTGGTGCCCTCGCCGCCGGTGATGCCCTGGACGATGACCTTGGAGTCCTTGTTGAGGAAGATAGACATTCTCTGATTCGTCCTTGCTTACTTCGCGGCCAGCTCGGCGGCCTTGTCGGCGCCTTCGTCCATGGTGAGTGCGAGGGTGACCAGCGGGTGGTTCGCCTCGGTGAGGATGCGGCGGCCCTCGTCGACCTTGTTGCCGTCCAGGCGCACGACCAGGGGCTTGTTGGCCTCGTCGCCGAGGATCTGCAGCGCCTTCACGATGCCGTTCGCGACCGCGTCGCAGGCGGTGATGCCGCCGAAGACGTTGACGAACACGCTCTCGACCTGCGGGTCGTTGAGGATGACGTCGAGCCCGGCCGCCATGACCTCGGCGGACGCGCCGCCGCCGATGTCGAGGAAGTTCGCCGGCTTGACGCCCTTGTGCTTCTCGCCCGCGTAGGCGACGACGTCGAGCGTGGACATGACCAGTCCCGCGCCGTTGCCGATGATGCCGACCTGGCCGTCGAGCTTGACGTAGTTGAGCCCGGCCTTCTTGGCCTTGGCCTCCAGCGGGTCGGCGGCCTCCGCATCCTCGAGCGCCTCGTGCTCGGGGTGACGGAAGTCGGCGTTCTCGTCGAGGGTGACCTTGCCGTCGAGGGCGATGATGTCGCCCTCCTCGGTGAGGACCAGCGGGTTGACCTCGACCAGCGTCGCGTCCTCGCCGGTGTAGACGTCGTACAGCTTGACGAACACGTCGGCGACCTTCGCGACCAGCTCGTCGGGGAAGCCGGCGGCCTTGGCGATCTCGGTGGCCTTGGCGGTGTCGACGCCGCCGCGCGGGTCGACCTCGATGCGGGCGAGCGCTTCGGGCTTCTCGACCGCGAGCTGCTCGATCTCCATGCCGCCCTCGACGCTGGTCAGCGACAGGTAGGAGCGGTTGGCCCGGTCGAGGAGCACCGAGAAGTAGAACTCGCGGGCGATGCGGGCGCCGCCGGCGACCATCACCCGGCGGACCACGTGGCCCTTGATGTCCAGGCCCAGGATGGCCTTGGCGGCCTCTTCGGCCTCCTCCGGCGTCTTGGCGACCTTCACGCCGCCCGCCTTGCCACGGCCTCCGACCTTGACCTGCGCCTTGACGACGGTGACGCCGCCCAGCTTCTCCGCGGCCGCGCGGACCTCCTCCGGAGTGTCCGCGACGATGCCCGGAAGGACCGGGACGCCGTACTTCTCAAACAGGTCTCTGGCCTGGTACTCGAATAGATCCACGGTTATCCAATCCGCTGATTTCCGGCGCGCTCGTGACGCTCCGGCTGTTGTCTCCTGGGCGGTCCGGCGGGAGAATAGCTCGACGCCGAGATAAATTCGCCAGTGAGAACTTTAGCGCGTCCGACTGAACAGCCCGAATCGGTTTCTCCTCCACAGGGCGAAGCGCAGGCCAACCTCTCCACGGATTCGGTCCGGGCCGCCCGCGGGCGGTCCGTCGCCGCGACCGTTGACGGCATGACACATCGCATCTCGAACCTCGTGACCGTCTTCGTCCTCGCCGGCCTCGCCGTCTTCCTCACCATGCTGCAGACCCTGGTCGCCGCGCCGGACGCCAGGGCTCTCTCCGGCGCGGGCCATGGCCCCGGCTACCTCTCCGGGGACGGCTGGTGGCTCGGCACATACCGGCTCGACGACGGCGCGCAGGGCTTCTGCCTGAACGCCGGACGGCCGAGCCCCACCGGGCACGGCTACGACTACGCCGACGCCGCGGCGCTCGGCTGGTACACGCCGGAGCAGTCGGCCTCCCTCGCCTACATCTCCCGCACCTGGGCAGGCACCGACGACAGGCTCACGGCCGCCGCCGGACAGCTCGCCACGTGGCTGGTCGCCGGGCTCGGCGGCCACACACCGGAAGAGCTCGCAGCCCGTGCCGGCTCGGACGCCGGCGCCGTGCTCGCCCGGGCGCGCGAGATGGTGGACGAGGCAGCGCGCCTCGGCTCGACCGCCGTGCGCGCGGACGCCGTGCTCGAGCTGGCGGAGACCGGGCCCGGCCGGGTCCGCGTCGAGCTCTCCGTCGTGCGGCCCTCCGGCACGGAGCTCGTCGGGCCCGGCGCCCACGTCGTGCGGGTGTCCCTCGACGGCGCCACGTTCGCCGGCGGCGCCCGAGACGCCGACGTGCCGAACGGGACCGACGTGGCGATCGTCCCGTCCGGCGACGGGCCGAGCGTGACCGTCAGCGCGACGGCCTCCCTCGACGGGCTGCCGTACGGCGACCGGCTGCTGGTCGCCGCGCCGCACGGAGACGCGCAGGCCGTGCTCGTGGCCGTGCCCGCGACGGCGGAGGCCCGCGCGGGGGCGTACACGACGGGTCCGTCGCCGCTGCCGTTCCAGCCCGTCGTCTCGACGGTGACCAGCGCTCCGGAGGCGCTGCCCGGGGCGCTGATCCACGACCGGCTCACGGTCTCGGTCGACACCGCGGACGGGCTGCTCCCGGCCTGGGGCGTCCGCGCGGTGGACGACGGCTTCGAGCCAGTGGAGGCCGTCGTGGAGAGCACGTTGTACGGCACGTTCGACGCCCCGCTCGCCGAGTCGCCGGACGTGCCGGACGGCGCCCCGAAGGTCTGCACGGTGGAGACGACGGTGGACGGCACGGGTGAGTACGACACCCCGGAATGCGCCATCCCCGCGGCCGGACACTACGTCTGGACCGAGCGGATCGATCCGGCGCGCCTGTCCTCGGGAGACGGCGGCGAGCGGATCCGCCCCTGGGCGTCGCCGTTCGGCGTCGCCGCAGAGATCACGCTGGCCTCTGTTCCGGTGGTGCCCGCGCCGGAGGAGCCCACGCCGACGACGATGGCGCCTGCCGCGCTCGCGGAGACGGGCGGTTCCTGGTCGGCGCGGGCGTGGCCGGCGGCTGTCGCCCTCGGGCTCGGCGGCGGCGGTGTCCTGACCGCCGTCCACGGGTGGCGACTGCGTCGCCGGAACGCAGGCTCCCGTTGCAGGATGGACGCATGACCACCGCCCGCACCGCCCGCGGCCCCGGGGCGACCAGGGAGCTCACGTACCGGCAGCTCGCCGGCGAGGCGCTCTGCCTCGCCGGCGGCGGCCGGGCCCTGCTCCTTCAGATCGCGCACCCGGCCGTCGGGCGCGGGGTCGTGGAGCACAGCGATTTCGCCAACCGGATGCTGGACCGGTTCCACGCGACGATGACCTTCCTCTACGCTGCGACGTTCGCGACACCCGCGGAGTTCGAGGCGGTCCGCCGTCGGGTCAACCAGGCGCACGCGCCCGTGCGCGGCGCGGCGACCGCCACGCAACCGGCCTACAGCGCCTTCGATCGGGAGCTGCAGCTCTGGGTGGCTGCGACGCTCTACGCGACGATGGCCGACCTCGGCGAGCGCGTCTTCGGGGCGCCGAGCCCTGGCGCGCGGCAGGAGCTGTACCGCGAAGCGACCCGGTCCGGCTTCGGCCTCCAGGTCCGTCCGGACGAGTGGCCGGCCACCGAGGCGGACTTCCGCGAGTACTGGGACGACATGGTCGGGCGGCTGCGTGTGACGGACGCGACGCGGGTGGTCGCCGGCCAGATCCTCCATCCGCGAGGCGTGCCGCTCTGGCTGCGGGCCACGCTCCCGGACGCGCGGATCGTCACGACCGGGCTGCTGCCGCCCAGCGTGCGGGACCAGTTCCGGCTGCCGTGGACCCCGTCGATCGAGCGGGGCTTCGAACGGCGGATGCGGGTGGCCGCGACGGTCTACCCACGGCTTCCCGACCGGCTCCGGCAGCGGCCGCGCGACCTGTACCTGCGGCGGCTGCGGCGGTCGCTGGAGGGAGGGGGCGGCTAGGCCGCCAGCCCGCGCGACCGCTCGGCCCACCGGGCGAGCAGCACCAAGCCGACCCCGATGCCGGCGCCGAGCACGGTCTCGAGCACGCGGTCCACGACCAGCGTGCTGAGCGGGGCCGGGGAGGCCAGGTGCGAGACGGCGAGCGCCATCGGGGTGATGAAGAGCAGGGCCGAGCCGTAGTGGCGGCCGACCAGCATCTCCGCGAAGAACTGGCAGACCACGATCACCGCGATCACCACCAGGGCCGGCGGCGACCACACCAGGACCAGCGCCGCCACGGCGACGCCTCCGATCGTGCCGAAGATCCGGTGCAGCGAGCGGGAGATCGAGTGCGCGGCACGCGCGGGAGGGATGACGGCGACCAGGCTCACGACGGCCCAGTAGGCGTGGCCCAGCCCGAAGGCGAGGGCGATCCCGCCTGCCAGGAGGACGCCCACCGCGTTCTGCGCCGCGGTCAGCCAGACGCGGCGGTCGCGCAGGACGGTCAGGTCCACGCCGGGGCGGCGGTGCAGCTTCTTGAGGAACACCGCTCCTGTGCGTGCGGCCTTGTCTCCGGCCCAGCGGCGCAGCAGCCAGCCCGACATCGTCAGCAGCCACGAGAACGCGGCGACGGCGGCGGCGAGGCCGATCCGTCCCCAGGCTTCCGCCGCGGGCGTCGGGATCGCCGCGCAGACCAGCAGCGCGAACACGAAGAACAGCGGCTGCGCCGGCAGCAGCTGGAAGGCCGTCGCGAAGAATGTCCCGACCACCACCACGGCCACCAGCAACACCGCGGCCAGCCACAGAGGCTCGCCCAGCACGGCGACGAGGACGCCGAGCGCAATGCTCGCGAGCAGCGCGATCGCGGCAACCGAGACGCTGCGGAGGCGGAGCCGGTACGGCTCGTTGCGGCCGTACAGGGCGGTGAACGCGCCGAACGTCGCGTACGCCGCGAGGTCGAGCCGTCCGACCGCGAACAGCACCAGCAGCGGCACCGCGACAGCGGCGGCGGCCCGGAAGCCGACCTCGACGCTCAGGGAGGCGAACTGCCTCCGCCCCAGCCTCACAGCTTGTCGATCGGTGCGATCTTGATGAGGAGCTTCTTCGCGCCCACCTTCTCGAACTGGACGTGCGCGACGCGCTTGGCGCCCTCGCCGGTGACGTTGGTCACCCGGCCGTCGCCGAAGTCGGCGTGCCGGATGCGGTCGCCCGGCGCGAGCTCCAGGTCGCCGTTGTCGCGGACCTTGCCGGTCACCCGGTTCGGCCACTCGGCCTTCGGGCGCTCGGCCGGGGCGCTGCCGCCGACCGGATAGCTCTCGTTCCAGCGGCCGGCCGTGCCGCCGATCCCGGGCCGGCGGGCGTTCAGCGCGCGCGACTGCGAGCCGCCCCGGCCGTTCGCCGCACCCGGCGACTGGCGCCAGTCGATCAGGTCCGTCGGGATCTCCTGCAGGTACCGGCTCGGCATCGCGACCGCGGTCTCGCCGAACTGGGCGCGCGTCATGGCCAGCGAGAGGAACAGGCGCTTCTTGGCGCGCGTGATCCCCACGTAGAACAGCCGCCGCTCCTCCGCCGGTCCGCCCGGCTCGTTGGCCGACATCCGGTGCGGGAGGAGGTCCTCCTCGATGCCGGTCAGGAACACGGCGTCGTACTCCAGCCCCTTGGCCGTGTGCAGGGTCATCAGCGACACGGAGCCGCTGGAGTCGTCGATCTCGTCCGCCGCGGCGACCAGCGACACCTCGGTGAGGAAGTCGACCAGCGTGCCATCCGGGTTGTTGCGCGCGAACTCGCGGGTCACCGCGACCAGCTCGTCCACGTTCTCGGCGCGCGCCTCGTCCTGCGGGTCGCGGCTGTTGCGCAGTACCTCGAGGTAGCCGCTGCCGTCGAGCAGGAAGGTGAGGACGTCCGCGACCGCCGCGACTCCCGCCGGGTTGGCCGGGTCGATCTTCGCCGCGGCCTCGTCCAGCAGCCCGGAGAGCTGCAGGATCGCGCCGGTCACCTTGGGGCCGAGGCCGAGCGAGCCCGCGTCGCGCATGGCGTCGCGGAACGTGAAGCCGTTGTCCTCCGCATAGCTGGCGAGCTGCGTCTCGGTCGCCGGGCCGATGCCGCGCTTGGGCGTGTTCAGGATGCGGCGCAGCGCGAGGGTGTCGTCGGGGTTGGCGACCGTGATCAGGTACGCCATCGCGTCCTTGATCTCGGCGCGCTCGTAGAACTTGGTGCCGCCCATGACCTTGTACGGCAGGGCCGAGCGGATGAAGATCTCCTCCAGCGCACGGGTCTGCGCGTTCGTCCGGTAGAACACCGCCATGTCCTTGTAGTCCATGCCTGCGGCGTGCAGCTTCTCGATCTCGTCCGCGACGAACTGCGCTTCGTCGTGACCGGAGTACCCGGTGTAGCCGATGATCTTGTCGCCGTCGCCGACCGCCGTCCAGAGCTTCTTGTCCTTGCGGTCGAAGTTGTTGGCGATCACGGCGTTGGCCGCGCTCAGGATGTTCTGCGTCGACCGGTAGTTCTGCTCCAGCAGCACCACCTTCGCGCCGGGGAAGTCGCGCTCGAACTCCACGATGTTGCGGATGTCCGCACCGCGGAAGGCGTAGATCGACTGGTCCGAGTCGCCGACCACGGTCAGCGAGGCGCCCGGGATGGCGCCGACCACGTCGCGCAGCTTGCTGACGTTGCGGCCGTGCTGCTCCATCTCCTCCGCGATGTCGGGCGAGACCGGCATGGTCAGCTCGCGGATGAGCGAGTACTGCGCGTGGTTGGTGTCCTGGTACTCGTCCACCAGGATGTGCCGGAAGCGGGTCTGGTACAGCGCGGCCACCTTCGGGAAGGCGCGGAACAGGAACACCGTCTCGGCGATGAGGTCGTCGAAGTCGAAGGCGTTGGCCCGGCGAAGAGCGCGGGTGTACTGCCGGAAGATCTCGAGGAACATCACCTCCTGCGGGTCGCTCAGGTTGGCCGAGCGCGCGTACGTCTCGATGTCGGTGAGCTCGTTCTTGAGCTTGGAGATGCGGCCGGAGGTCCCCGCGACGGTGAAGCCGAGCGTGTCGGCGTCCAGCTCCTTGATGATCCGTTTGAGCAGCGCGCGGGTGTCGCCGGAGTCGTAGATCGTGAAGCTCTGCGTCTTGCCGATCGTCTCGGCCTCCCGGCGCAGGATGCGGACGCACGCCGAGTGGAAGGTCGAGATCCACATGCCCTGCGCGCGGCCGCCGAGCAGCTGCTCGACGCGCTCGCGCATCTCGTTGGCCGCCTTGTTGGTGAACGTGATCGCCAGGATCTCGCTCGGCCAGGCCTCCCGGCTCTCGATGAGCCCGGCGATGCGCCGGGTCAGGACACTGGTCTTGCCGGAGCCTGCGCCCGCGACGATGAGGAGGGCGGGGCCGCGGTACTCGGCGGCCTCGCGCTGCTGCGGGTTGAGCCCCGCGAACAAGCGGTCGCTCGGGCTGCGGTGTCCGCCTCCGCTGCCGCTGCCGCTGCCGGATCCGCCGCGCGCGGCGCCGTCGCCTGGGCGCACGTCGCCCTCCCAGCCGTCGAGGATGATCGGCACGGAGGAGGGCACCGCGGAAGAGGAGGAGGGGGCGTCGGGAAGGCTCGTCATGTCTCGACACATTTTAGCCGCCGCCACCGTCATCGCGGCCGGGTGCCGGGACGCCGTCGGACGCCGGGCCGGGACCCGCGCCAGGACGCGGCCGGACGGCGGGCGCCCGACCGCTCAGCGCCCGTCGCGCACGGCCACGGCGAGGTCGGGATGGTCGGCGAACACCCCGTCGACGCCGGAGTGCAGCAGGATCGCGAAGAGCCGCCGCCAGTCGCCCCACTCGTCGTCGCGGCCCGGTCCGCGGAACTCGGCCGGCAGCATCCCGTTCTCCGGCCGGAGCGTCCAGCAGTACACGAACAGTCCGGCCGAGTGCGCGAGGTCGACCAGATCGGAGGTCACCGCGCCGATGTCGACGCCACCCTCGTCCTCGCCGAACAGCCCGACCGCCACGGAGCCCGAATGCAGGATCTGGGAGACGTCCACGCTGATGCCGTCGACCCGATCCGCCGGCGACGCCGCCGAGCCGAGGGCGTACAGCCCGCGCAGCGTCAGGTCGGAGGCGTACCCCGGCGCCGCCGCCCCCAGCGACGCGACGCGGTCGGCGGGCGCCCCCTCACCCTCCAGCAGGTAGACGCGCCTGCCCCGGAACCCGCCGTCGTGGAGGCGGCCGAGCACCGTCTTCTCGAAACTCTCGGCGACCAGCCCCGGGTGGTCCGACCAGCCCGCGTCCGCGAGCTCGGACAGGAACAGCTCGTGCAGCGGCAGCCCCGCCGCCTCGAAGTAGGTGGCGTGCTTCAGCTCGGCGACCAGGCCGAGCGCCCGGCTCGCCGCGTCGGAGGCGGCGTCCACGACCTCCAGGACGTCCGCGAGCCGGAGGATCGGGTAGCGGTCGTCGAAGGTCGCGCTCGCCTGCCGCAGCTGCGGCACCCGCTCCCGCGCGCGCAACGTGGCCAGCTCGGTCCACGTGAAGTCCTCGGTGAACCAGCCGGTCAGCGGCAGCCCGTCGACCTCCTTGGTCGTGCGCCGCGCCGCGAACTCGGGGTGGTCGGCCACGTTGGTGGTGCCGGAGATCTCGTTCTCGTGCCGAACCACCAGGACGCCGTCCTTCGTGGCGACCAGGTCGGGCTCCACGGAGTCCGCGCCGAGGGCGAACGCCAGCTCGTACGCGGCCCGGGTGTGCTCCGGCCGGTAGCCGGGCGCGCCCCGATGGCCGATCACGGACGGTCTGGAGCGGGCACGCATGTGGCGATACTAGTCGGCGGCCTCGGCCGTTCCGGTGCGCACCTGCGGGTGAAACAATCGGAAGGTGCCCGACCACGACGGTCTTCCCGCGCCCCGGCCCGAACCCGCGGCGCCCGTACCCTCAACGCCTGCGCCCGCCGCGCCCGCGCCTGCCCGGCCTGCGCCCGAGACGCCGACGGCCCACGCCTGGCGCGAGCCGACACGCGCGCTCCGACTGCACTGGGGCACGTACCGCGGCCGCTGGATCGCCGGACTCGCGATGATCGTGGTCGGCACGGCCTGCGTGCTGATCACCACCGCGTACAGCCTCCCGTTCCTGCTGGTCGGCTCGATCATGCAGCCCGCGGGCTGGGCCGTGCTGCCCTCCACCATCGGCCGGAGGGTCGCCGTCGTCGTCCCGGTGCTCGGCTTCACCTGGCTCATGCTGGGCGGCTCGGGCTTCGCCTGGTGCTACGCCATCATGCTGGCGGCCTGGCTGCTCGTGCGCCTGCGGCCGCTGCCGGCGTTCGCCGTGCTGGTGCTGCCGATCGCCGCCAGCCTGGTCCTCCCGCTGTACGTGACGACCTACGGACAGGGCTGGATCACCATCCTGGTCATGAGCGTCGTCGTGATCGGCTCGGCGTGGCTGGCCCGCGCCGGCGCGATCGCACTCGATTCATGGCAATCTGTCAGAACTCTCAGAAACCAACCCGATAGGTTGGACGCACCGAGACCGTAAGCGGTCCCCGACAGAGCGAGGAACCCATGGCACTCACCAACCCGGCATTCTCGACGAATCCGGCCTTCCAGAACAACGGGCAGGCCGGGGCGGCCACCACGGTCAGCGCCGAGAACCTCGAGCAGATGTACCAGGCGCCGTCCGCGACGTCCGCCGACACCGATCGCATGACGATCGAGGACACCATCAACAAGAGCGCGATCTCCTTCGCCCTGCTCGTCGCGGGCGCGGTGGTCGGCTGGATGGTGCCCGGCCTCTACCTCCCGGCCGCGATCGTCGGCTTCGTGCTCGCGCTCGTCAACATCTTCAAGAAGAAGCCGTCGCCCGCCCTCATCCTGAGCTACGCCGGCGTGCAGGGCATCTTCGTCGGCGGCATCTCCGGCCTGTTCGAGTCGATCTACCCGGGCATCGTCATCCAGGCGGTCATCGGCACGCTCGCGGTCGTCGGCGTGACGCTCGCGCTCTTCGCCTCCGGCAAGATCCGCGCCTCGGCCAAGGCCACCAAGGTCTTCCTGATCGCCATGTTCGGGTACCTGGCCTACTCGCTCGTCAACGTCATCCTGATGTGGACCGGCGTCACCCACGGCATGTTCGGCCTGAGCAGCGACGTCAAGCTGTTCGGCATCCCGCTCGGCGTGCTGATCGGCGTGGTCGTCGTCATCATGGGCGCCTACTCGCTCGTGCTCGACTTCGACTTCATCCAGCGCGGCGTCAAGAACCGCGCCCCGCGCATCTACGGCTGGTCCGGCGCGTTCGGGATCATGGTCACGGTCATCTGGCTGTACCTCGAGATCCTGCGACTCCTCGCCATCTCCCGCAACTAGCCCACCCCACGCAGAAGGGCCGGGATGCTGTCGCAGCATCCCGGCCCTTCGCCGTTTCACGGGAGGCTCACTCCCACTCGATGGTCCCCGGCGGCTTCGACGTGACGTCGAGCACGACGCGGTTCACCCCGTCCACCTCGTTGGTGATGCGGTTGGAGATCGTGGCCAGCAGGTCGTACGGCAGGCGCGTCCAGTCGGCGGTCATCGCGTCCTCGCTGGAGACCGGGCGCAGCACGATCGGGTGGCCGTAGGTGCGGCCGTCGCCCATCACGCCGACGGAGCGGACGTCGGCAAGCAGCACCACCGGGCACTGCCAGATCTCGGCGTCCAGGCCGGCCGCGGTCAGCTCGGCGCGCACGATCGCGTCGGCGTCGCGGAGCAGGTCGAGCCGCTCCTGCGTCACCTCGCCGACGATGCGGATGCCGAGGCCCGGCCCGGGGAACGGCTGGCGGCCGACGATGACCTCCGGCAGGCCCAGCTCGCGGCCGATCGCGCGCACCTCGTCCTTGAACAGGGTGCGCAGCGGCTCGACCAGCTCGAACTGCAGGTCCTCCGGGAGGCCGCCGACGTTGTGGTGGCTCTTGATGTTGGCCGTGCCGGTGCCGCCGCCCGACTCCACCACGTCCGGGTAGAGGGTGCCCTGCACCAGGAAGCGGATCGGGTCGCCGTCGTTCTCGGCCTCCGCGATCAGGTCGGCCTGGGCCTTCTCGAACACGCGGATGAACTCGCGGCCGATGATCTTGCGCTTGGTCTCCGGGTCGGAGACGCCGGCGAGCGCGGACAGGAACTGGTCCTGCGCGTTCACGGTGACGAGCCGCACGCCCGTCGCGGCGACGTAGTCCTCCTCGACCTGGCGGGCCTCGTCCTTGCGGAGCAGGCCGTGGTCGACGAACACGCAGACGAGCTGGTCGCCGACGGCCTTGTGCACGAGCGCCGCGGCGACCGCGGAGTCGACGCCGCCGGACAGCGCGCACAGCACGCGGCCGCTGCCGACCTGGGCGCGGATCGCGGCGACCTGGTCGGCGATGACGTTGCCGCTGTTCCAGTCGGCTGGGATGCCGGCGGCGCGGTGCAGGAAGTTCTCGAGGACGGCCTGGCCGTACTGCGAGTGCTTGACCTCGGGGTGCCACTGCACGCCGTACAGCCGGCGCTCCTCGTTCGCGAACGCGGCGACCGGGGTGTCCTCGGTGGAGGCCAGCACCTCGAAGCCCTCCGGCGCCCGGGAGACCGAGTCGCCGTGGCTCATCCACGCGGTCTGGTCGGCGGGCTGGCCGTCGAGGAGGCTGCCCGAACCGTCGGAGGCCGCCCCGGTGACCCGGACCGCGGTGGAGCCGTACTCGCGTCGGCCGGTGCGAGCGACCTCGCCGCCGAGGGCGGTGGCCATCACCTGGAAGCCGTAGCAGATGCCGAGCACCGGGACGCCGAGCTCGAAGATCGCCTCGTCGAGGTGGGGCGCGCCCTCCTCGTACACGCTGGAGGGGCCGCCCGAAAGGACGATGCCCGCCGGCCGCTTGGCCGCGACCTCCGACGCCGTCACGGTGTGCGGCACGATCTCGGAGTACACGTTGGCCTCGCGCACGCGGCGCGCGATCAGCTGGGCGTACTGCGCGCCGAAGTCGACCACCAGGACGGGGCCGGACGGCGCGGCCGAGTCGGCTCCCCCGAGGATGTCCGAGAACACTGCGTCGGTGCTAATTTGCTGCCTCCACGTACGTCGCTGCCTCGGCCTCGCGGCCGGCCAGATAGCTCTTGACCTGCTTGCTGATCCTGGCCTCCACGAAGAAGGACAGGAAGGGGATGACGCCGCCGAGGGCGATGGTGACGAACTTCGAGAACGGCCAGCGCATCAGGCTCCACAGCCGGAAGTCCGAGAACAGGTAGACCACGTACAGCCAACCGTGGGCGATGAGGATGCCCGTGCTCAGGTCGAGGCCGGTCGGGGCGACCGCGGTCTTGACCGGCACGAACGTAAGAGCGCCGTAGTTGCTGCCGGCGTAGAGCTGGTAGCCGAGGCCGTACTTCACGATCATCTCCACGCAGAGCAGCAGGAGCATGATTCCGGTGACGTAGGCGAACACCTGGTAGAACTTCAGCGCCCCGCGGATCTTCGGGAAGTCTTCGAGCTTGGGAGCGAGGGGCATGTGATTTATTCTACGTTCCCGGCGTGGGCCCTGGCGCCGCCGCCGGAGCCGCTGCCCGCTGCCGCCTCGGCCGCCAGCTCGCGCTCCTCGTCCTCCCGCTGCTTGGCGTCGCGCACGAGCCGGTACCAGAGGAAGATCGCGAACCCGGCGAAGATGATCCACTCGGCCGCGTAGAACAGGTTGAGCCAGTTGAGCTCGGTCTGCTGGATCGGAGGCGGCGAGTCGATCTTCACGAGCCCCGTCGGCGGCGTGCGGTCGACCACGTACGCGTTGTAGACGTCCATGCCGTCCACGCCGGTCCACAGGTTGTAGAGCTGGCCGACGCCGAGGTTCTTCATCGCGGTCGGGTTCTTCTTGTCGTCCGGGACCGCCGGCTGCTCGTCGGGGAGGATGCGGCCGACGAACTTCTGCGGAGCCTCCGGCTGCTCGGCGAGCTGCGCCATCACGGACTTCGCCGTCGCCTCGTTCGCCGCCCAGCCGCGGGCGACCGCGAGGGCGATGCGGTGGCCGTCGCCGGCGTCGACGTCCACGTGCGAGACGACCCACCAGCCGCTCCGGCCGTTGTTGATCCGGTCGTAGAGCAGCTGGTCGTCGCCGGCGACGACGGTGCCGGTGAACTCCACGAGCTGCCCGACGGATTTGTCGGTCATCGGCCCGTTCGGCTTCGCGACCTGCGCGAGCGGGAGCACGGTCTCGGTCGGTGCGACGACCGCCTTGCCCGACTCGATCGCGCGCTCCAGCTGCCACTGGCCGAGAGCGGCGAACCCCGCGGCGAGCGCGAGCGCGAACAGGAGGGCGCCGATCCAGCGCGGGCGCAGCATCATCTGCAGCATGGTGGTGCCGCCCTGCTGCGCCTGAGCGCCGGCCGGGCCGCCGGGGGTGGTGTCGATGGGTCAGTCCCGCTTTCGTTCGACGGTCGTGTCCTGCTGCTGCATGGCCTGCTCGACGATCCGGTCCACAGCCTGGCGCGTGTCGTCCGCGCGCGTGTCGTCGCGGCGCGTGTCGGAGTCGAGGTCGGCGGTGGCCGCCTCGACGAGTGCGATCTCCTCGTCGAGCATGGGATCGCGCTTCTTCCGCCGGTCGCGCCGCTTGGACGATCCGGACCGGAGAATCATCCCACCGATCTTCTCGGAGTTCGCTGCGAGGACGGGCCCGATCACGGCCATGATCAGCACGTAGAGGCCGGCGAACGGCACGATGCGCGCGTCCAGTCCCGCGCCGAGTGACAGCGTCGCGAGGATGAGCGCGAACTCGCCGCGGTTCTGCAGGATGACCGCGGTGTTGATGCCGGCCTGTGCTCCGAAGCCGTTCAGCCACGCGACGAACTGCCCGGCGAGGATGTTGAGCACGATCGTCATGGCGACGGCGATGAGCACCGGGCCGAGCACCGCGGGGAACTTCGCCGGATCGAGCTCCAGCCCGAAGTTGAGGAAGAAGAACGCCGCGAACACGTCCCGCAACGGGATGGCGATGTGCTCGATCTTGTTCCGGTACTTCGTCGCGCCCAGCACGAGCCCGATCAGGAACGCGCCGATCGCGTCCGTGACGCCGAGGATCTCGCCGATCCCGGCGAACAGCACCGCGAGCCCGAAGAACAGGATCGTGAACAGCTCGTCGTCCTTCGTCCGGAACAGCCGGGAGACGTACCTCCCGCCGAACCGGGCCAGCGTGAACATCACGACCAGGAACAGGAAGGCGACCGTCAGCTTGCCGACCACCGGCCAGAAGTCGGTCTCCCCGCTCAGCACGACGGAGACGATCGCGAGGTAGATCGCGATGAAGATGTCCTCCACGACCGTCACGCCGAGGATCATCGGCGTCTCGGTGTTCGGCAGGCGGCGCAGCTCGATGAGCAGCTTGGTCACGATCGCGGACGACGACGTGGCCGTCATCCCGGCGATGATCAGCGCCTCCCGCGTCCCCCAGCCGACCCAGAAGCCGAACGCGAGGCCGACCCCCATGTTGATGAGGATGTAGGAGCCGCCGGAGATGACCAGCTTGCCGAAGTTGCCGAAGAACTCGTCCTGGTCGAACTCCAGGCCCAGGTTGAACAGCAGCAGGATGAGCCCGAAGATCGCGATGAGCTCGATGTAGTTGCTCTCGAAGTCGAGCGGGAACCAGCCGGTGTGCGGGCTCGCCAGCAGGCCGACGAGCATGTAGATGGGGATCGCGGGGAGCCCCACCAGCTTGCCGAGGCGTCCGAGCACGTACGCGACGAGCAGCAGGATGCCGAGGATGATGAGGTCTTCTCCGAGATGCATGGATCAGCCTCCCGGCGGAGCGTCGGTCGTGGCCCGCACGGTCTCGCCGGTGCGGAAGAACGCGAAGGCCTTGGCGACCTTCTCCGGGGTGCCCGCGACGACGAGCGTGTCGCCGGGGAAGACTTTGAAGTCGGGCGCGGGAGCCGGGTTGGCGGAGTCCCCGCGCACGACGGCGACGACGGTGAGCCCGACGAAGCCGCGGTCGCCGGGCGCGCCGAGCTGCTGGCCCGCGATGTAGTCCTCGTAGTCGACCGAGAACCAGTCGATGCTGAGGCCGGGGATCTGGTCGAGCGCGGTCAGCGACTCGGTGATCTGGGTGCCTCCGAGGAGCTCGGCGAGCGTGTGCGCCTCGTCCTCGTTGAGACGCAGCGAGACCTTGGTCACGTCGGCGCCGTCCTCGTGGTCGGAGAACGTGATCAGGTCGCTGTGACCGGAGCGGTGCGCGATGACGCCGACCTTGCCGCCATCGTCCGTCACGAAGGTGTGCAACACCCCGACGCCGGGCAACTTCACCCGTCGAACGTCAACCATCTATCCGTCTCCATCCGTCTCGGGCACTGAAGTCCAGTTTACCGGAGGGAGGTTTCGGGCTCTTTTCGGCCGGGTGGCTCACTAGCCGGGGTGGCTCACTCCTCCTGGGGAGGCGCGTCCCCGGCCTGTGCGGCTCCGGACGGCTTCGCGGCCGCCTTCGCCGCCGGAGTCTTCGCCGACGCGGCCTTCGCTGTGCGCGTGACCGCGCTCGCCTTCGCGGCGGCGGCGTCCACGTCAACGATGTCCGGGGCCTCCAGGCGCACGCGGTCGGCCGACTCGTCGTCGGGCTGCTGCTGGCTGGCGCGCTCGGCGGCGACCCGCTTCAGGTAGGTCTGCACCTCGCGCTCCTCGCGGGCGGCATCCCAGCCGAGCACCCCGGCCATCAGCGACGCCGCGACCGGCGCCGCCGAGACGCCGCGGTCCCAGGCTTCGATGGAGATGCGGGTGCGGCGGGCGAGCACGTCCTCCAGGTGGAGGGCGCCCTCGTGGCTGGCCGCGTAGACGACCTCCGCGCCGATGTAGTCGTCCGCGCCGGGCAGCGGCTGGGCCAGCGACTCGTCCTGGCGGATCAAGGCGAGGATGTCCTCCGCCATCGTCCCGTACCGGTTGAGCAGGTGCTCGACTCGCGCCGGGTGGAGGCCGGACTCGCTCGCGATCCGCCCGCGGCGGTTCCACGCGGCCTGGTAGCCCTCGGCCCCGACCAGCGGGATCTCCATCGTCGTGCTCGCCGGGATCTTGCCGTCGAGCGCGTCCACGGCGGCGTCGATCGCATCCTTCGCCATCACGCGGTAGGTCGTCCACTTGCCGCCGGCGATCACGACCAGCCCGGGCACCGAGTGGGCGACGAGGTGCTCGCGGGACAGCTTGGAGGTCTCCTCCGACTCGCCGGCGAGCAGCGGGCGCAGCCCCGCGTAGACGCCCTCCACGTCCTCCCGGGTGAGCGGGACGTTGAGCACCTGGTTGACGTGCGCGAGCAGGTAGTCGATGTCTGCCGCGGTCGCCGCCGGGTGCGCCTTGTCGAGGTGCCAGTCGGTGTCGGTGGTGCCGATCAGCCAGTGCCGGCCCCACGGGATCACGAACAGCACGCTCTTCTCGGTGCGGAGGATCAGGCCCATCTTGGACTGGAACCGGTCGCGCGGGACCACGAGGTGGATGCCCTTCGACGCACGCACCTTGAACTGGCCGCGCTCCCCCACCATCGACTGGGTGTCGTCCGTCCACACGCCGGTCGCGTTGACGACCTGCTTGGCGCGGATCTCGAACCGCTCGCCGGTCTCCTGGTCGACCGCCTGCACGCCGACGACGCGCTCGCCGACCTTCAGGAAGCCCTCGACCCGGACGCGCGGCGCGACGTGCGCACCGTAGTGGGCCGCGGTGCGCGCGAGCGTCGCCGTGTAGCGGGCGTCGTCGACCTGCGCGTCGTAGTACGTGATCCCGCCGACCAGCGCGCTCGGGGACATGCTCGGGATGGCCTTCAGCACCTGCCGCCGGCTGAGGTGGCGGTGGTGCGGCACCCCCGGTGGGCGGAGGCCGCTGTAGGAGAAGATGTCGTACAGCATCATGCCGGCGCCGATGTAGAAGCGCTCCCAGACGTGCTTGTGCAGCGGGTACAGGAACCGGACCGGCTTGACCAGGTGCGGGGCGATCCGCTGCAGCAGGAGGCCGCGCTCGATCAGGGCCTCGCGAACGAGCCCGAAGTCCAGCTGCTCCAGGTAGCGGATGCCGCCGTGGACCAGCTTGGACGACCGGCTGGAGGTGCCGGACGCGAAGTCGCGGGCCTCCACCAGGCCGACGCTCAGGCCACGGGTGACCGCGTCGACGGCGCTGCCGACGCCGACGATGCCGCCGCCGACCACGAGGATGTCGAGCTCGGTGTCCTTGAGGGCCTGGATCGCGGCGGCGCGCTCGGCCGGGCCGAGCCGTGAGGGGTACGCGACCTCCGTCGCGGACGGGGATGCTGTCGCCATCGTTTCCTCCTCCCCGGCCGCCCTCGGCCGGAAACTAATGCCCTTGGTACGGCGCGACGACCACCTCGACGCGCTGGAACTCCTTCAAGTCCGAGTATCCCGTCGTTGCCATGCTCCTGCGCAAGGCCCCCACGAGATTCGCAGTTCCCTCGGCGACCGGTGCGGGGCCGTACAGGATCTCCTCGAGCGGGGCGACCTGGCCGACGGCGACCCGGTTGCCTCGGGGCAGCTGAGAGTGGACCGCCTCGGCGCCCCAGTGCCAGCCGCCGCCCGGGGCATCGGTCGCGCGGGCCAGCGTGGTGCCGAGCATGACAGCGTCCGCGCCGCACGCGATGGCCTTGACGATGTCGCCCGAGCTGCCGAGGCCGCCGTCGGCGATGACGTGCACGTAGCGGCCGCCCGACTCGTCCATGTAGTCGCGGCGGGCGCCGGCGACGTCCGCGACGGCGGTCGCCATCGGGGCGTGGATGCCGAGCGTGGAGCGGGTGGTCGAGGCCGCGCCTCCGCCGAAGCCGACGAGCACGCCGGCCGCGCCGGTGCGCATGAGGTGCAGCGCCGCCGTGTAGGTCGCGGCGCCGCCGACGATCACGGGGACGTCGAGCTCGTAGATGAACTTCTTGAGGTTGAGCGGCTCGACGCTCTTCGACACGTGCTCCGCGGAGACCGTGGTGCCGCGGATGACGAACAGGTCGACCCCGGCCTCCACGACGGTCTGGTAGAGCTCCTGGGTGCGTTGCGGCGAGAGCGCGCCGGCGACGGTGACGCCGCCCTCGCGGATCTCGGCGAGCCGGCGGGTGACCAGCTCGGGCTTGATCGGCTCGGAGTAGATCTCCTGCATGCGCCGGGTCGCCTTGTCGGCCGGCAGCTCGCGGATCTCGGCGAGCAGCGGCTCCGGGTCCTCGTACCGGGTCCAGACGCCCTCCAGGTCGAGGACGCCGAGCCCGCCGAGCTGGCCCATCATGATGGCGGTGGTCGGAGAGACGACCGAGTCCATCGGGGCGGCCAGGAACGGGATGTTGAACTGGTACGCGTCGATGGTCCAGGCGACCGAGACGTCCTCGGGGTCGCGCGTGCGCCGGCTGGGCACCACCGCGACGTCGTCGAAGGCGTACACGCGGCGGGCACGCTTGGCCCGCCCGATCTCAATCTCCATACTCACGGGTTCAGTCTATGGCGCGGCACTGGCAGAGTAGGCAGGTGACCGTCGACGCCGAGCCCCTCGCCCGCCTCCGCCAGCGCACCAGCGAGAAGTGGAGCCTGTACCCGGAGGACGTGCTGCCGCTGTTCGTGGCCGAGACGGACTATCCGCTGGCCCCGCCGATCGCCGCCGCCCTGCACGCCGCGATCGACCGCGGCGACACCGGCTACATCGGCGAGGACGACCGCGCCAAGAGCGCCTTCGCCCGCTACGCGCACGACACCTGGGGCTGGGAGGTCGACCCGGCCTCCGTCCTGACGACGACGGATGTGAGCGTGGTGATCGTGGAGGCGCTGCGCATGCTGATCGCGCCCGGCGACGGCGTGGTCATCACGCCGCCGGTCTACCCGCCGTTCTACGAGTTCATCCCGGAGGCGGGCGGCGTGGTCGAGGAGGTCCCGCTGCTGGACGACGGAACGACCTGGTCCCTCGACCTCGCCGGCCTGGAGCGCGCCTTCGCCGGCGGCGCCCGCGCGCTGCTGCTCTGCCACCCGCACAACCCGCTCGGCCTGGTCCACCCGCGGGCTGATCTGGAGGCCGTCGCCGCGCTGGCGGCGCGCTACGACGTCGCCGTAGTGAGCGACGAGATCCACGCGCCGCTGACGCACTCGGACGAGACGTTCACGCCGTTCCTGTCGGTGTCGGATGCCGCGCGCTCCGTCGGCGTGGCGGCCCACTCGGCGAGCAAGGCCTGGAACCTCGCCGGGGTGAAGTGCGCGCTGATGGTCGCGGCGTCTCCGGCGCGGACCGTGCAACTCCACGCCCTCCCGGTCGAGGTGGAGGTCCGCACGAGCCTGCTCGGCCGGATCGCGACGGAGGCGGCGTTCGACGACAGCCGCTCGTGGCTCGCGGGCACTCTGGAGTCGATCGAGGCGAACCGGGCGCTGTTCGGGCAGCTGCTCGCCACGCACCTCCCCGAGGCGGTCTACCGCGAGCCGCACGCGAGCTACCTGGCCTGGGTCGACTTCCGCGGGCTCGGCTGGGGCGACGAGCCGGCGGAGCGCATCCTCGCGGAGGCCCGGGTCGCGCTGGTGCGCGGGCTGGACTTCGGGCGCGAGGGCGCGGGTTTCGCGCGCGTGAACCTGGCCTGCTCCCCGGAGGTCCTGACGGAGGCGGTGGAGCGGATCGCCCGACTCCGCTGACATTCGTCACGAATGTCGCGAATCCGCGCGCGAAAGCCGCGATTCGTGACGAATCGCATGAGCCCTACCGCACCCGCTCCACCCGCGCCTCATCCCACACCGGCTCCGCCGCCTCGTACACGTTCCCGTTCGCCCCGAACACCAGGTACCGGTCGAAGCCGCGCGCGAACCAGCGGTCGTGCGTCACCGCCACCACCGTCCCCTCGTACCCGGCGAGCCCGTCCTCCAGCGCCTCGGCCGACACCAGGTCCAGGTTGTCGGTGGGCTCGTCGAGCAGCAGCAGGGTCGCGCCCGACAGCTCCAGCAGGAGGATCTGGAGGCGCGCCTGCTGCCCTCCGGACAGCGACTCGAACGTCTGCTCGGCCGACGCCGCCAGGCCGTAGCGGTCGAGGACGCGGCTGGCGGCCTCCCGGGGCATCCCGTCTCGGCGGTCGTCGCCGCGGTGCAGGATGTCGAGGAGGGTGCGGCCGACCAGTTCGGGGTGCTCGTGCGCCTGCGCGAACAGGCCCGGAGCCACGCGGGCGCCGAGCTTCGCGACGCCGGAGTGCGGCACCGGTGCGCCCGCGACCTCCGCGGAGGCCAGGTGGCCGACGGAGGGGTCCGGGTCGGTGCCGCCGGCCGCCAGGAGGCGGAGGAAGTGCGACTTCCCCGAGCCGTTGGAGCCGAGGACCGCGATGCGCTCGCCGAACCAGACCTCCAGGTCGAACGGGCGCATCAGGCCGGTCAGCTCCAGGCCGTCGCACTCGATCACGCGGCGGCCGGTGCGGGAGCCGGTGAGGCGCATCCGCACGTTCTGCTCGCGCGGGCGCTCCTGCGGAGGCCCGGCCGCCTCGAACTTGGCGAGGCGGGTCTGGGCGGCCTGGTACGCGGAGGCCAGGTCGCTGTTGTACTTCGCCTTCTCCTTGAACCGCAGCACCAGGGCCTTCAGCTTGGCCTGCTCCTCGTCCCAGCGCCGGCGCAGCTCCTCCAGCCGCGCCATCCGCTCCTCGCGGGCGACGTGGTAGCCGCCGAAGCCGCCGCCGTGCGTCCAGGTCGTGTTGCCGGCGGCGCCGAGCTCCAGGGTGACGATGCGGTCGGCGGCGCGCGCCAGCAGCTCGCGGTCGTGGGACACCAGCAGCACGGTCTTCGGCGTCGACCGCAGTTGCTCCTCCAGCCAGCGCTTGGCAGGGACGTCCAGGTAGTTGTCCGGCTCGTCCAGCAGCAGCACCTGCTCGGGGCCGCGCAGCAGCGCCTCCAGGACCAGCCGCTTCTGCTCTCCGCCGGACAGCGAGCGGACGCTGCGGTACTGGGCGCGCTCGAACGGGAGGCCGAGGGCGGCGACGGTGCAGTGGTCCCAGACGACCTCCTGGTCGTAGCCGCCGGCGTCGGCGTAGTCGGTCAGCGCCGTCGCGTAGCGGAGCTGCGTGTCCGTCTCGTCGCGCTCGACGATCGCCTCCTCGGCCGCGGCGAGCGCCTCCGACGCCCGGCGGACGGCGGCGGGCGCGACGAGCACGAGGAGGTCGCGCACCGTCCGGTCGTCGCGGACGTGGCCGACGAACTGGTCCATCACGCCGAGGCCGCCGTCGATCACGACGCCGCCGGTGTCCGGGCGCAGCTCGCCGCGGATGATCCGCAGCAGCGTCGACTTGCCGGCCCCGTTGGCGCCGATCAGCGCGGAGACGCTCCCGTCGCCGACCCGGAACGACACGTCGTCCAGGAGCGGCCTCCCGTCGGCGAGCGCGTACGAGACGCCGGAGACGTCGATGTGACCCATGGTTCCTCTTCCCCCGTGGACAAAGCCTTCCAGCTTAGGGGAAACCGGGGCGTTGGCACAGGAGGAGATCCGGACCGGGACACCCCCGAAACGCAGACAACGGAGGAGATCGGGGCCCGGAGGGGCCGGATCTCCTCCGTTGTCGGAGGGTGCTGACTCAGCGGCGGTAGTTGGGCGCCTCCACGACCATCTGGATGTCGTGCGGGTGCGACTCCTTGAGCCCGGCCGCCGTGATCCGCACGAACCGGCCGCGCTCCTTCAGCTCCGGAATCGTCCGCGCGCCCACGTAGAACATCGACTGCCGAAGGCCGCCGACGAGCTGGTACGCCACGGCGGACAGCGGGCCGCGGTACGGCACCTGCCCTTCGATGCCCTCGGCGATCAGCTGCTCGTCGCTGGGGACGTCCGCCTGGAAGTACCGGTCGCGCGAGTACGAGGTCTTCTTGCCCCGGGTCTGGAGGGCGCCGAGCGACCCCATGCCGCGGTAGTTCTTGAACTGCTTGCCATTGACGAACACCAGGTCGCCGGGCGACTCGGCCGTGCCGGCCAGCAGCGAGCCGAGCATGACGCTCTCCGCTCCCGCGACCAGCGCCTTGGCGATGTCGCCCGAGTACTGGAGGCCGCCGTCCGCGATGAGCGGGACGTCCGCAGCGCGCGCGGCCAGCGAGGCCTCGTACACCGCGGTCACCTGCGGCACGCCGACGCCGGCGACGACGCGGGTGGTGCAGATGGAGCCGGGGCCGACGCCGACCTTGATGGCGTCCGCGCCCGCGTCGATGAGCGCCTGCGCACCGGAGCGGGTCGCGACGTTGCCGCCGATGATGTCGACGTGCGAGGCGCGCGGCTCATGCTTGAGCCGGTGGATGATGTCGAGCACGCCGGCGGAGTCGCCGTTGGCGGTGTCCACCACGATGACGTCGACGCCCGCGTCGACCAGGGTCATCGCGCGGTCCCAGGCGTCGCCGAAGAAGCCGATCGCGGCGCCGACGCGCAGGCGGCCCTCGTCGTCCTTGGTGGCGTTCGGGTACTTCTCGCTCTTGTCGAAGTCCTTGACGGTGATGAGTCCGCGCAGGCGGCCGTCGGCGTCCACGAGCGGCAGCTTCTCGATCTTGTGCTCGGCGAAGATCGCGACGGCGGCGTCCGGGTCGATGCCGACCGGCGCGGTGATCAGGGGCATGCGGGTCATCACGTCGCGCACCAGCGTGGTGGAGCGCTCGAATGGGGAGACGAAGCGCATGTCGCGGTTGGTGATGATGCCGACGAGCTTTCCGTCGCCCTCCACGACCGGGAGGCCGGAGACGCGGAACTGCCCGCAGAGGAGGTCGACCTCCTCGACGGTGGCGTCGGGGGTGGTGGTCACCGGGTTGGTGATCATGCCCGACTCGGACCGCTTCACCTTGTCCACGTTCGTGGCCTGGTCCTCGATGGAGAGGTTGCGGTGGATGATGCCGATGCCGCCGTGCCGGGCCATGGCGACGGCCATGCGCGACTCGGTCACGGTGTCCATGGCGCTGGACAGGAGCGGGGTCGCCATGCTGATCCGCTTGGTCAGGCGAGTCGAGGTGTCCGCCTCGCTCGGGATGACGTCGGTGTGCCCGGGGAGGAGCATGACGTCGTCGTAGGTCAAACCGATGAATCCGAACGGATCCGCCTGGTCCATTTCACCCCTATCAAGGTCGCGCGAGTTGTGGATGATCCATGGTAACGGCACAAGCTGGGCGGATATTCCGCGGCGGAGGGCGGCGCAGGCCTCACTCCACCGTCGCCAGATCCAGCTCCGCCTGCTTCTTCCCCTGGCGCGCCGCCACGATCATGTCGACGCTCAGGATGGCGAGGGCCAGCCACACGATCGCGAAGCCGATCCAGCGCTCCGGCGGCATCGCCTCGTGCAGCACCGCGACACCGACCAGGAACTGGATGAACGGCGCGAAGTACTGGATGAAGCCCATGTAGACCAGCGGCAGCCGGCGGGAGGCCGCGGCGAAGAACAGCAGCGGGACGGCCGTGATCACTCCCGCGCCGACCAGCGCGACGGTGTGCCAGGCGCTCACCGAGCCGATGGTCAGGCCGACGGTGAGGCTGACGACCACGAGCTGCACGATGGCGACCGGCGTCAGCCACATCGTCTCCAGGGTCAGGCCGGAGACGGCGTCGACCCGGCCGCCGACGCGCTTCTTGATCAGGCCGTAGAAGCCGAACGAGAACGCGAGGATGAGGGCGATCCACGGGACCTGCCCGTAGCCGACCGCGAGCACGACGACCGCGACCACGCTGACGCCGACCGCGACCCACTGGGCGATGCGGAGGCGTTCGCGCTGGACGATGACGCCGAGGAAGACGGTCACGATCGGGTTGATGAAGTAGCCGAGGGCCGCCTCCACGACGTGCCCGCTGACGGTGGCCAGCACGTAGGTCTGCCAATTGACGTAGATGAGCGCGCCGGCGAGGCCCATCGTGAACAGGACCCTGCGGTCCTTCAGCAGGGCGCCGAAGGTGCGCCACGCGCGCGTCACCGAGAGCGCGATCGCGCAGAACACCAGCGAGAAGATCACCCGCCAGGCCACGATCTCCCAGGCGCTGGCCGGCGCGAGCGCGAGGAAGTAGATGGGGAGGATGCCCCAGAGGACGTAGGCGGAGACGGCGTAGGTCAGGCCGGACCTGCGGTGTTCGGAGAGGGGCTGCGGCACTCCCACGACACTACTCCGAACGGGCGACACGGGCGGACGCGGTGGAGGCCGGGCACGACCGCTCGCACGGACGACGAAGGCCCGGGCGCAGCAGCGCCCGGGCCTCGGCCGAAAGAAGGTGCGTCAGCGGACGACGACCGCGAGGACGTCGCGAGCCGAGAGGACCAGGAAGTCCTCGCCGCCGAACTTGACCTCGGTGCCCCCGTACTTGGAGTAGATCACCTTGTCGCCGACGGCGACGTCGAGCGGAACGCGGTTGCCGTTGTCGTCGATGCGGCCCGGTCCGACGGCGACGACCTCGCCCTCCTGGGGCTTCTCCTTCGCGGTGTCGGGGATGACCAGACCGGAAGCAGTGGTCTGCTCAGCCTCGACCTGCTTGATGACGATGCGATCTTCGAGCGGCTTGATGGAGACCGACACGGTTGACCTCTTTCTTTGGTGAACTCAGTCTTTGCGAACACAATGCGTAGGCGCGGTTTGCGTTAGCAAACTCGCACGGAGAGTGCTAACACGAGTCTAGGGGGTGCGTTAGCAGTCCCGCAACGTGAGTGCCAGAAGGTACCGTGGTCCCCATGGACCGGTCCGAACTCGTCGAGCTGCTCAGCCCCGAAGGCCTCCGGCTGCTCGACTCGCTGCCTCCGTACCGGTCCGAGAAGGACGTGCTCGGGATGGTCACCTCACTCCGCAAGCAGGGCCACTCCCCTGGCCTGGTGGCGGCTGTGCTGACGCAGGCGAAGCTCCGCAAGAAGGCGGTCGGCAAGTTCGGCGAGTTCGCCTCCCGGATGCTGTTCACCGAGGCGGGACTGGAGCAGGCGACCCGCCTCTCGGTCGCCGCGCGGCACGCCGGACGGTTCCGCGCTGCCGGACTGACCCGCGTCGCGGACCTCGGCTGCGGCATCGGCGGGGACGCCCTCGCCCTCGCAGCCCTCGAGCTGGAGGTCACGGCCGTCGACGCCGACGAGGTCACGGCCGCGATCGCCGCCTTCAACCTCGCCCCGTTCCCGTCCGCGACGGTCGAGCACCGGCGCGCGGAGGACGTCAGCCTGCGCGCGATCTACGGCGTCTTCCTCGACCCTGCCCGGCGCACAGCGGGCCACACCGACACCGACCGGCTGACCGATCCCGACGACTACACACCATCGCTCGGCTTCGCGTACGAGCTGGCGACGGGCCGCTCGGTCGGGCTCAAGCTCGGCCCCGGCTTCGACCGCGACCTCATCCCGTCGACCGCGGAGGCCCAGTGGGTGTCCGCCGACGGGCAGGTCGTGGAGCTCGGGCTGTGGTTCGGAGCGCTCGCCCGGTCGGGCATCCGGCGCGCCGCCCTGGTGCTGCGCGGCGACGAGGCGAACGAGCTGACGGCCGAGGCCGACAGCGAGGACGCCGAGACCGGCGAGCTCGGCGAATACCTGTACGAGCCGGACGGCGCGGTCATCCGCGCGCGCCTGATCGGCGACCTCGCGCGGCGCCTGGACGGCCGGATGCTCGGCGACGGCATCGCCTACATCACGGCGGACGAGCCGGTGGAGACGCCGTTCGCGGCCGGATTCCGCATCCTGGAGACGCTGCCGTTCGCCGAGAAGGACCTCAAGAAGGCGCTGCGGACGCGCGGGATCGGCACGCTGGAGATCAAGAAGCGCGGCGTGGACGTCGACCCCGCCGCGCTCCGGACCCGGCTCAAGCTGTCGGGCGACCGTCCGGCGACCCTGATCCTCACCAGGGTCGCCGGACGTCACACCGCGTTGCTCGCCGAGCGGCTGTAGCCGCCGGCGAACCTGTCACTACCGGTAGTTCGTGCTGAAGCTGGCCAGCAGAACCGCGGCCACGATCCAGAAGACGATCGCGATGACCACGCCCACGAAGCCGAGGATGATGCCGGTCAGCCAGAATCCCCTGGCCTGCGGCTCCTTCCTGCGGCCGATGAAGCCCAGGACGATCGCGGCAACCGCGAACAGGAAGCCGATCCCCCAGGCGAAGTTGAGGACGACGCCGACGATGCCGCCGACGAGCGACAGGATGCTGAGGATCGGCGACTTGGTGGCGGGCGCCGTCGCGTAGGGCTGCGCGTAGCCGGGCGCGGGCTGACCGTAGGCCGGCTGGCCGTACCCGGGCTGGCCGTACCCCGGCTGGCCGGGCTGCTGGCCGTACGGCTGCTGGCCGTACGGCTGCTGGCCGTAGGGCTGCTGCGGTTGCTGCCCATAGGGCTGCTGACCGTACGGCTGCTGCGGCTGCTGCCCATAGGGCTGCTGACCGTACGGCTGCTGCGGCGCCCCGTAGCCGGGCTGCGCCGGCTGAGCCGGCGGAACGGGAGGCGCGACCGGGGGCGTCGGCGGGACGCCGTCGGGCGCCGCGGCGGGCGGGATGTCGGAGGACGGCGGAACCGGCTGGGCCGGCGTGCTGCCGTCCGTCCCTTCGGGCTCTGGCGCGCCGGACGGGGTGTTCGGATCGGACATGCTGCCCATCTCCTTCTCTGGTGAGTTCCTGAGAAAAGTCTGTACCGAATCAATCGTCTCAGCGGCGGGAAGCCGTGTCAACGCATGCAATACCGCGCCGGCTCAGACCTCCGCGACCTGGATGTCCGTGACCGGGAGCGTCGAGTCGGCGCCGAAGTCCAGGCGGCTCGGCGCACGCCCGGCCATGATCAGCTGCGCGCCCAGGGCCGCGATCATCGCACCGTTGTCGGTGCACAGCGAGAGCGCGGGGATCCGCAGCGCCACGCCGGCCTCCGCCGCCCGCTGCACGGCGAGCTGGCGCACGCGCGCGTTCGCGACGACGCCGCCGCCGAGCAGCAGGCGGGGCACGTCGTGGTCGAGGCATGCGGCGATCGCCTTGGTGATCAGGACGTCCGCCACGGCCTCCCGGAAGGAGGCGGCCACGTCCGCGACCGGCACCTCGTCGCCGGCGTCCTGCCGCTGCTCCACCCAGCGCGCGACCGCCGTCTTGAGCCCGGAGAACGAGAAGTCGTACCTGTGCCGGTCCAGGTCCTTCGGCTTGGTCAGCCCGCGCGGGAAGCGGATGGCACGCGGATCGCCGTCGGCGGCGACCCGGTCGATCTGCGGCCCGCCCGGGTACGGCAGGCCGAGCACGCGGGCGACCTTGTCGAAGGCCTCCCCCGCCGCGTCGTCGATCGTCTCGCCCAGCAGTTCGACGTCGGACACCAGGTCGCGCACGAGCAGCAGCGAGGTGTGGCCGCCGGAGACCAGCAGCGCCACGGTCGGGACCTCGACCGCATGGCCGGGACCGCCCGCCGCGTCGAGGACGTCCGCCCCGACGTGCCCGACCAGGTGGTTGACCGCGTAGAGCGGCTTGCCGAGCGACAGCGCGAGCGCCTTCGCCGCGCCGACGCCGACCATGAGCGCGCCGGACAGTCCCGGGCCGCTGGTCACCGCGATCGCGTCGACGTCCGCGAGCTCGATCCCGGCGTCGGCGACGGCGGTGCGAAGGGTCGGGGTGAGCGCCTCCAGATGGGCGCGCGCCGCGACCTCCGGGACGACGCCGCCGTAGCGGGCGTGCTCCTCCATGGAGGATGCGATGGTGTTGGAGAGCAGGGTCGTGCCGCGCACGATGCCGACGCCGGTCTCGTCGCAGGAGGTCTCGATGCCGAGCACGAGCGGCCCGTCGCCGTGAGATCCGCCGTGCGATCCGTTCTGAGCGTCGTTCATGCGATCGTGGTCTCCGGGGTCGGGACGGTCAGGCGCATGACGATCGCATCCACCCCGTCTGGCTGGTAGTACCGCGGGCGCACGCCGATCTCCTCGAAGCCGAGCGTGCGGTACAGGTTCTGGGCGCCGGGGTTGTCTGCGCGCACCTCCAGGAACACCTCGCGGGCGCCGCGGTTGCGCGCCTCCCCGATCAGGGCGAGCATGAGCGCGCGGCCGAGGCCGTGCCGGCGCGCGCCGGGCGCGACCGCGATGGTCTGGATGTCGCCCTCGCCCGCGCCGCGCGGGGCGAGCAGCCCGGCGTAGCCGTCGATCCGATCCGGGTCGTCGAGACCGACCGCGACCAGGTAGTACCCGTGCGGGCCGGTCACCTCGGAGCGCATCGACTGCTCGGACCAGGCGTCGGTGACGAACGTCGCCGTCTCCAGCAGCATGATCGCTTCCACGTCGGCCTCCGTGGCACGGCGCAGCTGCCACGACGGAGCGCTCACGCGCTCACCCGCTTCGGGCCCGCGGACAGCGTGACATCCGGCGAGCGCAGATAGAGCGGCTCGTCGCGGTCGAACGGGAGGCCGGCGGCGAAGCGCAGCTCCGCGATCATCCCGAGCAGCCCGGCCGAGACGGTGGCGGCCTCCTCGCGCGGGAGGTCGGGATGCGGCAGCGCGTCCGGCTTGTCGAGCCCAGGGCCGTCGAGGCGCACCGGGAGGCCGTGCTCGTCCACACCCGAGTACGCCGTCCAGTAGCGCTCCCGGCGACGCGCGTCTGTCACGACCAGGAGCGGCCCGGCGTGCCCGGCCAGGTAGCGCTCGTACGCCACCGCGTCGTGGCTGACGACGGGGACGAGCGGGCGGCCGGCCCCGAACGCGAACGCGGTCGCGGCGGCGATGCCGACCCGGAGACCGGTGAACGGTCCGGGTCCCATCCCGGCCACGACGCCCGAGAGCTCGCCGACGAGCGTGCCGGAGGCGTCCAGCGCCGCGGCGATGAGGTCGCCGATCACTTCGGCGTGCCGCATGGTGTCGGGTTCCGTCACTTCGGCGAGGATGCCGCCGTCCCGGTCGACCACGGCGACACTCGTGCCCGCGGAGGTGTCGATGGCGAGGAGCATGCCACCAGCCTATTCGCCGGGTGGGCTCCGCAGGGGCCGAGCCGGGATGCGGCATCGCGCGGACTCGCCGGCCTCCCGTGTGCGAAGCTGTCGGCATGGCGTCCTCCCCGTCCGGCTCCCTCGTCTCGGCCGATGTGCGCCGCCACAACCTGGCGCTCGTGGCGCACCGCCTCGCGCAGCGCGGACCGCAGTCGCGCAGCCAGCTGGCGGACGGCACCGGACTCGCCCGCGGCTCGGTGACCGCACTCGTCGCCGCACTGGTGGAGGCCGGGATCGTGCGCGAGACGGAGGAGCCGGAGGCCGCGCCGCGCGGGACGGCCTCCCGCGGCCGGCCGCTCACGCTGCTGCGCCTGGCCGCCGACGACGTCGCCCTGCTCGTCCTGCAGCTCGACGCCGACCAGGCGACGGCGGTGCTCACGGCAGTCGACGGCCGCGCGCTGTTCCGGACGTCGGAGCACCACGGCCGGCCGATGGGCGACCCGGCGCGCGTGCTCGACGTGCTCGCCCGCGTGCTGGCCCGCACCCTCGACGCCGCGGCCGGACTCGGCAGGCGCGTGGTCGACCTGACCGTCGTGGTGTTCGCGCCGATCGGCGGCACCCCTCCCGTGGTCGTCGCCGACACCGACTTCGAGTGGGGCGTCGTGGACGTCCTCGCCGGGCTCCGGCAGCGGGTCGGGGAGCTGCCGCCCGCCACGCTCGCGAGCGACGGCACGGTCGCCGCGCTGGCCGAGCTCGCGGAGCTGGAGGCGGCGGGCGCGGGAGTCCGCGATCTGGTCTACGCCAAGAGCAACTCGGGCATCGGCGGCGCGATCGTCGCGGACGGCGCGCTCGTCGCCGGCGCGCACGGCTTCGCGGGCGCCTTCGGCCACATCGCGGTCGATCCGCAGGGCGCGCGCTGCCTGTGCGGCCAGCGCGGCTGCCTGGTCACCGTCGCCGGCCCGGATGTCGTCCTGGCCGAGGCCGGCCTGGCCGCGGAGGTCGCCGAACGCGGGCTGACGGACGCGCTGCGCGAGCTGGTCGCCCGCATCCAGGCCGGGGAGGCCCGCGCGAGCGCCGCGTGGGAGGCCGCACTGCCGTGGATCGCGCACGCCCTGCGCATCGTGACGATGACCGTCGACCCCGAAGTCGTCGTGCTGGACGGCTACTGGGCAGACCTGGCGGAGTCCATCGCCGGCGCGTTCGCGCTGGACGGCCCGGCGATCGCCGCGACCGCGACGCCGATCGCCGTCGTGCCGGGGCGCCTGGGCGAGGATGCCGCCCTGCTCGGCGCGGCCCGCGTCGCCCGCGACGCCCTCCTCTACGATCCCCTCGCGCTGGTCACGATCGGTGCGCCTTTCCCGACGATTTGATTCGATACTTGAATTAATCGCGGTCATGCGTCATGCTTACGCGGGTAATCACATCCCCGAAAGGACCGACCGTGACGACGATGTCATCGAGCTCCCCCGATCCAGCACCCCTCTCACCGGCCACCGCCGCTGCGACCGAGACCGACGCGGCGGACACCGCGGGCACCGTCAGCCCGCTCGCGCGCCGCGGGCTGCTCCCCTCGCTCGCGATCACCTCCCTGGTGCTCTTCGCGACCTACTCCGGCCTGATCAGCGTGCTGCTGCCCAACCAGGTCACGAACATCGACCCGGCGCACAAGGTCGGCAACCTCGCGATCGTGACCACGACCTCCTTCGTGTTCACGCTGTTCGCGCAGCCGATCGTGGGCGCGTTCAGTGACCGCACGCGCTCCCGGATGGGCCGCCGCGCGCCGTGGATGGTGATCGGCACCGCCGTCGCCGCCGCTTTCCTGATCGGCCTGGGCTCGCTGCAGTCCATCCTCTGGATCACGGTGTTCTGGGTCGTCATCCAGGTCGCCCTCAACGCGATGCAGGGACCGCTCAGCGCGATAACCCCCGACCGGTTCCCGCGCAGCCGCCGGGGCATGGCCTCCGCGATGGTCGGGATCGGCACCATGGCCGGCAGCACCATCGGCGTCATCGCCGCCGGCATGCTCGCCTCGAACGTCGGGGTCGCTTACTCCGCGTTCGGGATCGTCGTGCTCCTCGTGACGCTCGGCTTCGTGCTCTTCAATCGCGACTACTCGAGCAAGAGCATCGAACTGCCGCCGTTCCGCTGGAGGGCGTTCTTCGCCGGGTTCTGGATCAACCCGCGCAAGCACCCCGACTTCGCCTGGGCGTTCGCGGCGCGGTTCCTGTTCATCCTCGGCTACTTCGTGGCCTTCAGCTACCAGCTCTTCATCCTCACCGACTACATCGGGATGTCGCTGAAGCAGGCGAACGCGCAGATCGGCGTGATCAGCATCGCGTCGCTCGTCACCACCGTCGTCTCGGTCGCCCTGGCCGGCTGGCTGAGCGACAAGCTCGGCCGTCGCAAGGTCTTCATCTACCTCGCCTCCGTGCTGATGATCGTCGGCCTCGCGATGCCGCTGCTGATGCCGACCATCACAGGGATGCTGCTCATGTCGGCGATCAACGGCTTCGGCTTCGGCCTCTACATGGCGTGCGACACCGCCCTGATGACCGAGGTGCTGCCCGGCGGCGGCGTCGCGGCCGCCAAGGACCTCGGCATCCTGAACGTGGCGACGAACATCCCGCAGGCGCTCAGCCCCGCGATCGCGGCGCTGCTGATCGGCGCGCTCGGCGGCTACCCGGCGCTGTTCGTCTTCGCGATGGTGTGCGTCGCGCTGGCCGCCCTCGTCCTCATCCCCATCAAGTCCGTCCGCTGAGAAGGAGAATCCCCGTGACAGACAGCACCCTCGACCACCCCGAAGTCACCATCTCCGCCGGCCGCGTGCGCGGGCGATGGCGGGACGGCTCCGCCGCCTTCCTCGGCATCCCGTTCGCAGAGCCGCCGGTCGGCGACCTCCGCTTCGCCGCCCCCGTCCCGCACCGCTCGTGGGAGGGCGTCCTGGACGCCGGAGAGCACGGCGCGACCCCGCAGCGCACGGCACTCGCCGAGATCACGCTCATCCCCGAGCCGTCGTACCCCGGCGAGTCGACGCTCAATGTGGACGTCTTCACGCCCCGGCCCGGCGACACCGCCGCCGCGCTGCCCGTGCTGGTCTACATCCACGGCGGCGGCTACGTCGCGGGCTCCCCCGCCAGCCCCTGGTACGACGGGCTCGCGTTCAACCGCGACGGCGTCGTGACGGTCAGCGTCTCCTACCGTCTCGGCTTCGACGGTTTCGGCTGGATCGAGGACGCGCCCACCAACCGCGGCATCCTCGACTGGATCCTGGCGCTGGAGTGGGTCCGCGACAACATCGCGGCTTTCGGCGGCGACCCGGCGTCGGTCACGATCGCCGGGCAGTCGGCGGGCGGCGGGGCGGTGCTCACGCTGCTGACCGTTCCGCGCGCCGCGAGCCTGTTCCAGCGCGTGTACTCGATCTCGGGCACCACGGCGAGTGTGACCCTGGAGGACGCGGAGCGGTACGGCCGCGCCCTCGCCGCCACGGCCGGGGTCGCGCCCACCCGCGCAGGCCTGTCCACGCTGACCGAGGAGCGCATCCTGGCCCTGCAGGCCGAGGACGACGCCGTCACCTCACCGGACGCGCCCGCCGACCCGCTCGCACCGCTTCGCGCGCTGGCCTCCGGCTCGGCACTGCGCTGGGCCCCGGTGGTGGACGGCGACCTCGTGCCCGCCGCCATCGGGGACGCGATCGCGGACGGCGTCGGCGCCGACAAGTCCCTCGTGCTCGGCGCGACGGACAACGAGTTCAACATGGCCGTCACCGAGCTCCGCGACGCCCTGGCCGGCGCCGACCCGGCGGGGCTGCTGGCGACGATCGGCGTGCCGGAGGACGCCGCGGGCGCCTACGTCGCCGCGCACGCCGGGCTCGACGCCGCCGGGACGCTCGGGCAGTTCGTCACGGACGCGATGTTCCGCGCGCCCGCCCGTGAGATCGCGGAGTCCCGCGCGGCGGCGGGGGTCCCCGCGTGGATCTACCGCTTCGCCTGGACGTCGCCCACCTTCGGCGCGGCCGTCCACTGCCTGGACGTCCCGTTCTTCTTCGACTGCCTGGACAGCGAGCGGGTGGGCTACATCGCGGGCGAGCAGCCGCCGGCCTCCCTGGCGGACGAGGTGCACGGCGCCGCGGTGCGGTTCATCGCGACGGGCGACCCCGGCTGGCCGGCGTACACGCTGCCCGAGCGCGACGTGCAGGTGTTCGATGTCCCGACCACGGCCGTGGGGGACGGCCTGGCCGACGTCGGCGTGCTTCAGAGCGCACGCTGACGTCCAGCGCCCCAGCACCATCGAGGGGCACGTAAACGCCCCTAAAACCCGGTTTTAGGGGCGTTTACGTGCCCCTCGGCGGTGCTCAGGACTGCCAGCGGGGGCCGAAGCCGGTCACGGTGACCGTGCGAGGCTCGTCGGCGTCGAGGTCCACGTCGCCGAGGTCGACCTCGGAGAGGTCGTCGCCCGCCGCATCGGCGGCGCCGGTCGGCCGCACGATGTCGACCTCCAGCCACGACTCCGCGACGCCGTCGAGCATCCCGCCGCCCCACTCGACCACGACGACCGAGCCGGTGAAGTCGATGTCGAGGTCGTCCAGCTCCACGGCGCTGCCGAGGCGGTAGGCGTCGACGTGCACCAGCGGTGCGCCGTCCGCGAGGCTCGGGTGCGTGCGGGCCAGCACGAAGGTCGGGCTCGTGACCGGGCCGCGGACGCCGAGGCCCTCGCCGATCCCCCGGGTCAGCGTCGTCTTGCCGGCGCCGAGCGGGCCGGTCAGCACCAGGAGGTCGCCGGCGCCGAGCATCCCGGCCAGTTCGAGTCCCAGCTCGTGCATGGCCTCGCCGGTGTCGACCGTGCGCTCGAACAGGACGCGGCTGGTCACGCCGGACCCCCGCGGTAGCTGCGGCGCAGCCGGCCGCCCAGCCGGGTGACGATCTCGTAGTTGATGGTGTCGGCCGCCTCGGCCCAGTCGTCCGCGCCGGGGACGCCCTCGGCGGGGTCGCCGAACAGCACGACCTCGTCGCCGACCGCCACCTCGGCGTCACCGACATCCACCACGAACTGGTCCATCGCGACGCGGCCGGAGACCCGGTAGCGCTGCCCGGCGATGGACACCGGGCCCCGGCCCGACGCGTGGCGCGGGATGCCCTCGGCGTACCCGAGCGGGACGAGCGCGAGCGTGGTCTCGGCCTCTGTGCGATACGTGTAGTCGTACGAGACACCGGTGCCCGCGGCAACTCGCCGGACCGCCGCGACGCGGCCGCGCAGCGTCATCGCCGGGCGCAGTCCCAGCTCCGCCGCCGACGCGGCGCCGAACGGGCTGAGGCCGTAGACGGCCAGCCCGAACCGCACCAGGTTGAAGCGCGACTCCGGGAGGCTGAGGGCCGCGGCGCTGGCGGCGATGTGAAGCAGCGACGGACGGAGTCCGGCGGCCTCCGCGCGCTCGACTCCCCACGAGAACAACGCGATGGCGGCGCGGTCGTCCGCGGGCGACGCGTTCGACAGGTGGCTGAACAGGCCCCGCACGACGAGCGTCCCCGACTCTTCGAGCTCGCGCGCGCGGGCCACGACGGACTCCCATTCGGACGCGGGGACGCCGTTGCGGCTCAACCCGGTCTCGAGCTTGAGCTGCACGAACGCCGGGCGGGAGACCGTGCCCGCGGCGGCCGCGGCCTCCAGCTGCGCGCGCGACGATATCCCGACGTCGATACCGGCGGCGACGGCAGCGGCGAAGTCCTCGTCGGGGTCGTGCAGCCACGCGAGCACCGGGGCGTCGACGCCCGCCGAGCGCAGCGCCAGCCCCTCGGAGATGTCCGCGACGCCGAGCCAGTCCGCGCCGCCCGCGAGCGCAGCGCGGGCGCATTCGACCGCTCCGTGCCCGTAGGCGTTCGCCTTGACCACGGCCATGACGTGCTCTGTGGCGACGATCTCGCGCAGGCGCGCGACGTTCGCGGTCACCGCGTCCAGGTCGACGACGGCCTCCCGGAATCCGCCGCTCACGCGTCGCGCTCCAGCACGACGAACGCGGACGCGATCCCGGCGTCGTGCGACATCGTCACGTGGATGCGCGCGATGCCCCGCTCGGCGACCTGGCGTCCGACCACGTTGTGCAGCACGAAACCCGGGTTCCTCTCTTCGTCGGGCACGATCTCCATGTCGTGCCAGCGCACGCCGTGCGAACCGCCCAGCGCCTTGATGAGCGCCTCCTTGGCGGCGAACCGCGCGGCGAGGGAGTGCACCGGCAGGCCGCGCTCCGCCTCGGTGAAGAGACGCTCCCGCAGCTTCGGGCTGCGTTCCAGCGATCGGGCGAAGCGCGCCAGATCGACGACGTCGATCCCGATGCCGGCGATCACGGCCGCTCCTACTCCACGGTGACGGACTTGGCCAGGTTGCGCGGCTGGTCCACGTCCAGGCCCTTGGCGGCCGACAGCTCCATGGCGAAGATCTGCAGCGGCACCACCGACAGCAGCGGCTCGAACAGCGGCGCGGCGAGCGGGATGCGGATGACCTCGTCGGCGAACGGCAGCACGGCGGCGTCCCCGGCCTCGGCGATCGCGATCACGCGGGCGCCGCGGGCGCGGATCTCCTGGATGTTGGAGACGACCTTCTTGTGCAGCTCGTCCGACCAGCGGGGGCTCGGCACGACGACGAACACGGGCTGGCCCGGCTCGATGAGCGCGATCGGGCCGTGCTTGAGCTCGCCGGCGGCGAAGCCCTCGGCGTGGATGTACGCGAGCTCCTTGAGCTTGAGCGCGCCCTCCAGGGCGATCGGGTAGCCGACGTGGCGGCCGAGGAAGAGCACGGAGCGGGTGTCCGACATCCAGTGCGCGAGCTGGGCGATCGTCGCGTGCGACTCGAGCACGGTGGCGATCTTCTCCGGCACGGCCTGGAGCTCGGCGACGGCGTCGCGCTGCTGCGCGGCGGACAGGGTGCCGCGCACCCGGCCGAGGTGGAGGCCGAAGAGGTAGAGCGCGGTGATCTGCGCCACGAACGCCTTGGTCGAGGCGACCGCGACCTCCGGGCCGGCGTGCGTGTAGAGCGCCGCGTCGGACTCGCGCGGGATGGTCGCGCCCTGGGTGTTGCAGACCGAGATGGCCTTCGCACCGGCCTCGCGGGCGTACTTGACCGCCATCAGCGTGTCCATGGTCTCGCCGGACTGGCTGATCGAGATGACCAGCGTGCCGTCGGTGAGGACCGGCTCGCGGTAGCGGAACTCGTGGCTGAGCTCGACCGTGACGGGGACGCGCGCCCACTTCTCGATCGCGTAGCTGCCGACCAGACCCGCGTACGCGGCGGTGCCGCAGGCGACGATGGTGATGCGGTCGATGCCCTCGAGGAAGGCGTCGCCGATCGCGTCGAGCTCCGGGATGTGCACGGCCTCGTCGACGATGCGGCCGCGCAGCGTGTTCGCGACGGCGTCCGGCTCCTCGGCGATCTCCTTGGCCATGAACGACGACCAGCCGCCCTTCTCGGCGGCGGAGGCGTCCCAGGCGACCTCGAACGGCTCCACCTCGACCGCGGCGCCGGCGAAGTCGGTCACGGTGACGGATTCGGGGGTGATCGTGACGATCTGGTCCTGGCCGATCGCGAGCGCCCGGCGGGTGTGCTCGACGAACGCTGCGACGTCGGAGCCGAGGAAGTTCTCGCCCTCGCCGAGACCGATCACGAGCGGGGAGTTGCGGCGCGCGCCGACGACGACGTGCGGCTGGTCCTGGTGCAGCGCGAGGAGCGTGAACGCGCCCTCGAGGCGGGAGACGACGCGCTGGAACGCCTCGCTCAGGTCGCCGGTGGCGCGGTACTCGCGGCCGAGCAGCACGGCCGCGACCTCGGTGTCCGTTTCGGACTCGAACGCGAAGCCGTCGGCCAGCAGCTCGTCCTTGAGGCTGGCGAAGTTCTCGATGATGCCGTTGTGGATGACGGCGAGGCGGCCCTCGTCGCCCAGGTGCGGGTGCGCGTTGCGGTCGGTCGGGCCGCCGTGCGTCGCCCAGCGGGTGTGGCCGATGCCGGTGCCGCCGTTCGGGATGGGGTTGGCCTGCAGGTCGTCGGCGAGCACCGAGAGCTTGCCGGCCTTCTTGGCCGTCCCGAGGCGGCCCTCGGGGTCGATGACGGCGACGCCGGCCGAGTCATAGCCGCGATACTCGAGGCGCTTCAGGCCGCCGAGCAGCACCTCCAGGCTCTTGTCGGTACCGACGTACCCCACGATTCCACACATGCACCCGAGTCTAACCTGGGCGCACCTTAGACTTGTCGCCTATGGCTGAGAACGGCGCCGCTCGCGGCGGATCCACGGCGAACGGCGAGTCCAGCACCCCTTTCGTGGAGCTGAGCCGTTCCGACTGGGCCGAGCTGGCGCAGAACACCCGGCTGCCGCTCAAGGAGACCGAGATCGTGCAGTTGCGCGGCCTCGGCGACCCGCTGGACCTGCGGGAGGTCGAGGAGGTCTACCTGCCGCTCAGCCGGCTGCTCAACCTGTACGTCGGCGGCACCAAACAGCTGCACCGCGTCACGAGCGACTTCCTCGGGGAGCGCGCGCAGAAGACGCCGTTCGTGATCGGCGTCGCCGGGTCGGTGGCCGTGGGCAAGTCCAGCATCGCGCGCCTCATGCGCGAGCTGCTCTCCCGCTGGGACGACACCCCGCGCGTCGAGCTCGTCACGACCGACGGGTTCCTGCTCCCGAACGCCGAGCTGGAGCGGCGCGGCCTGATGGAGCGGAAAGGCTTCCCGGAGTCGTACGACCGGCGCGCGCTGCTGCGGTTCGTCACCGAGGTGAAGAGCGGGGCTCCGGAGGTCCGCGCTCCGTTCTACTCGCACCTCAGCTACGACATCGTGCCGGACGCGGAGATCGTGGTGCGCCGTCCGGACGTGCTCATCGTGGAGGGGCTCAACGTCCTCCAGCCCGCGGGCGGCGGCAACCGGCTCGCGGTGAGCGACCTCTTCGACTTCAGCGTGTACGTCGACGCCAGGACCCGGGACATCGCGCACTGGTACGAGGAGCGCTTCCTGAAGCTCCAGCGCGGCGCCTTCGCCAACCCCAAGTCGTACTTCCACCGCTACTCGCAGCTCACCGAGGAGCAGGCGCGGGCGCGCGCGGCGTCGATCTGGACGGCGATCAACGAGCCCAACCTGATCCAGAACATCCGGCCGACGCGCTCCCGGGCGAAGCTCGTGCTGCGCAAGGAGGCCGACCACACGGTCAGCTCCGTGCTGCTGCGCAAGCTCTGACCGGGGTCCGCACGCTTCGAGTCCAGAGGATGCGAGCACACAGGGCGCGTGCTCGAAGACTCTGGCCCGCCCCTCCGGCATCCCGTAGGCATGAGGCATGGCTACACCACGCTCGCACGCCGCCCAGCTCTTCGGTCAGCGGGTGCGCTCGGCCCGGATGGCGCTCGGCGTCAGCCAGGAGGAGATCGCCCAGCTCGCGGACATGCACGTCACCAACTACGGGCGCGTGGAGCGCGGCGAGGCCAACTCGGAGCTCCACACCATCGTGCGGCTCGCGACCGCACTCGACCTCGATCCCGCCGTGCTCGTGACCGGGCTGTACGGCGACGGCATGCTCCCCGATCGGGAGCACGCCTTCTCGGTGGCCGACTTCATCGCGGCGAAGCGCGCCCAGGAAACGCACTAGGCGTATATATGCGCCATGAATGCGTACACATAGTCTTCGCACTCTGGGAAAAGACCACGCGGGACCGCAGAGTAGACGCATGTCGTCCCCGCGCTTCGAGGCAGCCCGCATCCTGGGCGACCGGCTCAGGAGCCGGCGCGTCGAGCTCGGCCTCTCGCAGTACGAGGTGGCCAACCTCAGCCAGGTCGACGTCGCCAACTACGGCAAGGTCGAACGCGGCACCGGGAACCCGACCCTGCTGACACTGCTGCAGCTCGCCGTCACGCTCGAGACCGAACCGGGCGCACTGCTCGAGGGGCTGGCCGACACGGCGCTCCTGCCGGAGCGCACGCGGCCCTTCTCGGTGTCCGATTTCGTGCGCGAGCGGAACGCCCGGCTCGACCGCGAGGCCGCCGCGGACTGACCGGCTGCCTACGCGCCGGCGGCCGCGGCCGGACCTTCAGACGCCCAGCCGCTCCCGCACGACGTCCGCCAGCTCGTTGGCGAGGCGCTCCGCCGTGTGCTGGTCCGCGGCCTCCACCATGACGCGCACCAGCGGCTCGGTGCCGGACGGGCGCAGGAGCACCCGGCCGGTGTCGCCCAGCGCCGCCTCGGCGGTCTGGACGGCGAGCTGCAGCGGCTCGTCGGTGTGCACGGCGTGGTGGTCCACGCCTTTCACGTTGACCATCACCTGCGGATACACGGTCATCACCTTGGCCAGCTCGGACAGCGGCTTGCGCTGGCGCGCCATCTCGCTGAGGAGGTGCAGGCCGGTGAGGATGCCGTCGCCGGTGGTCGCGAACTCGCGCATGATGACGTGGCCCGATTGCTCGCCGCCGAGGGCGTAGTCGTTCTGGTTCATCTCCTCGAGCACGTAGCGGTCGCCGACGGCGGTCTCCACGATCCGGATGCCATGCTCGCGCATGGCGATCTTGAGGCCGAGGTTGCTCATCACGGTGGCGACGAGCGTGTCGTCGGTGAGCTTGCCGCGCTCCTTCATGCCGACCGCGAGGATCGCCATGATCTGGTCGCCGTCGACCACGTTGCCGTCGGCGTCGATCGCGAGGCAGCGGTCGGCGTCGCCGTCGTGGGCGATGCCGACGTCCGCGCCGGCCGCGAGGACGGCCTTCGCCAGGTTGTCGAGGTGGGTGGAGCCGACGCCGTCGTTGATGTTCATGCCGTCGGGCGAGTCGCCGATGACGGTCACCCGGGCGCCCGCGTCGGTGAACACCTCGGGCGAGATGCCCGCGGCCGCGCCGTGGGCGCAGTCGAGCACGACGTGGATGCCGTCGAGGCGGTGCGGGAGGCTCGCGAGCAGGTGCACGACATAGCGGTCCTCCGCGTCCGCGAAGCGGCGGATGCGGCCGACCTCGGCGCCGGTCGGAGTCAGCTTCTCCATGTCGAGGTGCTGCTCGATGCGGTCCTCGACGACGTCGGGCAGCTTGGTGCCGCCGCGCGCGAAGATCTTGATCCCGTTGTCGGGAGCCGGGTTGTGGGACGCCGAGACCATCACGCCGAAGTCGGCGTCGAAGTCGGCGATGAGGAAGGCCGTGGCCGGCGTCGGGATGACACCGGCGTCGTAGACGTCGATGCCTGAGCTGGCCAGCCCGGCCGCGACGGCGGCCGAGAGGAACTCGCCGGAGACCCGGGGGTCCCTGGCGACGATCGCCAGCGGGCGCTTGCCCGCGGCGCGCCGCGCCTCGGCGCTGCGGCCTCGCGTCAGGACAGCAGCAGCTGCCTGCGCGAGGCCGAGCGCCAGGTCGGCGGTGAGCGTACCGTTCGCGAGTCCGCGGACTCCGTCGGTTCCGAAAAGGCGGGGCATGAACCGAAGCCTAGACGCTGGGGTGCGTCAACGCTTGGAGAACTGCGAAGCCTTGCGGGCCTTCTTGAGACCGGCCTTCTTGCGCTCGGTGACGCGCGCGTCGCGGGTCAGGAAGCCGGCCTTCTTGAGGGTCGGACGGTTGTTCTCGCGGTCGATCTCGTTCAGCGCACGGGCGATGGCGAGGCGCAGCGCGCCGGCCTGACCCGACGGGCCGCCGCCGGTGATGCGGGCGACGACGTCGTACGAGCCGATGAGGTCGAGGATCTTGAACGGGTCGGTGATGAGCTGCTGGTGCAGCTTGTTCGGGAAGTAGTCCGCGAACTCACGGCCGTTGACCGTGATGGTGCCGGAGCCCGGGACCAGGCGCGCACGCGCGATGGCCTCCTTGCGACGGCCCACGGCCGCGCCGGGCACGGAGAGGACGGGACGCGGGGCGGCAGGAGCCGCGCTCTCGGGGGTCTCGGTCGAGTAGGACTCGACGTTGTCGGCCTGGGCCGAGTCGATGCTGTCTGCGATCTTCGCCACGGTGGTGATAATCCTTTGTCTTTAGTCAGTCGTGAAGGTCTGGATCGCTTACTGGGCGACCTGGCCGAGCGTGTACTGCTTCGGCTGCTGGGCGGCGTGCGGGTGCTCGCTTCCGGTGTAGACCTTCAGCTTGCGGAGCTGGGCGCGGCCGAGCGAGGTCTTCGGCAGCATGCCGCGGACGGCCTTCTCGACGGCGCGGACCGGGTTCTTCTCGAGGAGCTCCGAGTAGGTGGTGGCCTTGAGGCCGCCCGGGTAGCCGGAGTGGCGGTACGCCTTCTTCTGCGCCGCCTTCTGGCCGGTGAGGGCCACCTTGTCGGCGTTCACGATGATGACGAAGTCGCCCATGTCCATGTGGGGGGCGAAGGTCGCCTTGTTCTTGCCGCGCAGGATGGCGGCGGTGTGGCTGGCGAGACGGCCGAGCACGACATCGGTCGCGTCGATGACGACCCAGTCGCGCTGGATCTCGTCTGCCTTCGGGGTGTAAGTGCGCGTCACAGTAGTGGCTGCTTTCTGTATCGAACGGAGGAGTTCGTGAATCCCACTCCGATGGGGGTTGCCGTCTCGACGAGACGGGAACCGAAGCCGGTGGAGGGCTCACGTTCGTGGGTCGCGCCGCAGTGTGGCGCCGACACCAAACATCAATAGTACGCGACACGCCCGGAGGGGGTCAAACCGAGGCGGTACGGCACGTCAGAGCGAGCGCATCCCGCGGGTCTGCTCGGCCCGCAGCGCGAGCTCCGCGTCGTCCGGGTAGCCCACCTCCATCAGGGTCAGCCCGCGGGCCGGCATCACCTTGAAGGCGCTGGTGCGCACGCGCTCGTCGCGGAGCTCGACCAGGTCGCCCGGCGTCAGCGATCCCTCGCCGACCTCCACGCAGGCGCCGACCAGCGCGCGGACCATGCTGTGGCAGAACGCGTCCGCCACGACCTCCCCCACCAGTACGCCGTCGTCGTCGCGGCGCCAGGAGAAGTCGAGCAGGGTGCGGATCGTCGTCGCCCCCTCGCGCGCCTTGCAGTAGCTGGCGAAGTCGTGGAGGCCGAGCAGCCCGTGCGACGCGAGGTCCATCGCGTCGGCGTCGAGGTCCGCCGAGACCCAGGCGGTGCGGTGCCGCTGCAGCGGGTCGCGCAGTGCGAGCCGGTCGGCGACGCGGTACTCGTAGCGCCGCCAGACCGCGGAGAACCGGGCGTCGAACCCGGTCGGCGCCTCCGCCGCGCGCAGCACCACGACGTCGGCAACCGGTCCGAGGATGCCGTTCAGCCGGCGGGCCAGCGCCTCGTGCGCCGTCAGCGGAGGCCGCTTCCCGTGCGGCTTGCGCAGCACGGCGACCTGCTCCGCCGAGAGGTCGACGTGGGCGACCTGTCCGCGCGCGTGCACGCCCGCGTCGGTACGGCCGGCGACGGTCAGCAGCGGCGCGTCGCCGGCGCGCCGGAAGATCGTGGCGAGCGCGGCCTCCAGCTCGCCCTGCACCGTGCGGAGCGCGGGCTGGCGGCCCCAGCCGTTGAAGTCGGTGCCCTGGTAGGCGATGTCGAGCCGGAATCGCGTCGCCTGGTCGGTCATCCCTCGATTCTAGGGAAAGGGACTCAGTACTCCCGGACCAGCGCGGTCTCGCCGAACGTCGTGACGAACCCCATCCCCGTGTAGAGACTGTCCGCGCCGGTCGGGCTCGCCGCGTCGACGTCGAGGACCGCCTTCTGCCAGCCGCGGCGACGGCTCTCGGCGAGCACCGCGCCGAGCAGCGCCGGCGCGATCCGGCGGCCGCGGTGCGCGCGGGTGACGGCGACCGTGGAGATGTAGGGGCCGGAGAAGCCCTGCCCCGCCCAGTCGTCCTCGTTCACATCCGAGAGGACGACACCGGCGACGTCGTCCCCCGCCAGCGCCACGAACGACACCTCGGGGGCGAACGTCCCGCCGATCAGCGAGGCCCACTGCTCGTCGCTCAGCGGCTGGCTCCCCCAGTGGTCGAGGAAGGCCTCGTCGCGGGCGGCGTGCACGGCGTCGGCCAGCTCGGCCGCGAACGGCACGATCCGCACGTCCTCCGTCGGGGTCACCTCCGGGATCGGCTCGGCGAGGTCGCGCTCCATGGTGTGGAACCAGCGGACCGCCGTGAAGCCGGCGGCCGTCAGCAGCCGCTCGCGGTCGGGAGCGCGCCGGTCGGCGTACCCCACCAGCCAGCCGGGCAGCACGGAGTCGAGGGCGGCGAGCTTCTGCTCCCCGCGCGCCCGCTGCCAGGCGATCAGCTCGCGGCCGATGCCCTTCCCGCGGTGATCGGGATGCACGGCGCCGTTCATGAACTCGCGCACGAGCGTGACCTGGCGCGGCGGCTCCAGCACCGAGCCGACCGCGAGCACCGCGCCGTCGTGTCCGACCGCGAGGAGGGTGTCCCGGTCGAGGTCGAGGAAGCTGAAGGCGAGCTCGTCCTCCAGCTCCTCGCGCGTAGTGAGGTAGTTCGGGTGGTCGCTCGCGTCGCTCGCGCGCAGCACGGCGAGCACCGCGTCGACGTCGGCCGCCGCGATCGGGCGCCACTCGGCGACCAGCGGATGCCGCGGCCGGTAGGTCGGCGGCGCCTCCACGCGCTCGTTCAGCGGTGGAAGGTGCGCTTCGACGATCTCCGGCCCCGGCATCCCGCCAGCCTAGCGGCGGCCGGCTCGCCTAGCGGCGGCCCAGCTCCGCCGTCGGCGTCTTCGCGGTCTCCCGCGCCGTGAGCGCCGCCAGCGTCACCACCACCGCGATCACCGCGGTGAAGACCGAGATGACGACCCAGCCGTCCGGCCCGGTGCCGCCCATCGCCGTGACGATGCTCGGCGCGAAGCCGGCCATGAGGAAGCCGAGCTGCGTCCCGATCGCGACGCCGGAGAAGCGCACCTCGCGCGGGAACATCTCGTTGTAGAACGACGGCCAGACCGCGTTGGCCGCGGCGTAGCCGAAGGAGAACACCGCCACCGCGAGCAGGAACGTGACCCAGACCTCCGAGCCGGACATCGACTGCAGGTAGAACGGCATCAGCACGGCGCTGACGAGCGCGCCGTAGATGAAGACCGGCTTGCGGCCGATCCGGTCGGCGAGCATCCCGAACAGCGGCTGCGTGACGAGCGCCACGATGTTGGCGACCACCACCAGCCAGAGCGTCACCGACGCGTCGAGCCCGGCGTCCGTCCCGTAGGCGATGGCCAGGTTGCCGAACACGGTGGAGACCGCGGCGATCATGGCGAGGACGACGACGCGCAGCACATCACGCCAGTTCGTGCGCAGCAGGCCGACCAGGGGGAGCTTCTCGATCTCACCGCCCTCCGCGGCGCTGACGAACTCGGGCGACTCCGGCAGCGACTTGCGCACGACGAACGCGACGACGACCACCACGGCCGACAGCCAGAACGGGATGCGCCAGCCGACGGAGTACAGCACATCCTCCGGCAGCGACATGATCGGGATGAAGGCGATGGCCGCGAGGACCTGGCCGCCCTGCGTGCCGGTCAGCGTCCACGAGGTGAAGAAGGCACGGCGGCCCTCCGGCGCGTGCTCGAGCGTCATGGAGCTGGCGCCGGCCTGCTCGCCGGCGGCGGACAGGCCCTGCAGCAGCCGGCAGAACACCAGCAGCACCGGGGCGAGCCAGCCGACCGTGTCGAAGGTGGGCAGGCAGCCGATCGCGAAGGTGGAGAAGCCCATCAGCGCGAGCGTGAAGACCAGCACCTTCCTCCGGCCGATCTTGTCGCCGAAGTGCCCCAGGATCACCGCGCCGACCGGGCGCGCCACGTAGGCGAACCCGAACGTCGCGAACGACATCACGCGCGCGGTGGTGTCGGCGTCCGGGAAGAAGATGTGCGGGAAGATCAGCGCTGCGGCCGACCCGAAGATGAAGAAGTCGTAATACTCGACGGCCGAGCCGAGGAATCCGGCGAAGGCCGCGCGCACCGGTGTGCGGGTGCGCGTAGGGGCAGGGGCGACGGTGGTCATCGTCGACACTCGTTTCTTTTTGGGGCTATTCGATCCGCCGGGAGCGTCCCGGCAGGGATCAACGGTCTGCGGTCAGGAGCGCGACGATCATGTCGCCGAGCATCCGCCGGTAATGCGGGGCGCGCGCCTGGTTCAGCAGATCGCGGCCGAAGAGGTACCCGAACGTGTGGCGGTTGGCCACCGGGAAGACGCAGAAGGAGCTGATCGCCAAGTGCACGTCGGTGGCGTCGAGGTCGTCGCGGAACACGCCCGCCGCCCTCCCGCGCCGCAGCACCTCGTCGATCAGCTCGAGCGCCGGGAGCGCGAGGCTCTCCGGCTCCCCCACCTCGCGCAGGAACGCGGCGCGGTGGATGTTCTCGATCGCCACGAGCCGGACGAAGTCCTGACGGCTGGTGTGGTGGTCGAAGGTCCGCTCGGCGATAGCACGGATGGCCTCCACCGGCTCGAGATCGGAGACGTCGAGCTCCTGCTCGTACCCGCGCATCTCGGCGTAGGCGGCCTCCAGCACGCTCACGTAGAGCTGCTCCTTGCCGCCGAAGTAGTAGTAGATCATGCGCTTGGTCGTGCTCATCCGGCGCGCGATCTCGTCCACGCGGGCGCCGGAGTAGCCACGGTCGGCGAACTCCTGGGTCGCCACGGCCAGGATCTCGGCACGCGTGCGATCCGCATCGCGGATCCGCTCGTGATCCAGCCTGGCCATCCCGCCTCCTCGCTAATGAACTATCTGGTACGTTAAGAAACCCCGCGGCGCTTTGTCAAGCGCGGTTCCGCGCGGTGGGCGCACGCGGTGGTCGAGGAGGACGCATGAGCGTAGTCGGAGAGTCGTACCTGGTCGGGCTCCTGGGCGAGGGCGTGCTGCCCTCCCTGACGCCGCCACTGCACGAGCGGGAGGCCGACGAGCAGGGGCTGCGCTATCTCTACCGGCCCATCGATCTGCTCGCGGTGGACGGCGGGGGCGAGGTGGACGCGACGATCGCCCGGGTGTTGGACGGCGCCGCCCTGCTGGGGTTTAACGCCCTCAACATCACCCATCCGTGCAAGCAACGCGTCCTCGCCCACCTGGACGAGGTGACCGCCTCGGCGGCGGCGATCGGCTCCGTCAACACCGTCCTGCTCGCGGACGGCCGGCGCGTCGGCCACAACACCGACGTCACCGGTTTCGCCTCCGCGCTCCGCGACGGCCTGCCCGACGCGGACCTCGGCCACGTCGTCGTCATCGGCGCCGGCGGGGCCGGGGCCGCCGTCTCGGCCGCGCTGCTGGAGGCCGGCGCCTCCCGGCTCACGGTGGCGGACCTCGACGCCGAGCGGGCGGGCGCACTGGCCGCCTCGCTCGTGCCCCGATTCCCGGCGGCCACGGCCTCCGGTGTCTCGCCGGACGTCCTCGCGGACCTTCTGGGCGACACGACGCGCCCCGTCACCGGCCTGGTCAACGCCAGTTTCGTCGGCATGCACACCCACCCAGGCATCCCGCTCGACGCCGGACTGCTACGGCCGGACCTCTGGGTGGCGGACGTCGTCTACCGCCCGGTCGACACCGAGCTCCTGCGCGCGGCCAGGGCGGCCGGCTGCCGCACGCTCGATGGCGGCGGCATGGCCGTCGGGCAGGCGGCGGACGCCTTCCGCCTCATCACCGGGGCAGAGCCCGACCGGGAGCGGATGCGCGCGCACTTCGCCGCGATGATCCAGGAGGGCCGCTGATGCGCACCTCCATCGCGACCGTGTGCCTCTCCGGGACGCTCCTGGACAAGCTCCACGCCATCGCCGACGCCGGGTTCGACGCCGTCGAGCTCTTCGAGCCCGACCTGATCGCCGCGCCGCAGTCGCCGGAGGAGGTGCGAGCGCTGTGCGACCGGCTCGGGCTGGAGATCGCGCTCTACCAGCCGTTCCGCGACGCGGAGGGCGTGACCGAGGCCGAGTTCGCGCAGGTGCTGCGTCGGGCCGACGCGAAGTTCCGGCTCATGGACCGGCTGGGCGTCGACACCATCCTGCTGTGCAGCAATGTCGCCACGGCCACCGTCGACGACGACGCCGTCTCGGCCGGTCAGCTGGCGCGCCTCGCCGACCGCGCCGAGACCTACGGCAAACGCCTGGCGTTCGAAGCCCTCGCCTGGGGCCGCTACATCGACGACTACCGGCGGGCCTGGCGCATCGTGGAGCGGGCGGACCATCCCGCGCTCGGGGTGTGCCTCGACAGCTTCCACATCCTCTCCCGCGGCCACGACCCCGCGGACATCGAGCGGCTCCCGGGCGGGAAGATCTTCTTCGTCCAGCTCGCGGACGCCCCGATCCTGTCGATGGACGTGCTCTCGTGGAGCCGCCACCACCGGCTGTTCCCGGGCGAGGGCGGCTTCGACCTCCCCGTCTTCGTCGGCCACACCCTGCGTGCCGGTTACACGGGTCCGCTGTCGCTGGAGGTGTTCAACGACGTGTTCCGGCAGACCGACCCGGCCCGGACCGCGCGGCACGCCCTCCGGTCGCTGACCGTGCTGGAGGACGCTCTCGGAAGCGAAAGGGAGCGTTCCGCCCGCGAGCCGCGCGGGCTCGACCAGGTGGAGGTCAAGGCCCAGGACACCGACGCGGTCGCCGCCGTGCTGGAGCGGATCGGCTTCGCGCCGCGCGGTCGCCACGTCACGAAGCCGGCGTGGCTCTACGCCGCGGGCGAGGCTCGGATCGTCCTCAACGAGCACAACGCCGCGGGCACGAGTCCGCATGTCGCCGGCTTCGGCATCCGCTCCGACCGGCCGGAAGAGGCCGCCGCGCGGGCGGAACGGTTCGGGGCGCAACGCGCGCACCGCCGGGTTCTCGCCGGCGAGGCGGACCTCCCGGCCGTGCTCGCGCCCGACGGCACGGAGATCCTGATCAGCGGACCGGAGAGCGGCTCCGCATGGCCGGCGGAGTTCTCCGGCGGTCGCGGGACCCCCGACCCGGCGATCCTCGGAGTCGACCACGTCAACCTCACCGAGCCCGCCGCGGACATCGAGGAGGCCGTGCTGTTCTACGGCACGGCGCTCGGCCTCGGCCGTGAGTCGTCGGCCGAGCTAGCCGGCCCGGCCGGTCTCGTCCGCAGCCAGGTCCTGCGCTCGGACGACGGCGCGGTGCGCCTCGCGCTGAACGTCGTCCCGCCGTTCGCCGAGCGCCCGGCGACGGCATCCCAGCCGCACGCGCAACACGTCGCGATCGCCTGCGACGACCTCCACGGGCTGGTCGGCCGTGCGCGAGCCCGCGGGCTGCGCACCGTTCCCGTCTCGGCGAACTACTACGACGACCTCGCCGCCCGCTTCGAGCTGCCGCCGGGCGAGCTGGAGCGGCTGCGCGACGCGGGCCTGCTCTACGACCGCGACGCGTCGGGCGAGTACCTGCACTGCTACACGGAGACGGTCGGCGCCGTGTTCTTCGAGCTGGTCGAGCGGCGCGGCCGGTACGACGGTTTCGGCGCGGCCAACACTCCCGTCCGGCTTACCGCGCAGCACGCGTCGCGCTGACGGGGCTACGCCTCCACGCGCTCGGCATCCGACTCGCCCGCCGGCGCGCGGCGTGGAGCACGAATGCCGCCGATCAGCAACGCCAGCACCGCGACCGTCACCAGCACCCAGCCGACGAGCCCGTTCGCCGCCGGGAGATAGCCGCCGAGGAGGACGACGCCGACCCCCACCATCGCCACCGCCGACCAGAACGCCGCGAGCACGAGCGGCAGCGGGCGTCGGGCGGCGCGGGGCCAGCGCTTCTCCAGCCGCGGCACGACCAGGCAGGCGAGCGCCACGAACGCGGCGATCGCGAGGATCCACACCGGCCGGGTGGCCCACCACGACGGCGACAGCACCGGAGGGAAGGGCAGTCCGAGCGCCAGCTGGATGCCGACCACCGCGGCCATCGCCACCGTGTGCCAGAGGTAGATCACCATCCCGAACAGGCCGAACACGAACACGACCGCGAGGACGGGACGCACGGCCATGGCCCGCCGGATCGCCGGCTGCAGGAGCGCGAACAGCGACACCTGGCCGAGCGAGAGCAGCAGGATGCACAGCGTCGGCGGGTTCAGGTTGGTGAGCATGTCGTACGAGTAGCCGGCGAACGCCACCAGCAGGCCCATGGCCGCGTAGGAGGCGGCCGCGAGACCGACGAGCAACCACCGGCTCGCGCGCTCGAACCAGCCGTCCCGCAGCAGGAAGCCGAGCTGCTGGGCGAACAACCAGACGAAGCCCCAGTTCAACGCCGCGACGGGCAGGCCGCCCGCACGGCTCAGGAGGTCGACCATCGCGGCTCCCGCCGCCAGGGCGGTGAGGGTGCGCAGCGGAGCGCGCTCGTGGAGTGCGGCCATCGCCGGAACGCACGCGCTCACCCCGATGTAGACCGCGATGAACCAGAGCGGCTCGGCCAGCCGGTGCGCGAGCTGCTCGAGGAAGGTCCCGTCCGCGCCGGACAGCGCCATGATCGCCAGCACCGCGCCCACGGCGGGCATGACCAGCACGACCGGCTGCGCCAGCCGCCGCGTGCGGGAACGCAGATACGCGGAGGACGTGGCGCCGTCGCGGCGCATCCGCCGCCACTGGCCGAGCGCCGCGAAGCCTCCGCAGAAGAAGAACACCGGCATGATCATCAGCGGCCACGTCGCCCAGGCGAGCGGCCGGAATCCGGCGAGGGCGTTGAAGGCGCCGAGCGGGTCCCCGCCGATGCCCAGCTGCAGCGCGTGCAGGAGCACCACGACCGGCAGGCACATCGCCCGCGCGAAGTCCACCGACAGATCCCGTCCAGCCGGAACGCGCAGCGTCACGGATCGCCCCCTTCGATTCGCACGTGTGGAATCTCAGATGCTACCGGTGTTGAGGGGATGTCGCCGCGCGACATGCGAAGAGCCCCGCATCCGTTCGGATGCGGGGCTCTTACAGCGCTAGCGGAAGGCTCAGGCCTTCTCGGCCTCCGCCTCGGCGGTGGTCTCCTCGGCGGCCTCGGCGTCGCCGGTGGCCTCCTCGACGACCTCGGCTTCAGCGGCGGCGGTCTCCTCGGACGTGGTGTCCTCGGCGGCCTCGTCCTCGACGACCGGCTCCTCGGCCGGAGCGGCCTTCGGGGCAGCGGCCTTCTTGGCCGGCTTCGCCTTCGGGGTGACCGGCTCGAGCACGAGCTCGATCTGCGCCATGGGGGCGTTGTCGCCCTTGCGGTAGCCGAGCTTGGTGATGCGGGTGTAGCCGCCCTCGCGCTCCGCGACCAGCGGGGCGATCTCGGTGAAGAGCTCGTGCACGACGGTCTTGTCGCCGATGACCGCGAGGACGCGACGGCGAGCGTGCAGGTCGCCGCGCTTCGCGAACGTGATCAGACGCTCGGCGTAGGGACGCAGGCGCTTGGCCTTGGTCTCGGTCGTCTTGATGCTCTTGTGGGTGAAGAGCGCAGCGGCCAGGTTGGCGAGCATGAGGCGCTCGTGCGCGGGACCGCCTCCGAGGCGGGGGCCCTTGGTGGGCTTAGGCATGATCGGTTATCTCCAGTAATTGAAAAGTCGAAGGCTTCGCTGACGCGGCCTCAGATGGTGGTCTCGTCTTCTTCGTACCCGCTGTAGAAGTGGGCGCCGTCGAAGCCGGGGACAGAGTCCTTGAGCGACAGGCCCATCTCGGTCAGCTTGTCCTTGACCTCATCCACCGACTTCTGGCCGAAGTTGCGGATGTTCATGAGCTGCGTCTCCGACAGCGACACGAGCTCGCTGACGGTGTTGATGCCCTCGCGCTTGAGGCAGTTGTACGAGCGGACCGACAGGTCGAGGTCCTCGATCGGCATCGACAGCTCGGAGCTGAGCACCTGGTCGACCGGCGCGGGGCCGATCTCGATGCCCTCGGCCGCGCTGTTGAGCTCGCGGGCCAGACCGAACAGCTCGACCAGCGTGCGGCCGGCGGACGCGATGGCGTCGCGCGGGCTGATCGCCGGCTTGGTCTCGACGTCGACCACGAGGCGGTCGAAGTCGGTGCGCTCGCCGGCACGGGTGGCCTCGACGCGGTAGGTGACCTTCAGGACCGGGGAGTAGATCGAGTCGATCGGGATCTGGCCCGCCTCGGAGTACTCGTTGCGGTTCTGCTGGGCCGAGACGTAGCCGCGGCCGCGCTCGATGGTCAGCTCGACCTCGAACTTCGCCTTGTCGTTCAGCGTCGCGATGACCAGCTCGGGGTTGTGGATCTCCACGCCCGCCGGAGCCGAGATGTCCGCCGCGGTGACCTGGCCGGAGCCGGTCTTGCGGAGGTAGGCGGTGATCGGCTCGTCGTGCTCGCTGGAGACGACCAGACCCTTGATGTTCAGGATGATCTCGGTGACATCCTCCTTGACACCCGGGACGGTGCTGAACTCGTGCAGCACGCCGTCGATGCGGATGCTGGTCACGGCGGCGCCGGGGATGGAGGAGAGCAGGGTGCGGCGCAGCGAGTTGCCGAGGGTGTAGCCGAAGCCCGGCTCGAGCGGCTCGATGACGAACCGCGACCGGAACTCGGAGATGTTCTCTTCGGTGAGCGTAGGACGCTGTGCAATGAGCACTGTTGATTCCTTTCGGCTGAGTGTCCGCTATATGACACTCGCGTGAGTGAGGTGGGGTTCGTCACGCCGTCAGGCGGCGGTCCGGGGAGGACCGCCGCCTGGGCGGACGTGGAAGAGAACTAGACGCGGCGACGCTTCGGCGGGCGGCAGCCGTTGTGCGCCTGCGGGGTGACGTCGTTGATCGAGCCCACCTCGAGGCCGGCGGCCTGGAGCGAGCGGATCGCGGTCTCGCGGCCCGAGCCCGGACCCTTGACGAAGACGTCGACCTTCTTCATCCCGTGCTCCTGCGCCTGACGGGCGGCCGACTCGGCTGCCAGCTGCGCGGCGAACGGGGTGGACTTGCGCGAGCCCTTGAAGCCAACTCCACCGGAGGACGCCCACGAGATGACCGCACCGGTGGTGTCGGTGATCGAGACGATGGTGTTGTTGAAGGTGCTCTTGATGTGGGCCTGGCCCACAGCGATGTTCTTCTTTTCCTTCTTGCGCGGCTTGCGAGCGGCCGACTTGGGTGCTGCCATTTTCTTTCTCCTTCAGTCCTGTTGTCGGCCTAGCGAGCCTTCTTCTTACCGGCGACGGTGCGCTTCGGGCCCTTGCGGGTGCGCGCGTTCGTCTTGGTTCGCTGGCCGCGGACCGGGAGGCCCTTGCGGTGGCGGATGCCCTCGTAGCTGCCGATCTCGACCTTGCGGCGGATGTCGGCGGCGACCTCACGGCGGAGGTCACCCTCGACCTTGAAGTTGCCCTCGATGAAGTCGCGCAGTGCGACGAGCTGGTCGTCGGTCAGGTCCTTGACGCGGATGTCGCCGGAGATCCCGGTCTCGCGAAGGGTCTGGAGCGCACGCGTGCGCCCGACGCCGTAGATGTAGGTGAGTGCGACCTCCACGCGCTTCTCGCGCGGGATGTCGACGCCTGCTAGACGTGCCATGGTGTGGCTTCTCCTGTGATGAGTGGAGGTCTTCAGCGATCCCGGTGCCCCGGCCTCCTCCGAGGGTGTCCCCCGCATCCGCGCTAGACGGATGCGGGTTCTGGGATCGCTTCGTTATTGAGTTGAGTCGTGCTGGCTGCGATCAGCCCTGGCGCTGCTTGTGGCGCGGGTTCTCGCAGATGACCATGACCCGGCCGTTGCGACGGATGACCTTGCACTTGTCGCAGATCTTCTTGACGGAGGGGTTGACCTTCATAGTTGTTACCTTTGTTCGCTGTCCTCGTACCTCGCCAGGGGCTACCCGGTGGCGTGGCCGTTACTTACAGCAGTCCGTTACTTGTAGCGGTAGACGATCCGGCCGCGGGTCAGATCGTAGGGGCTCAGCTCCACGATCACGCGATCCTCGGGGAGGATACGGATGTAGTGCTGACGCATCTTGCCGGAGATGTGGGCAAGAACCTTGTGACCGTTGGTGAGCTCCACGCGGAACATCGCGTTGGGGAGCGCCTCGATCACAGATCCTTCGATCTCGATGACACCGTCTTTTTTGGCCATAGCCTCACTGTCGCTACTAGTAGTGGATTGCTGGTCGTGCGTTGACTGGCGCCGGACATGCAGAAAGCACGCCTAAGACACCAAGGATCAATCTTATGGGATGCCGGCGCATTTCGCCAATTCTGGGTTATCATCCGCGCCCGCTCTGAGCGAACAGGGCCGGAAACCGCCCGTCACGGGATCGGCGTGGGCGTGATCCCGAACGGCGCGAGCCCTGCGGCTCCACCGTCGACCGCGGTCAGCACCCAGATGCCGTCGGCGTGCACCGCGACACTGTGCTCCCAGTGCGCGGCGGCCGAGCCGTCCTCGGTGGCGACGGTCCAGCCGTCGTCCTTCACGTAGGTGTCCTGGTCCCCCAGCACCACCATGGGCTCGATCGCGACCACGAGCCCCGGACGCACCTCCGGGCCTTTGGCGCGCACCCGGTAGTTGAACACCGGAGGCTCCTCGTGCATGCGCCGGCCGATCCCGTGCCCGATGTAGTCGGTGAGGATGCCGTAGTCGCCCTGCGACATGATGTGGTCCTCGACCGCCTCGCCCACCTCGTTGAGATGACGGGCGCTCGCGAGCCGGGCGATGCCGTGCCAGAGCGACTGCTCCGTCACGTCGGAGAGCTTCTGCCGCTCGGCGACGCGCTCCGGGTGCGCCGGATCGGGCAGCACGAACGTGCGTGCCGCGTCGCCGTTCCAGCCCTCCTGGATGGCGCCGCTGTCGACCGAGAGGATGTCGCCCGGCTGCAGGATCCGCGAGCCGGGGATGCCGTGCACGACCTCGTCGTTGACCGACGCGCAGATCGTGTGGTGGTAGCCCGCCTCCAGCTTGAAGTTGGACTTCCCGCCCGAGGCCTCGATCGCGGCCTCGGCGATGGCGTCCAGCTCGAGGGTCGACACACCGGCCGCGACCGCCGCTGCGACGGCGTCCAGCGACGCGGCAGTCGCCCGTCCCGGCGCGACCATCAGTCGGAGCTGGGCGGGCGACTTGTAGAACGACCGTCGGAAAGCCATGGAGAGGTTCAGGCGACCGGCTCGCCGGCGCCCTCGCGCGGGTGGATGCCTCGCTCGGCGAGAGCCGTGCGGATGCGCGCCGCGACATCCTCCATGTCGCCCAGGCCGTCCACCTCGACCAGCAGACCGCGCTCGCGGTACACGTCGATCAGCGGGGACGTCTCGCGCAGGTAGACCTCCTGGCGGTGCCGGATGGCATCCTCGGAGTCGTCGGCACGACCCTGCTCCTGCGCGCGCTTGGTGAGGCGCGCGACGATCTCGTCCTGGTCGGCGACGAGCTGGATCACCGCGGCGAGCTCCTGGCCCTTGGAGGCCAGCAGGTCGTCGAGGTACTTCACCTGCTCGAGCGTCCGCGGATACCCGTCGAGGAGGAAGCCGTCCTTCGCGTCGTCCTCCGACAGCCGGTCGGTGACGAGCTCGTTGGTGAGGCTGTCCGGAACGTAGTCGCCCGCGTCGACGATCGCCTTGACCTGCTGGCCGAGCGGGGTCTCGTTCTTGATGTTGGCCCGGAAGATGTCGCCCGTGGAGATGTCGGGGATCCCGTACGCGGTGGTGATGCGGGAGGCCTGAGTGCCCTTTCCCGCTCCGGGAGGTCCGACGATCAGCATACGGGTCAACGCAGAAGCCCTTCGTAGTGCCGTTGCTGGAGCTGGGAGTCGATCTGCTTGACCGTCTCGAGTCCCACACCGACGATGATGAGGATGGACGTGCCGCCGAACATGAAGTTCTGGCTGGCGCCGAGCAATGCGAACGCTATCAGAGGGATCAGCGCGATGATTCCGAGGTAGATCGAGCCGGGCAGCGTCACGCGCGTCAGCACGTAGTCCAGGTACTCGGCCGTGGGGCGGCCCGCGCGGATGCCGGGGATGAAGCCCCCGTACTTCTTCATGTTGTCGGCGACCTCCTCCGGGTTGAAGGTGATCGCGACGTAGAAGTACGTGAAGCCGACGATCAGGAGGAAGTAGAGCAGCATGTAGAGCGGGTGGTCGCCCTTGGTCAGGTAGTTCGTGATCCACGTGACCCATGGCGCAGGGGCCTTGCCGGCGGCGGGCTGGTTGAACTGCGCGATCAGCGCGGGCAGGTACAGCAGCGACGACGCGAAGATGACCGGGACGACACCCGCCATGTTCACCTTGATCGGGATGTACGTGTTGTTGCCGCCGTAGGTGCGGCGGCCGACCATCCGCTTGGCGTACTGCACGGGGATGCGGCGCTGCGACTGCTCGACGAAGACGACCGCGGCGACGATCAGCAGACCGATGGCGATCACCACCAACATCACCTCGATGCTCTGCGACTGGCCGATGGCCCAGAGCGAGCTCGGGAACTGCGCGGCGATCGAGGTGAAGATCAGGAGGGACATGCCGTTGCCGATGCCGCGCTCGGTGACGAGCTCGCCCATCCACATGATGAGGCCGGTGCCGGCGGTCATCGTGATGACCATGAGCATGATGGCGTACCAGGAGTCGTCCGTGATCAGCTGCGTGCACTGCGAGACGGCGGTAGTGCCGAAGAGGGCGCCCGAACGGGCGACGGTGATGAGGGTCGTCGACTGGAGGACGCCCAGCGCGATCGTGAGATAGCGCGTGTACTGCGTGAGCTTGGCCTGGCCGGCCTGGCCCTCCTTGTAGAGGGTCTCGAAGCGCGGGATGACCACGCGCAGCAGCTGCACGATGATCGACGCGGTGATGTACGGCATGATGCCGAGCGCGAAGATCGAGAGTTTGAGGAGAGCGCCACCCGAGAAGAGGTTGACCAGGGAGTAGAGCCCCGAGGTGTCCTGGTTGGCGTTCAGACAGGTCTGGACGTTGGCGAAGTCGACGAACGGCGCAGGGATGAACGAGCCCAGCCGGAACAGAGCGATGATCCCCAGCGTGAAGAAGATCTTCCGGCGGAGGTCCGGGGTGCGGAAGATCCGCGCGACGGCGCTAAACAAAAGTGCGTCCTGCTTTCCTGTAAGAGTCCAGTCGGGTGACCGGGAGTCCCGGCCACCCGACTGCGCTGCTTTACGGGCGGCTACTTGACGGAGCCACCAGCGGCGACGATCTTCTGCTCGGCAGAGCCGGAGACCTTGTCGACCGCAACGTTCAGCTTAACCGCAATGTCCCCGTTACCGAGAACCTTGACCTTCTCGTTCTTGCGAACGGCGCCCTTGGCGACGAGGTCGGAGATGGTCACATCGCCGCCGGCCGGGTACAGCTCGGCCAGCTTCTCGAGGTTGACCACCTGGTACTCGACGCGGAACGGGTTCTTGAACCCGCGCAGCTTCGGCGAACGCATGTGGAACGGGAGCTGACCGCCCTGGAAGCCCGGGCGGACCTGGTAGCGGGCCTTGGTGCCCTTCGTGCCACGGCCCGCGGTCTTGCCCTTGGAACCCTCACCGCGTCCGACGCGGGTCTTGTCCTTCTTGGCGCCAGCGGCGGGACGGAGGTGGTGCACCTTGAGGACCTGCTCGCGGGGCTCCGCGACGTCCTTCTTGGCCGGGGCCTTCTTCGCCGGGGCGGAGACGGTCTCGTCCTTGGTGGAGGCGGCGGCCTTGTCGGCAGCGGCCTTCGCCGGAGCCTTCTTGGCCGGAGCCTTCTTCGCGGTGCTTGCCTTCTCAGCGGCGGGCTTGTCGGCCGCGGCCTTGGTGGTGGTGCTCTTCTTGGCGGCCGGCTTCTCGGCAGCGGCCTCAGTGGTCGGCTTGTCGTCAGCCATTAGTCGATCTCCTCAACCTTCACCAGGTGAGCGACGGTGTTGACGTACCCGCGGTTCTGCGGGGTGTCCTCGCGGACGGTGACGTCACCGATTCGCTTCAGTCCCAGACTGCGCAGCGTGTCGCGCTGGTACTGCTTCTCGCTCACTTTCGACTTGATCTGCGTGATCTTCAGGCGCGCGGCCATCAGGCACCTACCTTCTCTGCCTTCTTGGCGGCAGCAGCGGCCTCGGCCGCCTCGGCCTCGGCACGCAGCAGGCGCGCGGGCGCGACCTGGTCGTAGTCGAGACCACGGCGAGCTGCGACGGCACGGGGCTCCTCGAGCTGCTGCAGCGCCTCGACGGTCGCGTGCACGATGTTGATCGTGTTGGACGAGCCGAGCGACTTGCTCAGCACGTCGTGGATGCCGGCGCACTCCAGGACGGCGCGCACCGGGCCACCGGCGATAACACCGGTACCGGCGGCGGCCGGACGCAGGAGGACGACGCCGGCGGCGGCCTCACCCTGCACCGGGTGCGGGATGGTGTTGCCGACGCGCGGGACGCGGAAGAAGTTCTTCTTCGCCTCCTCGACGCCCTTCGAGATCGCCAGCGGCACCTCGCGGGCCTTGCCGTAGCCGACGCCCACCAGGCCGTTGCCGTCTCCGACGACCACGAGAGCGGTGAAGCTGAAGCGACGACCACCCTTCACGACCTTGGAGACGCGGTTGATGGTGACGACGCGCTCCAGGAACTGGCTCTTGTCGGCGTCCCGGCTGCCGCGATCGCGGTTGGGGTTGCGCTCCCGGCCACCGCGGCGCGGCTCGCGCTCGCGGTTGTTGTCGGTCGACGCAGCGGTCTCGACCGGCTGCGCGGTCTCCGTTACCTCAGCGGCCACGGTCTGCTCCTTGTTGTTCTCGTCGCTCACAGGTTCAGCCCACCTTCACGAGCGCCTTCGGCGACGGCCGCAACGCGACCGGCGTACTTGCTGCCGCCACGGTCGAAGACCACGGCCTCGACACCGGCGCTCTTCGCGCGCTCGGCGACGAGCTCGCCCACCTTGCGGGCCTTGGCGGTCTTGTCGCCGTCGAAGCCGCGCAGGTCGGACTCCATGGTCGACGCGGAGGCCAGCGTGTGGCCCTTGGCGTCGTCGACGATCTGCACGAAGACGTGACGGGCAGAGCGGGTGACGACCAGGCGAGGACGGACCTCGGTGCCCACGATCTTCTTGCGCAGGCGGGTGTGACGACGGTCGCGAGCGGCCGCCTTGCTCTTTCCTCTGGTACCCAGAGCCATGATTACTTACCAGCCTTTCCGGCCTTGCGACGAACGACCTCGCCGGCGTAACGCACACCCTTGCCCTTGTACGGCTCGGGCTTGCGGATCTTGCGGATGTTCGCGGCGACCTCGCCCACAGCCTGCTTGTCGATCCCGCTCACGGTGAGCTTGTTGTTGCCCTCGACCGTGAAGGTGATGCCGGCCGGCGGCTCGACGTTGACCGGGTGGGAGAAGCCGAGCGCGAACTCGACGCCCGCACCCTTCTGCGCCACGCGGTAACCGGTGCCGACGATCTCCAGGCCCTTCGAGTAGCCCTGGGTGACGCCGATGATGTTGTTGTTGATGAGCGTGCGGGTGAGGCCGTGGAGCGAACGCGAAGCGCGCTCGTCGTCCGGACGGGTGACCAGGACCTGGCCCTCCTCCAGCTTCGCCTCGATCGGGCTGGCGACGACGAGCGAGAGCTCGCCCTTCGGGCCCTTGACAGTGACGGTCTGGCCGTCGATCTTCACATCGACCCCAGCGGGGACGTCGATGGGCAGTCTTCCAATACGCGACATGGCAGGGTCACCACACGTAGGCGAGGACTTCCCCACCCACGCCCTTCTTCTCAGCCTGGCGGTCCGTGAGGAGCCCCGAGGAGGTGGACAGGATGGCGACACCGAGGCCGCCGAGGACCTTGGGGAGCTCCGTGGACTTCGCGTAGACGCGGAGGCCGGGCTTGGAGACGCGCTTGATGCCGGCGATGGAGCGCTCACGGTTCGGACCGAACTTGAGGTTGAGCGTCAGGGTCTGGCCGACACGGGCGTCGGAGACCTCCCAGCCGGAGATGTAGCCCTCGGTGGTGAGGATCTCGGCGATGTGGGCCTTGAGCTTGGAGTGCGGCATCGACACGGTGTCGTGGTGCGCCGAGTTCGCGTTGCGCAGTCTGGTCAGCATGTCTGCGACCGGATCTGTCATCGTCATTGCGGTTTTCCTTCGTTCACCAGGTTTCGTTCAGCCGTTACACGACTGACGACCTGTGGTGGAAGTGGGCCGGCCGGGTGGCCGGCCCACAAAGAGACAAGACTACTAGAGTCAGTTGCTCGTCTCGTTCGAACGGAACGGGAAGCCGAGCTGCTTGAGCAGCGCGCGGCCCTCGTCGTCGTTCTTCGCGGTGGTCACGACCGTGATGTCCATACCGCGGACGCGGTCGATCCGGTCCTGGTTGATCTCGTGGAACATCGACTGCTCCGTGAGACCGAACGTGTAGTTGCCGTTGCCGTCGAACTGCTTGTCGCTCAAGCCGCGGAAGTCCCGGATACGGGGCAGCGCGAGCGAGAGCAGGCGGTCGAGGAACTCCCACATGCGGTCGCCGCGCAGCGTGACGTGCGCGCCGATCGGCTGGCCCTCGCGCAGCTTGAACTGCGCGATGGACTTGCGGGCCTTGGTGACCTGCGGCTTCTGGCCGGTGATCAGGGTGAGGTCGTTGATCGCACCGTCGATCACCTTGCCGTCACGAGCCGCCTCGCCGACGCCCATGTTGACGACGATCTTCACGAGACCGGGCACCTGGTGCACGTTCGTGAACCCGAAGTCGCCCTTGAGCTGAGCGGAGATCTCGTTCTTGTACTTCTGCTTCAGGCGAGGCTGGATTTTGCCAGCACTCGTTGCAGTGTCCGTCATTACAGGTCCTTACCAGACTTCTTGGCGTAACGAACGCGGACCGTCTTGGTGACGCCGTCCTTCGTAACGGTCTCGGTGCGGAAGCCGACGCGGGTCGGCTTCTTGGTCTCGGGGTCGACGAGCGCCACGTTGGACACGTGGATCGGAGCCTCGTGGGTCTCGATGCCGCCGGTCTTCGTGCCACGCTGCGTCTGGCCGACGCGCACGTGCTTGGTCACGAAGTTGACGCCCTCGACGATCACGCGGTTCTTCTCCACGAGGACCTCGATGACACGACCCTGCTTGCCACGGTCGCCACCGCGGGCCTGCGAACGGCCCGAGATGACCTGGACCAGGTCGCCCTTCTTGATGTTCGCCATGGGTTACAGCACCTCCGGGGCCAGCGAGATGATCTTCATGAACTTCTTGTCGCGAAGCTCACGGCCGACCGGGCCGAAGATGCGGGTGCCACGGGGGTCACCGTCGTTCTTCAGGATCACGGCGGCGTTCTCGTCGAACTTGATGTAGGAGCCGTCCGGGCGGCGGGTGTTCTTCCGCACGCGCACGACGACGGCCTTGACGACATCGCCCTTCTTGACGTTGCCGCCGGGGATCGCGTCCTTGACCGTGGCGACGATGACGTCACCCAGGCCGGCGTAGCGACGGCTGGAGCCGCCGAGGACGCGAATGGCGAGAAGTTCCTTGGCGCCGGTGTTGTCGGCGACCTTGAGTCGGGATTCCTGCTGAATCACTTGGCCTTCTCCAGAATCTCAACCAGGCGCCACCGCTTGGAGGCGCTCAGCGGACGGGTCTCGTTGATGAGAACGAGGTCGCCGATGCCGGCGGTGTTGTTCTCGTCGTGCGCCTTCACCTTGGAGGTGCGGCGGATGACCTTGCCGTACAGCGGGTGCTTCACGCGGTCCTCGACCTCGACGACGATGGTCTTGTCCATCTTGTCGCTGACGACGTACCCGCGACGGGCCTTGCGGTAACCACGGACGATGGCCTCGTCGGCCGCCGACTCCGCGGCCGCAGCCTTGGTGGTCTCAGCCATTACTTGGCCTCCTCAGTCTCGGTCTCGGCGACCTCGGCGGCCTCTGCGGCCTCCTTCTTCGCCTTGCTCTTCTTCTCTGCCTTGGCAGGAGCGGCCTCGACCGGAGCCGGGGTCGCCCGGATCCCGAGCTCGCGCTCGCGGATCACGGTGTAGATACGAGCGATGTCGCGCTTGACCGCACGCAGGCGGCCGTGGCTCTCGAGCTGACCGGTGGCCGACTGGAAGCGCAGGTTGAACAGCTCTTCCTTGGCCTTCTTCAGCTCGTCGATCAGACGCTCGTCTTCAAAGGTGTCGAGCTCGCTGGGAGCGAGCTCCTTGGTGCCGATCGCCATTACGCGTCGCCCTCCTCGCGCTTGATGATGCGTGCCTTGAGGGGCAGCTTGTGGATTGCACGGGTCATGGCCTCACGAGCGAGTTCCTCGGAGACGCCGGAGACCTCGAAGAGGACCCGACCCGGCTTGACGTTCGCGACCCACCACTCGGGGGAACCCTTACCGGAACCCATTCGGGTCTCGGCCGGCTTCTTCGTGAGCGGACGGTCCGGGTAGATGTTGATCCACACCTTGCCGCCACGCTTGATGTGACGCGTCATGGCGATACGAGCGGACTCGATCTGACGGTTGGTCACGTAAGCGGGGGTCAGGGCCTGGATGCCGAACTCGCCGAAGGAGACCTTCGTGCCACCGGTCGCCTGGCCGCTACGGCCGGGGTGGTGCTGCTTGCGGTGCTTGACTCTGCGTGGGATCAACATGGTTATGCCTCAACTCCTGCTGCGGCCGGCGCGGACTCGGCGGCGGGAGCGTTGCCCCGGCCACCGCCGCGACGCGGACGGTCACGGTCGTTGCGCTCGCGCGACGGCTTCTGGTTGGCCTGCTCGCGGGCAAGCTCCTTGTTCGTGATGTCGCCCTTGTAGATCCACACCTTGACACCGATGCGACCGAAGGTGGTCTTGGCCTCGTAGAAGCCGTAGTCGATGTTGGCGCGGAGCGTGTGCAGCGGCACACGGCCCTCGCGGTAGAACTCCGAGCGGCTCATCTCGGCGCCGCCGAGGCGGCCCGACACCTGGATGCGGACACCCTTGGCGCCGGCGCGCTGAGCGCCCTGCAGGCCCTTGCGCATCGCGCGGCGGAAGGCCACGCGGGCGGCGAGCTGCTCGGCGATGCCCTGAGCGACGAGCTGGGCGTCGGCCTCGGGGTTCTTGACCTCGAGGATGTTCAGCTGGATCTGCTTGCCCGAGAGCTTCTCGAGGTCGGCGCGGATGCGCTCGGCCTCGGCGCCACGACGACCGATCACGATGCCCGGACGGGCGGTGTGGATGTCGACGCGGACGCGGTCGCGGGTGCGCTCGATCTCGATGCGGGACACGCCCGCGCGGTCGAGCGACGTCTTCAGCAGGGTGCGGATCTTGACGTCCTCAGCGAGGTAGTCGCTGTAACGCTGACCCTTCTTCGTGCTGTCGGAGAACCAGCGCGACACGTGGTCGGTCGTGATTCCCAGACGGAAGCCGTACGGGTTGACTTTCTGACCCATTAGTTGCTCGCCTTCTTCGTAGCCTTGGCGTCCTGGACCTCATCCGGCGTCGCGAGGACGATCGTGATGTGGCTGGTGCGCTTGTTGATGCGGAAGGCGCGGCCCTGTGCACGCGGCTGGAACCGCTTGAGGGTCGTGCCCTCGTCCACGAAGGCGCGGCTCACGTACAGGTCCTGCTCGTCCAGGTAGGTGTTGCTCTGGTCGGCCTTGACGCGCGCGTTGGCGATCGCCGAGGCGACGAGCTTGTAGACCGGCTCGCTCGCGCTCTGCGGGGCGAACTTCAGGATGGCCAGGGCCTCCTGGGCCTGCTTGCCGCGGATCAGGTTGACGACGCGGCGGGCCTTCATGGGGGTGACGCGGATGTGACGCACGCGTGCGATCGACTCCACCATTTCTCTCCTCCTTTTCACCACCGCGTTAGCGGCGGCGACCCTTCTTGTCGTCCTTCACGTGACCACGGAAGGTGCGGGTCGGCGCGAACTCGCCGAGCTTGTGACCGACCATGGTCTCGGTGACGAACACCGGGATGTGCTTGCGACCGTCGTGCACCGCGATGGTGTGACCCAGCATGGCCGGGACGATCATCGAGCGGCGCGACCAGGTCTTGATCACGTTCTTGCTGTTGGCCTCGTTCGCGGCGACCACCTTGCGAAACAGGTGCTCGTCGACGAAGGGGCCCTTCTTGAGACTGCGTGGCATCTTCTCGAACTCCTACTTACGCTTCTTGCCGGCGTTACGGCGGCGGACGATGAGCTTGTCGCTTTCCTTGTTGGGGTGGCGCGTACGGCCTTCCTTCTGACCCCACGGGCTGACCGGGTGGCGACCACCGGAGGTCTTGCCCTCACCACCACCGTGCGGGTGGTCGATCGGGTTCATTGCGACACCGCGGACGGTCGGGCGGACGCCCTTCCAGCGCATGCGGCCGGCCTTGCCCCAGTTGATGTTCGACTGCTCGGCGTTGCCGACCTCGCCGATCGTGGCGCGGCAGCGCGCGTCGACGTTGCGGACCTCGCCCGAGGGGAGGCGCAGCTGGGCGTAGGGGCCGTCCTTCGCGACGAGGCGAACCGAGGCTCCGGCGGAGCGGGCCATCTTGGCGCCGCCGCCCGGCTTCAGCTCGATCGCGTGCACGACGGTACCGGTCGGGATGTTGCGCAGCGGCAGGTTGTTGCCCGGCTTGATGTCCGAGCCTGCACCCGACTCGACCACGTCGCCCTGCTTCAGCCCGGCCGGAGCCAGGATGTAGCGCTTGGTGCCGTCCACGAAGTGGAGCAGCGCGATGCGCGCGGTGCGGTTGGGGTCGTACTCGATGTGCGCGACCTTGGCGTTGACGCCGTCCTTGTCGTTGCGACGGAAGTCGATCACGCGGTACTGGCGCTTGTGGCCACCACCGATGTGACGGGTCGTGATGCGGCCCTGGTTGTTGCGGCCACCGGTCTTCGACAGCGGACGGAGAAGGGACTTCTCCGGGGTCGAACGGGTGATCTCGGCGAAGTCGGCGACCGAGGAGCCGCGACGACCGGGGGTCGTGGGCTTGTAGTTACGAATAGCCATGTCTGTTTTCCTCTAGTCCTTCGCTCAGCCGACGGCCGTGAAGATGTCGATGGAACCGGACTTCAGCGTGACGATGGCGCGCTTGGTGTCCTTGCGCTTGCCGGTGCCGAAGCGGGTGCGGCGGGTCTTGCCCTGACGGTTCAGGGTGTTCACCGACGCGACCTCGACCTTGAAGATCGACTCGATGGCGAGCTTGATCTCGGTCTTGTTCGAACGCGTGTCGACGAGGAAGGTGTACTTGCCCTCGTCGATCAGGCCGTAGCTCTTCTCGGAGACGACCGGGGCGATGATGATGTCGCGCGGGTCCTTGTTGACGGCGGCCATTACGCGTTCACCTCTTCCTTCTTGGTCTTGGACGCGATGAACGACTCGAGAGCGGCCTGCGAGAAGACGATGTCGTCGCTCACCAGGACGTCGTAGGCGTTCAGCTGGTCGTAGGTCAGCACGTGCACGGACGGGACGTTGCGCACGCTCTTGAAAGCGAGCTCGTCGTCGCGCTCCAGCACCACGAGGACGTGGCGAGAGGTCGCGACGCCGCTGAGCAGGTCCACGACGGCCTTGGTCGAGGGGGCCTCGCCGGCCGTGAACGCCTGCACGGCGTGGATACGGCTGCCGCGGGCGCGGTCCGAGAGGGCGCCGAGCAGAGCAGCGGCGATCATCTTCTTCGGGGTGCGCTGCGAGTAGTCGCGCGGGGTCGGTCCGTGGACGATGCCACCGCCGGTCATCTGAGGAGCGCGGATCGAGCCCTGACGAGCGCGGCCGGTGCCCTTCTGCTTGAACGGCTTGCGGCCGGCGCCGGAGACCTCGCCACGACCCTTGGTCTTGTGCGTGCCCTGGCGCGCGGCGGCGAGCTGGGCGGTGACGACCTGGTGGATCAGCGGGATGTTGGTCTGAACGTCGAACAGGGAGTCCGGAAGCTCGACGGAGCCGGCCTTCTTGCCCTTGAGGTCGACGACGTCAATCGAGGTAGCCATTTACTTAGGCCCCCTTCACTGCGTTGCGGACGAAAACGATGCGGCCACGAGCGCCGGGGACGGCGCCCTTGACGAGCAGCAGGCCCTTCTCGGCGTCGACGGCCTGGACCTTGAGGTTCAGGACGGTCACGCGCTCGCCACCCATGCGACCGGCCATGCGCATGCCCTTGAAGACACGGCTCGGGGTCGAGGAGGCGCCGATGGAGCCCGGCTTGCGGTGGTTGCGGTGCGCACCGTGCGAAGCGGAGACGCCCTGGAAGTTGTGGCGCTTCATGACACCGGCGAAGCCCTTGCCCTTGGAGGTGCCCACGACGTCGACCAGCTGGCCGGCCTCGAAGGTGGCGTCCACGGTGAGCTCCTGGCCGGCCGAGTACTCGGCGGCGTCCGCGGTGCGGACCTCGGTGAGGTGACGACGCGGGGTGACGCCCGCCTTGTCGAAGTGGCCGGCGGCCGGCTTGTTGACCTTGCGCGGGTCGATCTGGCCGTACGCGATCTGGACGGCGTTGTAGCCGTCGACCTCGGGGGTGCGGACCTGGGTCACGATGTTCGGCGTGATCTCGATGACGGTCACCGGGATGAGCTTGTTGTTCTCGTCCCAGACCTGGGTCATACCGAGCTTCTTGCCGAGGAGGCCCTTGGAGGTCTTGGTGTCGATGTTGGACATAGCGGCACTCCCCCTTAGAGCTTGATCTCGATGTTGACGTCGGCGGGCAGGTCGAGACGCATGAGCGAGTCGACGGCCTTCGGCGTCGGGTCGATGATGTCGATCAGCCGCTTGTGCGTGCGCATCTCGAAGTGCTCGCGGCTGTCCTTGTACTTGTGGGGCGAACGGATGACGCACACCACGTTCTTCTCGGTGGGAAGCGGCACCGGGCCGACGACGGTCGCGCCGGCACGGGTCACCGTGTCGACGATCTTGCGCGCCGAGGTGTCGATGACCTCGTGGTCATACGACTTAAGCCGAATGCGGATCTTCTGTCCCGCCATGTCTGACTCTCTCTCTTGTTATGGCGTCGTACGAGACGGCTCTTTCGAACCGTTCTCGCATTGGACGCAGTGCGACGTACGCGTGGGAAACGCCACTATTCTTCTGTCAACTCACCGCACGCCTCGAGGCACAGAGAAATCCCTGCGTTTTCGAGGATGTCGATTGTGAGCATGTCCTGCTGCCTGCGGCCTAACCTCCGACCACGGGCCCGAAGGCGCCTGTGGCGGGCTATGCACTGCCTGGCAGTGATCCGTCCGGAGCGCACGTCAGCGCGCTCGTTCCGAAATGTTGAACCAGACAAGTTTGCCAGATGCGGAGCGATGCTGCAACCCGGGCGTGTCGCGGGCGGTTCAGCGGCGCCGTGCGGCGAGCAAATCCTCGACGCGACGGCCGAATCGGTCGTACTCGGAGGCCACGTACTCCTCGAGTGCGGCGGCCGTCTCCGCCGCGACTCCGGCCGGGCGTCCGGGCGTCTCGACGAGGGCCGCCGCCAGCGCGGCGACCAGCTCATCCTCGCCGTCGCCGTCCACCTGGACCAGCTGCTCGCCGCAGACCTCGGCGATCTCGGCGAGCGCCGGCGAAGACCGGGTGATGACCGTCCTGCCGCACGCGAGCCCCTGCCACACCTTGTTGGCGATGACGCTCCTGGCCTTGTCCGAGTCGCCGAAGATCCCCAGGACGACGTCGGCGTCGGCGATGAACCCGGCCAGCTCCTCTTCGGGAACCGGATCCACGAAGCGGCAGACGCGGTCGATGCCGAGTCGTGCCGCCTGGCGCTCGATGTCCGGGCGCGGGGCGCCGTGGCCGACGAGGGTCACGCCCAGGTCGACCTCCCGCGTCGCCCGCTCGATGGCGGCGAGCACGACCGGGAGACCGTGCAGGGGGATGTAGTTGCCGTAGTACAGCACCTCGACGCGGCCCGTCCACGGTCTGCGCGTTGCCGCCGGCCGCGCCCAGCCTGGCGCTCCGACCGGCAGGGAGAGCACCTCGGCTCCCGGGTGGGACGCCTCCAGCGCCTGCGCGCGCACCCTCGTGTCGATGAGCACGAGATCGGCCAGACGGCACGCGATCCGGTCGACGGTCGCGTACCAGCGGGCGCGGAACGTGCCGGGGCGGGCCTTCTTCCAGTCCTCGACCATCGTCTCGTACTGCCCGACGAAGCCGTCCACCACGAGCACGCCGCGGTTGAGGCGGGCGACCGCCCAGAGCACGACGGCGTACGGCAGAGAGAACTCGGCGAGGATGTAGAGCTGTTTTCCTCCCAGCCCGACGAGCAGGGAGCCGATGTCGTGCGGGATGCGCCGCAGCCGGGAGCCCTCCCAGCGCCGGTTCACGGCGATGTCCGCGCCGAACCGGTCGCGGAGGTACGCCCGGATCCGGGCATTGCGCGGGTACGACGTGTCCCACACCCTGCCGTAGCCGACCTTCACGCGCCCGGCCCCGATCGCCGCACCGCGTTGCGGAGTCCCCGCAGCACGGTCACCCCGAAGTAAGCCCAGGCTCCGAGGCCCGGCCTCCCGTGGCGGACTCCCGCGCCCAGGCAGGCCAGGAGCCCGCGCAGGCTCGCCGCCCGTCCGGCCCGGTCGGCCGGATAGATCAGGAAGAAGTCGCCGCGGATGCGCGCGGGATGCTCGCGCAGGTGACGCTCCCCCCACTGCAGGCTCGAACGCCAGTCGGGCGCCGTGGTCATCGAGTCGGCGTGGCTCACCGGACGCACGACGAGCGGCTCGGGCAGGCACATCATCCGGGTGCCCTGGGCGCGTTCCAGCCGGATCAGCCACTCCCAATCCTGGTGGAGCCGCACCGACGTGTCCCACGGCTCGCGCAGAGCGAGAGTCTTCGGGAACAGCATGGTGGACGACGCGAACTGCGGGGAGACGGAGTAGAGCCCGGGGCGCGCGAGGAGGTAGCGGGAGATGCTGGCCACCTCGGCCACGGGTTCGGTGGGCACGACCCGCGTGGTCCGCGCCACCGTGTCGAACTCCGCGATGGAGCAGGTGAGCACCCAGTTGTCCCCCGTGACACCGCGCGCCCCGATCGCGGCGAGCTGGTCGGCCAGCTTGGGGGGCGTCCAGGTGTCGTCGTCGTCCAGCAGCGCGATCAGGTCGTGCCGCGCCGCACGGATGCCCGCCATCCGCGCGCCGTTCCCCCGGTCGGCCGGGTCCGAGTGCACGACGCGGACGCGCGGATCGACGAACACCGGCGACGGACCGGTGCCGTTCATCGCGACCACGACCTCGACCTCGACGTCCCGCTGTGCGAGCGCGGACGCGACGGCGTCGTGGAGGGCGGCGCGCGTGTTCATGGTCGGGATGACGACCGAGACCGCACGAGCGAAGGATGTCATCGGCGGAGCCTCCGGAGGAGGTCGTGGAGCCACAGCGCGGGCTTCAGGGCCACCGGGTAGAGGCGGCCGGTCAGCAGGATGATCCGGCCGTGCACGGCCGCCTGGGCGTTGAAGGCGGCGCAGGCCGAGAGGTCGAGCCCGCGCAGCTCCGCCGACGCGAGACGGACCCCCTCGGCGACGTCCGCGGCCGTCGCCCGCCGGCGCACGGGTACGAAGGCGACGGCGAGGGCGTAGAACCAGAGCCGGAAGTATGCGATGAGGTCGCCGTCGAGCCCGGCCCGCCCTGCGGCCTCGACCGCCGCGTCCCTGGCGGCGGCGTAGCGGTGGAAGTCCGGTCGCCGGCCGCGGCTGACGGAGTCCGGCCGCTCGAGATAGGTGTAGACGGACGCCGGCGACAGCGCGATGCGGGCGCTGCGCTCGATCGCGCCGACGACCCCGACGAAGTCCTCCTGCGGATAGTCGTGGCCGAACGGCTCGCCGCCGAGGACGGAGCGGTGGAACAGCTTGCTCCAGAGGAAGCCCTGCACGTCGCCCCGCAGAACGCTCGCGAGCGCCTCCTGACGTCCCAGGACCCGGGTCTCGTCCACGCCGTCCGCCCAGCGCTCGGCGCCGTCGGCGGAGCGGAAGCGGGCGCGCGCGAGCACGAGGTGCGGCTCGCCGTGCCGGATGGCGCGGGCGAACACGGCGAGGGCGTCCGGCGCCGGTTCGTCGTCGTCGTCGACGAACCAGACGTACTCGCTCCGCACGTGGCCCACGGCGATGTTGCGGGCGCGCGCCGGTCCGTGGTTCTCCGCGAGGGCGATCACGGTGCTGCGCGGGTTCCGCGCGCTCCACGAACGAAGCCGGTCGGCGGTGCCGTCGGTGGACGCGTCGTCGACCAGGATCAGCTGCTCTGCCTCCGCGAAACGTTCCAGTTGGCTCAAAGTGTGGTCGACGAGGTCGCCGGGGTTGCGGAAGCACACGACGATGCAGATCGGGTAGGCGGGAGGGCTCGACATGGTATGCCGCACATACTACAGCAGGTGAAATATGCATTCCTGGGAGCGTGCTCTGACGGATGCTCCCGATGCCCTCCACCGCGCGGCGGCGCGGGCGGCTTGTCCACAGATTCCGGCGATCCCGCCGCGGCGCGGATCCCCCTCGGCAGGCTGGCGGACATGACCGCACTCCAGGAATCCCCCGCGTCGGCCCGGCTTCACCGACTCCACCTCCGAACCGTCGAGCCGGGCCGCCAGGCGACGCTTCAGCAGATCGGGCGGTCCCGCTCGCGGCGGGAGCAGCTTGAACGGCTGCAGCTCTTCGCCACGACCCGGGCGCGACCTCCGGTGTTCGCGTACTGGTCGGCGGCCCTGCTCCACGGGCTTCCGCTCCTCAACGCTCCCCCGGCGACGATCCATGTCATCGCGTCGGGATCGGTGGAGGGCGCCGCTCGCGGGGTCGTCTCCCATCGGCGGCCGGATGCTCGGGCGCCGGTGCGCAGGCACGGGCTCCGAGTGACGCCGGTCGCCGCGACGGTGGCTGCGCTTGCGGGGCGGACGTCGTTCGTGGAGGGTGTGGTGCTCGCAGACCATGCCCTGAACACGGACGCGTTCGGCGATCGCGCGCCGCTGGCCACTCGGGGCGAGCTCGTGGAGGCGGCTGAGCTGCTTCCCGATCCGGAGGAACGGCGACGCTCGCTCGCGGTCGCACGGTTCGCGGATGGCAGGGCCGAGTCCCCGCTCGAGTCGGTGAGTCGCGCGACGATGGCGCTCGCGGGGGCACCGCCGCCGGAGCTGCAGGTCCGCGTGCAGGACGTCTTCGGAGCCTTCGCGCGTCTCGACTTCTGCTGGCCGGAGCTCGGACTCGCGGGCGAAGCGGACGGGGCCGAGAAGCTGCAGCATCCGGCGTTCCGGCGCTTCGCGGACGTACGGCAGGCTCTTGCAGCGCGGGCGGAGCGGGACGGCCGGATCGAGCGGGCCGGCCTTCGGGTCATCCGCTGGCGCTGGGCCACCGGAAGGCGGGTCGATCTGATGCGGGAGTTCCTACGGAGTGAGCGGGTACCGCTCGAACCCCGGAGGCGACTCGCCGAACTCGGTCTCGAGTCCGGGCCATGACGCGGAAAGCGGGATCGGCGTCGCCGATCCCGCTCCGAACGGCGCCTCGCGCCGCCGCTCTCGTGGTTCCAAGACCGCCTAGGCGGTGTCCGAACTCTTCGTCCGTTCTCCGGTCAGCGGCTTGGTCTGGTTTGCGAGGTCCATGCTCACCATAGGCGTCTCCCTTCGTCGACGGACCCGTTCGGTTGAAACGGTGCGTCAATTCTGCGCCCGACCCGGCGTCAGGTAAACCCCTGGTGAAGAACCGGGGTCGTCGTCGCGGTGACGCGCCCCGGACGACGCCGGTGACGAACCCCGGAAACGCCGAAGAGGGCCGGGCCCGAAGGCCCGACCCTCTTCCAAGGAAGTCGCGGGGACTTACTTGTTGATCTTGGTCACCGTACCGGCGCCCACGGTGCGGCCACCCTCACGGATGGCGAAGCCGAGGCCCTCCTCCATGGCGATCGGCTGGATGAGCTCGACCGACATGTCCGTGGTGTCGCCGGGCATGACCATCTCGGTGCCCTCGGGCAGCGAGATGACGCCGGTGACGTCGGTGGTACGGAAGTAGAACTGCGGACGGTAGTTCGTGTAGAAGGGGTTGTGACGGCCACCCTCCTCCTTCGAGAGGATGTAGGCAGTGCCCTCGAAGTTGGTGTGCGGCGTGACCGAACCCGGCTTCACGACGACCTGGCCGCGCTCCACGTCCTCGCGCTTGGTGCCGCGGAGGAGCAGACCACAGTTCTCGCCGGCCCAGGCCTCGTCGAGCTGCTTGTGGAACATCTCGATACCCGTGACCGTGGTCTTCTGCGTCGGGCGGATGCCGACGATCTCGACCTCGGAGTTGATGGCGAGGGTGCCGCGCTCGGCGCGACCGGTGACGACGGTGCCACGACCGGTGATCGTGAAGACGTCCTCGATCGGCATCAGGAACGGCTTGTCCTTGTCGCGCACCGGGTCCGGGATGGACTCGTCGACGGCGTCCATGAGGTCGAGGACCGACTGGACCCACTTCTCGTCGCCCTCGAGAGCCTTGAGGCCCGAGACGCGCACGACCGGAGCGTTGTCGCCGTCGAAGTCCTGGCTGGAGAGCAGCTCGCGGACCTCGAGCTCGACGAGCTCCAGGATCTCCTCGTCGTCGACCATGTCGGACTTGTTCAGCGCGACGAGCAGGTAGGGAACGCCGACCTGCTTGGCCAGCAGCACGTGCTCGCGGGTCTGAGCCATCGGGCCGTCGGTGGCGGCGACCACGAGGATCGCGCCGTCCATCTGAGCCGCACCGGTGATCATGTTCTTGATGTAGTCGGCGTGACCCGGGGCGTCGACGTGCGCGTAGTGGCGCTTCGGGGTCTCGTACTCGACGTGCGAGATGTTGATCGTGATACCACGCTGACGCTCTTCCGGAGCCGAGTCGATCGACGCGAAGTCGCGCTGCACGTTGGTCGCCGACGGGTACTTGTCAGCAAGCACCTTGGAGATCGCCGCGGTGAGCGTCGTCTTGCCGTGGTCGACGTGACCGATGGTTCCGATGTTCACGTGCGGCTTAGTCCGCTCGAACTTGGCCTTAGCCACTGTGGTCCTCCTCAGGACTCTCGTGCAGACACCCCGGTCGACGGATTTCGACCGGAGGGCCTACGGGATTGGTTTCTTATGTTACGGGATGTTGCCTGGGAGCAGTGACCGGGGTCACTCGCCCTTGCTCTTCTGGACGATCTCGTCGGCGACAGCCTTCGGGACCTCCGCGTAGCTGTCGAACTGCATCGAGTACACCGCGCGGCCCGAGGTCTTGGACCGCAGGTCGCCGATGTAGCCGAACATCTCGGACAGCGGGACGTTGGCGCGCACGACCTTGACGCCGCTCGCGTCCTCCATGGACTGGATCTGTCCACGGCGGGAGTTGAGGTCGCCGATGACGTCGCCCATGTACTCCTCCGGCGTACGCACCTCGACCGCCATGAGCGGCTCGAGGAGCACCGGGTTCGCCTTGCGCGCAGCCTCCTTGTAGGCCATCGAGCCGGCGATCTTGAACGCCATCTCCGAGGAGTCGACGTCGTGCGAGGCACCGTCGACGAGCGTCGCCTTGACACCCACCGTCGGGAAGCCGGCGAGAACGCCGACCTGCATCGCGTCCTGGATGCCCGCGTCGACCGAGGGGATGTACTCGCGCGGGACGCGACCGCCGGTGACGGCGTTCACGAACTCGTACGAGGTCTCCGGGGTCACCTCGAGCGGCTCCAGGGTGATCTGCACCTTAGCGAACTGACCGGAACCACCGGTCTGCTTCTTGTGGGTGTAGTCGTACTTCTCGACCGCGCGGCGCAGGGTCTCGCGGTAGGCCACCTGGGGCTTGCCGACGTTCGCCTCGACGTTGAACTCGCGCTTCATGCGGTCGACGAGGATGTCGAGGTGCAGCTCGCCCATGCCCTTGATGACCGTCTGACCGGTCTCCTGGTTCTGCTCGGTGCGGAACGTCGGGTCTTCTTCGGCGAGCTTCTGGATGGCCGTGCCGAGCTTCTCCTGGTCGGCCTTGGTCTTCGGCTCGATGGCGACCTCGATGACGGGCTCCGGGAAGGTCATCGACTCGAGGACCACCTGGTTGTCCGGGTCGCTCAGGGTGTCACCGGTGGTGGTGTCCTTGAGGCCGATCACCGCGTAGATGTTGCCGGCGGTGACGTAGTCGACCGGGTTCTCCTTGTTGGCGTGCATCTGGAAGATCTTGCCGATGCGCTCCTTCTTGCCCTTGGTCGAGTTCACGACCGCGGCGCCGGAGTCGACACGGCCCGAGTACACGCGCACGTAGGTCAGACGACCGAAGAACGGGTGGACGGCGACCTTGAACGCGAGGGCCGAGAACGGCTCGGTGGAGTCGGCGTGGCGCAGGATGACCTGCTCCTCGTCGCGCGGGTTGTGCGCCTCGATGGCCGGCACGTCGAGCGGCGACGGCAGGTAGTCGATCACGGCGTCGAGCATCGGCTGGACACCGCGGTTCTTGAACGCCGAACCGCAGAGGACCGGGTAGATCTCGTTGTTCACGGTGAGCTTGCGGATGGCCGCCTTGATCTCCGGGATGGTGATCTCTTCGCCGCCGAAGAACTTCTCGAGCAGCGCGTCGTCGGTCTCGGCGACGGTCTCGAGGAGACGGTTGCGGTACTCCTCGGCCTTCTCCTGAAGGTCGGCGGGGATCTCCTGGACCTCGTACTTGGCGCCCATGGTGACATCACCCTTGGCGTCGCCCGGCCAGACCAGCGCGCGCATCTCGACCAGGTCGACGACGCCGACGAAGTCGGACTCGGAGCCGATCGGGAGCTGCATCACCAGCGGCTTGGCGCCGAGGCGGGAGACGATGGTGTCGACGGTGAAGTAGAAGTCGGCGCCCAGCTTGTCCATCTTGTTGACGAAGCAGATGCGCGGGACGACGTACTTGTCGGCCTGACGCCACACGGTCTCCGACTGGGGCTCGACGCCCTCCTTCGCGTCGAAGACGGCGACCGCACCGTCGAGCACGCGGAGCGAGCGCTCCACCTCGACCGTGAAGTCGACGTGACCCGGGGTGTCGATGATGTTGATCTGGTTCTTGTTCCAGAAGCAGGTGACCGCGGCGGACGTGATGGTGATGCCGCGCTCCTTCTCCTGCTCCATCCAGTCGGTGGTCGACGCGCCGTCGTGCGTCTCACCGATCTTGTGGTTGACGCCCGTGTAGAACAGGATGCGCTCGGTCGTGGTGGTCTTGCCGGCATCGATGTGGGCCATGATGCCGATGTTGCGGACCTTCTTCAGGTCGGTGAGCACGTCCTGTGCCACAGGGTTCCTCCGAAAGAGTAGAGAGTGGAAGGGGTGCCGCCCGGGCGCGGCACTCCTAGGAGTACAACGCCCGGACGACGAAATTCATTACCAGCGGTAGTGCGCGAAGGCCTTGTTCGACTCGGCCATCTTGTGCGTGTCCTCGCGGCGCTTGACAGCGGCGCCGAGGCCGTTGGAGGCGTCGAGGATCTCGTTGGTGAGACGCTCGGTCATCGTCTTCTCGCGACGGCCCTTGGCGTAGCTGGTGAGCCAGCGCAGCGCCAGGGTGTTGGCGCGGTGCGGCTTGACCTCGACCGGCACCTGGTAGGTCGAGCCGCCGACGCGGCGGCTGCGGACCTCGAGGGTCGGGCGGATGTTGTCGAGCGCCTTCTTCAGCGTGGCGACCGCGTCCTGGCCGGACTTGGTCGAGACGCCCTCGAGCGCGTCGTAGACGATGCGCTCGGCGAGGCCCTTCTTGCCGTCGAGGAGGATCTTGTTGACGAGCTGGCTGACGACCGGCGAGCCGTACACCGGGTCGGCGACGACGGGGCGCTTCGGAGCGGGACCCTTGCGAGGCATTACTTCTTCTCCATCTTCGCGCCGTAGCGGCTGCGAGCCTGCTTGCGGTTCTTGACGGCCTGGGTGTCCAGGGCGCCGCGGACGATCTTGTAACGAACGCCGGGCAGGTCCTTCACACGGCCGCCGCGGACGAGCACCATCGAGTGCTCCTGCAGGTTGTGGCCCTCACCGGGGATGTACGCGGTGACCTCGGTCCCGTTCGAGAGCTTGACACGCGCGACCTTGCGGAGCGCCGAGTTCGGCTTCTTGGGGGTGGTGGTGTAGACACGGGTGCACACGCCGCGCTGCTGGGGGTTGGACTTCAGAGCGGGAGCCTTGGTCTTGGTGACCTTCGGCGTCCGGCCCTTCCGAACCAACTGCTGAATGGTTGGCACTGAACTTCTCCTTATATGGACTGCACGGTGACAGTTGTTGCTTTTTCCCCGCACCCCGAGCGACCCGCTTCGCGGGCGATCAGGAGTTGGGGAGTATCGGACCGATGGCCGATATGCCGTGGGGGCGGTGATTCCGTGCGGTCTCTCCGCCCATCGGATGAGTACGTGCCGGCCCGCTCGGTGTCGGCTCTCGCGAGCACACAACAAGCGCGCGACAGAGCGCACACCCGATAAATACTATCGTCCGCGCGGTGGGCGGTCAAATGAGCGAGGGCGTGCTAGCGGGCTGTCCGCGCACAGCGAAAGGGCGGCGTCCCGAAGCCGGGACGCCGCCCTGAGGCGTTGCGCGGAGGCGCGCTGCGACGGCTCAGCCGCCGATGCCCTTGGCCAGCTCGCTGTCGACGTTCTGGAGGGCGTCGGCGGCCTTGGTCAGGAACTGCGACATCCCGTCGAGGCCGTTGACGGCGTCCGTGGTGCCCTTGGTGAACTGCTCGTACGACGTGTGGAACGCGCCGGACGCCTGGTCGGTGACGAAGCCGCCGTTGACGAGCCCGTTCACGAGGTTCTGGAGCTCGTGCAGCTTCGCGGTGATGTCGTCCTTGCCCGCGGTGAGACGGTTGGCGGCATCGGTCATCTCGCCGTACGTGACGTTCATGTTGGCCATGAGTGTGTTGTCCCCTTCGGTGTGGTCTGGAGGCCGGGCGCTCGGGCCGGCCGGCTGACTCCCACCTAACCAGCGGCCCGGCGGGGAGGGAATGGGGAGGACTCCCCATCGGGCCGCCTCGCCCGGGCGGACGGCGCGGTCTAGCCTGGGTCGCATGCCCTCCTACAGCCCGATGAAGCCCAACTCGGCCTCACCCGCTGCCCGTGCCGCGGGCCGCTCGCGCTCCGATCGCGCAGCCACGCCGCCGTCCGGGGCGGAGCGGGCCTGGCGCCCGCTCGGCTACCTGCTGGTCGCCGTGGTGTGGACGGTGCTCGCCGCCGTCGTCCTCGCCCTCCCCGCCGCGCTGACCGTCGGGCTGGCGACCTCCAACCCGGACTTCACGACGCGGGGCTTCTTCGCCGGATCGGACGTCGCCGTGCTCGTCCTCTTCCTGGCGTTCGCGGTGATCGTGCTGGTGCCGCTGCTCGGCTACGCGTTCGTCGCGCTGGCGCTCGGCACCGTGCCGCTCGCGGTGCTGTCGTGGACGTACGTCGTCCGCAGCCTGTCGCCCGGCTACGCGGGCGAGCGGCTGTCGAGCACGGGCTGGTCGCGGAACGCGATCGGCCCGGTCACCGTTGCGCCGACGGCGATGTCGCTGCTTCCGGTCCGCGTGACGCCGTGGGCGGAGTTCTGGGTGCGGCTGATGTTCCTCGGCTGGAAGCCGAGCCGCGCCGTGCTGCTGGCCGGCCTCCCCTACGGGCTCGCGTCGTTCCTGCTGGCCGGCTGGCTGCTCTGGCCGGTCGGGCCGGTCGCCGCCGTCGTCTGGACCGTCGTGACCGCCGCACTGGTGGCCGCCGCAGTGGTGCTGGTCGTGCGCGCCTACCGGGCCGCCGCGGGCGCGCGGGCCGCTACGGGCGCGGCAGCGCCGCGCGGAAGGTGATGGAGTCCACGATCGCGTCGAAGAGCTCCAGGTAGAGCTCGGCGTCGGTCGCCATCGGCGCGTTCACGCGCAGGTGGATCAGCCGCTCCCCGTCGGGAGCCGCGAACCGGTAGTCGGCCACGAGCTCCGGAGCGGACTCCTCCTCGTACGTCGTCTGCCGCACGATCGAGCGGCGCCGGACGGGACCGAACGAGAAGGTCAGCGGATCGGCGTCCGGGAACGCCCGCTCCAGCCGCTCCGCGAGGTCGTCCTCCGCGCCGCCGGGCAGCTCCTCCCGCGCCATCACGATGGAGGCCGGGAACGGGACGCCGGGCAGGATCTCCATAGACATCGCCAGCGCGAAGGCGTCGGTGTCGTCGGCGAGCGCGACCAGCTTCTCCAGCTCGGTCTTGGCCGTGCGGCGCACGCGGGCCAGCCGGTCGGCGCGCCCGACGCGCTCGGCCACCAGGCGGTTGATCCGCCGGGAGGCCGCGGCCTCGTCGTGCAACGGGATCATCGCCCACGTGCCGGGGAACACGATGGTCAGCTCGTCCGCGATGGTGACCGCCCGCACGTCGCTCATGCGGCCTCCCCCAGCGTCACGCGCACCGAGTCCACGATCGCCTGGGTGTCGGCGACCATGTCGTCGAACCCGCCGATGAAGCCGGAGCGGAAGATCGTGTGGAAGGCCTGCGCCGAGCCGACCGGGAAGATCGCGAACACGACGCGCTGCTCGAGCAGGGCGTCGTCGGCGTCCGCGCTGTCGGCGAGCGCCGTGAGGTGCGTGAAGCCGACGAGCTCGCCCAGCGGATGCGCGCTGCGCCAGGAACGGTAGCCGATCACCTCGTAGCCCGGCTCGCGGCGGCCGGACTCGGCGTCGGTCGCTGCGAGGTAGCTCTCCGGGCTGTCGTCCACCTCCAGCTGCAGCAGCTCATAGGTCTGGTAGGCGTTGATCACGCCCGCCGACGGCACAGGGACGAAGACCCGTGCGCGGGTGGCGCCGGTCGGGTCCTCTGCGTGCAGCACCTGCTGCAGCGCCCGCAGCTGCGGGACGATGGGCGCCGCGTCGAGCGCGGCGGCCTGGCGCTCCGGCCAGTCGTCGGAGCCGGTCTCGCCCAGCAGCTCGACGTCGTACCAGCCCTCCGGCGCGTCGAACTCGATGCCGACGATGTCGCGTGGTCCGAGCAGGGACACGGTGCTCAGCCTCCCCAGACGTTGTTGCTCTTGTAGGTGGGCGCGTACTTGTCCGCGTTGTCGAGCGCGAACTTGGTGAGGTCGAGGCTCGGCAGCTTCGGGAGGTCGCTGTGGCTCGGGCCTCCCGAGACCTTGTTCACGAGGCCGTCGACCTTTCCAGGAGCGTTCACCAGGTCGACCCCCTTGTTGAACAGCACGCTGCCCTGATGGTACGCGGCGACCGCGGTCAGCGGGTTGAACTCCTTCGCCCGCAGGTCGTGGGAGACGGCCTTGGTGATGTTCTGGTCGATGCCGGCGAGGGTGCGCAGCGCCTTCATCTTGTCGGCGCCGTCCGTGAACAGCGCCTTGTACGCTGCCCGCTGGCCCGCCGCGGACTCCCCGGCTGCCTGCCAGATCTTGATCGGGTTGACGTCGTTCAGCGGCTTGTCGAACAGCTTCGTCGTCGCGGACTTCATCAGGCGTTTGCCGATCTGCATCTTCAGCATCGCGTTGGGCGAGGTGCGGACGCCGCCGACCAGCTTCGGCAGGCGGGCCAGGCCCTTGATGCGGGCGGCCTTGCCGAGGAACGCGAAGATCCGGCCGCCGAACAGGCTGAGCGCGACGCCGACCGCGGCGCCGACGATGTCGAGGAAGCTGCCCTCGCCGTTCGCGAACTTCACGATCGAGTCGATCAGTTTGATCACCGACGCGACGAGCGCGATCACCACCAGCACCTGGCCGAGGATGGGCACCCAGGAGAGGAAGATCGCCAGCACTCCCGCGATGTCGCCGATCGTGCTGATCACGTCCATGACCTTGTCCCAGAACCCCGGGTTGACCAGCCCGTTGTTGTGGTGGTCGACCACGTCCACGATCGCGTCGATGGCCTTCTGCGCCGCCGCGTCCTTCTTGTCGCGGGCGTCGTACCAGGCCTGGTGCGCGGCCTGGAGGGCGGCGTTCGCGCTGCGGGAGGCGTCGGCGGCGTCGGTCGCGGCCTTGTTCGCCGTGGAGGCGTCCTCCGGCTTCGCGTTCTGCGCGTCGCTGTGGGCCGTCGCCGCCGTCTTCGCGGCGGCGTCGGCGTCGCCCTGCTTCTGGCCGATCAGCGCGATCGCCTTGTCGGCGTCGTCCTTGGCCTCCCGCAGCGTGGAGGCGTAGGTCAGCAGGGCGGTGGCGGTCGTGGAGTAGCGGTCCTTCGCCTTGGTGATGTCGTCGGCGGTGTCCTTCGACATCTCCTGCAGCTTGGACACGGCCTGCGATTTGTAACCGTCCAGGTCGTGGATCTTGTTCAGTTCCTTGGAGGCCCGCTGGATGGCCTCCCCGATCGCCTGGTAGTGCTTGGCCTTGGTCTCGAGCAGGTCGGGGTCGCCCGCCAGCGGCTGGAACTCGCGGTCGCTCATGCGCCCTCCCCTACTTCTTCTTCTCGTCGAGCGCCTTCGCCAGGTCGCCGTCGACCTTGGTGAAGTTGTCCGCGACCGCTGCGATGACCTTCTGCACGTTGGAGACGTTGTCCGTCATGCTCTTGCGCTTCTCGTTCCACTTGTGGGCGAAGTCGCGCACGTGGCCTTCGAGGGCGTCGTGGCCGGTGGCCGCGGCGACCGAGTCGCTGAATTCGTCGGCGTCGTGGAACTCGCGCACCACGGCGTCGAGGTCGTCGCGCAGCTGGATCAGCTCATCCAGCTTGAGTACGAGGTCGGACACGTCTCCCCCTTCACGGGCCTGCAGTCGTCTCGGGCATCCTGGCGTTGAGCACGCTACCGCGGGGCCACGCGCATCTCGATGGGGAGCGGTCCCCATCGGCCGCGCTCGCGCGCGTGGGTAGGGTGCGTATCGTGCGCCTCAAACTCACTCTCGCCCGGTCCGCCGGCAGCACGGACGACATCGTGGTCACCGCCGACGCCGCCGCCAGCATCTCGGAGGTCGCTGCGACCATCGCCCGGATCGACCCGAAGCGCACCGGGCCGGCGGGCGAGGGCGGCGCGCTCACGCTGCGCGCGCAGCTCCCCGGGCAGGCCGAGCCGCTCATCCTGCCGCCGGACGCGCCGGTCGGCGAGGCGTGGATCGGCAGCGGCGCGACGGTCGCGCTCGCGGACGCGGGCCTCCACTACGCCCCGCCGCAGCTGGGCGAGGCCCCGGTGGTCGCCACGCTCCGGGTCGTGAGCGGCCCGGAGGCCGGGACGGAGTTCGCGCTGCGCGCCGGCTCCACCGTGCTCGGCCGCGACGAGGACTGCGACATCGTGCTCCAGGACCCGTTGGTGTCGAAACGCCACGTCCGCTTCGAGGCCGGCGACGGCGTGGAGGTCGTGGACCTCGGCTCGGCCAACGGCGTGGTCGTCGACGGCGGCGTGGTGACGCGCTTCACGGTGCGGCGCACGGAGACGATGCTGATCGGGGACACCGAGGTCGCGCTGACCGTCGCCGCCGGGTCGGAGACGCTGCCCGCGGCGACGCCGACCGCCGGGCCGGTGTTCTTCAACCGCTCCCCGCGCGTCGAGCGGCGCTACGCGGGCCAGGTGTTCGCCGCGCCCGAGGTGCCGGGCGAGAAGGACGACCCGCCCTTCCCGCTGCTGGCCATGATCACGCCCTTGCTGCTCGGCGGCGCGATGTTCGCCCTGACCCGGCAGCCGACGACCCTGCTGTTCGTGCTGCTCTCCCCCGTGATGCTCGCCGGCAACTTCTTCGCGAACCGCACGCGCGGCAAGCGCAAGCTGGCGAAGCAGATCGTCGTCTTCGAGCAGCGCCTGGACGCCCTGAGCGCCCGGCTGGACGAGGAGCGCCGCGCCGAGACCGAGCTGCGCCGCGCAGAGACGCCGACGACGGCCGACGCGCTGGCCCAGGCGGTGCGCCGCGAGCCGCTGCTCTGGACGCGGCGGCCCGAGCACTGGTCGTTCCTCAACCTCCAGCTCGGCCGCGGGTCGATGACCTCCCGCAACAGCGTGCAGGCGACAGAGCGCGGCGAGCTGATCCCGGAGTTCCAGGAGCGGCTCGACGCGGTCATCCGATCGCACGAGCGGGTGGAGGACGTGCCCGTCCTGGACAACCTGTACGAGTCGGGCGCGCTCGGGATCGCCGGGCCGGAGCAGCTCGCCGCCGGCTCGGTCAACTCGGTCCTCGTGCAGCTCACCGCCCTCCACTCGCCTGCCGAGCTGGTCGTGGCCGCGCTGGTGTCGCCGCGCTGGTCGAAGGAGCTGGGCTGGCTCAAGTGGATGCCGCACACGTCGTCTCCGCACAGCCCGATCACCGGCGGTCACCTGGCCGACAGCGCGTCGAGTGCGGCGTCGGTGCTCAGCGCACTGGAGGGCCTGGTGGAGGAGCGGCTCGCGGCGAGCAGGAAGGGTGCGCAGCGCCGCGGCGCGATGGAGCAGGACCGCGCGGCGCAGGAGCGCGGCTCGGAGGTCGGCGGCGGCCGCACCGGCGAGGGCACGCAGTCGCCGGTGCCGGCCGTGGTCGTCGTGATCTCCGACGACGTCGCCCTCGACCGCCCGAGGCTCGTGCAGTTCGCCGAAGCGGCGGCCGACGCCGGGGTGTTCCCGGTCTGGATCGCGGACGATCTCGCCGCGCTGCCGGCCGTCTGCCGCACGTACCTCGCGCACACCGACCAGCCGCACCGCGCGACCGCTGGGTTCGTCCGCACCGGCGAGACCGTGGACGATGTGGTCACCGAGCCCGTCTCCGCCGCCACCGCGCTCGACTTCGCCCGCCGGATGGCTCCGGTGATCGACTCCGGCGCGCTCGTCGCCGACGCGAGCGACCTTCCGCGAGCGGTGTCGCTGGTGACGCTGCTCGGCCACGACCTCGCGGAGTCGTCGTCCGCCGTGATCGACCGCTGGCGGCAGAACGCCTCGATCCACGACCGCGCAGCCGGAGCCCGCCCGGCCAAGCGGCGGCCGGGGACCCTGCGCGCCACGGTCGGCTCCTCCGGCGTCGACCCGATGCACCTCGACCTGCGCACGCAGGGGCCGCACGCGCTCGTCGGCGGCACGACGGGAGCGGGGAAGAGCGAGTTCCTGCAGGCGTGGGTGCTCGGGATGGCGGCCGAGTACAGCCCGGACCGGGTCACCTTCCTCTTCGTCGACTACAAGGGCGGGTCGGCCTTCGCGGACTGCGTCAGCCTCCCGCACTGCGTCGGCCTCGTCACCGACCTCTCTCCGCACCTCGTCCGGCGTGCGCTGACCAGCCTCCGCGCCGAGCTGCACCATCGCGAGCACCTGCTCAACCGCAAGAAGGCGAAGGACCTGCTGGAGCTGGAGAAGCGCGGCGACCCGGAGAGCCCGCCCGCGCTCGTGCTGGTCATCGACGAGTTCGCCGCGCTCGTCGGCGAGGTGCCGGAGTTCGTGGACGGCGTCGTGGACATCGCCCAGCGCGGCCGCTCGCTCGGTATCCACCTGATCATGGCGACGCAGCGGCCGGCCGGCGTCATCAAGGACAACCTGCGCGCCAACACCAACCTGCGGATCGCGCTGCGGATGGCCGACGAGTCGGACAGCCAGGACGTCGTCGGTGTCGCGGACGCGGCCCATTTCGACCCGGGACTCCCCGGGCGCGGGCTGGCGAAGACGGGTCCCGGCCGGCTCGTGACCTTCCAGTCGGCGTACGGCGGCGGCTGGACCACGCGCGAGCCCGAGCGCGCGGGCATCGAGGTGGCCGAGCTGCGCTTCGGCGGCGAGGTGCGCTGGGAGGAGGAGCGGCCGGCTGAGCAGCCGGAGCGCGACCTCGGGCCCACCGACCAGCAGCGGCTCGTCTCGGCGATCGTCCGCGCGCAGGCGGCAGCGCACATCCCGGCGCCGCGCCGGCCCTGGCTGGACGAGCTGGCGGCCGGGTACGACCTGGGCCTGCTGCGGCAGCGGACCGATGCGGAGCTCCTGCTCGGCGTCTCCGACATCCCCGACCGGCAGGAGCAGCGGCCGGTGTACTTCCGGCCCGACATCGACGGCAACCTCGCGATCTACGGCACGGGAGGTTCGGGCAAGTCGACGGTGCTGCGCACGCTCGCGTCGGCGGCGGCGATCACCCCGCGCGGTGGGCCGGTGCACGTCTACGGCCTCGACTTCGGCGCGGGCAGCCTCCGGATGCTGGAGAAGCTGCCGCACGTCGGCTCCATCATCCCGGGCGACGACGCCGAGCGGATCGTCCGGCTGTTCCGCACGCTGAAACAGGTGCTGGAGGAGCGCGGGCCGCGGTACGCCGAGGCGAACGCGTCCAGCATCACCGAGTACCGGTCGCTGACCGGCCGGCACGACGAGCCGCGCATCCTGCTGCTGGTCGACGGCTTCCCGAGCTTCCGCGAGGACTTCGAGATCCCGGCCGGGCGGTCGCAGTGGTACGACGTCTTCCGCGACATCCTCGCCGACGGTCGCCGGCTCGGGATGCACGTCGCGCTCACCGGCGACCGGGCCGGCGCGGTGCCCACCGCGATCGGCTCGCTCGTGCAGCGCCGCGTCGTGCTGCGGCTGGCGGAGGACGGCTACGGGATGCTCGACGTGCCGAGCGACATCCTCTCGCCGGCGTCGCCTCCCGGCCGCGCGATCGTCGACGGCTACGAGACGCAGATCGCCGTGCTCGGCGGGTCGCGCGCGGTCGCGGACCAATCGGAGGCCGTGCGGAGGCTCGCGGAGGCGATGCAGCGGGCGGGCGTCCTCCCCGCGCCGGCGATCGGCTCGCTGCCCAAGGAGGTCGCGCTCGCGACGCTGCCCGCCATGCATGCCGAGACGCCGGTGCTCGGCGTGAGCGACATCGACCTCGGGCCGTACGGCTTCGAGCCGAGCGGGACCATGCTGGTCGCCGGGCCGCCCGCGAGCGGACGCAGCACCGCGCTCGCGTCGCTCGCGGCCTCCCTCGCCCGCTTCGACCCGGAGACGCGGCTCTACTACCTCGGGTCGGCACGCTCGCCGCTGGCGTCGTCGGGGCTCTGGACCGACACCGCGCTCACCCCGGCCGCCGCCGCCGAGCTGGCCAAGGACCTGGCGGTGGCCGTGGCGGACCCGGACACCGAGGGCCGGATCGCTGTCTTCGTGGAGAGCATCGGCGACTTCCTGCAGACGCCAGCGGACTCCGCCATCGTCGAGCTGGTCCGCGCCGCCCGGCGCAGCGACCACCTGCTCGTCGCGGAGGCGGAGACGAGTGCGTGGGGCTCGTCGTGGCCGCTCCTCGGCGAGGTGAAGAACGGGCGCCGCGGGCTGCTGCTCCAGCCGGACTCGATCGAGGGCGACCTGCTGCTGAAGACGCCGCTGCCCCGGCTGAACCGGTCGGAGTTCCCTCCGGGGCGGGGGATGTACATCAGCAAGGGGGCGTTCACGCGGGTGCAGATACCGGTGTGAGCGGTGGCGTCGGCGTCTGAGTCGGCTGCCGGTGAAGTCCGGGGTGATCGCGTCCGGCGTCCCGCGCGTCGTGCGCCGCCGCGCACATCCACGCTCGACTGACATCCGCTATATATATGCCACGCTGTCGTGGTGCAGACCTTCGAACGCGCCGTCATCGGCGGCCTCCAGCTCGACCGCGCCGACCTCGACGAGTCCAGCCGGCACGTCATCGACCTCGCCCGCGCGGACGGCGGGATCGTCGTCACCTCCAACGTGTCCATCTCCCGCCACCTGCGCACCGTCGGCCTCCCCGAGCTCGAGCGGGAGACCTCGTTCTGGACCGTGGACGGCGTCCCGCTCACCTGGCTGCTGCGGATCGCCGGCAAGGGGCGCTTCCCCCGTGTCACCGGCACCGACCTGATGAACGCCGTCATCGGGCACCCCGCGGCGAACGGCCTGCGCGTGGGAATCGTGGGCGCGGCGGCGGCGGAGGCGCAGGCCTTCTACCGCGCGCGCGGCCACCAGCACGTGCACGGCGCGGACCTTCCGTTCGCCGAGCCGGACAGCTCCGCCCTGATCGACGCCGCGAGCGCGTTCATCGAGCGGGTCCGGCCGGATGTCCTGTTCGTCTGCCTGGGCTTCCCGAAGCAGGAGCGCCTGATCCTCGAACTGCGCCGGCGGCACTCCGGCGGCATCGTCTACATCGGGGCCGGGGCCGCCGCCCAGATGAACACGGGACACTTCCCGCGCGCGCCGCACCTCCTGCGGCGGCTCGGGCTGGAGTGGGTGTGGCGGATGGGGCAGGACCCGTCGCGGCTCGTCAAGCGCTATCTGCTCCAGGACCTGCCGTGGCTCGTCGGGATGCTGCCGGTCGCCCTGGCCGAGCGGCTGCGGAGCCGCCGCCGCCAGGCCGTCGCGGAACCTCGTCCGCTCAGCACAGCCTCGCGTGATCGCTCCGCGCCGGAGCGCGCGGACCGGGCGGCTTAGCCGTCGACTGACCGCCTCAGGCGCCCGCCTGCGCCCCGGGTCCGCTGTCGGAGATCAGCGGCGTGAAAAGCGCCCCGCTGCCGTCGAACGTCAGCATGCCGTGGAAGTCGAAGCTCCACGGGTCGGTGTAGCCCACGCCGGTGGCGCCGTCGGACTTGCGGGTCAGCGTGGCCTCCGCCGAGATGCTGCCGGTCGTGCTGTCGACCGTCCAGCCGCCCGTCGTCCACACCGGGTCGATCGTCACGTCCGGCCGGGTGTGGAGCTGCCAGCGCACGTTGCCGATCTCGTCGGCGGCGCTGTCCGAGTAGGTGCCGAACGGGCAGTTGGCCGGCACCGCGTCACGGGAGGCGACGCACCCGTCCAGCCAGGCGTTGATCGCGGTGCGCGCCGCCGCCTGACCGCCGTCCGAGAGCCGCGCGGTGAACACGGTGGGCGAGACGGCGCTCCCGGGCGGCGTGGTGGTGATGGCGCTCATCGGAACGTCGAAGTTCGCGCTCTTCGAGACGAGCGCCACCGGATACGTGCCGGGGAGGGCGCGGAGCGTGACGTCGAGGGCGAGCGGCATGTTCTGCGGCTTCACGCCGGCGACGGTGTACTGGATGCCCGCCGGACCCACCACAATGAGGTCGACCGTGTCGGGCTCGATGCGGCCGAGCCGCCAGAACGGGAGCCCGGGGAGTCCGCCCGCCTTCTCCACGGCGAACGAGCGCTCATACGTGCGATCACCCTGCGTGATGTGGGCCAGCACGGTAGTGGTGGCGCCGCGGGTGACGGGCGAGTCCACCGTGAAGGAGCTGACCCGGTCCGTGATCTTCGCGTACGCCGCGTCGTTGAGCAGCAGGTCGCCGCTGTTCGCGCGGATGCCGGCCAGCTTCATGGCCGCCTCCGCGCGGCCGTGCTGGAGCTCGCCGAGGTACTGCGCGACCAGCGTGCGCGGGAGGTTCTGCAGCGCGGCGACCGCGGAGACCGAGACGGTGACGCCGGCCGCGGTGACGAGAAGAGTGATGAGCGCGATGAGCGCAATGATCCAGCGGCCCGCGTGCGAGCGCCGAGCGGAGGCGGGAGCCGGTGCGGTAGCGGAGAGGGCGACTTCGTCCGAGAGGGCAGGAGCGGGTGCGTCGGACATCGGATCCTCTCAGTCGAGTCTCCGCAGTGTATCGGCGCGGGGTGGACCGTCGCGTCCACCCGTTCGGGTCACCCGGCGCTAGTCGTCGCCGGTGTTATTCGTCGTCCGTACTATTCGTCATCAGGCTGCTCCCACGGCCAGCGCGGCCTCCCACGCTGCTTGAAGCGCCCGACGAGCACGAGCTGGTAGAGCAGCATGATCAGGAATCCCGCGACGCCGACGGCGATGGCATAGAGGCTCGCGAGCTGCCCGGCTGCGAACAGCGCGAAGTGGAGGACGTCCCCGGTCGCGAGCGAGCCTGCTACTCCCCCGGCCAGGCAGTATGCGAGGTAGCACGCGACGCCGGCCCCGAGCGCGCCCAGGGGCGCGACGCGCTGCTGGTCGCCGGGCACGCGGGTACCGGTGAGGATCAGCAGGACGAGGAGCACCGCGACGGCGACGCCGGTCATGACCGGGCCGACCAGCGGCCCGGCGGACGGATCCGGGATCACCTCGGTGTTCGTCGCCAGCGAGATCAGGCCGAACGCGGCGACGAGGACGGCCAGGTAGAGGCCGGCGGCGAAGCAGGCGACGACGATGGCGTAGGAACGCTCCTCACGCATGGGAGCCCCCTCGAGCGGATCTAGTGAATCGAGCGGATCTAGTGAATCGAGCGGATCTAGTGAATCGAGCGGATCTAGTGAATCGAGCGGATCTAGTGAATCGAGCGGATCTAGTGAATCGCGCGGATCGGTGCGGTCAGTACCCCTGAGCGTACGCGTTGGCGGCCTGGTTCTGGGCGTCGGCGAGCTGCTGCTCGTAGTCGGCCTGCGCCTCCGCGTTGCGCGCCTTCAGCTTGCGTCCGCGGGCGGCCAGCCAGGCCCCCGTCCACACCGACATCTCGCGTGCGATCACGCCGGCGAGGACAGCGAACGGGTTGACCCAGACGCGGCTGAGGATGAGCGCCTGCTCCTCGGCGTTGCGCGACAGGTAGTGCGCGTCCGAGAGCTCGGCGCCGATGTAGACGAGGTAGACGAAGACCGCGACGAACAGGCCTCCGAGGATGTACGCCCACCAGCGCGCCCGGTTGATGATCTGGATGAGGATGACCATCCCGACGAAGAACGCCACGATCGGCGCCCAGCCGGAGAGCTGAGTGGTGAAGTACTGGGCGAGCACCGGCAGGAACTCGCTGCTCGGCGTCAGCATGGCGCCGACGACGACCACGGCGACGGCCCAGAGCACGGCGAACGCGACGGTGCCGACGAGGGCGATGAGGATGCCGAGGCCGCGGTTGCTCTTGCGCTTGGGCGGCTCGGGACGCTGCAGGAAGATCGGCGCCACCGGCTGCGGGATGTAAGGCGGCGGGGTCTGCGCCGGAGCGGCCGCCGCGGTGGCCTCGCCCTGCGGGGCGACGGGCGCCTGCTGGGTCTGCTGCTGCGCGGTCGCCTGCTGGGCGGCCTCCCCCGCGATGATGACGGGCGCGGCGGACTGCGCCGGAGAGGCGGTGTCAACGGTCGCGTCGCCCGCGGCGGTGGCGCCGGGCTCGTCGTGCTCGCCGGTGGAGCGCGCGACGGCGGCCGCGACGTCGTCCGGGGAGGAGGTCACCGGCTCCGGCTCGATCGCCGCAGCCGGCGGGGTCGTCGAGGTGGCGTTCGCGGGCACCTCGGCCGCGTCCGCGTCGGCGGGACGGTTGAGGTGGCCGCGGGCGGAGACGGGCGCGGACGGCGGTGTGCTCATGTCGGGATCGGTGTCGTGGGGCTCGCCGGCCGACGATGCCGCGGGCTCGGTTGAGGCCTGCGGCGCCGCGGCCTCGGGCGCTGTGGGCTCCGCAGCTGCGGGCTCTGCGACCGCGGGCTCTGCGGCGGGCTCCGGCTGCGCCGCAGGCTCGGCCGCCGCCGACGCGGCGGGCGCCGTCGCCGGCTCAGCGGCCGGCGCGACGGACTCCGCGTCGTCCCGCTTCCCGGCGGGTTCCGGTGTCGTGTCGCTCATGCTGGCACTCCTCGCTGCGCCCCCCGTGGGCACCTCTCGCTGTGCTGCCCACTGTAGCAACGGGGCGCCGCGGGTCGAGGGAGGGCGGGCCGGAACGACCGGTCCGGACGGCGGCGCCTACTTCGACGGGGTGGCCGCCGGCGCGGCCGCGGGTGTCGCGGCCAGGACGTACACGTAGCCGGAGATCGCATAGGTGTCGGCCACCGCGCCTTTCGCCGCACCGCCGCCGTCGCCCCCGCTCGCGCCGCCCGAGATGCCGTTGATGACGAACAGCCGGGGGCCGTTCTGGAGGGCGTGGATGAACGAGATCGTCGCCGCGAGCGGTCCGGCCACGCCGACCTTCACCGGGACGGCGAGGAAGTTCGCCGCGGTGATCGCGGAGTCGGTGTGCGGCACGGGAGCCTGAGCGCCGGCGCCGGCCGCGGGGGCGGGCGCCGCGGTGGCCGACGGGGTGGGGGTCGGGGTCGGCGACGGGGTGGCGGTGGAGGACGGGGATGACGACGAACTGCTCGGGGCCGGCGCCGTCGCGCCCTGTGGCGCGTAGGCGACCGCGTCACTCGGCGTCACGTTCTGGACGGTGAGGCCCTGCGCCGCGGCCGCCTCGCGGACGGTGTCGATGAACTGGCCGAGGTTCTCCTGCGCCGGAATCGACTGACGCAGCGTCGCGACCTCGTCGTTCAGCGCGCCGATGTTCTTGTTCTGCTCGGCGAGGCTGTTCAGGAGCGCTTGGTTGGCCTGGTTCGAGGCCGCCGCCTGCTCGCGTGCCTGTTCGGCCGCGGCAGCGGTCTCCAGCGAGGGCCGGACGCCGAGCAGAAAGCCTCCCGCCAGGACCGCCGCCATCGCGACGCCCAGCAGGATCATGAAGAGCCGGTTCTTGTCCATCATTTGCCTCCCGTCTTCGGCAGGTACTTGTTGTCCCAGGCCGTGGACCCGTAGTGGATGGTCGCGATCGCCTGGTACCCCGTCGACTGCACGGTGATCGCTCCCGCACTCGAGTCCACGACGTTCGGCAGACTCCCGAGAGTCGACAGCCACTGCGTCACCGTGGTCAGGTCAGGAGCGCTGATCGTGACCGTCGCGGTCGCCACCCGTGTCGGGGAGCCGGGCACGAGCGACTGCTGGTAGGGGACGAGGGGCGAGGCCGCGTCGATCGACACGTTCGTGATGGCCGCACCGGCGGGCAGCGACTTCAGCAGGGAGTCGCCGAGCGCGGACCAGTCGATGTCGGTGGCGCCGCCGACCGATTGGGCCGCCTTCACCAGGGCCGCCTCGGACTGGGCCGTGCGGAGAGGTCCGTACTGCGCCTGCTGCCTGATCAGCGCGTCGCTGCGGTTCTGCTCCGCGGTGGCGGCGACTCCCGCCGTCAACGCGTACGCCGCGGCTCCGAGCACCGCCGCGACCACCACCGCGACCGTGACGACGAGCCCCACGACCATTCGGCGGACGATCTTCTCGTGCTTGCGCGCGGTCCGGATCTCGGCGGGGAGCAGGTCGACTCTGGGTTCGGCGCCCACCCGGATGTCGGTCGCCGGCAGGCTCTGGCGCGGCGCCTTCTCCGGCTTCGCGGTCTTCTTCCCGGTCTCCGCGTCCGCTGTGCGCCCCTTCGCGCGGGTCGCCGCGATCGCTTCCGTCGCTGCGCTCATGCTGCAACACTCCCCATCGCCAGTCCGAGCGCGACCGTGATCTCGCGCTGATCGATTCGAAGGTTCTCCGCCCGCAACCCGCGCGCGATCGCGATCGTGCTGAACGGGTCGCCGTCCTCGACCGGGAGGCGGGTGAACTCTGCGAGCGCCGACCCGAAGCCCGGCAGCTGGGCCGCCCCGCCGGCGAGCACGATGCGCTGCACGGGCGTCGCCTCCCGGGTGTTCGAGAAGTAAGCGATCGTGTTGCGGAGGCTCCCGAGAAGCTCGTTGACGACCTCGTAGATCACCGTCGCCTGGGAGTGCTCCTCGGCCGTGGACACGTTCGGCGCCAGCCCCAGCGCGCGCTTGACCGCCTCCGCCTGCGGAGGCGCCAGCGAGAGCCGGTTCGACAGCGCGGTGGTCAGGTCGTCTCCCCCGGTCGGAATGATCCGCACGAACTCAGGCACCCCGTTGGTCGCCACGATCACGGTCGTCGTGCTCGCCCCGACGTCGATCAGTGCGACGGTGCCCGGGACGCGCGGCCGGGTGACCAGGGCGCGCTGCAGCGCGAACGGGACGAGGTCGACCTCGACGGGCGTGAGGCCGGCGGCCTGCACCGCCTTCACGTTCGCCAGGATCGCGTCCTTCACCGCCGCGATCAGCAGCCCGTTCACGGTGGGGCCGTGCTCCCCCATCCCCTCGCTCGTCGGGTAGAAGTCGAGGATGGTCTCGGACACCGGAAGCGGCAGCATCTCCTGGACGAGGAACGGCAGCGATTCGCGGATGCGCGGCAGCGGCGCCCGCGGCACCGTCAGGTCGCGGGCGAACACGCGCTGGTTGCCCATCCCGAGCACCACGCGCTTGGTCTTGAACCCGCTGGTCGTCCACAGGCGCTTCAGGAGAGCCGCGACCGTGTCCGCCTCGATCACCTCTCCGCGCTTGACCGCACCGGCCGGCACGTCGATCCGGCCGTACCTGACCAGCGTCGGCTTGGGCTTCTCGGCGTCGGCCAGCTCGACGGCGCGGATACTCGCGCTGCCGATGTCGATGCCCACCACGGTGTTCGCCATGTCATTTCCTTCTCTCGCGGCCGATCAGGCCAGGCCGACCAATCGGAGGTACGCGTCCCAGATCGCGGGGCCGGCCACGAGACCGAGCCACGCGCCGGCGAGCATCGAGGGGCCGAACGGGAGGCCGTCACGCCGGGTCACCCGGCGGGCGGCGAGCAGGGCGACTGCCACGATCCCGCCGATCACGAAGCCGCCGAAGACGCCGACGGCGAGCGCGCTCCACCCGACCCAGCCGAGGTACAGCCCCAGCAGGCCGGCGAGCTTGATGTCGCCGAATCCCATCGCGCCCGGCTTGGTCAGGCCGAGCAGCAGATAGAGCACGAAGGCGGAGACGCCTCCGATCAGCGCGCGCAGCAGGGCCCAGCCGTCGCCCTCCAGCACCCCCACCAGGAGTAGGAGGCCGCCGCCGACGGCGTACGCCGGGAGCACGATCTTGTCCGGCAGGCGGTGCGTGTCCAGGTCGATCAGCGCGAGCGCGACGGAGACAGCCATCAGGTACAGGTAGGCGACGAGTTCGACCGCCGCCGCGGCGATCCTCGTTCCCGAGCCGCTCGCGGCGGCGTCCAGGAGCGACGGCAAGCGCCACAGCGTCACTGCGGCGAATCCGAGCGCCGTGCCCAGCTCGACTGCCGGGTAACGGACCGAGATGGCCGCTCCGCAGTCGCGGCAGCGTCCGCGCAGGACGAGCCAGGAGATGACCGGGATGTTGTCGACGGCGCGGATCCGGGCGCCGCAGGACGGGCATGCGCTCGGCGGCGCGACGATCGAGCGGCCGGCCGGGACCCGGAAGACGACGACGTTGAGGAACGAGCCGATCATCGACCCGAACACCCCTGCCAGCACTGCGATCACGGTCATCCTCCCGTGTAGTTCCGGGTGGAGACGACGGAGCGCGTCGTCGTCGTCGAGCCGCTGCCCCCCGTGGCTCCCGTCGAGAGGTCGACGCCGGGGAGTCCGATGGCGACGTAGCCGATGGAGGCGCCGCCGTTGATCGTGGCGGAGCCCGCGAACACCTGGCCCCGGAAGTTCACACCGGTGCTGATGTTGATGTCGCAGGGCGAGTACATCATCACCGAGTCCCAGATCGTCCCCGCGGCGTTCTTGAAGACCGGCGCCCCCGAGACCGAGAAACTCTCCCCCGACGCGCAGGTCGGCGTCCCGTTCGCCGTGGCGTCGGGGTTGATGAGCCACACCCGCGCCGGCGCGGACGGCACGATGCCGCCGCTGTTGCCGATGGTGATGGTGTTGGCGAAGATCGCGATGTCGTTGGAGATGGCGAGCTGGTCGCTGCCGGTGAGGGTCAGGCCGTTCGTGCACCGACGGGCGTCGATCAGCCCCTTGCCGCCGGCGATGGTGGTCACGGCGGCGCGGAGCGTGGTGATCGAGCAGGTCCCGGCGGGGAGCACCACCGGGGTGAAGCCGGTCCACGCCGTCGCGTCGTAGTTGTAGTCCACCCAGTTCGGCACGCTGGGTGTCGACGGCTGCGCGTATGGCGACGCCCCAGGTCCGGCTGCGATCTGCGTGTACGACCCGAGCGTGCTCGGCCGGTTGGTGTACAGGATGGACTTGCCGGTCGCGTTCCCGATCACCTTCGAACCCCAGTCGAAGGTGATGGTGCCGTAGTTCCAGACGTTGCCGCCGATCACGCCTCCGGAGTTGAAGGTCGTGGTCGTGGACGTGAGGTTGCCGTTGATGTTGCTCGAACCGCCGGAGAGGCTGGTCGTGGAGGCCGACCACGCGCTGCCCCTGATGGTGCCGCTCGGGATCGATATCGAGTTTGCGACCGCGTTCCCGCCGATCGAGACGCCACCGTTGACGGTCAGCGCGCCGCTGGTCCAGACGTTGCCCGTCACGCTGCACGAGCCGGACATGGTCAGGTTGCCGTTCTTGACCACGAGGTCGGAGGCGCCGGAGGACGCGCCGTTGCAGTTGACATCGCCGGTGCTGATCATCACCTTGGGGCTCGACCCGTCCACGGAGACGAGCGTGCCCGACCCGCCGAAGTTGCTGGACGAGTAGGCGTAGACAGCCGGGCCGGTGGCCGCGATCTGGGTCGGCTGGGTCGAGGGACCGAGGATGCTCTCCAGCGTCTTCGAGTCGTTCCCGCGCTGGCCCGAGACACCGCCGTTGGCCGCGGTGCCGTTGGAAACGATGCGGACGTTGGTGTTGCCGGCTGCCGGGCAGCCCTGCACCCAGCCGCCGCCGCCTGGCACATACACGACCGCGCGGTAGACCGGAATCTGACCGGCCACGCTCTGGTAGACGCCGCCCACGCCGGAGCAGGTGCCGTTCTCGAGGCCGACGGTCGCCGCCGCGATGCCGGCCTCCGCGGAGCCCTGTGCCTGGATGCCCGCGCGGGTCGCGGTGCTGAAGCCGATCGCGTATACGACCGAGCTGCTCATCAGGGCGACCATCAGGATCGAGACGGCCATCAGCGCCACCACGGCCCCGATGGCGAACCCGCTGTCGCTGGTCGACGTCGTCTCGCGAATCCTCGCGCGCAGTCGGATCAGTAGCATGTCCCGCTCGCCCCCACTCCGGTCTGTTGAAGGATCGATGTCTGCATGGTCACGGACTGTCCCGCGTTGACGTTGGATACGAAGGACACCTGGAGGTTCGGGCCGGCGACCTGGAAGACCGGCGTGGTCCCGATCGCGGCGATCCCGGTCGAGAGCTGCGTCCAGGTCGCGAGCTGCGCCGCGGTGGGGAGCAGGATCTTCGTCCCGTCCGCCGTGGTGGTGGTGCGGATCGTGCTGGTCGACGCCTGGTAGTACCAGGCGCGGCACGACCACGTGAGCGTCGTCGCCGTCCCGGCCGTGCGGGCCACGAGCATCAGGTCGGAGCCGCTGGTCTGGACGGTGAACTCGGACGCGTTCTCGATCCCCTGGGTGAGGGTGCGCATGATGAGTTGCGCGCCGTTCGAGGCGCTCGACCGTGTGGTGACGGTCGTCTGTGACTTCGAGGCCGACGAGAAGAGCGCCACGGAGATCCCGATGATGAGGACGGAGAGCGCCATCGCGACGGTGAGCTCCACGAGGGTCAGCCCCTCGTCGCGTCGGAGGGACGCCGGCACGCGTCTCATGACGCGCTCCGGACGATCACGAGCGTGGCGCCGGTCGCGACGGCCTGGAGGCTGTTGGTGCTCATCACCGTCACGCTCACCGAGACGGTGGCGGGATAGGTCGAGGGGCACGCCGACACGGTCCTCGTCGTGGAGAAGGTGACGCCGCGGGTGTCCGTGACGGTCGCGACGACCGCCGATCCGTAGGACTGCAGCGCGGCGCAGGTGGTGCCGATCGTGCGTGCGTCGACGAGGTTCTTGTTCACGATCTGCGTGGCCGTCGCGACATTGACGTTGCGGACGGAAGCTTTGAGGATGCCGACCAGGGACGGGAGGATGGCGAGCGCGAGGATCGCGAGCAGCAGCATCGCGATGAGGACCTCGATGAGGGTGAATCCCTCCTCGGTCGATCGCTCTTCCGTGCGGATCATGTCTCACTCCCAGGTGCTAGGTCGGGTGGGGAGTCGTGCCGGCGTTCGGGCGCCGGTGGAGCGGCTGTGTGGCCGTGACGCGCCGTCGGAGCGTCACGGCCACACAAGGGCCGAGGAGTTGTTACCAGGTGGTCGTGTCGGTGGGGCACGCGCCGTTGGCGACGCCCTTGCTGCTCGACACATGGAAGGTGTTGCTCGTGTCCGGGCTGGTCGCCTGGATGCAGAACGTGGTCCAGCTCGAGGTCCCCGCGAAGGCCGGGGCGCTTCCGGAGCCGACGCTGTAGTCGACCGTGGCGGTCGCACCGAGCGCGCCGAGGGTGGTCGCGCTGGTGCCGGAGCCGATCGTGGTGCCCGGGGTGAGGGTGGTCGGCAGGGAGGCGCTGGCGTCCCGCGTGTACGCGGCGACCACGGCGGTCTTGACGTTGGTCAGGTCGGACTTGACCGAGCTCTCCTTGGCGCCGTTCTGGACGCCGATGTAGATCGGGATCGCGATCGCGGCGAGGACGCCGATGATGATCACGACGACGAGGAGCTCGATGAGGGTGAAGCCCTTCTCGGACTGCTCGGTGAGGTTGTTGCGGCGAGCGTTCAGCTTGCCCATGAGGCGGAAGTACATTGCAGTGTCCATTCGGTCGGGCGGTCGGGAGGTCGATCTGAATGGAGCCGTTTGGTCCATCCGGTTGCCGATGCTATTTGCCAGGGAATTCTCGGCAGAATCCCGCGATCGGGGGGTTTAAGGCGGAATTCCGGCCCCAGTGCGGGGGCCGTACCCGTCAATGAATGAGAGATGTGATCTGGAAGATGGGCAGGTAGAGCGCCACGATCATGCCTCCCACGACCACGCCGAGGAACGCGATCAGCAGCGGCTCGATGAGCGACGTCAGCGCTTCCGTGGTGGCCTCCACGTCGTCGTCGTAGAAGGTCGCGACCTTCTCGAGCATGACCTCCATCGAGCCGGCGTCCTCGCCCACAGCGATCATCTGCGTGACCATCTGCGGGAAGAACGGCTCGGCCAGCAGCGGCTTGGCTATCGACTCACCGCGGCGGACGGACTCCGCCACCCGGCCGAGGGAGTCCTCCAGCACCCAGTTGCCGGAGGTCTCCCCCACGATCCTGAGCGCCTGCAGGATCGGCACACCGGCGCCGATCATGCTGGAGAAGTTGCGGGCGAACCGCGCGATCGCGATCTTCTTGAAGAGCGACCCGAACACCGGCAGCCGGAGCTTCAACCGGTCGACCCGCTTCCTGACCTGCTCGGTGTTCTTGTTGTTGCGCCACCAGAGCCAGAACAGGATGCCGGCGACGAGCAGGATCGGCCCCACCCACACCATCGACTGCGAGATGACCACGAGGATCTGCGTCGGCAGCGGGAGCTGCCCGCCGAGGCCCTCGAACATCTTCTTGAAGATCGGGACGATGAACACCAGCATGACGACGACCGCGACGAGCGACATGACGAGCACGACCACCGGGTAGGTCATCGCCGACTTGATCGTGGAGCGGAGCTTGACCTCCTTCTCGAAGTTCGTCGCCACCGACTCGAGCGCGTGGTCGAGGAAGCCGCCGGCCTCGCCCGCCCGGATCATGTTGATCATGAGCGGCGGGAAGTCCTCGGAGTGCGCCGCCATCGCCGTCGACAGCGCTGTGCCCTCCTCGACGTCCTCGCGGACCTTGTTCATGATCTCCGGCAGCCGTTTGCCCTCCGCCTGGTCGGCGAGGATCGTGAGCGTCCGCAGGATCGAGATCCCCGAGCCGATCATCGTGGCCATCTGACGGCTGAGGATCGCGAGCTCCTTGAGCTTCACCCGGTGCTGGAAGCCGGGGATGGTGATCTCCCGCTGGAGCCCCGTCCCCGTGCCCGCCTCGTTGATGGCGACGGGCGAGAGACCCATCGACTGCAGGCGGGACACCACGGCCCCCTCGCTCGGGGCGTCGAGCTTGCCCTTGACGAGCTTCCCGGCCGAGTTGCGGCCGGTGTACGCGTAGGCGGTCGCGCCGGCCATCAGCGCACCGTCCCGGAGTACGAGTCGCCGAAGTCGATGTCGGAGGCGGCGATCGCGCGAGCGGAGGCCTCCGTGGGCGACTCGACGCGCTGGACGAGCCTCCCGAAGCCGGACGGGTCGTGCGCCTTCTCCATGCCCGTGCGGTGCGAGATCACGCCGCGGTTGACCAGGTCGGCGAGCTGCTGGTCCATCGTGTGCATGCCGAGGTCGCGGCCGGCCTGCATCATCGAGGCGATCTGGTAGGTCTTCCCCTCGCGGATGAGGTTCGCGATCGCGGGGGTCATCTTCAGCACCTCCGTCGCGACGGCACGGCCCTTGCCGTTGGACCGCTTGACGAGGGTCTGGCAGACCACGCCCTGCAGCGTCGCGGCGAGCTGTGCGCGCACCTGGTCCTGCTGGTGGGGCGGGAACACGTCGATGACGCGGTCGATCGTCTGCGGGGCGTCCTGGGTGTGCAGCGTCGCGAAGACGAGGTGGCCGGTCTCGGCAGCCGTCAGGGCCACCGAGATGGTCTCCAGGTCGCGGAGCTCACCGATCAGGATCACGTCGGGGTCCTGGCGGAGGACATGCTTCAGGGCGTTGCCGAAGCTGTGGGTGTCGTGGCCGACCTCCCGCTGGTTGACGATCGAGTTCTTGTGCGAGTGCATGAACTCGATGGGGTCCTCGACCGTCACGATGTGGTCGGTGCGGGTGGCGTTCACCAGGTCGATCAGCGCGGCGAGCGTGGTCGACTTGCCGGAGCCGGTCGGGCCGGTGACGAGGACCAGCCCGCGCGGGAGGCCCGCGAAGTCGCCGACCTGCGTCGGGATCCCGAGTTCGGCGAGCTGCTTGATCTCGGTGGGGATGAGACGGAAGGCGGCGCCGTACGCTCCACGTTGCTGGTAGAGGTTCACACGGAAGCGGGCGTTCGCCGAGATGGTGAACGCGAAGTCCAGCTCCAGCTCGCGCCGGAAGGCCTCGGCCTGGCGCTCGGTCAGGAGGCTGAAGAGCGCCCGCTCGACCCGGGGGCGGTCCCAGGCCGCGCCCTCGCCGACCGGCCGCAGGCCGCCGTCGACACGGATCATCGGCGATGCGCCGACGGTGACATGGAGGTCGGAGCCGCGCTGCTCGATGATCTGGCGCAGCGCGGCGACCAGGTCGGGGTCGGCCTTCGCGAGCGCCTCGCGCTCGGCGTCCGTGAGCGTCTCGACGAATTCGGAGACCGGCGGCTCCTGCACGGGCGTAGCCGGAGCGGCGACGGTCGCGGGGATCGGCACGGTCGGGATCGCCGTGGCAGGTGCCGACGGCGGCGGATATGCCGCGGTCGGGTACGCCGCGGTCGGAACGGTCGAAGCGGGCGGCGGGTACGCCGCGGTCGCCGTCGGCGGAGGGAACGACGCGGCCGGCGGATACGACGGCGGCGCGTACGGCTCGGCCGGCGTCGCGGGCGGCGGGAACACCGGCACCGCGGGCCGCAGCACGTCCGACTCCGGCAGCCCGGTCGGCTCCGCGGGCCGCGGCGGAGTGGGGAACCACTCGCGCGGCGCCCCGTGGTCCGACGCCACCGGGATCTCGTAGATCGGCTTGTCCACTCCCTGCTCCCATTCGTTCATGCGACCACCCGCAGAATCTCCTCGATCGAGGTCACCCCGAGCTTGACCTTCTCCCAGCCGTCCTCGCGCAGCGTCAGCATCCCCTGCTCCCGCGCGACCCGCTCGATCTCGGCGCTGGACGCCCGGCCGACGGCGAGACGCTCGATCTCCTCCGTCACCGTCATCACCTCGTGCAGCGCGAGACGCCCGCGGAAGCCCGTGTTGGAGCAGAAGGTGCAGCCGACCGGCTGGAAGACGGTCGGGAACTCGTCGACGCCGTCCGGCTGCACGTTGAGGCGACGGAGGTCCTCCTCCGACAGCTCCTTGCGGGCCTTGCAGCGCTCGCAGAGCCGGCGCGCCAGACGTTGCGCGACGACGCAGTCCAGCGCGGACCCGACGAGGAACGGCTCGATGTCCATCTCCACCAGTCGGGTGACGGCGCTGGGGGCATCGTTCGTGTGCAGGGTGGAGAGCACCAGGTGGCCGGTCAGCGCCGCCTCGATGGCGATCTGGGCGGTCTCGTGGTCGCGGATCTCACCGAGCAGGACCACGTCGGGGTCGCTGCGGAGGATGCTGCGCAGGGCGCTCGCGAAGGTCAGGCCGGCCTTCGGGTTCACCTGCACCTGGTTGATCCCCGGCATCCGGTACTCCACCGGGTCCTCGACGGTGATGACGTTGATCTCCGGCCGGGAGACTTCGTTGAGCGTGGTGTAGAGCGTGGTCGACTTGCCCGAGCCGGTCGGCCCGGTCACCAGGATCATGCCGTACGGCTTGGAGTACGCGGTCTCGAACGCTCTGGCGTTGCGCTCCAGGAGGTTGAGGTCGCGCAGCGTCATGCTCGTGTTGCTGTTGTCCAGGATCCGCATGACGACCTTCTCGCCCCACACGGTCGGGAGGGTCGCGACGCGCAGGTCGATCTGCCGCCCGCCGTGGACGACGGACATGCGGCCGTCCTGCGGCTTCCGTCGTTCGGCGATGTCGATGTCGCTCATGATCTTGAGCCGGCTGGTGACGCCGTTCTGGATGCTCTTGGGCGCGCTCTGCATCTCGTGCAGCACGCCGTCGATCCGGTACCGGACGCGGAGCTCGTTCTCGCCCGGCTCGATGTGGATGTCGGAGGCGTGGTCCTGGATGGCCTGGCTGACCAGCAGGTTGACGAAGCGCACGATCGGGGCGTCGTCCTCGCTGGCGTCCGAGAGCGCGAGCGTGGCCTGCTGCTCGGCGGCGTTCTCCTCCTCCAGGGTGTTCGAGAGGTCGCTGAGCTCGTCGTCGGCGCGCAGGTAGCGGTCGATCGCGCCGGCGAGGTCGGTCGCCTCGGCGACGAACAGCCGGACGGGCGCGTGCGCGGCGGCGCGGACGTCGTCGATGGCGATCACGTCGCCGGGGTCGCTGGTCGCGACGATCAGCGTGTCCCCGTCCCAGCCGATCGGCAGGACCATGTGCCGGCGGCAGATCGCCGCGGCGACGACGGTGATGGCGGAGCGGTCGACCGGGTAGTCGACGAGCTCGACGTACGGGACGCCGGCCATCGCGGCACGTGCCTGCGCGAGCTGGACGGCGTTGATGGCGCCGCGCGCGAGCAGTTCGCGCGCGATCGCCTCATCGGCGGCGGGGTCGCTGGAGACACGGTCCAGGTACTCGATCGGTAGCAGGCCGTGCAAGATGAGGATCTCGGTCATGGACGCCACGGGGACCTCCTTCGGATAGGGGTCCTGCCGGCCTCGGGTAGACGGCAGAGCGTCACCGTCCCCCGGGCGAGCCTCCGGGCTGGGCGAAGCCTTGTCACCCTAACTTCCGCTGAGTCACCCTCAACAGTCCCGCTTGCGGGTGCCCCGTCAACGGGGGTCAGCGCCTCTGGCGCGCCGAACTCACCGCCGCCGCAGGTCGCCGCGCCGGCTCGCGAGGTACACGAGGACGCCGGCCAGCACGGCGCAGCCCATCGTCGTGATCCAGAACGGGAGGGTGCCTGCGGCGTTCCCGGAGACGGCCTGGACGATGCCGACGACGAAGCTCACCGCGGCGACGACGAGCGCCACGGCGGCGAAGCCGACCATCGAGCGGCCGACCGTGTCGGTGTATTCGAGAAGCTGTCTCCACACGGTTCTATTGTCTCGTACGCGGGTGGGCGAGAACGACGAAGGCCCCCGGCACAAGCCGGGGGCCTTCGTGGTACGGGTTACCTACACGCTCAGTTGTAGGTCCCCGGGGTGTAGTCGTCCGAGCTGAAGCTGTCGAAGTCGACGAAGCTCAGGTCGTTCTCGCTGAACGCGGAGTCGTCGGCGAAGATGCGGTTGGGGTACCGCTCCGCCTTGGCCTCCTCCGTCGCCTCCACCGAGACGTTCCGGTAGCGGGACAGGCCCGTGCCGGCCGGGATGAGCTTACCGATGATGACGTTCTCCTTGAGACCGATCAGCGGGTCGGACTTGCCCTCCATGGCCGCCTGCGTCAGGACGCGGGTGGTCTCCTGGAAGGACGCGGCCGACAGCCACGACTCGGTCGCCAGCGAGGCCTTGGTGATACCCATGACCTCCTGACGGGCGGACGCCGTCTTCTTGCCCTCGGTCAGCGCAGCGCGGTTGATCTCGTTGTACCGCGAACGGTCGACGAGCTCACCCGGCAGCAGGTCGGTGTCGCCGTGGTCGACGACGGTGACCTTGCGGAGCATCTGACGGACGATGACCTCGATGTGCTTGTCGTGGATCGGCACGCCCTGCGAGCGGTAGACGCCCTGGACGCCGCCCACCAGGTGCTTCTGCACCTCGCGGACGCCCTTGACCCGGAGGACCTCCTTCGGGTCGACGGTGCCGACGATCAGCTGCTGGCCGAGCTCGACGTGCTGGCCGTCCTCCACCAGGAGGGTCGAACGCTTCAGCACCGGGTAGACGTGCGGCTCGTCGCCGTTGTCCGGGGTCAGGATGACCTTGCGGGACTTGTCCGTCTCCTCGATGACGATGCGGCCTGCGGCCTCGGCGATCGGGGACGCACCCTTGGGGGTACGGGCCTCGAACAGCTCCTGCACGCGCGGCAGACCCTGGGTGATGTCGTCCGCGGAGGCCGAACCACCGGTGTGGAAGGTACGCATCGTCAGCTGCGTTCCGGGCTCACCGATCGACTGGGCGGCGATGATGCCGACCGCCTCGCCGATGTCCACCAGCTTGCCGGTCGCGAGCGAACGGCCGTAGCAGGCGGCGCAGACGCCGACCGCGGACTCGCAGGTGAGCACCGAGCGGACCTTGATGTCCTGGACACCGGCGGCCACCAGCTTGTCGATGAGCACGTCGCCCACGTCCTCGCCGGCCTTCGCCACGACGTCGCCGTTCGAGCCCACGGCGTCGGCCGCGAGCGTGCGGGCGAACACCGAGTTCTCGACGTTCGGGTCGCGCGTGAGCACGCCCTCGGCGTCGACGGTCGCGATCGGGAGGTCGAGGCCCTTGGTCGTGCCGCAGTCGTCCTCGCGGATGATGACATCCTGCGAGACGTCCACCAGACGACGGGTCAGGTAGCCCGAGTCCGCCGTACGGAGGGCCGTGTCGGCCAGACCCTTACGGGCACCGTGCGTCGCGATGAAGTACTCCGCCACCGACAGACCCTCGCGGTACGAGGAGATGATCGGACGGGGGATGATCTCACCCTTCGGGTTGTTCACCAGACCACGCATACCGGCGATGTTGCGGACCTGCAGCCAGTTACCACGGGCGCCGGACGTGACCATCCGGTTGATGGTGTTGTCGACCGGGAAGTTGGCGCGCATGGCCTCGGCCACCTCGTTGGTCGCCTCGGTCCAGATCTTCACCAGCTCCTGGCGACGCTCGAGGTCGGTCGTGAGACCCTTCTCGAACTCCGCCGTGATCTTCGCGGCCTTCTTCTCGTAGCCGGCCACGATCTGCGCCTTGTTCGGCGGGGTCAGGATGTCGCTCAGCGACACCGTGACGCCCGAGCGGGTGCCCCAGTAGAAGCCGGCGTCCTTGATCCGGTCGAGCGCCGCGGCGACCTCCACCTTCGGGTACCGCTCGGCCAGGGCGTTGACGATCGACGAGATCTGGCCCTTGTCGGCGACCTCCTCCACGTACGGGTAGTCCGCCGGCAGCGCCTCGTTGAAGAGGGCGCGGCCGAGGGTGGTCTCCACGATCGCGGTGATCGGCTGGGCGCCGGTGTCGGCCGCGTCGGACGGCACGTAGTCGTCCAGGCGGATCTTCACCTTGGCGTTGAGGTGCAGCGTGCCCTGGTCCTTCGCGAGGATCGCCTCGGAGACCGAGGAGAACGCGCGACCCTCGCCCACAGCGCCCTCGCGGACGGTGGTGAGGTGGTGCAGACCGATGATCATGTCCTGCGAGGGCAGGGTGACCGGGCGGCCGTCGGACGGCTTCAGGATGTTGTTCGAGGCGAGCATCAGGATGCGGGCCTCGGCCTGGGCCTCCACCGACAGGGGCAGGTGCACGGCCATCTGGTCGCCGTCGAAGTCCGCGTTGAAGGCGGCGCACACCAGCGGGTGGAGCTGGATGGCCTTGCCCTCGACGAGCTGCGGCTCGAAGGCCTGGATGCCGAGACGGTGCAGGGTGGGAGCGCGGTTCAGGAGGACGGGGCGCTCGCGGATGATCTCCTCGAGGACGTCCCAGACCTGCGGGCGCGAACGCTCCACCATGCGCTTGGCGGCCTTGATGTTCTGAGCGTGGCTCAGGTCGATCAGGCGCTTGATCACGAACGGCTTGAACAGCTCCAGCGCCATCTGCTTGGGCAGACCGCACTGGTGCAGCTTGAGCTGCGGACCCACGATGATGACCGAACGGCCCGAGTAGTCCACGCGCTTGCCGAGCAGGTTCTGGCGGAACCGGCCCTGCTTGCCCTTCAGCATGTCGCTGAGGGACTTGAGCGCGCGGTTGCCGGTGCCCGTGACCGGGCGGCCGCGGCGGCCGTTGTCGAACAGCGCGTCGACGGCCTCCTGGAGCATGCGCTTCTCGTTGTTCACGATGATCTCGGGGGCGCCGAGGTCGAGCAGGCGGCGGAGACGGTTGTTGCGGTTGATCACACGGCGGTACAGGTCGTTCAGGTCGGAGGTCGCGAAGCGGCCGCCGTCGAGCTGGACCATCGGGCGCAGCTCCGGCGGGATGACCGGGACGACGTCCAGGACCATCGCGGCCGGCGAGTTGCCGGTCGCCAGGAACGACGACACCACGCGCAGGCGCTTGATGGCGCGGATCTTCTTCTGGCCCTTGCCGTTGGCGATCTGCTCGCGGAGCAGCTCGGCCTCTGCGCTCAGGTCGAACGCCTGCAGGCGGCGCTTGATCGCCTCGGCGCCCATGAACGCCTCGAAGTACAGGCCGTAGCGGTCCACGAGCTCGTTGAAGTCCGCGTCCTCCGGCTTGAGGTCGCCGACCTTGAGGGTGCGGAACGACTCCCACACGCGCTCGAGGCGGGCGATGTCCTCGTCGTAGGACTTGCGGATCTGGCCCATCTCCTTCTCGGAGGTGTCCTTGACGCGACGCTTCTGGTCGGCCTTGGCACCTTCCTCCTCGAGGGCGGCGAGATCGGTCTCCAGGCGCTGCAGACGGTCGGCGACGCGGGCGTCGCGCTGGTCGGACAGCGTCTTGATCTCCAGGCGCAGCTCGTTCTCGAGGCCGGGGAGATCGGCGTGACGGCCGTCCTCGTCCACCTCGATCACCATGTAGGCGGCGAAATAGATGACCTTCTCGAGGTCCTTCGGCGCCATGTCGAGCAGGTAGCCGAGGCGGCTGGGCACACCCTTGAAGTACCAGATGTGCGTGACAGGCGCGGCGAGCTCGATGTGGCCCATGCGCTCGCGGCGGACGGAGGACTTGGTAACCTCCACGCCGCAGCGCTCGCACACGATGCCCTTGAACCGGACGCGCTTGTACTTGCCGCACGAGCACTCCCAGTCGCGGGACGGGCCGAAGATCTGCTCTCCGAACAGGCCGTCCTTCTCGGGCTTCAGCGTGCGGTAGTTGATCGTCTCGGGCTTCTTGACCTCGCCGTAGCTCCAGCGACGGATGTCGTCAGCAGTGGCCAGGCCGATACGCAGCTCATCGAAAGTTGTTGCGTCGAGCAATGTTTCACTCTCTCCTATTGAAGATTCGTCAGGTGGGTCTGGCTACCGGGTCAGATTTCGTCGATCGACGACGACTCGAACCGGGAGGAGATGTTGATGCCGAGCTCCTCCGCAGCGCGGAAGGCCTCGTCGTCGGCGTCGCGCAGGCTGACCGCCTGCCCGTCGGCCGAGAGGACCTCCACGTTCAGGCAGAGCGACTGCATCTCCTTGATGAGGACCTTGAAGGACTCCGGGATGCCCGGCTCCTGGATGTTCTCACCCTTGACGATGGCCTCGTAGACCTTGACGCGGCCGAGGATGTCATCCGACTTGATGGTCAGGAGCTCCTGGAGCGCGTACGCGGCTCCATAGGCCTCGAGGGCCCACACCTCCATCTCACCGAAGCGCTGGCCACCGAACTGCGCCTTACCACCGAGCGGCTGCTGGGTGATCATCGAGTACGGGCCGGTCGAACGAGCGTGGATCTTGTCGTCGACCAGGTGGTGCAGCTTCAGGATGTACATGTAGCCGACCGACACCGGGTCCGGGTAGGGCTCGCCGGAGCGGCCGTCGAACAGCTGCGTCTTGCCGGAGGACCCGATCAGGCGGTCGCCGTCGCGCGTCGGGAGGGTGGCGTCGAGCAGGCCGGCGATCTCCTCCTCCTTCGCACCGTCGAACACCGGGGTCGCGACCTTGGTGTTGGGGGCGGCGCTGAACGCGGCCTCGGGGAGGTCGGCGGCCCACTTGGGCTTGCCCTTGATCTCCCAGCCGTTCTTGGCGATCCAGCCGAGGTGGATCTCCAGGACCTGACCGAAGTTCATTCGTCCGGGGACACCCAGCGGGTTCAGGATGACATCGACCGGCGTTCCGTCCGCGAGGAACGGCATGTCCTCGACCGGAAGGATCTTGGAGATGACGCCCTTGTTGCCGTGACGGCCGGCGAGCTTGTCGCCCGCGGTGATCTTGCGCTTCTGGGCGATGTAGACCACCACGCGCTGGTTCACGCCGGAGCCGAGCTCGTCGTCGCCGTCCTGCGCGTCGAAGACCTTGACACCGATGATGGTGCCCTCCTCGCCGTGCGGGACTTTGAGGGAGGTGTCGCGCACCTCGCGGCTCTTCTCGTTGAAGATCGCGCGGAGCAGGCGCTCCTCGGCCGACAGCTCGGTCTCGCCCTTCGGGGTGACCTTGCCGACCAGGATGTCGCCAGGGCGCACCTCGGCGCCGATGCGGATGATGCCGCGCTCGTCGAGGTCGGCCAGGAGGTCCGGGCTGACGTTCGGGAGGTCGCGGGTGATCTCCTCCTTGCCGAGCTTGGTGTCGCGGGCGTCGACCTCGTACTCCTCGATGTGGATCGAGGAGAGGGTGTCGTCCTTCACCAGGTTCTGGCTGAGGATGATCGCGTCCTCGAAGTTGTGGCCCTCCCACGGCATGAACGCCACGAGCAGGTTCTTGCCGAGCGCGAGCTCGCCGTTCTCGGTCGCGGGGCCGTCGGCGACGACCTCCCCGGCCTCGATGCGGTCGCCCTCGTCCACGACCACGCGGTGGTTGTACGACGTGCCCTGGTTGGAGCGGTCGAACTTGCGCAGGTAGTAGGACTTGATCGTGCCGTCGTCGGCCTGGACGGTCACGGCGTCGGCCGAGACCTCGGTGACCACACCGGACTTGTCGGCGGTGACCACGTCACCGGCGTCGATGGCCGCGTAGCCCTCCATACCGGTTCCGACCACCGGGCTCTCCGAGCGGAGCAGCGGCACCGCCTGGCGCTGCATGTTCGCACCCATGAGGGCTCGGTTGGCGTCGTCGTGCTCGAGGAACGGGATGAGCGAGGTGCCCACCGAGACCATCTGGCGCGGGGAGACGTCCATGTAGCCGATCTCGTCGGCGGGGATCAGGTCGACCTCGCCGCCCTTCTGACGGGCGAGGACGCGCTCCTCGGTGAAGTGGCCGCTCGGGTCGAGCGGGGCGTTGGCCTGCGCGACGACGAAGTCGTCCTCCTCGGAGGCGGTCAGGTAGTCGATCTGGTCGGTGACCCGGCCCTCGACGACCTTGCGGTACGGCGTCTCGATGAAGCCGAAGGAGTTGATCCGCGCGAACGACGCGAGCGAGCCGATCAGACCGATGTTCGGGCCTTCCGGCGTCTCGATCGGGCACATGCGGCCGTAGTGCGAGGGGTGCACGTCACGGACCTCGACGCCCGCGCGCTCACGGCTCAGACCACCCGGGCCCAGCGCCGACAGACGGCGCTTGTGGGTCAGACCCGCGAGCGGGTTGTTCTGGTCCATGAACTGCGAGAGCTGCGAGGTGCCGAAGAACTCCTTGATCGCGGCGACGACGGGTCGCACGTTGATCAGGGTCTGCGGGGTGATCGCCTCGATGTCCTGCGTGGTCATGCGCTCGCGGACGACGCGCTCCATGCGGGAGAGACCGGTGCGGACCTGGTTCTGGATGAGCTCGCCGACAGCGCGGATGCGACGGTTGCCGAAGTGGTCGATGTCGTCGGTGTCGAGACGGATCTGGGTCTCGGTGCCGTTGCGGAGACCCTTGAACGTGGTCTGGCCGTCGTGCAGGGAGACCAGGTACTTGATCGTCGCGATGATGTCCTGGACGGTCAGCACCGAGTCCGTCAGCGGGGCCTCGAGGCCGAGCTTGCGGTTGATCTTGTAACGGCCGACCTTGGCGAGGTCGTAGCGCTTCGGGTTGAAGTAGAAGTTGTCCAGCAGCGCACGCGCGGCCTCGGCGGCGACCTGCTCGCCCGGACGCAGCTTGCGGTAGATGTCCTTCAGCGCCTCCTCCTTGGTGAGGATGGCGTCCTTCTCGAGGGTCAGCTCGATCGACTGGAAGCCGGCGAACTCGGCGAGGATCTCCTCGCTGGTGAGCCCGAGGGCCTTCAGGAACACGGTGACCGACTGCTTGCGCTTGCGGTCGATGCGGACACCGACCTGGTCGCGCTTGTCGATCTCGAACTCGAGCCACGCACCGCGGCTCGGGATGATGCGCGCCGAGTAGATGTCCTTGTCGGAGGTCTTGTCGGCGGCGGCCTCGAAGTAGACGCCCGGCGAGCGGACGAGCTGGGAGACGACGACACGCTCGGTGCCGTTGATGATGAAGGTGCCCTTCTCGGTCATGAGCGGGAAGTCGCCCATGAAGACCGTCTGGGTCTTGATCTCACCGGTGAGGTGGTTCATGAACTCGGCCTCGACGTAGAGCGGGGCCGCGTAGGTCTTGCCCTTCTCCTTGCACTCGTCGATCGAGTACTTCTTCTCCTCGAGGAACGGGTTGGTGAAGGAGAGCTGCATGGTCTCGCCGAGGTCCTCGATGGGAGAGATCTCCTCGAAGATCTCCTCGAGGCCCGTGTTGGCGGGCAGATCCTGACGACCCTGAGCCTCGGCTTCGGCGACGCGTGCCTTCCACGCGTCGTTTCCGACCAGCCAGTCGAAACTCTCCGTCTGCAGTGCGAGCAGATCGGGGACGGTGAGGGTGTCCGTGATCTTGGCGAACGAAAGACGAGATGCGGCTCGTCCGTTCTTGGGTGTCTTGTCGGTGTTGGTTGCGTTGCGCGCAGCAGCCAAGGAAATAACCTCCGTGGGCCCCGTCGGGCCAGTTACTGTCGGTCGAGATGTGGTGTTGTGAGGGACGAGGACTCCCAGACACGTCTCGCGGCGCCGTATCTGACCCGGTGAACCGGGCCCAGACGCGCGCGGGGGAAGTCAGAGCCGACCGCAATATGAAGGCAAGAGTGTGCGTGGGAGCGCAAAGAACCACTATATGTCAAACTGACGCGCCGTGTCCAGTCTTTTCTTGACCGGAGGCGCAGTCTCGGTGTATAACCGCGCGGACGCCTGGATATTCCCGGGATTCCAGGCTTGTTTCCCGCCTATTTCAGGCGAGGCGGCAGCGAGTCCACCGTCGCGATGACGGCCTCCTCGCGGGACCGCGGGCGCCAGCCGAGCAGCGTGCGCGCCTTCGCGGACGAGCCGTTGCGGTAGACGCCGATGTCGGGCAGCGAGCCGCGCACTCGGCGGCTGAACGGGGCTGCGGCCTTCAGCACCCAGGACGGCATCACGGCGGTGCGCACCCGATCGCCCGCCGGGGAGCCGAGGTGGCCGCGGATGATGAGGGCCAGCTCGGGCGCGCCGAGGGCGTCGCCGGCGGTGGCGAGGAAGCGCTCGCCCGCGGCCTCCGGCCTGGTCATCGCGAGCAGGTGCAGGCTCGCCACGTCGCGCACGTCCACGACGCCGAAGTAGACGTCGGGCAGGCGCGGGAGGCGGCCCTCCTTCACGAGCTTCACCAGCTCGACGGAGCTGGAATAGTCCGGCCCGAGGACCGGGCCGAGGATGCCGACCGGGTTGACCGTGGCGAGCTCGAGGGCGCCGCCCTCCTTCGCGATGAAGTCCCAGGCGGCGTGCTCGGCGAGCGTCTTGGAGCGGACGTAGGCGCTGATCGGGCGGCCGCTGTCCAGCTCGGTCCAGTCCGCCTCGGTGAACGGCTCCCGGGTCGGGGCGTGGCCGTAGCCGATCGCGGCGAACGACGAGGTGAGCACCACCCGCTCCACGCCGGCGTCGCGGGCCGCGCGCAGCACGCGCAGGGCGCCCTCCCTGGCCGGCCGGACCAGCTCGTCGGGGTCCTTCGGCTCGGTCATCGGGAACGGCGAGGCGACGTGGAGCACATAGCGGCAGCCGTCGACGGCCTCGGCCCAGCCGGCGTCGTCGAGGAGGTCGGCGACGGCGAACTCCAGCCGGTCGCCCGCGTCTGGGATGCCGCCCGCTGCGAGCTGCGACCGCACGTCGGCGGCACGCTGTGGCGAACGGATAGTGGTCCGGACGTCGTAGCCCGCCTCCAGCAACGCGAGCACACAGTGCGCCCCCACGAATCCGGAGCCGCCCGTGACGAGTACGCGATCGCTCATGCGCCCCATCCTCCCCCTACCTGCGGACGAGTGCGATGGCCTGGGCTCGGGAGGCGACCCCGAGCTTGGCGAAGATCGCGTTGATGTGGGTCTTGACCGTGGAGCCGCCGACGAAGAGGGCCGAGGCGATCTCGCCGTTGCTGAGGCCGTCGGAGACGAGGTCGAGCACCTCCGCCTCCCGACGGGTGAGGGTGGGGAACCGCTCCACCAGAGCTCCTGCGGGGTCGGCGGCCTTGGCGGGCGCGGCGGAGGTGAGCGAGCCGATGATGCGGGCGCCGACCTCCGGGGCGAACGTCGCCTGGCCTCGCGCGACGGCGCGGACAGCGGAGGCCAGCTCGGCGCGGCCGGCGTCCTTCGTGAGGTAGCCGCGGGCGCCGGCGCGCAGCGCGGTGAGGATCGAGTCGTCGTCGGCGAAGGTCGTCAGCACGAGCACGGCGGAACCCGGCGCCTCGCGCGCGATCCGCTCGGTGGCGCCGACGCCGTCGAGCACGGGCATGCGGAGGTCCATCAGGATCACGTCGGGACGTTCGGAGACGGCGAGCGCCACGGCTTCTGCGCCGTCCGCGGCCGAGCCCACGACCTCCACGTCGGGCAGCAGGCCGAGGACCGTGACCAGGCCGTCGCGGATGATCGCCTGGTCGTCCGCGACGACGACGCGGATGCGGTCGTCGTCCGGCGCCGTCGGGTCGCTCATGCCAGCCTCGCCTCCGCGGTCACGGTGAACCGGCCGCCGTCCACGGTCGCGGCGACGGAGCCGCCCAGCGGGAGGGCGGAGAACCGCTCGCGCATCCCCTCCAGCCCATGCCCGCCTCCCGAGGTCGCGAGCTCGTCAGCGCGGGTCGACCGCGCGGCGGGCGTCAGCGGGGAGGACACGGTGAGCAGCACCCGTTCATCCTGCCAGTCGAGCACGGCGTCGACGGGAGCGCCCGGCGCGTGCTTGCGCGCGTTGCTCAGCGACTCCTGGAGGGCGCGCTGCAGTGCCGTCGCCTGGGCGGAGCCGAGCGGGCGCGGGGCGCCGGACTCACGCAGCGTCGCGACACCGCCGAGCGTGCGGTGCGCGGCCACGAGGTCGTCGAGCGTCGCCCGGAAGTCGGCAGCCGTCACCGTCGCCGCGGCCCGGTCCGGGTCGCGCAGGGCGGCGACCGCGCGTCGCGCCTCCGCGAGTCCGTCCGCCGCGAGCCCGCGCGCCGCCACCACGCGCTCCCGGGCTGAGGCGGCGTCCCCGGCCTCCAGCAGCGCGTCCACCGCGTCGAGCTGGATGACGAGGCCGCCGAGGCTGTGGGCGAGCACGTCGTGGAGGTCGCGGGCGATCGCCACCCGCGCCGCCTCCTCGCGCATGGCGAGCTCCCGCTCCCGCAGCAGCGCGCCCTGTTGCTCGGTGAGCCGGAACTGCCGACGGCTGAGGCCCGCGAACGCGGCCAGCACGATCCCGGCCATCTCGCCGAGCACCGCCGCCACCGGGGAGCCGAAGGGGAGGGCGCCGACCGCGACCAGCGCGGCCGACAGCGCGGCGACGGCTCCGCCGAGCGCCAGCGGCCACCTCGGGTCGCCGACGATCACGAGCACCGCCACGGCCGCCGGCACGATCGCGATCCCGTCGGTCGCCGGCGCGACGAACGCGCCGGTCACCGCCGAGAGCAGGCACAGCACGAGCGCCGTGCGCCGCCAGCCGGCGAAGGTGAAGACGGCCCGCACGAGCCAGGTCGCCACCGCGAACAGCGCGACGGCGAGCACCCACTCCGGGCGATCCGCGGAGTGGGCGCGCACCAGCGACCAGCCGACCGCTCCCGCACCGAGGATGTTCAGTACGAGCGCCAGCAGGCCCGGTCTGCTCCAGAAGTCCACGAGACCATCATGCGGCGAGCGCGGCGTGCCGATCGAGACGCGCCGCGAAGACGGCGGTCCGGGCGGCGCGGTTGGCGGCGAAGACCAGGAAGATGACGCCGGTCGCGGTCCCCAGGTGCGAGCCCGCCATCGAGGCCAGCACGTCCACCCCGACGCGGACGGCGATCACGAGCGCCCACAGCACGATCCCGAGCACGCCGGTGCGCGACTCGTAGGTCGCGATGTAGCGGGCGTCCTTCCCGACCTGGATGGGCGACTCCAGCGGGCGGAAGTGCGCGATCCCGCCCATCCACGCGCCGACCGCGAGGGACAGCACGAGCTCGCCGGCCACCACGGCCAGGTCGAGCGGGGTGAGCGACGACGGCTTCACCTGCTGGACGATCAGCACCAGGCCGACGACCGACATGATCGCCGGGAAGCGCCACATCTTCGCGATGGACACCGGGCGCCACATCATCTGCCGGTAGCCCACCCAGCCGATCAGCACCAGGATGAGGATCGCGTTGGTCAGCGTCTGCACGTTCATGGGTCCGAGTCCTTCCGGCCGGGTCGTCCGGCACTCCTCAAGAATCGCGTCAGCGCCGCGGCGCAGGGACCGCCCGGCGGCGGAGACCGGGTGGAGAGGCGGGTGGAGATCGGGTGGAGGCCGCGGACTACGCTGGACGCCGTGCCACAGAACCCGCCGCTCCCGTCGGTCGTCCTTTCCGAGAGCGGCTACCTCGCCACCATCGAGCCGGACCGGTTCGTGCCGGGCGCCTACCAGCTCGTGGTGGACGGGACGCCGCAGTCGCACGTCGACCTGGACGACCCCAGCCGGCTGTTCTTCGAGTACATCCAGCGGATGGGCAACGTCATCGACCTGATCGGCGAGCCGGGGCAGCCGATCACGGCCGTGCACCTCGGCGCCGGAGCGCTGACCCTGCCCCGCTACGTCGCGCACACCCGGCCGGGGTCACGGCAGCAGGTGGTGGAGCTGGAGAGCAGGCTCGTGGACCTGGTGCGCGAGAACCTGCCGCTCCCCCGCTACGCGCAGATCCGCATCCGGCACGGCGACGCCCGCGAGGTCGTCGGCAAGCTGCCGGCCGGGCTGCGCGGGGAGGTCGACCTGCTGGTCATCGACATCTTCAGCGGGTCGCGGACCCCGGCGCATGTGACGAGCGTGGAGTTCTACCGCTCGGCGGTGTCGCTGCTCAAGCCGGACGGCATCGTGCTCGTGAACGTCGCCGACGGGCCGCCGCTGACGTTCGCGCGCAGCCAGGTGTCGACGCTCGGCGCGGTGGTGGAGAACGTCGCGGCGCTGGCGGAGACGCAGGTGCTGAAGGGACGCCGGTTCGGCAACGTGGTGCTGGTCGGGTCGAACTCGCCGCTGCCGCTGGAGTGGCTGCCGCGGCTGCTCGCGAGCGGTCCGCACCCCGCGAAGGCCGTCGCCGGCGAGGAGCTGCGCCAGTTCGCCGCGAACGCCCCCATCGTGACGGACACGACGAGCGTGCCGTCTCCCCCACCCGCGCGCAGCATCTTCCAGAGCGGCACCCGCCGGGAGTGACCTCGCGCCGCCACCGTCGTCAGGCGTGGCGGAAGTGGACGGGCTGGCCGGGGCGGAGCTGCGCGAAGGCGTCGAGAGAGCGGGCGGATACAACGGCGATGACGGGGTAGCCCCCGGTCACCGGGTGGTCGGCCAGCAGCACGGTCGGTCGGCCGTCCGGCGAGACCTGCACGGCACCCGCGACCATCGGCTCGCTCGGGAGCTCGTCGTGCACGGCGCGCTCGAGCAGCAGCGGCGGGGCCGGCTCCACGCCGCGCGCGTGCGCAGGGACGCGGGGAGGGTCGAGCCGGACGCCGACCCGGTCGCCGTCGGCGCTCGCCCGCCATTCGACGGTGAAGAAGGCGTCCAGGGCGGCCGGCGTGAACCAGTCGGCGCGCGGGCCGCGGTGGGCCCGGACCTCCACCGGGCCGGCGCCGAGGTCGGCGACGGGGACGAAGTCCACCGCGGGGACCGGGTCGGCGGGCTCGGCGCCGAACGGGAGGAGATCGCCTTCCGCGAGCGGAGCGGGCCCGAGCCCCGAGAGCGTGTCGCGCGAGCGGGAGCCGAGTACGGCCTCCACCGCGACGCCGCCCCGCACGGCGAGGTAGCTGCGGACGCCCGCGACCGGCGGCGCGATCCGGAGCTCGGCGCCCTCCGTGGCGTGCACCGCGGTGTCCGGGTCGACCGGGTGGCCGTCGAGCGTGACGCGGGCCGCGGCTCCCGTCACGGCGAACCACGCGGCCGACTCGAAGCGTGCGGCGAAGCCGCCGAGCAGCAGCTCCAGCCCCGCCGCGCCGCCGGGGTTGCCGACGAGGCGGTTGGCGAGGCCGAGCGCACCGCGGTCGAGCGCGCCGGACGGGCTCACGCCGACCGCGGCGAGGCCGGGGCGGCCGAGGTCCTCGACCAGCGCCAGGGGGCCGGGCCGGAGGATGCGGAGGCCGGTCACGCCGTCACCGCCGTGAACCGCACCACGACCCCCGGCCGCAGGAGCGCGGGCGGGTCGGCCGCGGCGTCCCAGAGCGTCGCGTCGGTGCGGCCGATCAGCTGCCAGCCTCCCGGGCTCGACCGCGGGTAGACCCCGCTGAACGCGCCGGCGAGGCCGACCGACCCGGCGGGCACGGAGGTGCGCGGGGTCGCCCGGCGCGGGACCACGAGGCCGTCGTGATCGGTCACGAGGTAGGCGAACCCCGGGGCGAAACCGCCGAACGCGACGCGCCACCGGGAGGCCGTGTGCCGCTCCACGACCTCGGCGGGCGCGATGCCGAGCAGCGCCGCCACCTCGGCCAGGTCGTCGCCGTCGTAGCGGACGGGGATGTCCACCACCTCCTCGTCGGCGGCTTCGGCCGGCTCCGGCGCTGTGCGCTCGATCCAGCCGCGGGCGGACGCCGGGCTCAGCACGTGCGGGTCGAGCAGGACCGCGATGGTGCGGGCCGCCGGGACGAGGTCCACGACGCCGGGCGGCCGGGTGCGCTGGAGGGCGGGCAGCATCCCGAGCACCGCGTCCAGAGAGCCGAACTCCACGAGCAGGGCGCTGTCGCCGTAGGGAATCACCCGGGTGGTCACACGAACGGCCTCACCGCGATGCCGGCCTCCTCCAAACCCCGGCGCACGGCCTCCGCCATGCGCACAGCGCCCGGGGTGTCGCCGTGCACGCAGAGGGAGTCTGCGGCGATGGCGACCTCGGCGCCGTCGGCGGCCTCCACCACGCCGTCGCGCGCCATCCGCACCGCCCGGGCTGCGATGGCGGCCACGTCGGACAGCACGGCGCCTGGCTCCGTCCGCGGGACGAGCGTGCCGTCGGCGCGGTAGCCGCGGTCCACGAACGCCTCGCGCACGAACCGCAGCCCGCGCGCGCAGGACGCCCGCTCGACGGCCGAGCCCGGGAGGCCGAGCACCGGCAGCGACGGATCGAACGCGACGACCGCCTCCACCACCGCGGCGGCCTGCGCCTCGTCGTGGACGATCCGGTTGTAGAGGGCGCCGTGCGGCTTGACATAGCGCACCGCGGTCCGGGCCACCCGCGCCATCCCGGCGAGCGCCGCCAGCTGGTAGAGCACTTCGTCGCGCAGCTCGGCGGCAGGGACGTCCATGCTGCGGCGGCCGAAACCGGCCAGGTCGCGATAGGAGACGTGCGCGCCGACAGCGACGCCGTTCTCCGCGGCGAGCCGGCAGGTGGCGAGCATCGTGGAGGGGTCGCCGCCGTGGAAGCCGCACGCGACGTTCGCGCTGGTCACCAGCCGGAGCATCGCGTCGTCGTCGCCCATGCTCCAGGCGCCGAAGGACTCGCCGAGGTCGCTGTTGAGGTCGACGGTGAGGCTGCTGGGCTCCATCCGCCTATTCTGCGATACCGGCTGCGGCGCCCGCACGCCTCCCCGCCGCGCGCGCCCGATGCGCCCGGACCTTCGCCCGGTTGCCGCAGCGCTGCATCGAGCACCAGCGCCGGTTGCCGCTGCGCGAGGTGTCGAGGTAGACCAGCCCGCAGTCGTCGGCCGAGCACTCCCGGATGCGGCCGTCGGCGTCCGGGCCGAACAGTCGCACGGCGTCTCGGGCGACCGTACCGAGCGCCTGGTGCGGGCGGGCGAGGGTGCGGCCGGCCTGGCGGCCTCCACCGGCCAGCACCGGCGGGATGTCGGGGGTCGCGGCGAACAGGTTCACCACGTCCACGTCCGCCGGGCCGAGGATCTCGGCGCGGGACGCCTGGCGGGCGAGCCGTCCGATCGCCGCGCGCAGCATCTCGGCGTCGCGGAACTCGCGGTCGCCGGTGGTCGCGGCCACCTCGGGGAACCGGGATTGCAGCCAGGCGCCGAGCTGCTCGGCGTCGTCCACCGAGCGCCACTGCGCGTCATCGCTGCCGCCGCCGGCGCCGCCGAGCACGTTTGCTCCGCCGGTGTACGCGAAGTCCAGCGCGAGCGCGCCGGAGTCGAACCACCAGCGCAGGCCGTCCGCGTCGTCCATCCACTGCCCCGTCTCGCGGGGCAGGAGGGCGTCGGTAGGCACCGAACCAACTTAGTGGGTTATCGGGCCCGGTCCGAATCGCGTGGAGGGGCGGAGCGGATGGGATACTGGGCGGATGACCGCGACCCGTCCCGATCCCCGTGCCGTGCTCGATGGCGCGACGGTCCGCCTCCGCGCGCTCACCCTCGACGACCTCCCCGACCTGCACGACGCCATCGGGCATCCCGCGGTGTTCGCCGGCGGCTGGGGCGGCGGGCTCGCCGCGTACCGCGACACGTACGAGGAGTGGCGGGAGTTCATCCTCGGCTACCTCGCCTGGGACACCGCGAACGTCACGGCCGTCTGCCTGCGCGACGGCGACCGGATCGTCGGGACGACGACGCTCGGCGACTTCGACCTGGCGAACGGCTCGGCGCACATCGGCTGGACCGCCTACGCGCCGGAGGTCTGGGGCACGCGCGTCAACGCCGAGACCAAGCGCCTCCTGCTCGGCACGGCCTTCGAGCACGGGTTCGAGCGCGTGAAGCTGCAGGCGGACGTGCTCAACGAGCGCTCGCGGGCCGCGATCCTGCGGCTCGGCGCGACGTTCGAGGGCGTGCTGCGGCACACCCAGCCGCGGGCCGACGGCACCTGGCGCGACACCGCCGTGTACTCGGTGCTGCGCGAGGAGTGGCCGGCCGTTCGCGACGGGCTCGACGCGCGTCTCGCGGTCGAAGCGGTCTGAAAAACGCCGCGGGCGTCAGTCCGCGTCGAGGGCTTCCGTCGCGGCCGCTGCGGCCATCCGCCGCTGCGCCGCCGAAACCTCCCGGTGCACCCAGGAGATGAGGTTCGCCGAGTCGAACCGCCGGCTGCACGCCCCGCAGGCGAGCGCGCGGGCCGGCTTGCGGTAGCGGTAGTGGGTGTGCCCCTGCGGGCAGGTGCCCACCCACGGCGCCAGGTCGTCCGCGATCGCCCCACCGTGCAGCCGCTTGCCCTCGTAGCCGAGGTCGAGCGCGATCGCCCGCCAGCGCGGGCCGTGCCCGGCGCGGGAGCCCGCCAGCGCGTGCGCGACCTCGTGCAGCAGGATCTGGTGGATGTCGTCGTCCTCGTAGCGGGCGGCCAGGTACCGGGAGACCGTGATGCGCTTGGCGGTGTAGTTGCACAGCCCCGCCCGGGTCTTCGCGTTGTCGAAGTCGAAGCTCCACACGTTCGGGTCGAGATGCAGGGTGATCAGGGCCTCCGCCCAGCGGCGCACACGCTCCAGCTCTGCCATCAGCGTGGGCTCCCTGGTCGGCTCATGCCAGGAATCCTACGCCGGAGATCCGACGCCGTCTCCGCCGTCCGTCTCCCCCGCGCCGGAGCCCGCTGCGGCGCGCTGCGCCTCCAGGAACCGCTGCACCACGGCCACCGCCGTGAGCGCGCCCTCGATCTCCGCCGGGGAGGCGCCGAGCTTCTCGCGCAGGAACACGGCGGCCGTCATGTCGGAGAGCGCGGCCTCGTACTCCTGCATGTCGAAATGCACCTTGCCGCGGTTCTGCACCGCGAACGCCTCCAGGGCGGTCCACTCGCGCCCGCGTGCCTCGTCGACGCAGCCGGTGAGCTCCACGATCGCCTCATCGAACTTGCCCTGGTACTGCAGCACCTGGCCGCGGCGGATGCGCGCGCCGAGCAGCTGCTCCCGGTCTCCGGTGAAGCGCGCCTGCCGCACCGCCTCGTTCGCGACGGTGTAGGCCTCGTCGAGCCGGCCGAGCAGCCGCAGCAGCACGGTCTTCTCGTTGAGCGCGCTCAAGCTGCGCAGGCTGCCGAGCTCTTCCAGCCGCTCGTCGGCGGCGCGGAGGTCGACACGCTCGCGCAGCGTGGACGGATCGTATCCGAGGATGATGCTCAGGGTCGGCTCCCAGGTCGTGCGGTTCACGTCAAGCGTAGTCGGCAAACCTGCGCTGTCCCGGTTGCCGCGTGTTCTGCGCGGGGATGAGCGGCACCTGGACCAGTTCGTCGTCGCCCGCGCGCGGCGATCCGCGGCCGTCCGTGTTGTTCGTGAGCAGCCACAGCGAGTCGCCGCGGCCGACCACGTCGCGCAGCCTCCCGAGGTCGCCGTCGAGGAAGGCGCGCACTGTGACGGGCGCGTGCCCGGCCGTCGACCACGCCGTCCACAGCCGCTCGCCGCGCAGCGCTGCGACGAACACCGTGTCGCCCACGACGGCGAGGCCGCTGGGGCTCGCCTGGCCGGGCGGCCACTCGGCGACCGGGTCGACGTACTTCGGGTCGTGCGCGACGCCTTCGTGGACCGGCCAGCCGTAGTTCCCGCCCGCCACGATGATGTTGAGCTCGTCCCAGGTGTTCAGGCCGAGCTCGCTCGCCCACATCGTGCCGTGGGCGTCCCAGCCGATTCCCTGCACGTTGCGGTGGCCGTAGGACCAGACCGGCGAGCCGGGGAACGGATTGTCGTGCGGCACCTGCCCTTCGGGGGTGATCCGGAGGATCTTCCCGCCGAGCGAGGAGAGGTCCTGTGCGTTCGCGGGGTTCGCGGCGTCGCCGGTGGTGACGTAGAGCATGCCGTCCGGGCCGAAGGCGAGCCGACCGCCGTCGTGGTTGGCGGCACGCGGGATGCCGGTGAGGACCGGCTCCGGCGCGCCGAGCGCGTACGACCCGGGAACACCGCTGAGCGGCAGCCGGACGACGCGGTTGTCGGAGCGGGTGGTCTCGTAGGCGTAGAGGTACGGCGGGGTCGAGCCGGGCGGGACGGCGAGCCCGAGCAGGCCACCCTCCCCCAGGTGCACGCTCCCCGGCACGGCGCCGACGTCGCGGAGGCCGCCGGACGGCAGGCGCTCGACGACCTTCCCGGAGTCGCGCTCGCTGATCAGCGCCGAACCGCTGGGCAGCGGGACGACCGACCAGGGCGCGTCCAGGCCCTTCTCCAGCACGGTCGTCGTCGTGCCCGGCTGCCACGGGATCGCGGCGAACGGAGGCGCGCCGCTGTAGGTGGGCCGCGGCGCGGAGGAGGCCGTGCGGGTGGCCGTCGGCGCGGGCTGCGGCCCGGCGCAGGCGGCCAGCGCCATCGCAGCGGCGAGCGCGGTCGCGGCCAGGACGGACCGGGAGCGACGCATCGTGCCTCCCCTCACGCCGCCCATGCTAGCCCGCGGTCTCCCCCGCCGGCCGGTCCGGGACCGCCGCCTCCGACCGAGCGGAGGCGGAGGTCCCGACCGTCAGGGTCAGGCCCGGCGGCGGCGCCGGCCGACCAGTGCGGCCCCGGCCAGGACGAGCAGGCCGGCCCAGAACGCGACGAGCAGGTAGTCGCCTGCGCTGCCGGTCTTCGCCAGGTCCCCCGCGGGCGCGGCCGGCGCAGGCGGGTCGACGTAGATCGTCGCGCAGGCCGACGCCGGGTCCGACGTGCACGGTCCGTCGACCGCCGGCGGCTGCCACGGCCCCACCGGCGGGGTGGTCACCGTGACGCCGTTGACCGGGTAGCCCGAGGCTGCGTAGGTCACGACCACGTGGAGGTCGAGGCTGGCGCCCTTCGCCAGGCTCGCGACGTTCCAGGTGACCTTCCCGCCGCTGAGCGTCCCGCCCTGGTCGGCGGAGACGAACGTCGCGCCGGCGGGGAGGGTGTCGACCACGTCGAACCCCGTCGCGTCGAGCGCGCCGATGTTGGTGACGGTGACCGTGTACGTGACGGGCTGGTCCAGTCCGACGACGGCGTCCGACGCGCGCTTGGCGAGCTCCAGGCGGCCGTACTCGAACGTGTTGGTGATCGTCGTGACCTGGCCGGACGGCACAGTGCCCTGGGTCGCCCCGGCCGCGATGTGCACGCTGCCGTTCGCGATCGCGCGGGACGCCTCCCCGTAGCCGCCGGCCGCGCCCGACTCGGCCACCGTGCAGTCGGCGCCGATCGGGAGGCCGTCGAGCCGCGCGGTGAAGCCTGCGCTCCGCTCCAGCAGGGTGTGCGCCGCGGCGCCCAGGTCGACCGGGACTCCGGCGACCGTGCAGGCGATGTCCGCGCCGAACTCGTCGGGTGCGGCGGAGGCGGCGGCGCCGGTCACGACCTTGTCGACCTGGAGCGGCCCTGTCGCGATGGTGACGCCGGCCTTCACCGGAGCCCGGCGCACACTGCCGCCGCCGACGAGGGCCGCGGTCGCGCCGAACTGGTTCCACGCGACGGCCGGGGAGGCACCGGCGGCAGGCAGTGAGACCGGGGCCCCGTCCGGCGCCGTGGCGGTCGCGGGACGGTCCACGGTGCGATAGAGCACCGTCGCGCCCTCACCGCCACGGAGGGCGCCGGCCGTGGTCGCGCCGAAGTCGAGCGTCACGCGGATGCCGGTGACGTCGGCCCAGTCGCCGGTGAACGCCCCGGACGCCGTCCAGGACGACGGGTGCGATCCACAGGTCGGGTCGGTCGGCCAGGCCGTGGCGGTCCCGGACAGACAGACGCCCGGCTCGGTGGTGACCTCCCAGCTCACGGCCGTGCCCGCCGGGACGTCCTGCACGGTCACGCCGGAGGCGCCGTCGAAGACGGGCCGGAAGGTCGAGCCGCGCGCGCCGCCCGTGGCGAGCATCCGGTCGCCGACGGTCGGCAGCGGGTCGACGAACACGAGGGAGGTGTAGTCGACGGTCCCGGTGTTGAGGGCGTTGAGCCGCCACTGGTCGGTCCCGCCGACGACCGTGTTCGCGACGCACGGCGAGGCGTAGTAGCCGTTCGCGTCGGTCGCGCAGGTCGCGGCCGGCGAGGTCAGGTTGACGGCGCCGGAGACGGTGCGCCCGACGACGTCGCCCTGCACGCCCTTGGTCGTGTACAGGGACGGACCGGTGACCGGCTGCACGTAGTTGGTCGTGCCGCACTGGGTGGCCGGGAGACCGCTCAGCACGCCCTGCCCGTTGCCCGAGCCGTTGGTGCAGGCCGTGAGGCTCTGGACGGTCGAGACGACGAACCGGTTGGTCGCGCGGTCGCCGGCGGCGAGGCCCGGCTTCAGGATGAGGCCGAGGACGACCGTGAAGCGCTCGCCCGGCGACATCCGGGCGCCTCCGGCCGGCCAGGTCAGTCCGAACCGTCCGCTCGCGGCGTCGTACGCCACGGTCGGCGTGGTCGACAGCGTCCCACCGGCGCTCGTCGAGAACGTCGGCGCCTCGCCGTCCCAGGCCAGGGAGGCGGGGAGGGTGTCGGTCAGCCCGGTGAGGTCGAGGTAGCCGGTCCCGGTGGCGGCGAAGGTCAGCGTCCAGGGCACGGTGTCGCCGACCGACACGGTGTGCACGTTGTTGAGCGGCGTCTTCGAGACGTCGAGTGAGGCCGTGCCCGGGGCGAGCGTCATGCTCGCCGCGGCGCCCGCCGACGCGTCGGCGTAGACCGGCGGCGCGTCCGTGCGGTGGCTGAGCGTCTGAACGGTGTCGGTGACCGTGCCGGGGAACGGGATGGCCGAGCCGTCCCGGGCGACCCCGAGCAGCGCGACGTGCAGCACCACGGTCGCGGTGAAGCCGGCCGGCACCGCCGAACGGCTGAGCAGGGCGCCGTCGGCGCGGAGGAAGGTGAACCGGAGGCCGGTCACCTGCCCGACCGCCGCGGTCGGCAGGCTCGCGGTCGCGGCCGGCGTGCCGATGATCCAGGTGCTGCCGCCCCCGGTCTGCGCGTCGACGCGGACCTGGTCGGCGCCCGCCGGGAGCGTCACGTCGCCCGCGCTCAGCCCGGTCAGCGCGAAGCGGTTCCAGAACGCCGGGTCGTCGTCCGTGATGACCACCTGGTGCGTCGCCGCCGTCGCCGCTCCCGGGGTCGCGGTCAGCGTGACGGTGACGGGGGCGTTGCGGTCGCGCTCCAGGAGCGTGCTCGGCGAGATCGACTTGCCCGCGGTGACGCCGAGGGCGCCGGTGGTCAGGCTCAGCGACGCGTCCGAGGACGCATACGGCTGCGAGCCCTGGCCGCTCGGGAACAGCACCGGGTCGTAGCCCTGGGCGAAGGCGTGGTTGTCGATGCGGAACGCGGTGACCGCCGCCCCGGTGCTGCGCGCGACCGCGCGGACGCGCGTGTCGAGCGACATGACCAGCGACTGACCGGAGGCGATGGTGCCTCCCGTGGTCTGCGGCGACGTGCCCTGGTAGACGACGCTGACGCCGACGACGTCCGCGAGGTCGCTCGCGGCGAGCCCTGCCGCTGTCCGCAGCGAGACGACCGAGGTCGTGGTCGTGCCGTCCGCGGCGCGGTGCCAGAGCGTCACGAGCGAGGCGTCCGAGTCCACCTGAGCCGCCGGGACCGTGAACGAGATGCGCGTCAGGTCGAGCCGCTCGAACGCGTTGGCGTCGCTGTAGGTCGCGCCGGCGAACGGGTCGGCTCCCCAGGCCGACGGCCCGGACAGGCACGCGGTCTCGGCGCCCGCGTCGCACGGCGACGGGTCGGTCACCCGCACGTACGAAGCCCGGGAGGTCGCGGTGTTCTGTGCCGTGAGCGTGAAGGTGTTCGTCGGGTAGTCGGCCGGGTCGACGTCGCCGAGGTGCGGCACCACGACGGTCGAGCGCGAGCTGGTCTTGGTCAGGCTCACCGCGGGCGGCTGGTCGATCAGCGCGACGGTGTCGTGGCCGGTGACCGGCGGCACCGGCGTCCCGCCCTGCACGCCGTCGGCCTGCGCGACGTTGTCGATCGAGGCGGCCGTGCCCTCCGTCACCCACGGGTGCGCCGGGTCGGCGGGAACGCGCTGCACGTTGCGGAGCTGCCAGATCAGGCCGATCGGGCGGGACTGGCCGAACGCGACGGTCGCGACGCCGGAACCGGCCGGAGGCGCCGTCGGATCGGTGGCGTCGGCACGCGCGGCGTCGTCGGGCACGATGGTGATCCGCACGCCGGTGGTGTCGGCGGTCTCCGCCGCGGTGAGGGTGTAGCCGACGAAGCCCGAGCTGTTCTTCCAGCCTCCCGACGGCGCAGCGACGGTCACCCAGGCGCCGCCGCGGAACAGCTGGACGGAGCCGACCGTGTCCCACTGGAACGCGGGATCGGCCGTGAAGGAGATGGGGGCGACGCGCAGCAGGTCGAACGACTGGAAGACGGTCGACTCGGGATGCGCGGGGTCGCCGGCCGGGTCGGTCAGAGTCACCGAGCCGTAGCCGGTGCCGGTGACGCCCCAGCTCAGGACCGTGCCGGCCTGGTCGCCGGACTGCGACGGCAGATCGGTCACGTCTCCGGTGAGGTCGGTCTTCGTCCACTTCTTGGCGATCCCGAGCGAGCCGGCGCCGCCGGTGCTCGACTGGATCTTGGCGTTCGCGTCGGCCGTCACCTGCGCGCCGGTGACGACGGCGCCGTCGACCGAGCCCTGCGTGTCCGCGACCGCGTGGTTCGTGTATGTGGAGGCCGCGCCTCCGGCGACCGCGGTGGCGCCGCTGCCGTCGCGGAGGGTCGCGCGGGCCTGGCCCGTGATCGACGGGCGCACCGTGGTGCCCTGGGCGAAGCCGTCCGGGTCCGCGAAGGTGAAGCGCAGGCCGGTCACGCCGGCTGGGAGGCTGGCCGCGCGGTAGATCTGCGCCGCGGCGGTCGCATCGACCGTGGCAAGGCTCGTCCAGGTGCTGCCGTCGGTCGTGTACTCGACCTGCAGGGTCGAGCCTTTCAGCACCTGGGTCGGCGCGATGGCGATCGGGTCGAACCCGTTGAAGAAGTCGTTCGCGACGCCCGGGCGGTAGACGTCCTCGATCACGATGCTGGTCGGCCGCACGTAGGCGGAGTCGCTGGACGTCGTCGCAGGCAGCTGCGCGGTCACGGTCGACCCGGGCGAGACCGGCGCGGACGGCGTGATCGTCTTGTTCAGGGTCAGCTCGATGTCCGGGTAGAACACGGAGAGCGGCGCGGTGGCCTGCTTACTCGCCGTGCCGGCGGCGTTGACGCCGGTGACCGTGAGCGTGTTGGTGGTGTCCACGTGCGCGCCGACGGCGGCGAAGTCCGAGGTCGGCGCGATCAGGAACTGCGCCGTCGCGACGGTTCCCGCGGCGATCGCCCCGGTGAAGGCGACCTCCAGCCCGGTCAGGTGCGCGCCGGCCGGGGCGGTCGGCGTCGCCGGGGTGGCGCCGTCTGCGAACGCAGCCGCCTGCGTGGAGCCGTCCGAGAAGTGCCAGACCACCTGCGCTCCGGTCGCGCCGGCCGGGTACGAGATCCCGGCCGCGAAGCCGCCGAACCGGAGGGTGTCGGTGAAGTAGCCGAGGTCGGAGAGGGTGAGCGAGTCGAGCGGGCCGTTGGAAGCGTTCTTGCCCGAGACGGTCGCCGTGGCGGTGGTGCCGGCCGGGATGCGCGCGGGTGCGATCTGCTTGCCCGGCGTGACGGCGACGGTGAGGCCGCCGACCGCGAACGGGGCGGTGGCGGTCTTGGTCACGGGCGTCTGGTTCTGCACGTCGACGGTGGCGGCGACCTTGTTGGTCACGCTCGCGCCGGTGACGAGGGCGGCGCCGGTCTGACGGTTGGTGGCACGCTGAGCGACGAGCACGCCGACCGAGCCGGCGGAGCCTCCCGCAGTCAGGGCGGTCCCGTCCGGGCCGGCGAAGGTGAAGCGGAGGCCGCCGACATCGGAGTTCTGCACGCCGGCGGGGAGCGCGATCGCCGCAGGGACGGCCGGAGGGCCGGTCTGCCAGGCCCAAGCGCCGGTGGACTGGTCCTCGACGTACGCGTCGACCTGCACCGTCGTCGCGCCCTGCGGCAGCACCACGCCGCCGAAGCCGGCGAAGTCGACCAGCGCGAACGGGTTGGCCGCGTCGAGCGCGGTCGCCGCGTCGGCGGCGGTGGCCGGATCCTGCAGGGTCAGGGTGGCGGCGGGGACGTTGGACGCGTTCTGCGCCGTGAGGGAGACGGTCGACTGAGCGCCGGGAAGGTACTGCTGGCCGGCGGGGGTCCAGGTCTTGCCGACCGCGACATCCACCGAGGTGGGCACATTCACCGTCACGTCGGCGCTGCTCGTGACGGGGGTGGCCGAGCCGGCGAACGTGCCGACCGCCGTATTCGTGACGGCGTGGTTCACCGCGGGAGACTGCGGCGTGAGGCCCTGCGGGACCTTGAGCGTGACCGTGACCAGGTAGGTTCCGCCCGCCGGGATGCCGACGCCGCCGGTGACCGGCTCGGAGAACACGACGGTGAGCGTGCAGGACGCGGTCACGGTGTCTGTGCAGCCGGTGAGGGTCTTGGTCGCGGGCTTCGAGCTCGGCTGGACGCTGGTGTCCAGGATGCCGAACCCGGCGAACTCGGCCGGGAGCGTGTCCACAAGCTTCGCGTCCACGCAGTCGTTGTCGTCGCAGCCGACCTGGATGGAGTACGTGAACTCGGCGCCGGGCGTGACGGTGAGTGCCTTGAGACCGTCGCCGACGGTCTTGTCGACCGTGAGAGCCGCGGTGTCCGCGAGCGCGGGCGAGGCGACGAGTCCACCGCCCACGAGGGCGAGGACCGTGGCCGCCGCCACCGCCCCGAGGAGCCTCAGCCGCGGTGCGACGGCGGAGGCTCCCCGACGGTTCGCGCGATGCGCGGGCGGCCTGCTGCGGCCATCGGTGGAGCTGCGGAACGTGGTGCGGGCATGCTGAAGGACACGACGAAGCAAGGCGCTCGGTTTCGGGTACGCGAGAGCTCGGGTTCGCACGCCGAAGGACGGGCTCTGGCAGCCCTCGCGCGCCTCCCGGTTCGGGTCCCGGAAGGTTCTCTCGCACTACCTTTCTATCGATTCCGACCGCTCGGTAGGAAGCTACTTTGTACCCCGTTTTCGAGGGACAGTCCCCCAAAAAGCGGACACTGCTGGAGGGGGTTGAGCCAGAGACGGCGAAGGGCGGTCCGGATCGGACCGCCCTTCACGAGTCATCGCGTGTGTCAGTCGACGACGCGGACGTCCTTCCAGAACGCCACGTAGTTGCTGTAGTCCTTGCCGACCCGGTCGAACGAGCTCGGGTACGGCGTGGGATAGCTCCACGCGCGGTCCTGGAGCACGGCGTCGCCGTCCGTGACGGAGAAGTACTGGCACTCGCCCTTCCACGGACAGGTGTAGGGGGTCGCCGACTCCACCAGGTAGTCGGCGTTGACGCTCTGCGGTGGGAAGTACCAGTTGCCCTCGATGCGGATGAGGTCCTCGGTCGGGGCCTCGGCGATGACGGTGTCGTTCAGCACTGCTTTCATGAATGCAAACCTCCTGATCGCAGTGAACACCCGGTTCCGCGGGATCATTCCGGCGGCCCGGAGTTCATACCCACCGCTCAGGCGGCTCGCAGCACCCGCACCTCGGTGACCGTGCCGAGCCTGCCGGAGGCGGCGAGCGCAGCGGGGTCGGCGCCGGCGGCGATGCGCTCCTGCCCGGAGACCGACGCCGTGAGCAGGTGCGCGACCGCGCCGCGCAGCCCGGTGAATGCGGCACAGGCGGCCGCGGCCTCCGGCGAGCTGTAGTCGATCCCGAGAGCGGCGAGCGCGTCCACCACCGCGCCGGCGGCGAGCAGGTCCTCCACCGCGAAGCGTGTGCCTCCGGAGGCCGCGGAGCCTCCTGCGGCGATGAGTGCGACCATCGCGCGACGGCCGAGGCGGACCTGCTCGTCGAGGACCCACTGCGCGACCGCCGGGGCGTCGGCGAGGCCGGCGGCGACCACGGCGCCTGTTCCGGGGAGCGCGGCGGCCTCCACAGTCGGCGCGTCCTCCAGCACGTCCACCCAGACGACCACGTCGGCGTCGGCCGCGACGGCGACCGCACCGTCCTCGGCCCAGTCGAAGCGCACCTGGTACTTGGCCTGGCGGTGCGCGGCGGGGACGGTCGAGGGGTCGGTCTGCGAACTCACCGCCTCAGCGTAGCCCGGCGCTGAACGCGATCGTCGTGTGTTGCCCCGGGTGACGGGAGCCGTCTCCTCGGCGGGCGGTGGAGGGCCGCTGCTCCCCCGGGGTGTGCCGCAGCTGGCTCCGGATGAGGTCGAAGTCGTGCCGGCTCAGCTCGATCAGGCCGGCGCGGAGCTGGTAGCCCCAGTCGCGCTTGTCGCGGGTGAAGTCGAGCGACGGCAGCAGCGGCCGGATGGGCGTCGGGACCGCGTCGTGGTCCCAGTCGACGCGGCGTCGCCACGGGAGGAAGTCGCCGCCCGCGCCGTGCATCTGCTGCCCCTGCGTGGCCTGGAACACCTCCGCGTCGGCCAGCCTCCCGACCGCCGTGAATTGCTTCAGCGGCTCGCCGTCGAAGGACTCCCTCGGCGAGTAGAAGACGAACCCGTCGGACGGCCCCATCCGCTCGAGGGGCGCGCGGGCGCCGTGGTTGACCTGCGCGAACCCGCCGGCCACGCCGCGCAGCACGTGATCGTGGTGCACCACGCCCAGCCAGTAGCGGATCGCCATGCTCCCGTTCTAGCGCACACGTCCGACATCGCGGGCGGCGACGGGCGGCGCTGTCGAATCCCGGGGCGCCTGCTCGACGTCTTGACGAGGGCCGACGCCCCGGCGGCTCGACGGAAGGACCACGGATGCGCTACCTCCTCATGCTCACCACGGACGGCCCGGCGCCCGCCGACGCGCTCCAGCGCTACACGGTCGAGCTGATCCGGGCCGGGGTGCTGCTCGCGGGCGAGCTCCTCGCGTCGGACGACGGCGCGCACATCCAGCTCGCGGTCGACGGCCCGCGCACGAACGCCGACCTGCTCCCGGTCTCCCCGGTCCGGCCCGCCGCGCTGTGGATCGTGCAGGCCTCCGATCGCGCGGAAGCCGTCGAATGGGCGAGACGGGTGCCCCTCGGTCGTGGCAGAGTCGAGGTGCGCCGCATCCTCACGGGCGCGCAGACGTGAACGCGGGAGGAGCGGTCGTGGTGGAACGGGAGGGCGCTGCCACCGATCGCGCGACGCTCGACGCCGTCGACGCGGTGTGGCGCATCGAGTCCGGCAAGCTCGTCGCCGGGCTCGCCCGCTGGACGGGCGACGTCGGGCTGGCCGAGGAGCTCGCCCAGGACGCGCTGGTCGCCGCGCTCGAGCAGTGGCCGGACGCCGGCATCCCGCGCAATCCGGGGGCGTGGCTGACCACCGTCGCCAAGCGCCGCGCGATCGACGGCTGGCGCCGCCGCGAGCGGCTCGACGAGCGCTACGCGGCCCTCGCCCGCGACCTGGAGCAGCAGGAGTCCGACGACCCGGCCGCCGTCGTGGAGGAGGAGATCCAGGACGACCTGCTCCGCCTCGTGTTCGTCGCCTGCCACCCCGTGCTCGCCTCGTCGGCGCGGGTCGCGCTGACGCTCAAGCTCCTCGGCGGCCTCACCACCGAGGAGATCGCGCGCGCCTTCCTGGTGCCTGTCCCGACCATCGCGCAGCGCATCGTCCGGGCGAAGCGGACCCTGAGCGCCGCGCACGTGCCGTTCGAGGTGCCCGACCGCGCCGAGTATCCCGAGCGGCTGGCGTCGGTGCTGGAGGTCGTCTACCTGATCTTCAACGAGGGCTACTCGGCCACGGCGGGCGATGACTGGATGCGGCCCGACCTCTGCCAGGAGGCCCTCCGGCTCGGCCGCGTGCTCGCCGAGCTCACCCCGCGCGAGCCGGAGGTGCACGGCCTGGTCGCGCTGATGGAGTTCCAGGCCTCCCGCCTCCCGGCCCGAGCGACCGCCGACGGCGAGCCGATCCTGCTGCAGGACCAGGACCGCACCCGCTGGGACCGCATCCTCATCGGCCGCGGCGTCGCCGCCCTCGCCCGGGCCGACCGGCTGGTGGGCTCGCGCGGCCGCGGCCCCTACGCACTGCAGGCCGCGATCGCCGCCTGCCACGCGACCGCCCCCGCGCCGGAGGACACCGACTGGGAGGAGATCGTCGCGCTGTACGGCGCGCTCGCCGCCCTCCGTCCGTCCGCCGTCGTGGAGCTCAACCGCGCGGTCGCCCTGTCGATGGCCTACGGCCCGGCGGCCGGCCTGGATGTCGTCGACCGGCTCGCGCTCTCGGGAGAGCTGGAGTCGTACCACCTGCTGCCCTCGGTGCGCGCCGACCTCCTGCTGAAGCTCGGGCGGAGCGCGGAGGCCGAGGAGGAGTTCCGTCGGGCGGCGGCCATGACCGGGAACGAGCGGGAGCGGGCGCTGCTGCTGGCGCGCGCGCAGGAGGCGGCGACGGCGTAGCGGGCCGGGAGTGCGCCGAGAAAGCCTGCCCCCTGCGGGGCGGATGCGTGACACTGGGGGACGTGAGAGTTCTCCTGAAGCTCATCCTGGACTGCGACCCGGACGCCGCCTGGCGCGCCCTCCACAGCCCCACCGCGTTCCGGGAGGTGGCCATGCCGTGGGTGGACTTCCGGTCGGACGAGCCCGCGGGCTTCCCGACCGTGTGGGACGGGGCGGAGCACCGCGTGAGCGTGCGCGCGCTCGGAGCCTTCACCGTCGGCACGCAGGCGATCCGGCTCGACACGCTGCGCTCGACCGACCCGCGCGAGCGCGCGACGCGCATCCTCCGGGACAGCGGCGGCGGCGTCGGGGGCGTGCTCTCGGCCATGCCGCACCTCGACCACCGGATGGCCATCGCACCGGACCCCGCGGGCCCCGGACCCGACGGCCGGCTCCGCACCCTGTACCGCGACCGGCTCGTGGTGAAGGCCGGCGTCGTGACGCCGCTCGCCTGGTACGGATTGTGGGCGTTCTGGCAGTGGCGCGGGCTGCGCCTGCGGCGCCTCGCCCCCACGTGGGCATACGATCCACCCACGCCCGAACCGGAACCCGGCGAGGACGACATCCCATCGACGGAGGCCGCAGCATGAGCACCATCACCCCAGAGCCGTCCCCCGAGGTCGCCCCCGGGCGCAGCCGCGCGGCCACCGCCGTGCAGACCGCGGACTGGCGCCGCAGCGTGTTCGCGCTGTACTCCTCGGTGCGCCGGATCGCCGCCTCCGACCCGGCCGCCGCGCACGCGCACTGGATCTCCTGCCGCAACGACCTCTTCTCCTCGCACCCGGCCTCCCCGCTCCTGGACGAGGACCGCGACCGCTTCACCGGCCTCCCGGTGTCGCCGTACGACCCGGACTGGCGTTTCGAGCTGCCGATCCACCCGGCGGAGGAGGCCGTGCGGATGGACGTGGAGACCGGCACCGACGGCGTCGTCCCGTTCGAGCTGCTCGGCACGGTGCGCGTCCCGCTGGCGGGTTCGCTCGACGTCTGGCGCCTGACCTCCTACGGCGGCGGCCTGTTCGTCCCGGTGAAGGACGCACTCGCCGGCCGCCGCGGCGGCACCTACGGCGGCGGCCGCTACCTGATCGACACGATCAAGGGCTCCGACCTCGGGATGACGGCCGACGACGACGAGACGACGATCGTCCTCGACTTCAACTTCGCCTACAACCCGTCCTGCGCCTACGACCCGGCCTGGGCCTGCCCGCTCGCGCAGGCGGGCAACACGCTGGGCGTGGAGGTGCCGGTCGGGGAGCGGTACGGCGGGGAGTGAGGGTGTCGGTCAGTCTGCCTCGACCTGCCGGCTCGCGCGAACCCGTGTGATCAGATCGGCAAGAGGCTTGGAGGCGACGGCAGGCTCGTCCAGCGCGCGCTCGACCTGAAGCACCTGGGCCGGCGTGAGCTTGATCAGGGCGTCCTGGAGCAGGATGTCGCGAGCGTTCTGCAGCGCCGGCCCGAGGATGAACGAGGTCAGATCCTGCTGCGCCAGCTCAGCCGCCGCGCGGAGCGTGTCGCGGGCATCGGCGCTCAACCGGAGGTTGAGCCGTTCGGTCTTGGCGGGAGCGATCGTGGTCATGCATAGAGTGTACACACACCGTACGTACTCAGTGCACCAAGTTGGTCGATACCTCAGGTCGACGCATCAAAAGTCGCCCTGAGGACCTTCATCGGCATGAACATCCGAAGGTGCCGGTCCTCCAACGATCGAAAACCCATCTTCCGGTAGAAGGCGCACAACTCGGTCGTCAGCGCGTCGACGAGGATGACTTCGACACCGACCTTGTCGGTCGGCGGAACCAGTCGTTCACGGCTTGCTCACCACAGTCGAACGCCGAGCGGTCGAAGCTCGCGGCGAATGGGACCAATCGAATCGGAGCGTTCGCTTGGTCAGCGTCCACCGACCGTCCCGCGTGCCCGCTTGCCCCCATTCCCCGAGCATACAGACAGTGCTCGAAGAACATCCAGAAATGAATGTATTACAGAGCGCTCAAACCTCCACCAGCGTCAGCCGCTGCGTCGGCCGCGTCATCGCCACGTACAGCGACGCCGCCCCGCGCACCGACTCCGCGGCGAGCGCCGCCGGGTCGGCCAGGACCACCGCGTCGAACTCCAGGCCCTTCGCCTCGTAACCGGTGAGCACCGAGATCGGCCGCGTGAGTCCCGCGGCTCCCCGCGCCGCGAGGTCGCCGAACCGGGCGCGGACCTCCGCCGCCACGGACTCCACCTCGGCCGCCGTGGCGATGACGGCGAGCGTGCCTTCGGCGTCCACGGAGCGGTCGTGCGCGACAGCCTCCGCGACGGCGCCTGCCAGCCCTGCGGCGTCCGCCGTCACCCGGCGGATCGGCCAGTCGCCCTCGCGCACCGCCCGCGTCGGCGTGATCGGCAGGCCGGCCTCCGCCGCGATGCGCTCCGCCTCGTGGGTGATCTGCGCAGGCGTGCGGTAATTGACCGTCAGCTCCTCCAGGCGCCAGGCGTCCTTGAACGCCGGCTGCAGCGCCTCGTCCCAACTCGTCGCGCCCGCGGCCGACGCGACCTGGGCGATGTCGCCGACGATTGTGAACGACTTCATCGGGCAGCGGCGCACCAGCACGCGCCACTGCATCGCGGACAGCTCCTGCGCCTCGTCCACCACGACGTGCCCGTAGGTCCAGGACCGGTCGGCCAGCGCGCGCTCGGCCGTCGTGCCGCGGTCCTCCTGCTCGGCGAAACCGTCGGCGAGCTGCTCGGCGCTCACCAGGCCCTGCACGCCCATGTTGCGGATCGCCGCGCGCGCGTTCTCGAGGTCGCGCTTGCGCTGCCGGTCGCGCTCACGCGCAGCCGGGTCGGCGCGGCCGGGGAAGTCGCCCAGCAGCTCGGCGGCCTCGTCCAGGAGGGGCACATCGGAGACCGTGAACGCAGCGTCCCTGTCGCGCAGCAGCGCCTCCCGCTGCGCCGGCGTCCACCGCGGCGTCAGCTCGGCGAGCCACGACGGCCGGGCGTACAGGTCCTGCAGCAGCTTCTGCGGGGTGAGCGGCAGCCACGCCGTGTTGAGCAGCACGCGGACGTCGTACGACGTGCGCAGGTCCTCCCGCAGCACGCGGAGGTCGGCCTCGTCGATCGTGGAGCCGCCGGCCCGGAGCTGGGCGGCCAGCTGGTCGGTGAGCTCGCCGAGCGCCTGCTTCACGAACGTGACGCGGGCGACGTTGTGCGGCTTGCCGCTGCGCTGCGCCTTCGCGAGCGCGCGCTGGACCAGCTCGGGCTGGACGACGAGGCGCTCGTTGTCCACGACGATGGTCTGCGGCTCGGCCGGCGCCTTCTGCCGGGACTTGACCGCGCGGGAGAGCAGCCGCGCCATCTGGATGGAGCCCTTCAGACGCGCGGCCTCCGGCTCGTCCTCTAGGGTGGCCTCCACGCCGGGGAACAGCTCGCCCAGCGTCTGCATGACGACACCGGTCTCGCCGAGCGACGGGAGGACCGCCTCGATGTAGCGCAGGAAGGCGGGCGACGGGCCGACGACGAGCACACCGGAGGCGCTCAGCCGCTGCCGGTTCGCGTACAGGAGGTAGGCGGCGCGGTGCAGCGCCACGGCCGTCTTGCCGGTGCCCGGACCGCCCTGCACGACGAGGGCGCCGCGGATGTCGGAGCGGATGATGCGGTCCTGCTCGGCCTGGATGGTGGCGACGATGTCGTGCATGCGGCCGGTGCGCTGCGCGGTGAGGGCGGCAAGGAGGGCGCCCTCGCCCTGGACCTTCTCGCCGGAACCGTCGCCGTCGAGCAGCGCTTCGTCGAACACCTCGTCGTCGATCCGGACCACCTGGCGGCCGTTCATCGTGAGGTGGCGGCGGGCGCGGACGCCCATCCGCTCGCTCGCGGTCGCCTGGTAGAAGGCGCTGGCCTGCTGGGCGCGCCAGTCCACCAGCAGCGAGCGCTGGTCGTCGTCGCGCAGCCCCACGCGGCCGATGTAGCGGTGGTCGGTGCCGTCGACCGGGTCCTCCAGCAGCAGCCTCCCGAACACGAGCCGGGCGTCCACGTCGCGCAGTTGCACGAGCTGGTCCTCGTACAGGCGGGCGAACGCGTCCCGCTCGCTGCGCGCCTGATGGTTGCTCCCGACGCTCTCGCGACGCACCCGCGTCAGCCGCTCCTCCGTCTCCGCCCGGAGCGTGTCGAGACGCTCGTACAGGCCGGACACGACGGTGCGCTCACGATCGAGCTCGGATTCCTGCACGCGCGAACCACCTTCCGGGATTACGGGCCGACAGTCTACGACCTCCGGCTATGAATGCGCTCCCAGCAATCGTGCGGCGCGCACCCGGTAGACTCGACGGACCAGCACGACTGGCCTGCCGGCATCGCCGGCGTGCGCGAGCGCCGGGCGGGGCCCCCCCCGCCGCGCACCATCCCTCTTCTTTCCGGCGAAGACGTCGCCCTTCCGCGACGCCGCCGGACCCGCCCTCTGGGGCGAATCTGCCAGAAAGGCACCAGTGACCAACCAGACTTTCGCCGACTTCGGCGTGCCCGCTCCCCTCGTCGCCGTCCTCGCGGCCGACGGCAAGTCGGAGCCGTTCCCCATCCAGGCCGACACCCTGCCCGACACGCTCGCCGGCCGGGATGTGCTCGGCCGCGGCAAGACAGGCTCGGGCAAGACGATCGCGTTCTCGCTGCCGATGGCGGCGCGCCTCGCCGCGTCCGCCTCCTCGGCCGGAGGTCGCCCCGCCCGCGGATACCGCCGGCCCCGCGGCCTCGTGCTCGCGCCGACCCGCGAGCTCGCCACTCAGATCGACGCCACCCTGAAGCCGCTCGCGGCCGCGCTGGGCCTGACCACGACCACGATCTTCGGCGGCGTCGCGCAGAGCCGTCAGGTGACCGCGCTGCAGGCCGGCGTCGACATCGTCGTGGCCTGCCCCGGGCGCCTCGAGGACCTCATGAAGCAGGGCATCGTCCACCTGGACAAGGTGGAGATCACGGTGCTCGACGAGGCCGACCACATGGCCGACCTCGGCTTCCTGCCGACGGTCACGCGCATCCTCAACGCGACGCCGTCGCGCGGCCAGCGACTGCTGTTCTCGGCGACGCTGGACAACGGCGTCGACAAGCTCGTCGCGAAGTTCCTGACGAACGAGGTGCTGCACTCGGTGGACGACGCCACCAGCCACGTGGAGGCGATGACCCACCACGTCTTCGAGGTGGCCGACCAGGACGCCAAGAAGGACCTCATCAACGCGCTCGCCTCGGGCCGCGGCCGCCGCATCCTCTTCATGCGCACCAAGCACCAGGCCAAGCGCCTCGCCAAGCAGCTCACCTCGGCGGGCATCCCCGCCGTCGACCTGCACGGCAACCTCAGCCAGGGCGCCCGCGATCGCAACCTCGCGGCGTTCGGCAGCGGAGACGTGCGCGTGCTCGTGGCGACGGACGTCGCCGCCCGCGGCGTCCACGTGGACGACGTGGAACTCGTCGTGCACGTCGACCCGCCCGCGGAGCACAAGGCCTACCTGCACCGCTCGGGCCGCACCGCGCGAGCCGGGAGCGCCGGCGACGTGGCGACCGTGATGCTGCCGGAGCAGGCGGGCGACGTGAAGTCGCTGCTGCGCGCGGCCGCGATCACGGCGAAGCCGCAGCGTGTGACGGCGGAGTCGGCTGCGGTGACCGCGCTGGTGGGCGAGCGCGCGGAGCGCGTCGCGCCGGCGCCGGTCGCGAAGGGCGGCAACGGCAGCGGCGGTCGCGGTGCTTCGAACGGCGGCGGTCGCGACTCGGTCGGCTCGGGCGCCGGCAACGGCGGCCGGAGGCGGCGTCGCGGGGGCGGCGGGGCGAACGGGTCGGCCGAAGCGGGCCAGACCGGCGCAGGCCGCGAGGCCGGAGGCCGGAACGGTGGTGGCCGGAACGCGGGAGGCCGCGGCGGCAATGGCGGCAATGCGAGCGACCAGGGCGCTGCGGGCCGCAACGGCGGTGGTCAGAACGGCGGAGGCCGCAACGGCGGAGGCCAGAACGGCGGCGGCCGCAACGGCGGCGGCCGCGATAGCGCGCGCACCGCGGGCGACAACTCCTCGCGCGGGAACGGCCGCGGCCGCCGCGCAGCCAGCGGAGACACCGCGACGCACACGTCCGGATCGGGCCACAAGGGCGGATCGACCCACGGCTCGAACGCTCCTCGCCAGGGCATGCGGGTCGGCGACCTGGTGAACGCGGGCACCACCCGCGGCCGCGGCTCCCGCCGCGCCCGCGGCTGACCCACAGCAGCACGCAACGGAGGAGATCCGGCCGACAACCGGCCGGATCTCCTCCGTTCACTGCTTTTCGGGCCCTTTTCCCAGCAGAAGTCCTCCGTTGTGCGCGTGTCACCAATTCCGGAGACTCGGTATGACACGCCGTGGGGGTGTCCGTAACTCCGGAGAATCGGGGGCGGGAGGGTGCGAACTCCGGTTGAACGGGATGCCCGGGCTGGGACGGCCAGGGCTCCCAAGGACCGGGGGTCTGAGGTAGGGGCCGCGCTAGCGGGCGGCGGGGGTGGCCAGGGTGGCGATGCCTGCCTCGATGCCGTCGATGAGGAGGCGGAAGCTGCGGTCGAGGTCGTCGGGCAGGCCGAAACCGCCGCCGAGTTCGAGGGTGATGAAGCCGTGGAGGGCGCTGCGAAGCATCCGGATGGCGTCGACCGTCGCCTCCTCGGGCAGGCCGAAGCCGCGGAGGGCCGCGGCTAGGACGGCGATGGTCTCGCCGGCGCGGGCCGCGAGCTCGGCGTCGTCCTCCGACGCGAGGTCGGGTGCGACCTGGGTGGCGGCGTAGCGACCGGGATGGCGGTGCGCGTACGCCCGGACGGCGTCCGCTGCCGAGTGGAGCGCCTCCGGCCCCGAGCGGCCGATGGTCGCCTCGGCGAGCACGCCCGTGAGCTCGGTGACGCACGCGGTCGCGACCACGCGGCGCAAGTCGTCGAGCGAGGAGACGTGCTTGTAGAGGCTCGGCACCGCGACGCCGGCGCGGGAGGCGACGGCCGCGAGGGTCAGCCGGTCCAGGCCGTTCACGCCGCCCGCGTCCACGAGGTCCAGGGCCACCGCGGCGACGGCTGCGCGAGTGAGCCCGGCCCTAGGCACGAGCACCGTCCCGCGCCACGAAGCCGCCCGACGCGACGCCGACCGCCGACGCGAGGTCTGCGCTCCCACTCGGACCCACAGCGCCGGGGCGCGCGGCGCCGGAGCGCACATCACCCGCCGCAGAGCCCCGCCTCACAGCGATCCCGCGACGCGCGACGGCCCCCGCCGCACCCGCGGCTCCCGCCCTACGCACGCGCCTCACCCCATCCGCTCTCCCGCCGCTCCGCCAGGAATCGCAGCGTCGCCGGCACGATCACGTCGGGCCGCTGGGCCTGCGGGTAGTGGCCCGACTCGGGCACGCGGACGACCTCCGCGCCGAGGGACTCGATCCAGTCGGCCTCGGCGGCCGGGTCGCGGTAGTCGGGGTCGAGCGCGCCGACGAAGGCGAGGATCGGGGCCTTCACCTCGGGGAGGCGGGGCTCCACCACCGAGTGGGCGAGCTGGAGGGTGAGGTGGCGGAAGGAGCGCAGCCGGCCGGGCTCGCTCATGTTGCGCTTGAGGTCGGCGGTGTGCTCCTTGAGCCACGGCGCCGTGCGGCCCTTGTTGATCGAGCGGTAGTAGCCCGCCCAGAATGCCGGGCCCCACGGGCCGGTGAACAGCACGCGGTACATGCCGTGGATGGACGCCACGGTGAGACGGCTCATCGCGGGGTCGCGCAGCAGCGGGCCGTAGAGCACCAGCCCGGCGATCGCGTCGGGGCGCTCGGCGGCGGCCCACGCGGCTGCTGCGGCGCCCATCGAGTTGCCGAGGACGACCGCGTTGCCGCCGAGCTCGTCGATCAGGGAGATCAGGTCGCGGGCGGTGGCGATGTCGCCGAACTCGCGGAAGGTCGTGTCCGACTCGCCGTGCGCCCGCAGGTCGGTGACGGCGACGCGGTAGCCGGCCTCCAGCAGCGGGCCGGTCAGCTCGCGGTAGGTGGAGCGGAGGTCGCCCATCCCGGGGACGGCGACGACGAGCGGGCCGGAGCCCTCGACGGTGTAGCTGATGCGTCCCTCGGGGCGCTGCAGGAAACGGACCTGCGAAGCGATGGAAGTGTTCATAGCCGTAAAGCTAATACCGTTAGCCAAATAATGCAAGCAAAACGTGGAAGAAGATCAGACGATCTTCCCGACCGACGCCATCGCGGCCTTCACCAGCGCCCCGCGGCCTCCCTCCAGCTCTTCGCAGACGGTGTGCGACACCGCCTCCTCCGGCGTCATCCAAGTGATCTCGAGCGCGTCCTGCCGCGGCTCGCAGGTGCCGGTGACCGGCACGACGTACGCCAGCGAGACCGCGTGCTGCCGCTCGTCCGTGAACGCGGACACCCCCGGCAGCGGGAAGTACTCCGCGACCTGGAACGGCACCGGGCTCGCGGGCAGCAGCGGGAACGCCATCGGCCCGAGGTCCTTCTCCAGGTGCCGGAACAGCGCCTCGCGCAGCGTCTCGCCGTACATGACCCGGCCGGAGACCAGCGTGCGGGTGATCTCGCCGACCGCGTTGGCCCGCAGCAGCACACCGACCTCGGTGACCTGGCCGAGCCCGTCCACGCGCACCGGCACCGCCTCCACGTACAGCAGCGGCAGCCGCCGGCGGATCTGCTCCAGCTCGATGTCGCTCAGCCAGGCGGGACCGGGCTGGACGCCGTCGCCGTCGAGCGGGTCGGGGGTCGGGTCCGGGTCGGGGGTGCGCACGCTCATGCACTGATCCTACGGATGCGGCATCCCGGCGCCACCAGCACAGACCGATCTGTGGACTGCGCCGCGATCTGGGGGGATGTGGAGGACAAGATGTCGTGCGCAGAATGGATCATGCCCTTCCCCGCCCCCGAGCTCCACCTCGACCACGAGGCCGTGCTCTGGTCCGCCGGCGAGGCCGACCGCGTCGGCCGGCCCCGGCTGGTCCTCCTGCACGGCTACGCGTCCGACGAGGCGGACCTGTTCGGGATCTCGGCGTACCTGCCCCTGGAGCCGGTGATCGCCTCGCTGCGGGCGCCCATCCCGGAGGGCCCGGGCTTCGCATGGTTCTCGCGCTTCACCAACATCTCGGTCGACCCGCTCGCGGCCAACGCGGACGCGGCCGCCCGCGCCGTGCTCGACTGGCTCGACGAGCAGCCCGAGGTGCCGACCGGCCTGCTCGGCTTCTCGCAGGGCGGCGCGCTCGCCATCCAGCTCATGCGCCTGGCGCCCGAGCGCTTCGACTTCGCCGTGGCGCTGTCCGCATTCGTCGTGCAGGGCACGGAGGACGGCGATGCCGTGCTCGCCGAGCGCCGGCCGCCGGTGTTCTGGGGCCGCGGCACGCACGACGACACCATCCCCGCCGCCGGCGTCGCGCGCGCAGCCGAGTGGCTGGCCGCACACACGAACCTCGACGCGCGGATCTACGAGGGCCTCGGCCACGGGATCTCGCCGCTCGAGCTCGGCGACATCTCCTCGTTCATCCGGGCGCACCTCCCGCGCTGACGGCCTGACGCGGTCCGGAGGCCGCCCCCTCGCACGCCCTCCCCTTGGCGGTGTCGGTGGCCGGGAGCAGGATGGATGCGATGAGCGACGTGCTCGACCGGTTCTCCCCCGCGACCCGTGAATGGTTCCGCGGGGCCTTCGCCGCGCCCACCGACGCGCAGACCGGAGCGTGGGAGGCCATCTCGCGCGGGCGGCACGCGCTCGTCATCGCGCCGACCGGCTCGGGCAAGACGCTGGCGTCCTTCCTCTGGGCGATCGACCGCCTGGCGAGCGAGGAGCGGCCGCCCGACGCCCGGCCCGGCACGCGCGTCCTCTACATCTCGCCGCTCAAGGCGCTCGGCGTCGACGTGGAGCGCAACCTCCGCGCGCCGCTGGTCGGCGTCACGCAGACGGCGCGCCGGCTCGGGGCCGAGCCGCCGCACGTCAGCGTCGGCGTGCGCTCCGGCGACACCTCGTCGGCCGACCGTCGGGCGCTGGTGTCGTCGCCGCCCGACATCCTGATCACCACGCCCGAGTCGCTCTTCCTCATGCTCACCTCGCAGGCGCGGGAGACGCTCGCCGCCGTCGAGACCGTGATCGTGGACGAGGTGCACGCCGTCGCGGCCACCAAGCGCGGCGCCCACCTCGCGCTCTCGCTCGAACGTCTCGACGCTCTGCTGGAGAAGCCCGCGCAGCGCATCGGCCTGTCGGCGACGGTCCGTCCGCCGGAGGAGGTCGCCCGGTTCCTGGGCGGCGGCTCGCCGGTGGAGATCGTGGCGCCGGTCGCGGGCAAGCGATTCGACCTCCGGGTCGTCGTGCCGGTCGAGGACATGAGCGAGCTCGGCACCTCGACCTACGCGAGCGACAACGACGACGGCTCCGCGCCGCAGGCCGGCTCGATCTGGCCGCACGTGGAGGAGGCGATCGTCGACCGCGTGCTGGAGCACCGCTCCTCGATCGTGTTCGCGAACTCGCGGCGGCTGGCCGAGCGCCTGACGGCGCGGCTCAACGAGCTGTACGAGGAGCGGCTGCTGGGCGGCGAGGCGGGCGACGGCGCGGCCGCGTCCGCGACGTCCCGTCCGCCCGCCGAGCTGATGGGCGGCTCCGGCCAGACCAAGGGCTCGGCCGCCGTCGCCGACCCCGAATCGCTCGTGCTCGCCCGCGCGCACCACGGCTCGGTGAGCAAGGAGCAGCGCGCCCTCATCGAGGACGACCTGAAGTCCGGGAGGCTGCGCTGCGTCGTCGCGACCTCCAGCCTCGAGCTCGGCATCGACATGGGCGCCGTGGACCTCGTGGTGCAGGTGGAGGCGCCGCCCTCGGTCGCCAGCGGGCTGCAGCGCGTCGGCCGCGCCGGCCACCAGGTGGGCGAGGTGTCGCGCGGGGTCGTGTTCCCCAAGCACCGCGCCGACCTCATCCACTCGGCGGTCGCCACCGAGCGGATGGTGGGCGGCCTGATCGAGACGATGCGGATCCCGACCAACCCTCTCGACATCCTCGCCCAGCAGACCGTGGCTGCGACCGCGCTGGAGCCGCTCGACGCCGACGACTGGTTCGACACCGTCCGCCGCAGCGCGCCCTTCGCGACCCTGCCGCGCAGCGCCTACGACGCGACCCTCGACCTGCTCGCCGGCCGCTACCCGTCCGACGAGTTCGCCGAGCTGCGCCCGCGCATCGTCTGGGACCGCGACGCCGGCACGCTGACGGGCCGCCCGGGAGCCCAGCGCCTCGCCGTGACCAGCGGCGGCACCATCCCCGACCGCGGGATGTTCGCCGTCTACATGGTCGGCGAGCGGGCCAGCCGGGTGGGCGAGCTGGACGAGGAGATGGTCTACGAGTCGCGCGTCGGCGACGTGTTCGCGCTCGGCTCGACGAGCTGGCGCATCCAGGAGATCACGCACGACCGGGTCCTGGTCTCGCCGGCGTTCGGCGAGCCGGGGCGGCTGCCGTTCTGGAAGGGCGACGGCATCGGCCGGCCGGCGGAGCTGGGCGCGGCGGTCGGCGCGTTCGTGCGCGAGCTGAGCGCGGCCTCCCCCGCCGACGCCGAGCTGCGCTGCGTGGAGGCCGGGCTCGACGCGTTCGCGACGGCCAACCTGCTGGCGTTCCTGCGCGAGCAGAAGGAGGCCACCGGCCACGTGCCGACCGACCGGACGCTCGTGGTCGAGCGGTTCCGCGACGAGCTGGGCGACTGGCGCGTGGTGCTGCATTCCCCGTACGGCATGCAGGTGCACTCGCCGTGGGCGCTGGCCGTGCAGGCCCGGGTGCGCGAGCGGTACGGCATCGACGCGGGCGCGATGGCGGCGGACGACGGCATCATCGTGCGTATTCCCGACACGGAATCCACTCCGCCCGGCGGCGAGTTGTTCGTGTTCGAGCCGGCCGAGCTGGACGAGCTGGTGACCCTGGAGGTCGGCGGCTCCGCGCTGTTCGCCTCCCGCTTCCGCGAGTGCGCGGCCCGCGCTCTGCTGCTGCCGAAGTACAACCCCGGCAAGCGGTCGCCACTCTGGCAGCAGCGGCAGAAGGCGTCGCAGCTGCTGGACGTCGCGCGCAAGTACCCGAGCTTCCCGATCATCCTGGAGACGGTGCGCGAGTGCCTGCAGGACGTCTACGACCTCCCGGCGCTGGACGAGGTGGCGCAGAGCATCGCGCAGCGCCGCATCACGCTGGTGGAGGCCGCGACCGAAACGGCCTCGCCGTTCGCCCGCTCGCTGCTCTTCGGCTACGTCGCCGCGTTCATGTACGAGGGCGACAGCCCGCTGGCGGAGCGACGCGCGGCGGCGCTGTCGCTGGACGCTGGGCTGCTCGCTGAGCTGCTGGGGCGCGCGGAGCTGCGCGAACTGCTCGACCCCTCGGTGATCGAGCGCGTGGAGCTGCAACTGCAACGGCTGGACCCGGACCGGCGCGTGCGCGGCGAGGAGGGCGTGGCCGACCTGCTGCGGCTGCTCGGGCCGTTGACGGTGGCGCAGGTCGCGGAGCGGTTGCAGGGTGGGGCCGACGCGGCTGCGACGGCGGAGGAGTCGACCGCCGACGAGTCCGACGGCGAGGAGCCCGTCGCCGCTCCCCACGCCACCATCGCCACCGCCCGAGCCCACCTCGCCTCCCTCGTCGACGTGAAGCGCGCCCTCGCGGTCACCATCGCCGGCGAGGAGCGCTTCGCAGCGATCGAAGACGCGAGCCGGCTGCGCGACGCGCTCGGCGTGCCGCTGCCGATCGGCGTCCCCGTCGCGTTCATCGAGCCTGTGGACGACCCGCTCGGCGATCTGGTCAGCCGCTTCGCCCGCACCCACGGCCCGTTCGAGGTCGCCGAGGTCGCCTCCCGGTTCGGCCTCGGCCCCGCGATCGTGCACGACGCGCTGCGCCGGCTCTCCCGCGACGGCCGAGTGGTCGAGGGCGAGTTCCGGCCGCACGCGACCGGCTCCGAGTGGTGCGACGCCGAGGTCCTGCGGCGGCTGCGGCGGATGTCGCTCGCCGCACTCCGGCAGGAAGTGGAGCCGGTCGAGACCGCGACGTTCGCACGGTTCCTCGGCGACTGGCAGCACGTCGGCTCCACGCTGCGCGGTGTGGACGCCGTCGCGTCGGTCATCGAACAGCTCGCCGGGGCGCGCATCCCGGCCTCCGCGTGGGAGTCGCTGGTGCTGCCGAGCCGCGTCGCGGACTACAGCCCGGCCATGCTGGACGAGCTGACCGCCACCGGCGAGGTGATCTGGGCGGGCGACGGCTCGCTGCCGGGCAACGACGGCTGGATCAGCCTCAACCTGGCCGACTCCGCCGCGCTGACGCTCGCGCCGCCGACCGACCACGATCCGGACGAGCTCCAGCGCGGCGTGCTGGCGGCGCTCGCGCGCGGCGGCGGCTACTTCTTCCGGCAGCTCTCCGACACCCTCGGCGCCGAGCGCGGCGAAGCGATCGAGGACGCCGTGCTGGTCACGGCCCTGTGGGACCTGGTCTGGGCGGGCCTGGTCACCAACGACACGCTCGCTCCGCTCCGCACGCTGACCGGTGGCGGCGGCGGCGCGCACAAGCGGCCCAGGCAGCCCACCCGCTCGCGGATGTACCGCGGCCGGGTCGGCGCCCCGCGCACGTCCGCGATGGTCACCCGGATGGGCCCGCCGACCGTCGCCGGGCGGTGGTCGCTGCTCCCGGAGCGCGACCTGGACTCCACGATCCGCGCGCACGCCCAGGCCGAGACGCTGCTCGACCGCTACGGCGTCGTCACGCGCGGCTCGGTCATGAACGAGGGGACGCCGGGAGGCTTCGCGCTCGCGTACAAGGTGCTCAGCGGCTTCGAGGACAGCGGGCGCGCGCGCCGCGGCTATTTCGTGGAGACCCTCGGCGCCGCCCAGTTCGCGAGCGGACCGACGGTCGACCGGCTGCGCACCTTCGCGCGCGACCATACCCAGCCGCGGCCGTTCGACGCGCTCGCGCTGGCGGCGACCGACCCGGCGAACGCGTACGGCGCGGCGCTGCCGTGGCCCGCCGTCCCGGCCACGACGGCAGGGGTGGAGGGCGGTACCGGCCACCGCCCGGGCCGCAAGGCGGGAGCGCTGGTCGCCCTGGTCGACGGCGAGTTGACCATCTACGTGGAGCGCGGCGGCAAGAGCCTGCTGTGCTTCGCGGACCAGGAGGACGAGGCCGCGGGCCCTGCGCTGGTGGCGGCCTCCCGCGCGCTGGCCGGGCTGGTGACCTCACGTCGCGTCGACAAGCTCGCGATCGAGACGGTCAACGGCGCGAACGTGCTCGGCAGCCCGCTGGGCGCCGCGCTCGCGGAGGCGGGGTTCCTGCCGACGCCGCGTGGCCTGCGGCTGCGAGGGTGACGGATGCCGGTGACGACCGATGCCTGAGGGCGACACCGTCTACCAGACCGCCGCGCGCCTGCGCCGCGCACTGCAAGGACGGCTGCTGACCGAGACCGACTTCCGCGTCCCGGCGTTCGCCACCGTCGACCTCAGCGGGAGGCACGTGGACGAGGTGGTCAGCCGCGGCAAGCACCTGCTGATCCGGGTCGGCGACCAGACCATCCACAGCCACCTCAAGATGGAGGGCTCGTGGGAGGTGTACCCGCCGGGCGGCCGCTGGCGGCATCCCGGGTTCCAGGCGCGCGCCGTGCTGCAGACCGCCGAGACGCAGGCGGTCGGCTTCCAGCTCGGGGTCCTGGAGATCGTGCCGCGGGCGCGCGAGGAGGAGGTCGTCGGCCACCTCGGACCCGATCTGCTCGGACCGGACTGGGACGCCGAGGAGGCCGTCCGCCGGCTCGCCGAGCATCCGGACACCCCGATCGCCGTCGCGCTGCTCGACCAGCGAAACCTCGCGGGCATCGGCAACGTCTACGCCAACGAGCTGTGCTTCGTGCGCGGGATGCTGCCGACGCGCCCGGCGCGGGAGGCCGACCTCCCGGCCGCCGTCGACCTCGCGCGCCGCATGCTGGTCGCCAACCGCGACCGGCCCATCCGGGTGACCACCGGCGACACCCGCCGCGGCCGCAACACCTGGGTGTACGGCCGCGACGGGCGTCCCTGCCTGCGCTGCGGGACGCTCATCCAGCGCTCGGCGCTCGGGCGCACCGAGCTGGAGGAGAGGGTCAGCTACTTCTGCACGGTCTGCCAGACCTGAGCCGGCCTGAGCAACGGGAGACGACGGTCAGGCCGCCTCGTCCTCCTCGGACGCCGCGGCGTCGGCGCCGCGCACGGTGGCGAGGGCGGCCGACCACGACTCGAGCTGGTCGAAGAGCGGGGTGAGCCCGGCCTCGGCGCCGGCGGTCGGCTTGAGCGCCCAGTTCTCGAAGTCGTGCTGGAGGCTGAGACCGACGAAGGCGCTGACGGTCGCGACCTGGAGCTGGGAGAGCACCAGGCGCAGGTGCTCGACCGCGCGGGCGCCGCCGAAGACGCCGTAGCTGACGAAACCGGCCGCCTTGTTGTACCACTCGGCCCCGACGAAGTCGATCGCGTTCTTGAGCGCGCCGGACGTGCTGTGGTTGTACTCGGGGGTGACGAACAGGTAGCCGTCGAACTCGGCGATCTTCGCCGCCCAGGCCTTGGTGTGGTCGTTGGCGTACTGGCCCATCGCGGCGGGCATCGGCTCGTCGAGGTGCGGGAGGTCCCACTCGGCGAGGTCGACGAGCTCATACTCGACGCCGTCGCGCTTCGCGGCGTGCTCGTGCACCCAGCGGGCGACGGACTCCCCGTTGCGGCAGGGGCGGGTGCTCCCGATGATGATGGCGATCCTGGTCATGTCAGCCTTCCTGATTAGATGACGTGTCACCATTCGCGAACCTCCCGGCTCTCGCGGCTATTCCCGGCACCGCCCCTGCCCGGCCTTCCAGGCCTCCCACTAGGCTCGACGCATGTCAGACCGGCGCGCTCCCGACGACGCTCATCTGCCCGCCGACGCCACGGAGGAGGAGCGCCGGGAGGCCGGCGACCGTCTCCGCGAACGCATCTACGTGACGTTCACGGCGCTCGCGATCCTGATGGCGCTGAACGCCCACGGCGAGCACCTCGACTCCCCGACGGTGCTCTGGACGCTGATCATCTCGGTGGTCGGCGTGCTGCTCGCGGGTCTCGCCTCCGACCTGGTCTCGCACATGATCGTGCACAACACGCTGCCGAGCGCGCGCGAGTTCCGGCACATGCTGGCCGTGGCCTCCCGGGCGCTCACTGTCATCGTCGTGCCGGTGCTGGTGCTGGCGGCGGCGATGCTCGGCTGGATGCAGGCGCGGACGGCGGTCGTGATCGCCATCACCGCCCTCATCGCGTCGCTCGCGGTGATCGCGCGCATCGCGGTGTCGCGCACCGGGCTCGCCTCCTGGAAGCAGCTGATCGTGCTGGTCGGGATCGTGGCGCTCGGCGTGCTGGTGGTGTTCCTGGAGCAGCTGGCGCACTGAGCTCCGGCGAGCGCGCCGCGCTGTCGCCGGCGCGTGCGAGGATGCAGTATGGCGATCGCGCGCACCCGACCCGATCCGCGCAAGCTGAGCGCTGGCGAGGAGGAGCTGTTCCACGCGTTCTACCTGATGAGGCGCGGATTCGATCGGACACTGGACGCCCAGCTGCAGCGGGACGACGGCATCTCCATCTCCGAGCTCGAAGTGCTCATGGCGCTCGTGCGCTCGCCCGGGCGGCGGCTGCGCGTGCGCGATCTGGTCGAGCTGACCGGCTGGGAGAAGAGCCGGGTCTCGCACCAGGTCACCCGCATGGAGGGGCGCGGGCTGGTGGAGCGCGAGGACTGCGCGGAGGATCGGCGTGCGAGCTGGGTCCGGCTCAGCCGGGACGGGCGCCGCGTCGTCGTGCGGGCGCTGCCCAAGCACACCGCGACGATCCGCCGCATCCTCTTCGACGCGCTCAGCCCGGAGCAGCAGGACGAGCTGCTGGCCATCTCCACCCGGATGACCGACGCGATGGTGGACGCGCCGTGCGACGCGCCCTGCGACACGGTCACCGATACGGCCGGCGACGCGTTCGCCGGGCCGTCGGCCGACCCGGATGCGTGAGGGTTCTCGCAGCCGGGCGCGCACCTTCGCCGTGAGCATGCTGAGAACCACTCGCTGATCTGCTGGTCATTCCGCGGGAACACCGCGGGAAACCAGGCTGTTCGCAGGCCGCACCCCCTAGCGTTCTGGTGTGCGACGCCCGAACTATCCCTCAGGTGACTCCGGCGCCGGCCGTGACGACCGTCCCGAGCCGCCGACCGAGGTCTTCGGACGCGTGCCCGCAGCCGACCCGCGCCGGCCGGTGCGGGCGACGCGGCCGGCGTCCGGCGTGCCCTCCGGGCGCGGCGGCGGGGGCCGGGCGGCCGGCGCCGCAGGTGCGGGCGCCGCGGCCGGTGCGGGAGCGGCGGGCGCGGGAGCGGCAGGCGCGCCCTTCGACCTCTTCGGACTCTCCGGCTCGCCGGACCCGGCCCGTGCGGACGCCGGCTACGGCGACGGCGGCTACGGCAGCGGAGGCGACGGCGGCAACGGCGCAGGCGGCTCCGGCAGCGGCGGGAAGCCCCCGAAGAAGCACCGCCGCGCCAAGCGCATCATCGCCTGGACCGCGGCCGGGCTGGCCGTCCTCCTCGTCGTGCTCGGCGGCTACGCCGCCTACAGCTACTTCCGCTTCGTCGGCGGCGTCAGCCACGTCAACGTGATCAGCAAATCCGGCAACGATGTGGACGGCGCGGACCAGAACATCCTGCTCGTCGGCGACGACCACCGTCCCGACAACGCCACCCAGGCCGAGCTGAACCAGCTCAGCACCACCCAGGACGGCGGCGGGACCAACACGGACACGATGATGATCCTGCACATCCCGGCCAACGGGAAGTCGGCGACCCTCGTCTCCCTCCCCCGCGACTCCTGGGTCGACGTGCCAGGTCACGGGATGAACAAGCTGAACGCGGCGTTCTCGCTCGGCGGCGGCGCGAGCGACCCGACCAGCGGCGCCAAACTGCTCATCCAGACGGTGCAGAACCTCACCGGCCTGTCGATCGACCACTACGTGCGCGTCTCGCTGCTCGGCTTCTACACGATCGCGAAAGCGCTCGGGCCGGTGCAGGTGTGCCTCAACAACGCCGTCAACGACCCGTACTCCGGCGCGAACTTCCCGGCGGGCGTCTCGACGCTGGACGCTCAGCAGGCGCTGTCGTTCGTGCGCCAGCGGCACGGCCTCCCGCGCGGCGACCTCGACCGCGTGGTGCGCCAGCAGTACTTCCTCTCGGTGGAGGCGCACAAGTTCCTGTCCGCGGGGACACTACTGAACCCGGGCAAGCTCACGAGCGCGCTCGACGCCATCAGCGGGTCGCTGGAGACAGATCCAGGGCTGAACTTCCTCCAGCTCGCTGCGCAGCTGCAGGGCCTCACCGGCGGCAAGATCCAGTCGGCGACCATCCCGATCTCCGGCACGCCGACGATCACCGTCGACGGCTCCGACCTGTCGATCGTGCAGGTCGACACGGCCGCGATGCCGGCCTTTGTCAAGAGCCTGACGGGGACGCCGTCCGCCTACGACAGCGCCACTGCTGCGAAGCCCGCCGACACGAAGGTCACGGTGCTCAACGGCGGCAGCATGAACGGCGCGGCCGGCACGGCGACGCAGACGTTCAGCGCGGCGGGCTTCAAGACCGGCACGGCCGGCGACGCGAGCTCGCAGCAGACGACGACCATCCAGTACCCGTCGGGGCAGGAGTCGCAGGCCAAGGCGGTCGCGGCGCTGCTGCCTGGCGCCGCGGTGCAGGAGACCGGCAGCGTGAAGGGCGTCACCGTCGTCCTCGGCGAGGACGGACTGATGCCGACCGCGCCCGGTGCGGCCTCCAGCGGCTCCGCGGCCCCCGCGCCCGCGGCGCCGGCACCCGCCCCTACGCACTCGGGCCCGACCACGAACTACTCCAGCACCGTCTGCATCAACTGACGGCGGCGGCCTCCTTCGACCAAAGCGCCACTCGAACAGCTCCTCAGTCGAACAGCCGCCGGAACACGTTCGTGTCGGCCAGGTCGATGAGCTCGTCACCGCGGCCCGACATGATCGTGCGCAGCGCGTAGAGGGTGAAGCCCTTGACCTGCTCGGCCGTGATCGCCGGCGGGATGCTGAGTTCCTGGCGCGCGGTCACGACGTCCACCAGCGCGGGGCCGTCATGGGCGAACGCGGTGCGCAGCGCGCTCTCCAGCTCGTCCGGCTTCTCGACCCGCTGGCCGTGGATGCCGATGGCCTGGGCGACGCGCGAGAAGTCGGGGTTCTCCAGGCCCGTCCCGAAGTTGACGAAGCCCGCGGCCTTCATCTCGACCTCCACGAAGTTCAGCGAGGAGTTGTTGAAGACGACGATCTTGACCGGCAGCTTCATCTGCACCAGCGTCAGCAGCTCGCCCATCAGCATCGCCAGGCCGCCGTCGCCGGCGAGCGCGACCACCTGCCGGCCGGGGAACGCCGCCTGCGCGCCGATCGACTGCGACAGCGCGTTCGCCATGCTGCCGTGGTTGAACGAGCCGATCAGCCGCCGCGAGCCGTTCATCCGCAGGTAGCGCGCCGCCCAGACCACGGGCGAACCGACGTCCGGGATGAAGACGGCGTCCTCGCTGGAGAGCTCGCTGATCAGCCGGGCGACGTACTGCGGGTGGATCGGCGTGCGGTTGCGGTCGTTGACGGCGAGCTCGTCGAGGCTCTTGCGCGCCTTCAGATAGTGCGAGCGGGACGCGTCGAGGTGCTTGGTGTCCTTCCGGTCCGCGAGCAGCGGGAGCAAGGCCTCCACCGTGTCCTTGACGCTGCCGACCAGGCCGAGGTCGATCGGGGTTCGGCGGCCGAGGTTCTCGCCGCGGAGGTCGACCTGGATGATCTTCGCCTTGGACGGATAGAACTGCTGGTACGGGAAGTCGGTGCCGAGCATCAGCAGCGCGTCGCAGGCCTCCATCGCGCGGTAGCCGGAGGAGAACCCGAGCAGGCCGGTCATGCCGACGTCGTAGGGGTTGTCGTACTCCACGAACTCCTTGCCGCGCATGGCGTGCACGACCGGAGCGCGCAGCGCCCCGGCGATGTCGATGAGCTGAGGGTGCGCGCCCTCGACGCCGGCGCCGGCCAGGATGGTGACCTTCTTGGCGGCGTTCAGGATGTCGGCCGCGGCCTTCAGCTCGCCGTCGGCCGGCCGCGTCACGCGCGGCGAGTAGACGATCGGCGCCGACGGCTTGCGGCCGACGCTGTCCGCGAGGAAGATCTCGCCCGGGATGACGAGGACCGCGACTCCGCGGCGCTCGATCGCCGTCCGCATCGCGATCTCCAGCACCCGCGGCAGCTGCTCGGGCATGCTGACGAGCTCGGTGTAGACCGCGGCCTCCCGGAACAGGTCTTGCGGGTGGGTCTCCTGGAAGTAGGTGCTGCCGATCTCGGGCCCGGGGATCTGCGCGGCGATCGCGAGCACAGGGACCCGGCTGCGGTTCGCGTCGAAGAGACCGTTGATGAGGTGGAGGTTGCCCGGGCCGCAGCTGCCGGCGCACACGGCCAGCTCGCCGGTGAGCGCGGCCTCCGCCGCCGCAGCGAACGCCGCGGCCTCCTCGTGCCTGACGTGCTCCCAGGTCACATCGCCCGCGCGGCGCAGCGCGTCGGTGAAGCCGTTGAGCGAGTCGCCGGGGATGCCGTAGACGCGCTTCACTCCCGCGTCCCGGATGATCTCGACGATGGTGTCGGCGACGGTGGTCATGCGACGTCCTCCTCGGTCGGTGCGGCTCGACGGGTGATCCGGCGGCGGATACGCTCACGCTACTCCGGCGGCGGTCGCCGCGTCTGGTCCCGTCCTGGTCGCGTGCTGTCCCGTCTCGGCCCGGATTCATGCATCAATCGCATAGGTCGGCGGCACTACTGTGTTCAGGTCATGGTCACGCAGACTCGCGCTCTCGCCACCCGCGACGCCATCCTCCGGGGTGCGGCCGAAGTGTTCGGCGCGCGCGGGTACGGGCTGGCGTCCATCTCGGACATCGCGAAGGCCGCGGGGCTCACCAAGGGCGCGCTCTACTTCCACTTCGCGTCGAAGGATGAGCTGGCGCTCGCGGTGGTCGCCGAGCAGCACCGCCGCACGATGGAGGCCTCCGCCGCGATCCTGGCGGAGGGCCGGCCCGCGCTGGAGTCGCTGGTGCTGCTCTGCCGAAGCCTCGGCCGGCAGCTGCTGGAGGACCCGGTCGTGCAGGCCGGCATCCGGCTCACCACAGACGTCGGCACGGCCGATCAGGCGATCGTCGAACCCTACGAGGACTGGTTCCGCGCGATCGAGGACCTGATCCGGAGGGCGATCGAGGAGGGCGACGTGTCCGAGCGGGTCGACCCGGCGATGTTCGCGCACCTGCTGTCGCCGGCGTTCACGGGCGTGCAGCTGGTCTCGGCGACGCTGACCGGGCGCGCCGACCTGCTGCAGCGGCTCCGGGAGCTGTGGATCGTGCTGCTGCCGGGGATCGTCGCCGAGGGACGGCTGGACGCGCTCCGGGGGCTGCCGGACCTCGTCGTGGAGTGATCCGGCGGTCCGCCCAGGGAACCGCCCGACCGACATCCCCCCAGTGGTCGCCGTTGCGACGTGCACGTCGGTCGGGCGTTCGCCCCCGCACGGCCATATTACATGCATAACCGGTCGATCGGTTTGTTTCGACGCCTCGTGGCACCGGGGTCCGCACGGGCGTGTCGGTTAGACTCGCCCGATGGGGGATCCGCGCGAGCGGTTCGAGAACAGCACCACTGGGGAGGTCGCCGATGTCGGCACGGACGAAGCAGAAGAAGCGCGCGACGATGCGCCTCGTCTACATCGACTTCTGGTCCGCGCTGAAGATGTCGTTCCTCGTCAGTCTCGTCCTGGCAGTCGTGACCGTCGTGCTCACGCTGCTCGGCTGGTCGGTGCTCGACAAGGTCGGCCTCGTCGGATCGATGACCACTTTCCTGGAGAGCATCGCGGGCGCGCAGGGCGCCTCCCTCGTCGCCGGCCTGACGTTCGGAAACGTGATGATGTTCACGCTCGTGGTGTCACTGCTGGAGGTCATCGTCGTGTCGGCGCTCGGCGCGATCTTCGCGGCGCTGTTCAACCTGGCGACCAATGTGGTCGGCGGGTGGAAGGTCACATTCGGGAGCGACTGACTCCCTCTGCGCTCTCGTCGTCGACCGCGAGCCGCTGAAGGCCGCCGACGAGGAGGTTCACTCCGAAGGCGAAAGCCGCGGCCGAGTCGCCCTGGTCGAACGGGTCGGCGGCCTCCCCGGTCGCCAGCACGCCGATGCTGTCGAACTGCATTCGCTGCTGCTCGTGCGAGACGTGGCCGAGGACGAAGTGCAGCAGTGCGGTCGCCGCGCGACCGGCGGTCTCGGCGTCGAAGCCTCCCGAGCGGACGGCCGCCGCCAGGCGCTGCTGCGCGGGAGCGGCGCCGAGGCCCAGGGCGGCGGTGCTGGCGACGACCTCCGCGCCGTCGCGGTAGGCGAGCAGGGCGTCGCGGAGCGCGGCGGACTCGGCGCGCACGCGGTCGGGCCACGGCGCGTCCGGTGCGGTGACAGCGGCGCGGCCGATGATGCGGTCGGCGAGCTCCGCGAGGAGGGTCTGCTTGTTGGGGAAGTGCCAGTACAGGGCGCTGGGCTGCACGTCCAGGGCGGCGGCGAGGCGGCGCATGGTGAGGTCGGGAAGGCCGTAGTCGTCCAGGATGCGCAGCGCGGTCTCCGCCACGTCGTCGCGGCCGTGTCTGCGTGCGCTTTCGTTTCCCGTCACGGTTTCACTATAGTGAACGCTGTTCAGGTGAACAGTGTTCAGGTGAAGGAAACCCGATGACCGACTCCCCCCGCACCAGCCCGGCCCCTGCCGCGACCGACGAGAGCGCGGCCTCACGGCCGGCAACCGCCGCCCGCACGACCGCCGTCCGCGCATCCCGTCGCGGTATCGACGCCACCGATCTCGCCCGCGTCGCCGTGATGGCCGCGATCGTCGCCGTCCTCGGCCTCCCTGGCGGCTTCACCGTGTTCGGCGCGGTCCCGATCACGGCGCAGACGCTCGGCGTCATGCTCGCGGGCGCGCTGCTCGGCCCGTGGCTCGGCGCGCTGTCGATGGCGGTCCTGCTCGCCCTCGTCGCCGCCGGACTCCCCCTCCTCGCGGGCGGACGCGGCGGCATCGGCGTCTTCGTCGGTCCGTCGGCGGGCTACCTGATCGGCTGGATCGTGGGCGCCGCTGTGATCGGGCTGATCGTCCACGCGGGCAACCGCAAGCCCGTCGTCTGGCGCACGCTCGTCGGGGTCATCGTCGGCGGCATCGGCGTGGTCTACGCGTTCGGCATCCCGGTGCAGAGCCTCGTGACCCGGTTGCCGCTCGGCGAGACCGCGCTCACCAGCCTGGTTTTCGTGCCGGGCGACCTCGTCAAGGCCGTGCTCGCGACCGCCATCGTTGCGACGCTGGTGAAGGCGTACCCGAGGGCGTTCCGGCGCACCTGGGCGACTCCCCGCCGGGACGGCGCTCCCGCCGCATGACCGCGATCGTCCCGCTTCGCGAAGACGACCCCGCCCTCCTCGACCGCCTCCGCGAGGCGCGGGCCGCCGGCGGCGTGCCGCTCGTGCTGGACGGCCGGCGACCGGCCGCGCACCTGGCCGCGGCCGTGGACGCGGCGTCGCGCGCCGACCTGGAGGGCTCGGACGCCTCCGGCCGGATCGGCTGGGCGACGTTGACCTCCGGCAGCAGCGGGCCGCCGCGGATCGTGCTGCGCAGTGCGGACTCGTGGTCGTCGTCGTTCGCCGCGGTGGCGGAGTTGCTGAACGCGGGCGGCGGCGGGCGGGCGGTGGCCCTTCCGGCGCCGGCGTCGTCGTCGCTGACGCTGTTCTCGCTCGCGCACGCGCTGGACGGCGGACCGCGTGCTGTGCAAGCCGGCGCGGGGGCAGACTGCTTCCACGGCACCCCCGAAGGGCTGCGGCGGCTGCTGGAGTCGGGCGCCGCGTCCGGCATCCGCTCCGCCCTGGTCGGCGGGTCGCACCTCGACCCGGCGCTGCGGGCGAGGGCCGAGGCCGAGGGGATGCGGGTGACCTCCTACTACGGAGCGGCCGAGCTGTCTTTCGTGGCGGTCGACCACGGCGACGGGCTCGTCCCGTTTCCGGGCGTCGAGCTGCGCGTGCGCGACGGCGAGCTGTGGGTGCGTTCGCCCTTCGTGGCGCGCGGCTACGCCGGCGCGGCCGGACCGCTGCGCCGTGACGGCGCCTGGGCGACGGTCGGCGACCGCGCCGAGCGTGCGCCAGGGGCGGACGGCGGCGAGAGCGTCCGCCTGCTCGGTCGCGCGGACGGCGCCATCCTGAGCGCGTCCGCCACGATCGTGCCAGACGAGGTGGAGGCCGCCCTCCGCTCGGTCCCCGGCGTGCGCGACGCCGTGGTGTTCGGCCTCCCGACCGGCCGCGTCGGAGCGCTCGTCGCCGCGCTCGTGGAGCCGGACGGCCGCCTCCCGACGTTGGCCTCCCTGCGGGCCGCTGCCGCGGAACGCCTCGCGCCGGCCCACCGTCCGCGCCGCTGGTACGCGGCCGAGCTGCCGCGCACCGCCGCGGGCAAGCCGGCGCGCGCCGAGGCCGTGCGGCGGGTGCTGGAGGGGGAGGTGAGCCCGCTTGAGCGCTGAGCAGATCGCCGTCATGACTCCCGCGTGCCGGGCGTCCGCCGCCGTCGCGCACGGCCACGCCTCACCGAGGGAGACGACCGCATGAGCATGCACGAGACCCCCGTCGTCATCGCCGCCCGCCGCACCCCGATCGGCACCCGCGGCCGCGCGCTCGCGCACCTGCGCGTGGAGCAGCTGGCCGCGCCCGTCCTCCTGGCCGCCCTCGACGATGCCGCTATCGCGACGGGTGCGCCGGTCGAGGTCGCGGACGTCGTCCTCGGGAACTGCATGGGTCCCGGCGGCAACCCGGGGCGCGTCGCCGCCCTCGCCGCCGGGCTCGACCCGGTGATCCCGGGCGGCACGGTCGACCGGCAGTGCGGGAGCGGGCTCGCCGCGATCCTCGACGCGGCCGCAGCGATCCGGGCGGGCGACTCCGCGACCCGGCTCGCCGGGGGCGTGGAGAGCGCCTCCACCGCGCCCGTCCGGTCGATCGACGGAGTCGCCTACGAACGGGCGCCGTTCGCGCCGGAGGGCTTCCCGGATCCGGACATGGTCCAGGCGGCGGAGGACCTGGCGGCGCACGACGGCATCCCGCGGTCGCGGCTCGACGCCCACGCCGCGCGCAGCCACGAGCGGGCGCGCGCCGCGCTGGCGGCCGGACGGTTCGCGGACGAGCTGGTTCCGCTGGCGGGGCTCGGGCACGACGACGCGATCGGCGGGGCCCAGCGTGTGCTGACCCGGTTGCCCGCGCTCTTCCCCGGCGGCGCGCTCACGGCCGGGACGTCGACCCGGATCGGCGACGGCGCCGCGGCGGTGGTCGTGGCGCAGGCCGGCGTCGCGCCAGGGCTCGCGCTGCGGGCGGGAGCGATCGTCGGCTGCGACCCGGCGCTCCCCGGGATCGGCGCGGCGCCCGCGATCCTGTCCGCGCTCGAGCGCGCAGGGGCCACCGAGCGGGAGATCGCGGCGTTCGAACTCGTGGAGGCCTTCGCGTCGCAGAGCATCGCGGTCCTGGATCGTATCGGCGTGCCAGAGGACGACCCGCGGGTGTGCGCCGACGGCGGCGCGCTGGCGCTCGGGCACCCGTGGGGCGCGACCGGAGCGGTCGCGGTGGTGCGGCTGTTCAGCCGGCTCGTGCGCGGCGACGCTCCGGCGGGGACGCTCGGGGTCGCGGCCGCGTCGGTCGGCGGCGGCCTGGGCGTGGCCGCGGTGTTCGAGGTCGTGCGATGAGCGGCGTCGGCGGAGGTCCCACGATGACCGCCCTCCACCTCGACGGTGTCGCCGTCCGGCTCGGCGAGGTCGACGCCCTTCACGATGCGACTCTCGACCTCGACGCGCGCACCGTCGCGGTGATCGGGGAGAACGGGTCGGGGAAGTCCACCTTCGCGCGCCTCCTCGGCGGGCTGGTTCCGGCCGCCCGCGGGGAGCTGCGCGTCCTCGGGCTCGATCCCGTTCGGCAGGCCGCCGAGCTGCGGCGGCGGATCGCGGTCGTGTTCAGCAACCCGGACGCGCAGATCATCATGCCGACCGTCGCCGAGGACGTCGCGTTCTCGCTGCGGGCCGACCGGCTGGGGCGGGAGGCCACGGCGGCGCGGGTCGCGGAGGCCCTCGACCGGTTCGGGCTCACCGAGCTCGCCGACCGGCCGTCCCACGACCTGTCCGGCGGTCAGAAGCAGCTGCTCGCGCTGTGCGGCGCCTTCGTCCGCCGGCCGGAGCTCGTGATCGCGGACGAGCCGACCGCCTACCTCGACGCCCGCAACGCCCGGCGCGTGGCCGACCATCTGCTGGAGGACGCCGGGCACCGGCTCGTCCTGGTCACCCACGACCTCGCGCTGGCCGCGCGGTGCGACACCGCCGTCCTGTTCGCGGGCGGGACCGTGGCCGCGGTCGGCGAGCCCGCCGATGTGGTGTCGGCGTACGAGCGCCTGCTCGCCGAGGGGAGCCTCCCGTGCTGACGCTCTACCGGCCGGGGACGGGGCCGCTGCACCGGATGCCGGCCGGGCCCAAGCTGCTGCTCGTGGTCGTGGCGGTGCTGGCCGTGTCGCTGCTGCCCTCCACCTGGATCGCCGCCGCTGTCGCCGCGACCCTGCCGGTGCTCGCGTACGCTCTCGCCGGCCTCGGCGACGGGATGCTCGGGATGCGCGAGCTCGGGCGTCAGGTGTACGCCGTACGCTGGGTGATCGTGATCACCCTCGCCGGCCAGCTGCTCTTCCTCGGTCCGGAGGCCGCCGTCGCGAACACCGCGCGTGTGACGTCCGCGGTCGTGCTCGCGGCGCTGCTCGTCCTGACCACAAGGGTGGCCGACCTCCTGGACGCCATCGAGCGCGGCCTGCGACCGCTCGCGGCGCTGCGGATCGACCCGGCGCGCGCGGCGCTGCTGCTGACCGTGACGCTCAGCACACTGCCGGTGCTGGCTCGGCTGGCGCGCGACGTCCGCGACGCCCAGCGCGCCCGCGGCGCCCGGGCCGGAGTGCGCGCGTTCGCGGTGCCGTTCCTGGTGGTGGCGTTCAAGCACGCGGACGAACTGGGCGACGCGCTGACCGCGCGGGGTGTGCGGTGAGCGGCGGGAGCGGCGGCGCGCCGCGCGTGCTCGGCCCCACCGTCGACGACCAGACGCGCTGCGTCCACTACCGCACAGCGCTCGACGTGATCGCGATCCGGTTCGCCTGCTGCGGCGAGTTCTACCCGTGCCACGCCTGCCACGCGGAGACCGCCGGCCATCCGGCACGGCAGTGGCCCGTCGCCGACCGCGGCGAGCGCGCGGTCCTGTGCGGCGTGTGCCGGTCGACGCTGTCCATCGCCGACTACCTGGAGGCCGACTCCTGCCCCGACTGCGGCGCGGCGTTCAACCCGGGGTGCAAGCTGCACACCGAGCTGTACTTCCAGGTCTGAAGGGCCGCGGCCGGTCAGGAGCCGTCTGCCAGCGCGTACTCCGAGCCGGAGCGGGTGCGCTCCAGAAGCGCCTCGTCCACCAGGAAGCGGCGCAGCGCGGCCGGGTCGCGCGTGAACCGTGTCAACCGCTCCGTCACCTCGCGTTCGCTCACGACCTCCCCGGCGCTCAGGCTGTGCGCGGCGACCCAGCGCAGCAGTTCCACCCGGTCGGCCCGACCCGAGGGGTAGCGGTCGATCCTGCCCTCGGCGTCGAGGAAGCGCTGCGGGCCGGTGGGCCGGCTGCGGGAGGCGGAGGCCAGGGCGGCGCGGATGGTGTCCTCGGCGACGACGGGCGCGACCTCCCCGTCGGCGACGAGTCCCGCGTCGGTCAGGGCGGCGAGTGCACGGGCGTCGCGCGGGCCGTCCAGCGGGAGGCCGAGCGTCACGCGGGCGAAGGCAGCACGGGTGTCGGCGTTGGCGAGGGCGGCGAGCATGCGGCGCCAGTCGGGGGCGGGGGGACGTCGGGCATCGTGCGCGGATCGCGTACTGGCATGAGATCACGGTAACGCCGGCACTGGCGACACGACCACATCATGGTGGGTCGACCCGGTTATCCACAACTTCACGCCGGGCCCTCGGAAGCGCTCGATCACCGCCCAGAATGATAAATGCCCCGGCGCGGCGACACTCGCGTGTCTCGTCCGGGGCTTACATCCGACAGCCTACCTGAAAGCTCCACATAATGGCAGGACCTCACGATGCCGACTGGCGCGGCGGTGTTTCCTCGCTGCTCGGCGGCGCCCGATTCCAGACGTATCTGGCGGCCACGACCGAGCCCGACGAAGCAATCCGGCTCTACTCGTGGAACATCGAAGTCTCGGCAAGCTTGTGGGGTGGCTTCCACCTCGCTGAAGTCTGCCTGAGGAACGCCGTGAACGACAGATTGGCGGACCACTTCGGCTCGCAAGCCTGGTGGGACATCACGCACCTCACCGACTCCGACCTCGCCATCGTTCGCTCAGCTCGTCGGCACCTCTCACTGTCGCGGTCAGGTCAGTTCACTCCAGGCCATGTCGTGGCGGAACTCGGGTTCGGCTTCTGGATCGGGCTGCTCGGAAATCGCTACCACGCGCGGCTCTGGGAAGCAGCGACGCTCGACAGCGCCTTCCCGCATTACACCGGCCGGCGGCGAGACCTGCACACCGCATTGGAGCGTCTGCGCAAATTGCGAAACCGTGTCGCTCATCACGAGCCGATCTTCAACCGAGACCTCGCCTACGATCACGCATTGCTTCTGTCGATCCTCGGTTACCTGAGTTCAGACGTCGCGCACTGGTACCGGACACACTCACGTTTCGGCAGCATCATCCTTCGGAGGGACGCCGTCGTCGCTGGACTGAACGCTCCCACGTTCTGACGGCTACGGGACCACGACCACCTTGCCGCGCGCCCGCCCGGCGCCGATGTGGTCGATGGCCTCCGCGGTCCGCTCCAGCGGATAGACGGTGTCGATGACCGGGCGGAAGGCGCCCTCCGCGGAGAGGCGGGCCAGCTCGACCAGGTCCTCCTGGCGTTCGCGGGCCATCAGCCCGGACAGGCTCTGACGCGCCGTGAGGTTCGCCAGGCCCGCGCCCGCGATCCGCTCCATTCCGCCGAGGATGCCGCCGCCATTCTCGCCGCCGACCAGCACGAGCGCGCCCTCCGGAGCGAGACTTCCGCGCAGCGCACGCAGCGGGCGGTTGCCCGCCGTGTCGATGATCGCGTCCCAGACCCGGCCGAGGGCCAGCGCGTCGGTCGTCGTGTAGTCGATGGCGTCCGCGGCGCCCAGCTCGAGCACCAGCGCCGTCTTCGGCCCGGTGCACACGCCCGTCACCTCGGCGCCGCGCGCCACGGCGAGCTGAACCGCGAAATGCCCGACGCCGCCGGCCGCGCCCAGCACGAGCACGCGGTCCCCGGCCTCGACCTGCGCGGCCGTGACCGCCTGCAGCGCCGTCACCGCGGAGATCGGGATCGCCGCCGCCTCCGGGAAGCTCAGGCCCGCCGGGATCGGAGCCACCGCCGCGCGCGGGGCGATCACCCTCTCGGCGAGCGCGCCGGCCGCAGAGCCGAACACGGCGTCGCCGACGCGGAGGTCGGCGACCTCGGAGCCGACGGCCTCCACGACGCCGGCGAACGCCGCGCCGCGCACGCGTGCCGACGGGCCGCGCATCCCGAACCCCATCAGCCGCATCAGGTACGGGCGGCCGGTGGTGAGGTGCCAGGTGCCCGCGTCGATCCCGGCGGCTTCGACGCGCACGAGGACGTCGCCGGCGCCGGGCGACGGGACGGGGACGCGCTCGATGCGCAGGGAGGCGGTGGTGCCGTAGGCGTCCTGGACGACGGCGCGCATGGTGGCGCTCATGATTCCCCTCAGTCCTCGGGGTACTGGAACACGTCGTCGAGCGGGACCCCGAACACCCGCGCGAGCTGGAAGGCCATCTCCAGGGACGGCGAGTACCGGCCCTGCTCGATGGCGATGATGGTCTGGCGGGTGACGCCGACCCGGTCCGCGAGGTCGGCCTGCGTCATCTCCCCCGCGCCGAAGCGCAGGGCGCGGATGCTGTTGGTCACGCGGGTGGGCTTCACCATGCCGGCAGCCCCTTGCGGTAGGCGACCAGGGTGGCGATCGAGCCGACGACCGCGGACAGCACGAAGGCCGCGTAGACCGCGTTCGCGATCCAGAACCACGGCGCCTGGAACAGCGCCAGGATGAGCGCGGCCAGAGCGCCGATGACGACGAACGCCTGGCCGACCCGCTCGCCGAAGACCTTGATCTCGCGGTCGCGCTGGTCGCGCTTGTCGGCCTCCCGCGGGTTGGCGACCGAGATGCCGATGCGGGCCAGGATGTTGGCCGCGATCGAGCCGCCGACCGTCCACAGCAGCAGCGGGACGTATGCGCCGGAGCCGTACGCCGTGAGCAGGATCAGGTAGGTCGCGTAGCCGAGGACGGCGACGACCAGGTACGCCCACGCGTTCTTCTCATCGAAGGACACCTCGCACCTCCATGTCAAAGATTGTGTACATGGCGAGTGTAAAGCGGCGCAGACACCGTGTCAATAATTTCTAACACCCGATTCGTGACGAATGTCGCGAAAGAGCCGGGGAATCGCGCGATTCGTCACGAATGTGCGGGCGGGAGACGACGAACCGCCGGGCGCGGCAGGCGCGCCCGGCGGTCGTCACTCAGCGGTTACTGCTGCGTCCACCCCCAGAGCCAGCCCGCGAGCCAGTTCCAGACGAGCGTCCACACCCAGTGGCCGACCGCGTTGCCGTTGGAGACCTTGAGGTCGTCCCAGCCGATCACCGTGTTCGTGCTGTCCTGCACGGACAGCTTGTGGTCGCCCTTGGCGAGCGGCTTCGGGAGGGTGAGGTGCAGCACGCCGTCGGCGGGCACCTGCATCCAGCCGCCGCCCACGCTCACGGGCTGCGAGTACACCCACACCGAGACCCACTGGCCCGCGCGCGCCTTGCCGACCGTGATGTCGATCGGGTCGCCCGCGTGGTACGCCTTGTCCTTGAACGAGATCTTGCCGTTCAGGGCCTTCGTGAGGGCGGACTCGGCGGCCGCCTTCGGGTCGGCCGAGGGCTTGCCGTTCGTCGGGGCATCCTCCACCGTGAGCGGGATGCGCACAGTGGTGCCGGACTCCTTGGCGGTCAGCACCAGGGTGCTCGCGCCCGCGGCGGAGGCCGGGACCGTGAAGGTCACGGTCGCGTTGCCCGAGGCGTCCACCGGAACGGAGCCGATGACGGCCGAGCCGCCCCAGCTCAGCTCCAGCGCGGTGTTCGCCGGGCTGCCCAGGCTGGTCAGGTTCAGCTTCTGCACTCCGAAGCTCACCTGCTGGCCGCGCGTCAGCGTCGCCGTCGGGACGTCCGTGACGGACACGCCGCGGCGGGCGAAGCTCGGCGACAGCGGGCTGTGCGCGGAGATGTAGCCGATCCAGGCGTCCCGGTCGATCAGACCCGAGTCGCGCGTGTCGGTTCCGGCCGCGAACGCCCGGAAGTTGTCGCCGCCCTGCGCGAGGAACGAGAACGTGCCGATCCGGTACGACTTCGCCGGGTCGATGGCGGTGCCGTTCACGAGGATGCTCGTGATGCGGTCGCCCTCGGGCCGGGTGGCGTCGTAGGTGTAGCTGACGTTCTTCGACAGTCCCAGGTTGAGGAACGGCCGGCTCGGCACGGTGCCGTCGGCGTTCCGCTGCCACTGCTGCTCGAGCGCCTGCTTGAACTGCGCCCCGGTGAGGGACGTCGTCCACAGGTTGTTCACGAACGGCAGCACGGCGTTCGCCTGCGCGTAGGTGACCGATCCGTCCGTGCCGTACAGCAGCTCGGCGCGGAGGCCGCCCGGGTTCACCACGCCGATCTCGGCGCCGCCGGACTGGGCCGGCGACAGGGTCGACAGCAGCGAGTCGGCCACCAGGTTGCCCAGGGTGGACTCGCTCATCCGGTCGTCACGGGCGCCGTTGATGTACGCCGTGGTGATGTCGGAGGTGACCGAGCCGACCTTCTGGTTGCCGATGACCGCCGCGTCGGCGAGCGCCTTGTCGACGATCGTCTTCACGGCCGCGACCCGCGGGTAGGCGGAGACCAGGCCCGCGTCGGCGTCCGTGGTGCGGGCGACGTTGCGCGAGGTGTAGGAGGTCACCGCGTGGGTGTCGGGGTCGACCGTGAGTTTCACCTGGCCGATGTTCTCGCCGTAGCTGCCGGTCTGCAGGATCGGACGGGTCGCACCCGCGACACCCGGGACGGGGCCGTCCCAGCTGTACTCCTTGTGCGTGTGACCGGTGAAGATCGCGGAGACCTTCGCGCTCGTCTTGGTGACGATGTCGGCGAACGCGCCGCCGGCCGCGACCTCCTGGTCGAGCGTCGCACCGTCGGGCGTGCCGAAGCCGGCGCCCTCGTGGTACTCGGCCACGATCACGTCGGCCTCGCCGTTGGCCTGGTCGCCGTCGGTGAGCTGCGCCGCGACGCGGTTGACCGCCTCCACCGGGTCGCCGAAGTCGAGCGACGAGATGCCGCCGGGCGAGACGAGGGTCGGGGTCTCCTGCGTGACGGCGCCGATGACGGCCACCTTCAGCCCGTTCACCGTGAAGGTCGCGTACTCCGGCAGCGCCGGGGTCTTGGTGCCCTTCTGGTAGACGTTCGCCCCGAGGTAGCTGAACTTCGCCGCGTCCTTCACCCGGCCGGTGAGGTCCGCGAAGCCCTTGTCGAACTCGTGGTTGCCCACAGCGCTCGTCTTGAGGTCGAGGGCGTTCAGCACGTCCAGGGTCGGGACGTCGCCGGCCGAGGCCGAGGCGAATAGGGAGGCGCCGATGTTGTCTCCGTCGGAGAGGAAGAGCGTGTTGCCCTCCCCGCCGTCGGCGCGCAGCTTCTCGACGGTCCCCGCGAACTTCACGGTGTTGCTGTCGATCCGACCGTGGAAGTCGTTGATGTTCAGCAGGTTGAGCGTCACCGGGGCGGCCTTGAGGCCCAGGCCCACGACGATGGGGTCGTGGTCGCTGGAGCGGTACGCGTCCGCCGCGTAGAAGTTGGTGACGTTGTAGTTGTAGCGGCTGTACTCCAGGGCCACCGACTCCACGGAGTTGATGTTCCAGACGTCTGCGCCGGTGATGGCCGCGTTGGCCGACGGCGACGCGAGCACGTGGTCCAGCGAGCCGACCGTACCGCCGAAGGAGTAGGTCGCCTTGGTGGTGCGGGTGCTGACCTGGTCGATGTAGCCGGCGTCGGTCAGGACCTTGATCGGGTCCTCGTTGAGGTAGGCGTTGAAGTCGCCGATCAGCAGCACCTTGTCGGAGCCGAGCGTCTTCTTGCGCTCGTCCGCGAAGGCGACGAGGGCGTTGGCCTGCTTGACGCGGGAGGCGTTGGACGCGCCCTGCCCGTCGCCCTGGTCGGCGTCGGCGCCCGTTCCCGAACCCTTCGACTTGAAGTGGTTCACGATGGCGATGAACGCCGACGAGTCCTGCGCGCCGACCTTCTTGAACGCCTGGGCGAGCGGCTGGCGGGCGTTCGAGAACGCCGCGTCGTCGAGGATCTTCGACGCGCCGACCGGAGCAGCCACGGCCTTCTTGTAGATGAACGCGGTGCGGATGACGTCCTCGGAGGCCGGGACTGTCGACGGGGAGGGCACGAACGCCCAGACGTCGCCGCCGGCCGCGGCGTTGAGCGCGGAGACCAGGGTCTTCAGCGCGTCGTCGCGGTCGAGGCCGAAGCGCTTCGAGTTCTCGATCTCCTCGAGGGAGACGACGTCGGCGGTGAGGGCGTTGATCGCGGCGACGATCTTGTCCTGCTGGCGCTTGAGGTTGGTCGCGTCGGCGGCGCCGCGGGCGTCGCAGCCGGAGTTGACGGTGATCTTGTTGCCGTCGCGGTCGGTGTAGAACGTGCACCCGGTGAGCTGGTCGCCGGTGGTCGGGAAGTAGTTCAGCACGTTGAACGTCGCGAGACGGAGGTCGCCGCCCACGTTGGCCGGGGCCGCGGTGCGGGTGTTGCCGAAGCTGACGGGCTGGACGTCGGCCGCGTTCGCCGGGGTGAGCTCGGCGGTGGGCTGGAACTTCCAGGCGTCGTTGCGGTAGTCGAGGATGACCGGCTTGGTGAACGTGACAGGCGCGCCGACGCGGACCGGGCTGGTCAGCGAGAGGTACGGCAGCGGCTTGGACTTGTTCGCCGAGCTGAGGAAGTTGGTCGAAGCCCCGTCGTCGAGGGTGACGGCGCGGGCCGCGTTGTCGGCGACGGCCGCGGCGTAGGCCGGGGTGCCGGGACGGGCGGTCTCGGTCGCCTGGACGAGCGGCTTGTCGCCGGCCGCGAGGCCGATCTCGCCGTACTGGTTCGCCGAGTAGACGTCGGTGACGGTGAACGCGCCCTGAGGAGCGATCAGCATCCCCTCGAGGCTCTCGCGCTGCGCGGCGGTGGCCGGGAGGCCGACGGTCGCCGGGGTGGGCGCGGTGACGGTGCTCTTGTCGAGCTTGTCGACCTTGGTCGCGGTGAGCTCGGTGAGGCCGTTGTACTCGCTGACGGCGCCGGTCACCTGCACGTAGTCGCCTGCGGCGACGCTGGAGGCGGCGGCGGAGCCGAAGACGAAGATCGCGTCGGACGCGGTGTGGGTCGCGAGGTCGATCGCGCCGCCCGTGCCCGGGGTCTGCAGGTAGAAGCCGTTGAAGCCTCCGGTCGGGTAGGCCGCGGTGACGACGCCGACGGTGCTGACCGTCTGGCCGGCCTTCGGGCTGGTGTCACCGGTGCCCTGGATGTCGGAGATGGCGATCGTGCCGGGCGGACCCGGGTCGGTCCCCGTTCCGGGATCGGTGCCTCCGCCGTCGCCTGGGTTGCCGGGGTCGGTGGCCGACGCGGTGTTCTGCGGCGTGATCGTCGCGCTCAGCGAGATGTCCGCCGCGTTGTCGTCGGTGTCCTTGAACGCGGTTCGGTTGAGAGACTTCACATCCGTGTTGCCGCTCGGGGCCGTCGCCGCCTTCGAACCCTCGAAGGTGTTGGACGTGCCGTAGCCGACGAGGTCGGCGACGTTCGCGTTGCCGGTGACCGAGCCGGCCGGCAGGGTCAGAGCGGTGGCCGACTTGGCCAGGATGAGCGTGCCGGCGGTGCCGGACGGGTTCAGTCCGTTGCTCGCGGCGTCGGGAGTCGGGAGGGCGGCGCCGTTGGTGCCGTTGGAGGCGCCGGCGACCAGGTAGTAGCCCTTGGCGGCGATGGTGCCGCTCAGCGCGACGACGCCGTTCGCCGCGCCGGTGCTGGTCGCGGAGCGGTACTGAACGCTCCAGCCGGTCAGCGCGACGGGCTGGTCGCCCGGGTTGTAGAGCTCGACGAACTTGTTGGCGTAGGCGGCGCCGGCGCTGCCGCCGGACAGGTACGCCTCGTTGATGACGACACCGGTGCCGTCCGTGCTGGCGAACGCCGGTGTCGCGGCGAGGGAGCCGGCGGCGAGGCCTGCTCCGACGGCCACGGCAGTGGCGGCGCGCCACAAAGTGCGCAGTCTGGTTGACATTTCTCTCCTCGATCGGAAGGGGGGAACTCGTGCGAGCCCGCGGTCACCTTAGGGATTGCGGAGAACCGCGCACTGTCTTGTGAGTGAACGTACATAAAACTCGAACAGGGGTAGACCGCTCATTTGAGCACTCCCCCGTTCGCGGGGGTCGCGCGTCGGCCCGGCGGCCTCCCGGCGAGCGTCCCGCGGGTGGGCCATGATGGTGTGCATGCGGATCGACGAGATCGCCCACTTCCGGGCGCTGGCGGCGGAGGGCCATCTGGCGCTCGCGGCCGAGACGCTCGGGATCTCGCAATCGACGCTCTCGCGCTCCCTCGCCCGGCTGGAGGCGGAGGCCGGCGTCGAGCTGTTCGACCGCCGCCGCGGGCACCTGGAGCTCAACCAGTACGGCGAGATCCTGCTGGCCCACGCCTCCCGTGCCGAGGCCGAGCTGGACACCGCGCGCGCCCGCATCGACGCCCTCCGCGACCCCGCGGCGGGGATCGTCTCGCTCGCGTACGTCTCGTCGTTCGGCAGCTGGCTGCTGCCGCGGGTGGTCAGCGAGTACCGCAGCCTGTTCCCGGACATCCGGTTCGCCCTGCGCGGCGGGACGGCCGACACCGTGCTGGACGCCCTGCGGGAGGGATCGGCCGACCTGGCGTTCCTCAGCCCCGACCCGCGCGACCCCGACATCGAGTGGGTGCCGCTGACCGCGGAGCGCCTCGTGCTCGGCGTCCCGGAGGGGCATCCGCTCGCCTCGCGCGCCGAGGCCTCCTTCGCGGATCTGAGCACGGCGGAGCTGGTGGCGCTGCGCCCGGGCTCCGGCCTGCGGACGATCGCGGACGCGTACTTCGCGGCCCACGGCGAGGTGCTGTCCCCGGTGATCGAGGTGACCGAGCTGTCGACGCTGCGCGCGCTGGTGCGGGACGGCGTCGGCGTAGCCCTCATCCCGGACACGCCCGCGGAGCCCGGGATCGTGGCGGTGCCGCTGGCCGACGAGGCCCAGCGCGTGATCGGCCTCGCCCGCAACCGGACCCGCTCGCAGCCGGCGGCGGCGGAGCAGTTCGCGCGGTTCGTGCGCGAGGAGCTGGCGGCGGGCTGAGCCCCAGTCGCCGAGGGGCACGTAAACGCCCCTTCCCGCGCGCTTTAGGGGCGTTTACGTGCCCTTCGGCGCTTGTGAGGATGTGACAGGGCTGTTATAACAGTGCTGTGACGAATTCATCCAGCACCGATCCGACCCGCGAGACCGGACGTTGGGACGCGTTGTTCGCCCTCCTCCGCCGCCTCGACGCCGACATCGAGGCCTTCTACGAGCGGCGGGGCGTTCCGGGGATGCGGTCGCGGTTCGCGTCGCCGATGATCCGGCTCGCCCACGAGGGTCCGCTCACGATCCGGGCGCTCGCGGCCTCCCTCGGCCGCACGCACTCGGCGGTCAGCCAGACGGTGGCGGCCATGCGGGAGGCCGGCTTCGTGGAGACCGTCCCCGGCCCGGACGCCCGCACCCGGCTGGTCGACCTGACGGCGCGCGGGCGCGAGCTGGTCCCGCTGGTGGAGGCCGAGTGGCGCGCCACCGAGGCGGCGGTCGCCGAGCTCGACGAGGAGGGCGGCGTCCCGCTCTCGCGCATCGTCGCCGCGCTGACCTCGACGGTGGCGGCCCGGCCGATGAGCGAGCGTCTCGACGCGCACCTGGTCGAGCCGGGATGAGCGCCGCGCGCCACTTCACCGACCTCCGGCCGCTGCGGTCGAGCGGGCCGTTCCGCGCGCTCTGGCTGGGCACCTCCCTCGCCGGCGTCGGCGGTCAGATCGCGAACGTCGCCGCGCTCGCCCAGGTCTGGGAGCTGACCAGGAGTCCGATCTGGACCGGCGCACTCGGGCTCGCGAGCGGGGTCGCGATGCTCGTCTTCGGGCCGGTGGGCGGCCACCTCGCCGACCGTTACGACCGCCGGACCATCGTGCGGCTCAGCACCGCGGCGCAGGCGCTCGCGGCGCTGGCGCTCAGCGCGCAGGCGGCGGCCGGGTCGCGCGCGGTGCTCCTGCTGCTCGTGCTCGTCGCGGCGCAGTCCGCCGCCGGAGCGGTCGGCGCCCCGGCCCGGCGCACGCTGCCCGCACGCCTGCTCCCGCCCGGGGAGGTCGCCGCCGGGCTGGCGCTGCAGAACCTGTCGTTCCAGGCCGCGCTGCTCGCCGGGCCCGCGGTCGGCGGCCTCATCGCAGCGTGGTCACTGCCCGCGGCGTACGCGGCCGAGACGGTCGCGGTCGGGGTGGCGTTCGCGGTGACGTTCGCCCTCCCGGCGCTTCCGCCTGTCGCGTCGGCGCCGGGTTCGGGAGGTCGTCCGCGTTCCGAGCGCGGCGGCTGGACGTACGTCTTCCGCCGCCCGACCCTCTGGGGGTCCTTCGCCACCGACCTCGCCGCGACACTGCTCGCCATGCCGATCGCACTGTTCCCGCTCGTCAACCAGGAGCGGTTCGGCGGCGACCCGCGAACGCTCGGACTGTTCCTGTCCGCGATCGCAGTCGGCGGCATCGCGGCCGGCGCGTTCTCCGGGACGGTCACGCGCGTCCGCCGCGCCGGCCTCCTCCAGCTCGGCGCGGCGACGGTGTGGGGGCTGGCGCTGGCCGGGTTCGGGCTCGCGGGGCCGCTCTGGCTGTCGCTCGGCTGCCTCGCGGTCGCGGGCGCGGCCGACACGGTCAGCGTCGTGACGCGCGGCGCGCTGGTGCAGCTGGAGACGCCCGACGCGTTCCGCGGGCGCGTCTCCGCGATCGATCACGTGATCGGGGTGGCTGGTCCGCAGCTCGGGAGCTTCCGCGGTGGACTGCTCGGCGCGGCCGTCGGCGCGTCGGCGGCCCTGGCGATCGGAGGGCTGGCGGCCGCGGCGACGGTCCTGGTTGTCGGGGCGGTCAACCGGCCGCTTCGCCGGTACGTAGCGCCAGTGGAGGCAGTGGAGCCGGAGGTCGCGCCCGAACTCGCGCCCGCGCGCGACACCGGAGCCTCAGCCGAGGGGCACGTAAACGCCCCGAAAACCGCCGGATAAGGGCGTCTACGTGCCCTTCGGCGCTGTGGCGAGCGCGCCGAGCGCCCGCCAGAGGCGGTCGATGTCGGCCGGGAGCCCGTCGAGGCGTCCGCGCTCGGCCGCGATCATGTACGCGCCGAAGAAGCCCTGGACCGCCACGACCGCGACCTCGCGCGGCGAGAGCCCCCGCGGCAGCTCGCCCTCCTCCTGCTCGAGGTAGCCGGCGACGACCTCCACCCAGTGGTCGTAGGGGTCGGCGTCCGGTCCGGGCGGGAGGATGGTCTGCGACAGTGCCATCGCGGCGCGCACCCGCACATCCGACGCGAACACCGCCCCGACCCGGCGGGTCAGTTCGGCGGCGGCTTCCACGCCGCGGAGTCCGCTCGCGTCGATCTCAGCGACGATCGCCGGCCAGTTGCCGTACTTCTCGACGACGAGCGCCTTGGCCAGGTCGAGCTTCGAGCGGAAGTGGAAGTACACCGCGCCCTTGGTGAGCCCGGTGCGCTCGACGATCCGTTCGAGGCGGGCGCCGGCGTAGCCGTGCTGGTCGAACTCGTCCGCGGCGGCCTCGAGGATGCTGGCGCGGCTGCGCTCGGCGCGCTCCTGACGTGGCATGTGGGGTCTCGATCCGTTCGATGCGGCGGGTCCCCCAGCGGCCAACTCTAGCCCGGGCCGGCCGTCGGACACGGCACGGCGCTCGATTGAGCGGATACTCGGGCCGCGACTCCCGCAGACACGGCAGGCGACCGCGGTGCGGCCCGCGGACGAGGACGCTGGTGCGCGCGGCGACGTGGCGTCGCATCCTGGACTCGTAGCCTCGCGAGAGGAGGACCCCGATGTCGACGCAGCCCCCAGCCGCGGCTCCTCCGCCGCCGCCCTCCGGCCCCGCCCCGCCCTCCGGCCCCGCCCCGCTCTGGGCGCCGCTCTACGGCGCGAGCATGGGCGACGCCATCCGCCGGTTCTTCACCAAGTACGCCGACTTCACCGGCCGCGCCAGCCGCACCGAGTACTGGTGGTTCTTCCTGTTCGACGTGCTCCTGGCGATCGTCTACTGGACGTTCGTCCTCGTGATCAGCCGGCTGAGCGGGAGCTTCCGGATGACCGGCTCGTCGCGCCTGGTCGGCCCGCTGTTCTGGGTGCTGCTGGCCGTGTGGATCGTGTGGGTCTTCGCGACGCTGGTGCCGCACCTGGCGCTGGTCTGGCGCCGCCTGCACGACGCGAACCTGGCGGGGCCTTGGTACTTCATCTCGTTCGTCCCGTTCGGCTGGATCGCGCAGCTCGTGCTCACGGCGCTCCCGACCAACCCGCTCGGGGCGCGCTTCGACCGGCCGCGCTAGGAGAGCACCGCCGACCTCAGCAGGAGTCCGCGAACAGCCGCCGCGGCCGCTCCGGGTCGGCGTCGTCGAACAGCACCGAGGCGACCTCCCGCGGCGCCCCCAGCGGGTCCTTGCGGCCGGTGGCGACGAACGACCAGTCGGCGTCCCGTTCCGGGTCGTGCTCGATCCACACCGAGAAGTTCCAGAACCCGCGCAGGTTCTCGCCGAGCAGTCCGGGGCCGTCGATGACGAGGACGCCCTGCGGCGACGCCGTGCGGAACGGCGTCACCACCTCGGCGCGCAGACCGTCGGGCGTCGCGTGCGCCGTCGCGTGGGTGCGCTCGACCTCCTGGCCGCCCGCGCGCAGGGCCTCGGCGAGCGCGTCCGCCGCCGCGGGGAGGTCGGCGCCGGCGACGCCCGTGACCGCGATGAACCGCGGACCGCGGCTGTAGTGCTGGAGGAACTCGGCGGCGAGGCCGTCGAAGAAGGACGCGCGGTCGGTGGTGGTGCTGCCCATGCCGCGAGTATCCCACCGCGGCGGGGAGGCTGCCAGCGGGGTTCAGTCCTGCGACGTCCTCCGCGGGCCGACGGTGCGCGCGAAGAAGACGCGGTCGAAGCCTCCCGATTCGCGGCGGCCGGTCTCGCGGAAGCCGCGGCGCGGGTAGTAGGCGACGTTCTCGGTCATCCCCGCGTTCGTGTAGAGGCGCACCTCCGTCACCCCGGCCGCCCTCGCCTGGCCGTCGGCGAGGTCGAGCAGTCGCGACCCGAGCCCGGTGCCGCGCTCGCCCGCAGCCACGGCGATGTTCTCGACCTCCATGTAACCGGAGTGCAGCGCGCTGATCAGCAGTCCGACGACCTGTCCGTCCCGGCGCGCCAGCACCGCCCTGCCTTCGGCGACGATCGCGGTGTAGTCCGCCGTCAGCGGCGCGGGCGTCACTCCGAGACGGGCGACGTAGGGTCCGTAGGCCTCGTGGACGAGCGCCTCGATCGCCGCAACATTTTCCACGGTCGCCTGCTCGAACCCGATGCCGTCCATCCGGCAGACCTTACCGTTCACGCAGGTGCGCGGCCTACCCTGGAGGGGTTGCGGTCCTGGTGGGAGGAGAACGACGTGGAAGCCAGTCCCGGATCGGCGAGCGACGGCGCGGCGGGTGACGGCGCGGCGGGTGACGCAGCAGCGCGTCCCGAGAACGCCGGCCTGCACGCACCGGAGGCCGTGCCCGAGCTCCCCGACGAGCGCGCCATGGGCATGATGAGCGTCTCGCCGCAGCGGGCCGCCGAGCTGGAGTCCCGCGCCCGCGAGTGGATCCGCGACCTCGCGGCCTCCGAGCCGGACAGCGAGGCCTTCCGGCGCAAGATCGCAGGCTTCTCCCGCCTCGGCGACAAGGAGATGCAGGAGTCCAGCGACGCCTCCCGGCAGATGCTGAGCCGTCCGGCCACGGCGCTCGCGGCGGCGCGCGGCAAGGCGGTGCGGACCGACCCGCAGTACGGCGTCCTCCGCACCCTCCAGGCGCTGCGCGCGACGGTGAGCGACTTCGACCCGCAGCACGCCAGCAAGAGCTACCGGATGCTGGCGCGGATGCCCGGCGGCCGCCGCCTCCGCAAGTACGTCGAGCGGTTCGAGTCGGCGCAGAAGCAGCTGGACTCCATCGTCGTCTCCCTCGACCACGGCGAGGAGTGGCTGCGCCGCGACAACGAGGAGATCGAGAACGAGCGCACGGCGCTGTGGCGGACCACCGAGCGGCTCAACGAGTACGTCACCCTGGCCGCCGCGCTCGACCGAGCGACCGTCGAGCGCGCCGGGGAGCTGCGCCTCACCGACCCGCTGCGCGCCGCGACCCTGGAGAAGGAGGCGCTCTTCCCGATCCGGCAGCGCCGCCAGGACCTCACCACGCAGATCGCGGTCTCCGTGCAGGCCTACCTCGCGCTCGACGTCATCAAGAAGAACAACGTCGAGCTGATCAAAGGCGTCGAGCGCGCCAAGACCACGACGGTCTCCGCGCTGCGCACGGCGGTCGTCGTCGCGCAAGCTCTGGAGAACCAGCGCCTCGTCATCGACCAGCTCGGCTCTCTCCACCAGAGCACGAACGCCCTGATCGGCCGCACCGGTGAGGTGCTGCGCGACCAGACCGAGCAGATCCAGAAGGAGCAGACCACCTCCGCCGTCGACGCGCAGGTGCTGCAGCGCGCGTTCGACGACGTGTTCGCGACCATGGACGGCATCGACGTGTACCGCGGGCAGGCGATCACGAGCATGTCGCAGACCGTCGACGCGCTGGAGCACCAGGTAGCCCGCTCGCGCAGCTACCTCAAGCGGGCGCGGCCGGACCGGGATCAGCCGGGACCGGTCAACTGAAGATCGCCCACTCCGTACGGCCGAGCCGGGTGCTCGCGCCCTGCACTCGCAGGTACCAGAAGCGTTCGTCGCGGTGCAGATAGTGGCCGTGGATCGTGGTGTAGCGCCACTCCCCGTCGACCATCGTCCAGTGGATCAGGGAGATGAACTGATCGTGCCGCAGATACGGCACGGCCGCGAAGTCGTCCCGCGTGAAAGGGGACGAGTGGTGCGCTTCCTCCGCGTTCGCCGTGCTCATGCGGCAACGATGCCGTGCGGGGGAACGATCCGGTAGGGACCAAAGTCACGCGGTCCGCAGCCACGCGAACCCGTAGGGGGCGAGCGTGCCCGTGGCCCAGCCGTCCGCCAGGAGGGCGACACGCCCGGCCCCGATCTCGGCGGACGCCTCCCGGCTCGAGAGGTTGTGCAGGGTCAGGAGACCGTCGCGGCGCAAGGCCAGTACGGCGCGGTCCTCGACCTCCACCGTCGTCCAGCCGGCGGCAGCGGCGTGCGCCTCCCTTCGAACCCGGGCGAGGTCGCGAGCGAGCGACAGCAGCGAGCCGGGGTCGTCCTCCTGCGCCGAGGCGTTGACCGTGCGGAAGCCGAACGGGCCGTCCACCTGGGCGCCGAGGGTCAGCGGCGACACGGCGGCAGCCGTGAAGCCGCCCCCGTCGGAGTCGTCCCACTGCATCGTCGTGCGCGCGGCGCCGCGGCCCTCCACCGCGAGGTCGTCGCCCTGGCCGAGCTCCTGGCCGGCCTGCAGCAGCGGGACGCCGGGGAGCGCGTGCAGGAGGCTGAGCGTCATCCGCACCCGCTGGGCCGGCTGCAGCATGGGCGCCCAGCCGCGCCGGATGCCGCGCCCGTAGATCAGCGCGTCGTCGTCACCCGCGAACGCCGCGAACACCTCCCGGCGCTCCTCGTCGCTCAGCAGCGACAGGTCGAGCTCGTCGGCGTTGCGCATGAAGTTGAGGCGTGAGTCGGCCGGGATGTTCTGGTCCAGTCTGCTGAGCGCGTCCACGATCGGTTGCGCCCGCTCGCGCGCGAGCGCCAGGAACGTCGCGTTGTTGAGACTGAAGTCGATGACGGCGTCGAAGCGGTCGTTCTCGATCAGCGCGGCCATCGCCTCCGGCGGCTCGGAGGCCTCCGCGATCAGTGCGACGTCGGGGCGGATCTCGCGCAGCCGCGCCCGCAGCCGGTCGAAGAACACGCCGTCGTCCACGTCGGTGTCCGGCCGCCCCTTGCCCTGCACGAGCAGCAGCGCCGCGTCGATCCGGAAGCCGTCGACGCCCACGCCGAGCCAGAAGGTCAGCAGCTGGACGATCTCCTCGAAGACGTCCGGGTCGGTGGCGTTGATGTCGGGCTGGAACGAATAGAACTGGTGGTGGTAGTACCGTCCGGCGCGCTCGTCGAAGGCCCAGACGCTCTCCTCCTCGCCCGGGAACATCGGATGGTCCCCCGGCTCGGTGGAGTCGTCGTCGCTCCAGACGAAGAACTTCCCGGCCCTCCCGTCGGTGTCCTCGCACGCGGCGAGGAACCACGGGTGCCGGTCGGAGGTGTGGTGCGGCACGGCGTCGATCAGCACGCGCATCCCGAGGTCGCGGGCCTTCGCAAGGAACTCACGGAGGTCGTCCAGGTCGCCGAAGCGCGGATCCACCGCCAAGTGGTCGTCCACGTCGTAGCCGTTGTCACGGCGCTCGCTCGGATAGAACGGCAGCAGCCAGATCCAGGTGACGCCGAGCGACGCCACGTGCTCGAGCCGGGCCATGGCCCCGGGGAGGTCGCCGAACCCGTCGCCGTCGCTGTCGGCGAAGCGGGACAGGTCGAGGCCGTAGACGAGCGCGCCGGGATCGGTGGCCCAGCGCGCGGAATTGTCGGGCGTGCGTTCTCGGGTAGAAGGCATGCCCCACTCATACTCCCGTTGCCTTGAGCCGAGGGGCACGCAAACGCCCCTAAAAGGGCGGTTTAGGGGCGTTTACGTGCCCTTCGACTCAGGGGGCGACGGGGGCGACGGGGGCTAGGCGGACGATGACGGCCTTCGAGACGGGGGTGTTGCTGCCGGTCGCGGCGCTCTGCAGCGGCACGAGCACGTTCGCCTCGGGGTAGTACGCCGCCGCGCAGCCGCGCGCGGTCGGGTAGGACACCACGCGGTAGTTCGGGAGGACCCGGTCGACGTCGTCGGGCCACTCGCTGTGGATGTCGACGCGCTGCCCGTCCGTCAGGCCCAGCTCGACCAGGTCGTCCGGGTTGACGAAGATCACGTCGCGGCCGTTCTTGATGCCGCGGTAGCGGTCGTTCAAGCTGTAGATGGTCGTGTTGAACTGGTCGTGCGAGCGCAGGGTCTGCAGGATCAGCCGGCCCTCCGGGCGCTCCAGCGGCTCCAGCTCGTTGACCGTGATCATTGCTTTGCCGGTCGCGGTGTCGAAGCGGCGTTCGTCGCGCGGGCCGTTCGGGAGGACGAAGCCGCCCTTGCGGCGGACGTCCGCGTTGAACGTCTCGAAACCGGGGACGACGCGGCTGATGTGGTCGCGGATGACGTCGTACTCGGCCTCGAAGCCCGCCCAGTCGATCCCGTGCCTGTCGCCCACCGTCGCCTGCGCGAGGCGGCAGACGATCGCCACCTCCGACAGCAGCCCCGGCGCGACCGGCGGGATCTTGCCGTGCGTCGCGTGCACGGCGCACACGCTGTCCTCCACCGACAGGAACTGCGGCCCTCCGGCCTGGAGGTCGACCTCGGTGCGGCCGAGCGTCGGCAGGATCAGCGCCTCCTCGCCGGTCACGACGTGCGAGCGGTTCAGCTTGGTCGACACCTGAACCGTGAGGCCGGCGCCGCGCATGGCCGCCTCGGCGGCCGCGGTGTCCGAGATCGCGGCCACGAAGTTGCCGCCCATCGCGAAGAACACGTCGATGTCGCCGCGCTGGAGCCCTTCGAGGGTCTGCAGGGCGTCGAAGCCGTGCGCGCGGGGCGGGTCGAAGCCGAACTCGGCCGCCAGCGCGTCGAGGAACGTCGAAGGCATCTGCTCCCAGATCCCCATGGTCCGGTCGCCCTGCACGTTGCTGTGCCCGCGGATCGGGGAGGCGCCGGCGCCCGGCTTGCCGATGTTGCCGCGCAGGAGCAGCAGCGTGATGAGCTCCTTGAGCGTCGCGACCGCGTTCTTCTGCTGGGTCAGGCCCATCGCCCAGGTGATGATCACCCGGTCGGAGCGGATGTACAGGTCGGCGAGGAGGTCGATCTCCTCCAGGGTCAGCCCGGTCGCCTCCAGCACGGTGAAGTCGTCCAACGTCGCGATGTGCGCGCGGAACTCCTCCAGGCCCAGGGTGTGCCGGTCGAGGAACTCGTGGTCGAGCACGGTCCCCGGGGCGGCGTCCTCCGCCTCCAGCACGCGCTGCGAGACGGCCTGCAGCAGCGCCATGTCGCCGCCCGACCGGATCTGCAGGAAGTGGTCCGCGATCTGGGTGCCCTTGCCGATGATCCCGCGCGGCTTCTGCGGGTTCTTGTAGCGGATCAGCCCGGCCTCCGGCAGCGGGTTGACCGCGACGATGGTGGCGCCGTTGCGCTTGGCCTCCTCCAGCGCGGTGAGCATGCGCGGGTGGTTGGTGCCGGGGTTCTGGCCCATCACGACGATGAGGTCGGCCTTGCCGAAGTCGTCGTAGGCGATCGTGGACTTGCCGATGCCGATGGTCTCGCTGAGCGCGGTGCCTGTCGACTCGTGGCACATGTTCGAGCAGTCAGGGAGGTTGTTGGTGCCGAACGCGCGGGCGAACAGCTGGTAGACGAACGCCGTCTCGTTGGCGGTGCGGCCGCTGGTGTAGAACGCGGCCTGGTCGGGCGACGCCAGCGCGTTCAGGCGCGAAGCGATCAGCGCGAACGCCTCGTCCCAGCCGATCGGCTCGTAGTGGTCGGCGCCGGCCGGCTTGTGCACGGGCTCGACGAGGCGGCCCTGCATCCCGAGCCAGTACTCCGACTTGTCGAGCAGGCTGGTCAGCGAGTTCTCCGCCCAGAAGCTGGTCGGGACCGTGATCGGGGTGGCCTCCCAGGTGACCGCCTTCGCGCCGTTCTCGCAGAACTCCAGGATGTTGCGGTCGCCCGGGTCGGGCCACGCGCAGCTCATGCAGTCGAAGCCGTTCTTCTGGTTGATCGCCGTCATCAGCTTCGCGGTGCGGGCCGGGCCCATGTCGCGGATGGCGGGCTCCATCGAATGCAGGATGGCGGGCACGCCGACTGCCCACTTCTTGTTGGGGCCGACCTCCAGGTCGGGGTACTCGTCGCCCGGGTTGACGTCGGTGTCGTGCATCAGGCCATCGCTTTCTGTGTCGAGTCCGCGGGTTCGGCGGAGTGCGATTCGGCGGGGTGGGCCTCGGTCACCACGATCCGCTCGGCGCCCGAGTAGACCACCATCGAGGAGCCGCGGAGGAAGCCGACGACCGTGAGCCCGAGCTCCCGGCCGAGGTCGACCGCGAGCGAGGACGGCGCCGAGACCGCCGCCAGGATCGGGATGCCCGCCATCGACGCCTTCTGGACCAGCTCGAAACTCGCCCGGCCGGAGACCATCAGCACGGTCCCGCTCAGCGGCAGGCGACCCTCCTTGAGCGCCCAGCCGACCACCTTGTCGACGGCGTTGTGGCGTCCGACATCCTCGCGCAGCACGAGCAGCGTCCCGGTCGCGGCGTCGAACAGGGCCGCAGCGTGGAGGCCTCCGGTCTTCTCGAACATCGCCTGGCCCTCGCGCAGGCGGTCCGGCAGCGTGGTGAGCAGCTCGTCGGTGACGGTGACCGGGTCGGCGTCGACCGGGTGTGCGGAGCGGGTGCGCACGGCGTCGATGCTCGCCTTGCCGCAGAGCCCGCAGGAGCTGGTCATGTAGAAGTTGCGGTCGAGGCTCGCGTCCGGCCGCGGGACACCGGGGGCCAGCGTGACGTCGAGGACGTTGTAGGTGTTCTCCCCGTCGGCCGTGTCTCCGGCGCAGAAGCGGATCGCGCTGAGCTGGTCGCCGTGCGAGATCACGCCCTCCGACACGAGGAACCCGGCCGCCAGGTCGAAGTCGCTCCCCGGCGTGCGCATGGTGATCGAGAGCGGCGTGCCGGCCACCCGGATCTCGAGCGGCTCCTCGACGGCCAGCACGTCCTCCCGGCGGCTGCGCGATTCACCGACGACGATGCGCGTGATCTGTTTTCGCGATGTCGTGCGACTCATGCTCCAGGCTTACCACGGCGTAGCGTGAGACCGTACCGGAATGCCCGCAGCGGTCATTCGAATACTGCGGGAAGAGGATCGGGAATGGGCATGACGCCGTGAGCGGGCACGCTGGTCGGCCGTCCTGGCACGAGGCGCGGGGCATCGCCGCCGCCGCCGGCACCGCGCTCCCGCCCGAGAGCGTGCCGCTGCACGCCGCGATCGGACGACGGCTGGCGGCCGACCTCGTGACGCCGATCGACCTGCCGCATTTCGCGTCGGCGGCGATGGACGGCTGGCTGGTCGTCGGCGACGGTCCCTGGACGCTGGTGGAGGCCTCTCCGGGCCGCGGTGAGGCGAGCCCGATCGTCACGGGCGCGCTGGTGCCCGCCGACGCGTTCGCGGTGCTCCGCAGCGAGAGCGGGGAGGTCGCCGGCGGTGTGCTGCGCTCGACCGTGGCCGGTGAGCCGCGGGCCGGGCACCACATCCGGCGGCCGGGCACGGAGGCGCTGAGCGGGGAGCGGCTGATCGCCGCCGGAGCCCTCCTGAACCCGGCGCACGTCGCCCTCGCCGCCGCGACGGGAGCCGACGAGCTGTCGGTGGCGGCCGTCCCGTCGGTCGCGCTCGTGTTCACGGGCGACGAGGTCGTGACCTCCGGGGTGCCCGAGCCGGGGCGGGTGCGCGACAGCTTCGCCGTGCAGCTGCCGTCGCTGATCGGGACGCTCGGCGGCCGGGTGACCGGCACGGCGCGGGTGCCCGACCGGCTGGATGACACGGTGGCGGCACTGCGCGACGCCGATGCGTCCCTGATCGTCACGACGGGCGGCACCGGGACGTCGTCGGCCGACCACCTCCGCGACGCCCTGCTCGCTGTGGGCGCGCGCCTGCTGGTCGACGGGGTCGCGATGCGGCCGGGCGGCCCGACGCGGATCGCGCAGCTGCCGGACGGACGGCTCGTCGCAGCGCTCCCGGGCAACCCGCTCGCCGCGATGGTGTCCGCGATCACGCTCGTGGAGCCGCTGCTCGCCGGGCTCGCGGGGCGGCCTCCGGAGCCGGTGCGGACGGTGCGCGGCTCCGCGGTCGACGGCCGCGCGGGGTCCACGGTGCTCGTGCCCTACGCGGAGGCCGACGGGCGGGCGGTGGTCGCGGCGTGGCGCGGGGCGGCGATGATGCGCGGGCTCGCCGGGGCGAGCGGGATCCTGGTCGTGCCGCCGGAAGGTCTCCGGGACGGGGAGGACGCGGAGTGCGTCCCCGTGCCGTGGCTGCGCTGAGCGGTCACCCCGCCAGCAGCACCACGCCTAGCGCGATCAGACCGGCCGCCTTCACGACCTCCAGCCCCACGTAGTACAGGTGCGCCCGCGAGCGCGTCTCGGTCGGGGCGCCGGCGAGGACGGCGTCCGAGCGCCGGTTGAGGGCGGGGCGCACCGCGAGCAGCTGGATGGCGAGCACGACGGCCACGGCGATCGCGAGCACGGTCGGCGCGACCGCCACGCCGGTGCCGATCAGCGTCGCGACCAGCGCGACCACGGCGAGCGCGACCTCCAGAGCGTTGACCACCCCGAAGACCAACCGCCCGATGCCGAGGCCGATCGGGATGGTCACGCCCGGGGCGCGGAACTTGATCGGGGCCTCGATGAACGAGATGCCGACGACCACACCGAGCCAGACGAAGACGACGGCGATCGCCACGGCGGTGAGCGGGGTCATGCTTCTCCTTCGCGGGGCACGGGCCGGGTCCCGATCGTCTCGAAACCGCTGCCGGAGGAGCCGGCCAGCCGCCGCCCGATCGAGCCGGCGATGCGGTCCGCCTGCACCTTCGCCAGCTGGGCCTTCTCCCCCGCGAACAGGTCGTCGACAGCCCCGTTCCAGACCAGCAGCCAGCGATCGAAGTGCTCCGGCAGCAGCGGGGTCAGCGCGTGGAGGTCGCGGTGCACCTGGAGGGCGTTGCGGCGGTAGACGCCCGCGCGGAAGAGCACCGTCTCCCAGAAGTCGCACATGATCGGGAGGTGCGCCCCCAGGTCCATGTGCGCGATGTCGGTGAAGATCGGGCCGATGAGCGGGTCGGCGAACGCTCGGCGGTAGAACTCCACGACCAGGCGCTCGACGTCATCGCGGGAGCGGAGGTCGTGCGGCACGCTCCAACGATAGGCACTTCCTTCCAACGGATCATGTGAGCACGTCATCTGTTCCCCAAGCTGGGATACCGTGGCAGAGGCCGGAAGGAGAGCAGATGGACGAGCCGATCGGAACCGCCCGCACCACGGACAGCACCGAGCCCGACACCACCGAACTCGAGGCCGGGGGGCTCGAAGCAGGGGGACTCGAACCCGGGGAGACGGAATCCCCGGAGCCGGAGTCCCAGGAGACCGAGATCACCTACGACGAACAGCTCTACCCGGCCCGGCCTCGCCGGTTGCGGCCGCGTGCCAACCTGCGCGGCGGCAGCATCCGCCGCACCGTCTCCGACCCGCGCGCGGCCAACGGCCTGAACCCGGCTTACGTGCAGTGGCTGGTCCGCCAGTCGATGCTGAAGGACGCCGACGTGCTCAGCCGTCAGCTCTCCGGCTCGCCCAGCATGTGGCGGAACCCCTACGCGCGGCCGGACGCGCGCCGCGCGGTGTCGACCTCCGACGTGTGGTTCACCGCCTATCCGATCTCGCTGATCACGCGGCGTGACCAGACGTTCCTCGCCGCCCTCGCCGACCCCGAGCTGTGGAGCGTGTTCGAGCGGATCGGCATCAACGGCGTGCACACCGGCCCGGTGAAGCGCGCCGGCGGCCTCCGCGGCTGGCAGGAGACCCCGAGCGTCGACGGCCACTTCGACCGGATCGGCACGCAGATCGACCCGATCTTCGGCGACGAGGAGACCTTCCAGCGGATGACGGACGTCGCCGAGGAGCACGGCGGCGTGGTCATCGACGACATCGTGCCGGGCCACACCGGCAAGGGCGCCGACTTCCGCCTCGCCGAGATGGCCTACAAGGACTACCCCGGCATCTATCACATGGTCGAGATCCCGCCGGAGGAGTGGCACCTGCTGCCCGAGGTCCCGGAGCACCGCGACTCGGTCAACCTCGACCCCGCGACCGAGGCCTCCCTCGCCGAGCGCGGCTACATCATCGGCGAGCTGCAGCGCGTCATCTTCTACGCGCCCGGCGTCAAGGAGACCAACTGGAGCGTCACCGCGCCGGTGGTCGGCGTCGACGGCGTCACCCGCCGCTGGGTCTACCTGCACTACTTCAAGGAGGGCCAGCCCTCGGTCAACTGGCTGGACCCGACGTTCTCGGGGATGCGGCTGGTGATCGGCGACGCCCTCCACTCGCTCGGCGACCTGGGCACGAGCGCGCTGCGGCTGGACGCGAACGGCTTCCTCGGCGTCGAGAAGAGCGCTGAGGGCCTGCCGGCCTGGTCGGAGGGCCACCCGCTCTCGCACGCGGCCAACCACGTCATCGCCGGCATGGTCCGCAAGGTCGGCGGCTTCACCTTCCAGGAGCTCAACCTGACGGTGGAGGACATCCGCGACACCGGAGCGGTCGGCGCCGACCTGTCGTACGACTTCATCAACCGGCCCGCGTATCACCACGCCCTCGCGACCGGCGACACGGAGTTCCTGCGGCTGACCCTGCGCACGTCGCTGGAGCTGGGGGTGGAGCCGGCGAGCCTGGTCCACGGCCTCCAGAACCACGACGAGCTGACCTACGAGCTGGTGCACTGGGCGACGCTGCACAAGAACGACCTGTACCCGTTCCGGTACCAGGAGATGCCGGGCGGCGAGCTGGCCGAGCTGATCCGGTCGGAGCTGGTGGAGAAGCTGACCGCGCCGACCGCGGACTTCAACCTGGTGTTCACGACGAACGGGATCGCCTGCACCACGGCCTCCCTCATCGCTGCGACGCAGGGCCACGCGACGCTGGACTCCATCACGGAGGCCGACATCCCGGCGATCCGCGACGCGCACCTGCTGCTCGCGGCGTTCAACGCCTGGCAGCCGGGCGTCTTCGCGCTGTCGGGCTGGGACCTGCTCGGCGCGCTCACCCTCCCCCGCGACCAGGTCGCCGACCTGATCGCCGACGGCGACACCCGCTGGATCGAGCGCGGCGCCCACGACCTCCTGGGCGTGGCCCCGGAGGAGGAGCGCTCGGCGTCCGGGATGCCGCGGGCCCGCTCGCTGTACGGCACGCTGCCGGAGCAGCTCGCCCGCCCGGACTCGTTCGCGAGCGGTCTGCGCGATCTGCTGCGCATCCGCTCCCGCTACGGCATCGCGACGGCCCGCCAGGTCGACGTGCCCGACGTGGCGCACCCGGGGATGCTGGTCCTCGTCCACGAGCTGGAGACGCTGGACGAGCACGGCCTCCCGATCGTGCAGCTGTCGGTGCTCAACATGAGCGCGGAGGCGGTCGACGGCACGGTCCGCTCGGACGCGCTGCCGCTCGGCGCGACCGTGATCGACGCCGGGGACGACAGCGAGGTCACGACGGTCGACAACCTCAGCAGCTTCCCGCTGAGCATCGGGCCGTACGGGGTGCGGTTCCTGGTGCTGCGGCGGGCGGAAGGGTGATGCGGGCGGGGTGACGGTCGCGCCGGGCGGCGCGGAGCGAAGCGTCTCGATCAGACGGAGGCGCGGCGAGATCGGGAGGTGTTTCCCCGAGTTCGCGCGTTCGACCGTGGCGTTCCCCGCGGGCGCCTGTGACACTCGATACAGAGGGGCGGAACCCTTGTCGGCGAGGGCGGGGTGCCAGTGTCAGGGTTCGTACGCGGGGCACGCGTCTACGTCGATGAGTGCAAGGCCAAGGGCTAGATCGTCGCCGCTGCCGTCGTCTTGCCCCACGATGCGCCGGACCTCGACAAGAGGATCCGCAGACTCAGCCGACCGGGCCAGCGACGAATCCACTTCACAAACGAGTCGGATGCCAGCAAGCGGAAGCTCATCGCCGCGATGACGAAGCTCGGGCTCGCCGTCGTGGTCTACCACGTGAAGGGGCAGCCGGATCGGGTCGCCCGTCCGCTCTGCATCGACGCGCTCGTCGACGACCTGGTGGCCGCCGAGTGCTCGCACGTGATCCTCGAGCGCGACGGTCGATCGAGCGGGCCGACCGACAGCTGATCGCGTCGGGCCTCGCCCGGAACGACGGCTACGGGCTCCGATACGAGCACACCTCCCCGAACGACCACGCGCTGCTCTGGGTCAGCGACATGGTCGCGTGGTGCTGCTACAAGGGAGGCGACTGGCTGCGCCGGGTTCAGCCGATGATCGTCGCCAGTCGGACGCTCGTGCCTTAAATGCGCGAGCCTGGCTCGTCGAACCGTCCGGATGACTGCCAGGCCTACTTCGAACCGCTAGTGCGGGCCGCGGTACCAGCATAGGGGGGCGGGGTGGCGGGGGGACAACCCCGAGCCGGCCGTCGTTACCCCGTGCAGCTTCCCGCTGAGCATCGGGCCGTACGGGGTGCGGTTCCTGGTGCTGCGGCGGGCGGAAGGGTGATCGTTCCCCGCGTCATGTGATTGAATCTGCGTATGCATGCAGATAAGCCGATATGCGGACGTCTCCCCGACAGCCAGTTCGTCGAGCTCGCCGTCGAGGTGTTCGGGATGCTCGCCGACGCCACCCGGGTGCGCATCGTCCTGGCGCTCCGGGACGCCGGCGAGCTGTCGGTGAACCACCTGGCGGACATCCTCGACAAGCAGCCGGCCGCCGTGTCCCAGCACCTGGCGAAGCTCCGGCTCGCCCGGATCGTCGCGACCCGCCAGGACGGCCAGCGGGTGTTCTACCGGCTGGAGAACGAGCACGCGAGCCGGCTCGTCACCGACGCGATCTTCCAGGCGGAGCACTCGCTCGGCGGGACGCCCCGGCACCACCACGCGGAGGCGTCCGACGCGGAGACGCCGGGAGCCGAGGTCTCGGCATGAGCAGCGGGACGCACGCCGGGCACGAGCACGGGCATCCGCACGAGCACGGGCATCCGCACGAGCACGGGCATCCGCACGACCACGACCACGACCACGACCACGACCACGAGCACGACCACCACCACCCGACCGGCTTCAAGGGCTTCCTCTACGGCCTGTTCGTCCCGCACTCGCACGACGCAGCCGACTCCATCGACGACGCCCTGGAGGCCAGCAGCGAGGGCGTCCGCGCGCTGAAGATCAGCCTGTTCGTGCTCCTCGGCACCACGCTGCTGCAGGCGGTCATCGTCGCCTTCAGCGGGTCCGTCGCCCTGCTCGCCGACACCGTGCACAACTTCTCCGACGCGCTCACCGCCGTGCCGCTCTGGATCGCCTTCGTGCTCGGCCGTCGCGTCGCCTCCCGCCGCTACACCTACGGCTACGGGCGCGCGGAGGACCTCGCCGGGCTCTTCATCATCGCCGTGGTCGCGCTGTCCGCGGTCATCGCCGCCTGGCAGTCGATCGACCGCTTCTTCCACCCGCACCCGCTGGAGAACCTCGGCTGGGTGGTCGTCGCCGGCCTGATCGGCTTCGCCGGCAACGAGGCGGTCGCGATCTACCGCATCCGCGTCGGCCAGCGGATCGGCTCCGCCGCCCTGGTCGCCGACGGCGTCCACGCGCGCATCGACGGCTTCACGTCGCTGGCCGTCGTGATCGGCGCGATCGGCGTCATGCTCGGCTTCCCGCTCGCCGACCCGATCGTCGGCCTCCTCATCTCCGCGGCGATCATCGTGCTGCTCTGGGGCACCGTCCGCAGCATCGGCCGCCGCCTCCTCGACGGCATCGAGCCCGAGCTGGTCGGCCGGCTGGAGCACGCGCTCGAGGACACGCCCGGCGTGACCGCCGTGCCGCGCGTCCAGCTCCGCTGGATCGGGCACCGCCTGCACGGCAGCGCCCGGCTGACCGTCGACGCCGCGACCCTCGCCGACGCCCAGCGCATCGCCGAGGCCGCCCGGGGGCACGCGACCGCGCACCTCCGGAACCTGGACGACCTCCAGCTGGAGCTCGTGCCGGCGACCGCGACGCAGCAGCCATGACCGACGCGCGGCTCGACAGCGCGACCCGCCGCCGCCTGATCCGTTTCGGCATCGGGCTGGAGGCCGTCACGCTCGGCTGGAACGTGGTCGGCGTGATCGTGCTGGCGGTCCTGGCCTCCGCGAGCGCGTCCGTCGCCCTGCTCGGCTTCGGCCTGGACAGTCTCATCGAGATCTTCGCGAGCGTCGTGGTGATCTGGGAGCTCACCGGAGTCGGCGAGCGCCGCCAGCGACTCGCCCTCCGGCTGATCGGCGTCGCGTTCGTCCTGCTGGCCGCCTACCTCCTCGTCCAGGCGGTCGTCGCCCTCGTCGCCGGCCACCGCGCCGCGCCGACGCCGGGCGGCGCAGCCTGGACGGCCGTGACCGCGCTCGTGATGTTCACGCTCGCCTTCGGCAAGGCCCGCACCGGCCACCGCCTCGGCAACCCCGTGCTCATCACCGAGGGCCGGGTGACGCTGGTCGACGGCATCCTCGCGACCTCCGTCCTCGTGGGCATCGCACTCGACGGGCTGTTCGGCTGGTGGTGGGCCGACCCGGTCGCCGGGCTGGTGATCGTGGCGTACGCGGTGCGGGAGGCGGTGGAGATCTTCCGCGGCGGGCACGAGGCGGACTGACCCACAGGCCTTTCGGCCCTCCTCCCCCGCCGCGCGACCGGCGAAGCTCGAACCGCGAGCATCGGAGGAGTCATGTCACGCTGGACCCGCATCGTCCTGACCGCGCTGGCCGCACTCGTGGGTACCACGGCGGTCGCCGGGGGCGCCGCTCTGGTCATCGGCGCGGCCGGCTCGTCCACGCTCGGCGGAGCGGTCCCCGACCGGTCGTTCCTCGGCGGGAGCCCGTTCGCCTCCTACCTCGCGCCCGGCCTCGTGCTGGCCGTCGTCGTCGGCGGGACTCAGCTCCTGGCCGCCGTGCTCGTCGGACGCGGCTCCCGGTCCGGTCCGCTCCTCGCGGCCGTGGCCGGCTTCGGTCTGCTGATCTGGATCTTCGTCCAGATGATGTTCATCCCGTTCAGCCTGCTGCAGGCCGCCTACTTCGCGGCGGGACTGGCCGAGCTCGGGCTGGTCCTGCTCGGCCTAGGGCTCCTCCGCCGCGACCGGGTCGTGACACCGTGACCGCGACCCTGCGGTTCCTCGGAGCGACGGACACCGTCACCGGCTCGCGCTACCTGGTCGAATCGCAGGGGCGCCGCGTCCTGGTGGACTGCGGGCTGTTCCAGGGCTACAAGGTGCTCCGCGAACGCAACTGGAGCGCGTTCCCGGTCGAGCCGGCGAGCATCGACGACGTCGTGGTGACGCACGCCCACCTCGACCACACCGGCTACCTGCCCGCCCTGGTCCGCGACGGCTTCCGCGGGCGCATCCACACCACGCACGGCACCGCGGAGCTGAGTGCGCTGATCCTGCCGGACAGCGGCCGGCTGCTCGAAGAACAGGCGCAGTTCGCCGCGCGGCACCACAGCTCCAAGCACGCGACGCCGCGCCCGCTCTACACGGAGGAGGACGCGCTCGCCGCGCTGGAGCGCTTCCAGCCGCACCCCTTCGACCAGGAACTGGAGGTCGCGGGTCTCACGGTGCGGTTCGTCCCGGCCGGCCACATCCTCGGCGCCGCGCAGGTGCACCTGGTCGCCGAGGGCGCCCGGCTGCACTTCACCGGCGATCTGGGCCGGCCGGACGACACGCTCATGAAGCCGCCGCGACCACTGGAGGCGACCGACGTCCTCGTGTGCGAGTCCACGTACGGAGACCGTCTCCATCCCGAGACGGACCCGGCGTGGCCGCTCGGCGAGATCGTCCGGAACGTGTGCAGCCGCGGCGGGGTCGTCATCCTTCCTGCATTCGCGGTCGGCCGGGCCGAGACCCTCCTGCTTCAGCTCAGCCGGCTGCGGGCACGGCACGCCATCCCGGACGTCCCCGTGTTCCTCAACAGCCCGATGGCCGTCGACGCCGCCGAGATCTACGCGCGCCACCCGGAGGAGCACCGCATCCGCCCCGCCGAGTTCGAGGCGATGTACCGGCTCGCCACCCTGGTGCGCACGGTGGACGACTCGAAGCTGCTGAACCTGCGCGGCGGCCCGGCGATCATCATCTCCGCGAGCGGGATGCTCGAGGGCGGCCGGGTGCTGCACCACATCGCAGCGTACGGCTCCGATCCGCACAACGCGATCGTGCTGACCGGTTTCCAGGCGGGCGGCACCCGCGGCGACGCCCTGCGCCGCGGCGAGCGCAGCCTGCGGATCTACGGCCGCGACATCCCGATCCGCGCGCAGGTCCACGTCCTGGACATGCTCTCCGCCCACGCCGACGCCGGCCAGATCGTCGACTGGCTGAGCACTGCGCCCGCCTCGCCGCGCGCGGTCTACCTGACGCACGGCGAGCCGCACGCCGCCGACGCGCTGCGCGTCCGGATCCGGCGCACGCTCGGCTGGGGCGCACGCGTGCCGGAGTTCGGGGAGACGGTCAGCCTGCCCGCGGAGACCGGGTCGTGAACCGCGCGGCCCGCCGCGCCACCCGGTGCGGGTACGCCCGACGGCGCTCCGCCGGCGCCCGCGGCGCGCTCAGCCGGGCGTAGTACCAGACCTTCGCCACCTCCACGAGCACCAGATACACCAGCACGAGCCCGACGAGGGCGAGGAAGAACAGTGCGGGCAGCGGGGTGAAGCCGAGCAGGCCGGCCAGCGGCGAGTAGGGCAGCCACGCTCCGACGGCCACGACCGCGAGCACCGAGACGGCGAGCGGCAGGGAGGCGCGGCTGCGCAGGAACGGCACCCGCCTGGTCCGGATGACGAAGACGATGAGCGTCTGCGTCGCGATCGACTCGATGAACCAGCCGGAGCGGAACTCGGGCGGCGCCGCCTGGAACACGAAGAGCATCAGCCCGAACGTCGCGAAGTCGAAGAGCGAGCTGATCGGGCCGAAGAGCAGCATGAAACGGCGGATCGCGCCGATGTCCCAGTGCGACGGCACCCGGAGCTGCTCCGGGTCCACGTTGTCGCTGGGGATGGCGAGCTGGCTGGAGTCGTAGAGCAGGTTGTTGAGCAGGATCTGGCCCGGCAGCATCGGCAGGAACGGCAGGATGACCGACGCGATCGAGGCGCTGAACATGTTGCCGAAGTTGCTGGAGGTGCCCATCAGTACGTACTTGATGGTGTTCGCGAAGATCCGCCGGCCCTCCGTCACGCCGTCGGCGAGCACGTCGAGGTCCTTGTCCAGCAGCAGCACGTCGGCGGCGTCCTTCGCCACGTCCACGGCCGAGTCGACCGAGATGCCGATGTCGGCGCTGTGCAGGGCCAGTGCGTCGTTGACGCCGTCGCCGAGGAAGCCGACCGCGCGGCCCTTCTGCCGAAGGGCGCGGATGATGCGCGCCTTCTGCTCGGGGGAGACGCGGGCGAAGATCGTGGCGGCGCGGGCGGCCTCCCCCAGGTGCGCGTCGTCGAGCGCGTCGACCGCGTCGCCGGTCAGGGTGCCCGTGGAGGGCATGCCGAGCTCGCTGCAGACACGCTCGGCCACGACGGCGCCGTCGCCGGTGGCGATCTTCACCCCGATACCCAGGCCGGCCAGCCGCGCGAGGGACGCGCGCGCGTCCGGCTTCACACCGTCCACGAACGCCAGGAAGCCGCGCAGTGTCAGGCCGCTCTCGTCGGCGGGGGTCAGCGCGACCAGGTCGTCGGCCGCCCGGGTGGCGATGGCGATCACGCGGGAGCCGGCGGCGTACAGCTGCGACAGCGTCGCGGACGCGGAGGGGTCGACGTCCGCGCACAGCGGCAGCACCGACTCGGGCGCGCCCTTGACCACGACGATCGGCGCGGAGCCCGTCGCGGCGACCAGGGCTCCGGCCATGCGGCGCTCGTGGTCGAACGGCACGGCGTCCAGGCGCCGGTACGCGCCGACCGGGGCCGACGCCGCCTCCGTGCTCTCCCAGAGGGCCGCGTCGAGAGCGTTCAGCCCGACCGTCTGCGGCGCCGCCGGGTCGGTGTCCGTGGCCAGGAGGCCGAGCAGCAGCACTTCGTCGGCCTCCACGTGGTCCAGCGGCACCGGCCGGTCGAAGACGATCCGACCGGTCGTGAGCGTCCCGGTCTTGTCGGTGACCAGGAGGTCGAGGTCGCCCAGGTCCTCGATGCAGACCATCCGCTTCACCAGCACCCGGCGGCGCGCGAGGGCGCGCGATCCGGCCGCGAGGCTCGTGCTGACGACGGCCGGGAGCAGTTGCGGCGTGATCCCGACGGCGATCGCGAGGGAGAACAGCAGCGACTCGATCAGCGGTCTCCCGAGCAGCAGCGCGGCCACGAAGATCAGCGTGGTCAGGATGATCGCCACCAGCAGCAGGAACGTGGAGAACTGGCCGAGCCCGCGCTGGAACTCGGTCTGCGGCTGCTGCGCGGTCAGGCCGACGGCGATCCGGCCGAACTCCGTCGCGCCGCCGGTCGCGACCACGACGCCGGCGCCGCCCCCGGCGTGGACGACGGTGCCCATGAGCGCGCAACAGGCCAGGTCGCCGACACCGGCGCCCACCGCCACCGGTGCGACCGACTTCGCCGCCGCTCGCGCCTCGCCCGTCACGATGCTCTCGTCGCACTCCAGGCCGTTCGCCTCCACCAGGCGCAGGTCGGCCGGGACGACCGTGCCCACGGAGAGCAGCACGAGGTCGCCGGGGACCAGCTCGGTGACGTCGACGCTCCGGCGCGCGCCGCTGCGCAGCACGATCGACGTGTGCCGGAGCCGATCGTGCAGGGCGTCGGCCGCCTGCTCCGCCCGGAACTCGTTCACGAAGCCGAGCCCGACGCTCACCACGAGGATGACGGCGATGATGACCGCCTCCGTCCCCTGGCCGACGAACGCGGAGATGATCGCGGTGACGAACAGCAGGATGAGGATCGGACTCCGCACCTGCCGCCCGAGCACCCGCCACGGACGCGCCCGGTGGCCGCGGACCGCGTTCGGGCCGACCCGGGCGAGCCGGGCGGCAGCCTCCGCGTCGGTCAGGCCGGAGGCCGTGGTGGCCTGGCCGCCGAGGACGGTCGCGACATCCTGCGCGGCCGCGACTCGCACCGGGCTCGGCGGGGCGGTGTCGACGGCCGCCACCGTGCCCGGCGCGCCGCTCACTCGGCCTCGCCGTGCGCTCGCGCGATCACGACGGGCACGTGGACGTTCAGCAGCACGTCGTGGCCGACCGAGCCGAGCATGATGCGCTTGGCGCCGTGGCGATCGCGGGTTCCCACGATCAGCATTCTGCGGCCTTCCGCCGCTTCGACCAAGCCCCGCGCGGGCGCCGCCTCGATCACGTCGGCGCGGACGTCGATGTCCGGGCGGAGCCCGCGTGCGCTCTCGGCCGCTGCCGCCACGATCCGCTGCCTCCGGTCGTCGAGCGACACCTCGGGCACGAGGCCGGCGAGCAGCGGGTTGGCGGTGTAGCCGACGCAGACGAGGCGCAGCGGCTCGCCGAGCGCCGCGGCCTCGTCCGCCGCGAACGCGACGGCGGCCTCGGCGGGCGCTTTTCCGTCGACACCGGCCACGACGCCCACTCCTGTGCCCGTCCAGCCGTGCGGCACCACGGCGACCGAGCAGCCCGCGGTCGCGGCGACGCGGAGGTGCAGCGAGCCGGCGAAGCCGCGGTCGCGCTCCGAGCGCGACCGGGCGCCCACCACGAGGAGGTCGGCGTCCCGGGACGCCGACGCCAGCTCGGCGCCGACGTGACCGTACAGGTACCGCGTGCCGACCTCCAGGAGCGGATGCAGCCCTGGCGACGGCTCCGGCCCGGTCAGCGCGGGCACCCGGGCCGATGCGGCCTCAGCAGCGCGGAGGGCGGCCTCCCGCTCGGTCGCCAGCAGGGACTTCGCCGCCAGGACGAGCAGATCGCCGGGGGCATCCGCCCCGTCGCCCCAGGAGCGCTCCAGCACGAAGACGATCTCCAGGCGCGCGCCGTCGCGCGCCGCGCGGCGTGCCGCCCACTCCAGAGCCGCCCGGTGTTCGGCCTTGCCGTCGACCCCGACCATGATGGTGTTCGTCATCGCGTCCTCCCGCCACTCGAACGGCTCGAGCCTCGCAGTCGCGCCGCCTCCTCCCCAGTGCCGAAAGTCCCGCGTGACTTTCGGCCCTCCCTGCGGTGCGCGACGGACGCGAGGGTGTCGGCATGAACGACACCGCACCGGCCGCGCGCGCGGCCATCGTCTACGAGTCCATGTTCGGGAGCACCCGCCGGGTGGCCGAGGCCGTCGCGGACGGACTGAGGCCGTTCGCGTCGGTGACTCTCATCAAGGTCAAGGACGCGCCGGAGGCCTTCCCGGAGGCGGACCTCCTGCTCGTCGGCGCCCCGACGCACGTCCATTCGCTCAGCCGGCCCTCCACCCGGGTCGAGGCGGCGAAGTGGGGCGACGACCCCGCGCGCCGGCTCACCCTCGAACCCGACGCCGAGGGCATCGGCGTGCGCGAGTGGCTGGAGACCTGCGGCGACGTGCCCCCACGTTTCGCCGCATTCGACACGCGCGCCGATATGACGGAGATCTTCAGCGGCTCGGCAGCCGTCGCCATCGACAAGCGCCTGCGCAGGCTCGGGTCGCACCGGCTGCTCGCGAAGCACAGCTTCCTGGTGGACAAGGACAGTGCACTGGAGGCCGGGCAGCTCGACGACGCCCGCGAATGGGGCCGCACGATCGGCGCCGCGCTGAGGGCGACGGCCGCGGTCTGAGCGGGGTCGCCGCTCAGAGGCCGCCGATCACGATCCGTGGATCACGAGCACCGGACAGTCCGCGTGCTCCACCACCGACCGAGACACCGATCCCAGCAGCAACCCGGTGAACCCGCCGAGGCCGCGGCTTCCCACGATCAGCATCTCGGCGTCCTCCGCCTCGGCGATCAGCTGGCGGGCGGCCGACCCGGAGCGGATCACCGTCGAGTACCACGACGGCGCCGTGCCGCCCCAGACCTCGCGCACCGCGTCGTCGGCGATGGTGCGCGCGTCCCGCTCGGGATCCCAGCCGCCCATCACGTAGCCGGGCCACGACGGCGGGTACTCCCACACCGTCACGCCGACCAGGCTGCAGCCGAGCCGTTCGGCCATGCGGGCGCCGCGGCGGAGCGCCGCCAGCGACTCCGCCGAGCCGTCGATCCCGACGACGATGCGGCCGCCGGGGTGGATACGGTCCTCTGACTCGTCCGTGAGTGGCTCGTCTGTCATGATGCGCTTCCTTCCGTGCCGCGGCTCACCAGCGTTCGGGCTCCGGCTCGCGCCGGAACTTCCTGCCGGACATCGAGTCGATGTCGATGTGAACGTAGCGGTACTTGAGGGTGGGGATCCAGGGCTGCAATGGCGCCTTGTCCGCCTCGTCGATCTCGGCCTGGTGGTCCAGCTGCCTGGCCCGACCGTGCACGACGACGCTCCAGGCCTCTTCGTCGGTCCAGCCGTCCGTCTCGAACGCCACCGTGTCGTGCACCGTCAGCTCCAGCAGCTTGGTGCCGGGGGCCGTCCTGATCAGGATGCTCGACCCGTCGGAGTAGAAGTTGACCGGGTAGATGTCCGGCTCTCCGCCAACGGCCGTCGCCAGCCGGCCGACCATCCCGGCCTTCAAGACCTCCCGGCACTCGTCGCGGTCCAGCACCTGGACCGGTTCATCCGATGACATGGCTCTCTCCTTCCGTCCTCGACTGCTCCCGCCGCACCTCGGCGGTCGGGGCGTGCACCACGATCGTCGGCGAGGACAGGTTGAGCAGCACGTCGTACGCGACAGCGCCGAGGCTGCCGAGCTGCGCGTGCGCCCGGCGCGAGTCCCCGATCACGAGGAGCTCCGCGCTGCGGGCCAGTTCGTTGAGGGCGGCCCCCGCCGGCCGGCGCACCACACGGCTGCGGATGACGATGCCTGACTGGCGCGCCCGCGCGCGCGAGACGGCCGACGCGAGGACGCCCCGCGCCTCGTCGTCCCTGCGCAGCTGCCAGTCGCGGCGTTCATCGCCGTCCTCGACGTCGAAGGGGACGTGCGCCTCGGACGAGCGGACGGTCATCAGCTCGCAGTGGTGGTCGCAGGCCAGGTCCGCCGCCAGGTCGACCGCCGCCTCCCCCGCCGGTGTGTCGTCGACGCCGACGATCACGCCGCGGCGCATCCGCGAGGCCGCCTCCGGCACGATCGCGACCGGGCCCGTTGCGAGGTTCGCGAGCTGAAGGCTGCGCGAGCCGAACGCCCGCCCGTAGTGGAAGCCGGTCTTGTGGGTGCCGACGACGATCATCGTCCCCGGATCGCTGTACGACGCGAGCTCCGCCATCGGGCTGCCGAGCCGGACCTCCCCGCCGACCGGCACCCCCGTCCCGAGCGAGCGGGCGTAGTCGAGCTCCTCGTCGAGGCGCTTCCCGGCGTCCTGGTCCACCTCCTCGATGAGCCGCGAGCCCACGGCGCCCCACTCGTCGTCGGCGACGTGCACCAGGGTCACGCCGACGCCGCGCTCGCGTGCCCCCGCGAGCGCCCAGCGGATGGCGGCGCGGGCCGGCACCGAGCCGTCGACGCCGACGATGTACCTGCGGATCTCCATGGGGGCACCTCCGTGTGCAGTCTGATCACCCGGTCCGCCGGCTCGCAGGGCCATAGGTCCCGTGGGACCTTCGGCCCGCCCGCGGGTCGGGACCTGAACTTGACTCGGAGACGGAACGGGAGGCGGGACATGGCGGTGATGAGGGCGTGGCGCACCACGGGGACGAGCGGGGGCCTGGAGCTGGTCGCGGCGACGGTGCCGGAGCCCGGCCCGGACGAGGTCCTGGTCGAAGTCGAAGTGTGCGGGATCTGCCGCACCGACCTCCACGTGATCGACCACGAGATCCCCGTGCACCGGGCGCGGGTGACGCCCGGCCACCAGGCGATCGGCACCGTTGTCGACATCGGCGACGCTGTGACGTCGCTGGAGCCGGGAGCCCGCGTCGGCGTCGCCTGGCTGCGGCGGACGTGCGGTGAGTGCGTCTTCTGCCGCCGGGGAGCCGAGAACCTGTGCCCGTTCTCGGAGTACACCGGCTGGGACGCGGACGGCGGTTTCGCCGAGTACCTGGTCGCTCCGGCCGCCTACGTCTATCCGATCGCGGCGGACGCCGACGCGCTGGAGACCGCTCCCCTGCTCTGCGCCGGCATCATCGGCTACCGCGCGCTCCGGCGGGCGCAGCTGCCGCCGGGCGGCATTCTCGGCATCTACGGCTTCGGGTCGAGCGCGCACGTGACAGCGCAGCTCGCGATGGCCGAGGGCGCTCGCGTGTTCGCGATGACGCGCGGCGTGCAGAACCGTGCCCTCGCGCAGAAGCTGGGCGCGGACTTCGTCGGCGAGGAGGACGAGGAGCCGCCCGAGCCGCTGGACTCCGCCATCGTGTTCGCGCCGGCCGGTGGTCTCGTCCCGGTCGCGCTGCGCGCCACGGCGAGCGGCGGGACGGTCGTCCTCGCGGGCATCGAGATGTCCGACCTCCCGCCGCTGTCGTACACCGAGTCGCTGTTCCGCGAACGCGACCTCCGCACCGTGACGGCGAACACCCGGGAGGACGGCGCGCGGTTCCTCGCTCTCGCCCGCAACCTCCGGCTCCGTCCGACGGTGACGGCCGTCCCGTTCGACGGGCTGGCCGGCGCCATCGATGATCTGCGACGGGGCACGGCCGGCGGCTCGCTGGTCCTGCGGGTCGCCTCGTGAAAGGAAACGGACGATGACCGATCGGACGGTGGTCTGCTGGGACGGCTCCACGGGGTCGGAGGCGGCGCTGGACTGGGCGCTCCGCCGCGCTAGCGAGGGAGGGTCGACGATCGAGCTGTTCGACGTCGTCGACGACGCCCTCTACCTCGGCGACACGGCCGCCCTCGACCGGGCGACCGAGCAGGAGGAGGACCGGCTCGACTCCCGGGCGGAGGAGCTGAACGCATCGCATCCTGGCGTCGTGTCCGCCGCGGAGCTCCTGGTCGGCAATCCGCTCGACGTGCTGAGCGGGCAGACGCGCTCCGACACGCTCGTCGTGGTCGGCACCCGGCACCGGGTCGGACCACGCGTCCGGTACGGCTGGTCGCTCGGATCGCGACTCGCCACCGCGGCTGCCGGTCCCGTGGCCGTGGTCCCGGTCGAGGAGGCGGAGGCCGCGGAGGCGCGGACGGGCGTCGTGGTGGGGGTGGACGGCTCCGAGGTGGGGCGGCTCGCGCTGGAGTTCGCGGCCCGCGAAGCCGAGGACCTCGGGCAGCCGCTGACGATCGTGCACTGCTGGGTGGCCCCGCTGTCCGAGCAGCCGCTCGTGGTCCCCGACGACGACTTCGTCACCTCGCAGCAGAGCGAGCGGCAGGAGCTGCTCGACGACCATGTTCGTACCGCGCACGGGCTGCATCCCGGGGTCGCCGTGCGCTCCGTCCTGCTTCGCCAGAACCCGATCTCCGGCCTCCGGGTCGAGTCGGAGCACGCCTCGATGCTGGTCGTCGGCAGCAGACGGCTGACCGGCTGGAAGCGCACCTGGCTGGGCTCGGTCTCCCACGGGCTCGTGCTCGACCTCGCCGCACCGACCGTGGTGGTCGGCCAGGACACCCAGGTGTACACGACGCCGCCGGAAGCTACACTCGGCGCGTGAGGGCACGCGGCGTTTCCGGCCTGCGGCCCGTTGCGCGCTGCCGCCACCGAGAGGAGGCCCGCCATCCCGGACGATGAGCCGATCACGTTCCCCGACGCGCCTCGGGCGGAACTCGATCGCGCCCTCGGCGAGCTGGTGGAGCAGGCGCGCAAGGTGCTGGACACCCAGGGCCGGTTGCGCGCGCTCGTGCGCGCCAACCGGGCGGTGGTGTCGCACCTCGAACTGCCGGTCGTGCTGCGGACGATCATCGAGGCCGCCGTCGAGCTGGTCGGGGCGCGGTACGGCGCGCTCGGGGTGATCGCCGAGGGCGGCGGGCTGGAGCAGTTCATCCACGTCGGGATGTCGGACGACGTGGTCAGCCGGATCGGGCACCTCCCCGAGGGCCACGGACTGCTCGGCGCGCTCATCGACGACCCGCGCCCGATCCGCCTGGACTCGATCGCCGACGACCCGCGCTCCTCCGGCTTCCCCGCGGGCCACCCGCCGATGACGGCGTTCCTCGGCGTCCCGATCACTGTCCGCGACTCTGTCTACGGCAACCTCTACCTGACCGACCCCGTCTCCGGCGGGTTCACGGAGGACGACGAGCAGCTCGTCAAGGCGCTGGCCGCCAACGCGGGCTTCGCGATCGACAATGCGCGGCTCTACGCGGAGACCGTCGCGCGCCAGGCCTGGAGCGCGTCTGCCGCGGAGATGACCGCCAGCATCCTGGGGAGCGACGCCGCGGAGGCGCACGAGGAATTCGCCTCCCGCGCCGCGGCGCTGCTGGGCGCGCGCTCGGTCGTCGTCCTCGGGACGGCTGAAGCGGACGAGGTCGCCCCGATGCTCGGACGCAACGACGGCCCGGTCGGGGACGCCGGCCTGCTGCTGGACAACGATCGGGTCCGCAGCGCCGTCGAAGGAGGGCAGCCGACCCGGCTGGAGGAGTTGAGCGGCTATCCGCTCGCCGACGGCGGCGAGCCGGGACCCGCGCTGGTCGTCCCGTTCGACGGGAAGACCGGGTCGCCCGAGGTGCTGATCGCCGTGCGCGCGAGCGACGAGGCGCCCTTCACCGCCTTCGAACTCGAACGCGCCGTCACGTTCTCGCGCCAGGCCGCCCTGGCGATGGAGCTCGCGGAGGCACGCGCGGACCGGGAGCGCGTCGCGCTGCTGGAGGACCGGGCGCGTATCGCCCGGGACCTGCACGACCACGTCATCCAGCAGCTCTTCGGAGTCGGGCTCGAACTGCAGAGCGTGCAGTCGGCGCTCGGCGCCGGCCGGCTGGCCGACCGGATCGACGGCACGGTGAACTCGCTCGACGACGCGATCGCGCAGATCCGCACCGCGATCTTCTCCCTGTCGCACCAGCAGGGACCCGGCGGGAGCCTCCGGCACCGGCTGCTCGACATCGTGCAGGAGGTCGGCGAGGGCCTCCCCCGGCCGGCGACGGTCTCCTTCTCGGGCCCCGTCGACCTGGTGTCGGACGCCGCGCTCGCGGACGATGTGGCGGCGTTCGTGCGGGAGGGGCTCACCAACGTGGTCCGGCACGCGGGCGCCGACACCGCCACGGTCGACGTCGTGGCGTCCGCGGACGAGATCACGGTCGATGTGGCCGACGACGGCGCCGGCATCGGCGAGACGAGCAGGCGCAGCGGACTGGCCAACCTGTCCGAGCGGGCCGAGCGCCGCGCCGGAGTGCTGAGCGTGGAGTCGACGCCGCAGGGGACGCGCCTGCGCCTCCGGCTCCCCGTGCCCGCCGAGAGGGTCCGATGAGCCCGGCGCCGATCCGCGTCTTCCTCGCCGACGACCACGAGATCGTCCGCCGTGGCGTTGTCGCGCTGATCGACGCCCAGGACGACATGGAGATCGTCGGCGAGGCGGCCACAGCCGGCCAGGCCCGGGCCAGGATCCTCGCCGTGCGGCCCGACGTCGCCGTGCTCGATGTGCGGCTGCCCGACGGCAGCGGCATCGACGTCTGCCGGGCGGTCAAGCAGGGCGAGCCGGGTATCCGCTGCCTGATGCTCACCGCGTACGACGACGAGGACGCCCTGCGCAGCGCCATCATCGCGGGAGCGGACGGCTACGTCGTGAAGGACATCCGCGCCAGCACGCTGCTGGAGGACATCCGGGCCGCGCACCGCGGCAAGCGCCTCATCGACCCGCGCATGGCCGAGCGCGTCTCGGCGACCCTGCGCGAGCCGGCGGACGATCCGCGGTTCGCGTCGCTCGGCCTCCGCGAGCGGCAAGTGCTCGCGCTGATCGCCGACGGCCGCACCAACCGCCAGATCGCCGAACGCCTCGGCCTGGCCGAGAAGACGGTGAAGAACTACGTGAGCTCGCTGCTGGCGAAGCTCGGCCTGGAGCGGCGCACGCAGGCCGCGGTGCTCCATCTCGAGCACCGCGGGCGCGCCTGACCGGAGGCCGCTCGAACCGGCGGGACCTTCGACTCACCCAGCGCGCCCCGGCACGCCGATGCTGGGAGCCATGAGCATCAGCAGCGCACCGGAGTCGGCCACGTCGAGCACGTCGGCATCCACCTTCAGCGATCTCGCGGTCCGCAGGGCCGTCGAATCGGAGCTCGCCTGGACGCCGGAGGTCACCGCACCCGCCGTCGGCGTCGCCGTCGACGGCGGTGTGATCACCCTCACCGGGGAGGTCGCTACCCTGCACGAGCGCATCGCGGTCGTGGAAGCCGCCCAGCGCGTCGCCGGCGTCCGCACCGTCGCAGACGAGCTCCGGCTGCCCGAGCCGGGCGGCGACCCGCACGGACGCACGCTCGCCGCCGCGGTCGACGGCATCCTCGCCTGGACGGCGGGCGTGCCCAGGGAAGGCATCCGGGCCGACGTCCAGGGACACCGCGTGGTGCTGACCGGCGAGGTCGAGTGGGACGCCGAACGGGTGGCCGCCAAGCGCGCGGTCGAACGTCTGCACGGCGTCCATTCGGTCGAGAGCCGGATCGAGCTCACGCGCAGGCCGCAGGCCGACGATGTCGCCGAGGAGATCCGCAATGCGCTGGTGCGCAACGCCATCCTCGACGCCGGCCGCATCGCCGTCACCGTCGACGGGGACGAGATCACCCTCACCGGGTCCGTCGGCTCCTGGACCGAGCACCAGCAGGCCGTGCGCAGCGCGTGGGCGTCGCCCCACGTGCGGCAGGTGCACGACCTGCTCCGGGTGGAGCCACGCGAGAGCTGAGCCGCGGCTCGGCTCAGATCAGGCACTCCGGCGCGACCACGATGGTCGGCACCCGGATCGCCAGGATGAGCGCGTGGCTCACCGAGCCGAGCATCATGCGGTCGAGGCCGCGGGCCTGCTCGGTCCCGACGACCAGCAGCGCAGCGTCGCCGAGGCTCGACAGGACGGCCTGCCTCGCGTCGTCCCGGATGAGGGAGGCCGTGACCTCCAGGTCCGGGTTCGCCGCACGAACGGTGCGGGCGACCGACTGGAGGATCGCGTCGTGCTCCGCCTCGAGGTCGACCGTGAAACGGCCGTCGGGCTGCTGTACCTCCGGGATCCCCACCAGCGGGTCGAGCCAGGCGTGCACCAGCCGCAGCCGGCCGCCGAGCCGCCTGGCCTCCCGCGCCGCGAACCGTGCCGCCTTCAGCGACACCTCCGACCCGTCGACGCCGACGACGACGGCCGTGTGCGTGGGCTCCGGGAGAGCGGGGATCACGGCCACCGCACCGCGGGCGCGCGCCGCCAGCCGCGAACCCAACGACCAGTCGTAGCGGACGTGCGGCCAGTGCCGCCGTCCCGTCCCGACCACGAGGAGGTTGTCGGCGCGCGAGAAGCGCTGCAGTTCGTCCAGGCGCTCCCCCGCCATGACATGCGTGCTGACCCGGAGCCCGCCGTTGGCGTCGGTCACGCGCTGCGCCTCGGCGTCCGCCGCCAGGTGGCGACGGGCCACCATCTCGTCGGTGACGACCTGGCCCGGTGCGAGAGCGTCGACGTCCTCGACGTCCACCAGCACGATCGAGTCGTGCTCGGCCTTCGCCCGCCGCACAGCCCACTCGAGCGCAACGCCTGCCTCCTCCGAGCCGTCCCATCCGACGACCGTCCTGTCGTTCATGGCCTCTCCTCCTTCGAACGGCTCCGTACCTCGCTGCCACCTGGCGCCGACCCTGCCGCCGGCGCCCACGCCGCCACAGGGCACAAAGTCCCCTCCGGGCCGGGACCTCCGGCCCTATGGCCGACCGCTGAGAACGCCGACGCTGATCGTGCGGGCGCCTCGTGGCGTCGTCACCACTCGTCCCTGTCGTCCGGTCCGCTCGGCACGACGAAGGAGAACTCCTTCGGCGTGACCAGCACCGGGCACGGCAGGTTCTGCAGCACGTCGTGGCTGACCGAGCCGAGCAGGGAGGCCGCGAACCGGCCGCGGCCGCGCGTCCCGACGACGACGGCGACGGCCCCGGCGCCGCGCTCGATGAGCGCCTCGGCCGGGTTCTTACGCAGTACGACGTCGGTGATCGGCGCCGAGCGCGCGATCGGGACGTCCGCGATCGCCTCCGGGATCACGGCCCGCTCGCGCTTCAGGAACGCCGGATCGGCGTGCTCGCCGGAGTCGAGGGCGGCGTGCAGGGCCTCGGGCACGTCCCAGGCGTGCACAGCCTCGACCTCCGCGCCGGACCAGCCGGCCTCTGTCACGGCGAGCGCCAGCGCTGACCGTGCGAACGCCGAGCGATCGACCCCGACCACCACCACGTTCCGCGTCGGCCGGGGCGCGTCGGGGATCACGGCGACGACGCAGTCGGCCTTCGCCGCGAGCTTCAACGGGAGGGTGCCGATCCGGGTTCCGCTCCGCGACGGCCCCTTGTCGGTCCCCACCACCAGCAGGGCGGCGCCCGCCGCCTCCCCGAGGAGGGCGTTCGCCGGCGGGCCTTCGACCCACCGCACGTCCACCGCGACGCCGGGCGCGAGCGCGCGGACGTGGTTCCTCGCCTGCGCCAGCCCGACCTCGACGGTCGTCTCCAGGTCGAAGCGGGGCCCGAAGACCGCCCCGCCGAGGCGGGAGTCGATCGCATGCACCACCTCCAGCGCACCACCGCGCGCCGCCACCCGCTCGGCCGCCCAGTCGAGCGCCCGCCACGCCGACGGCGAGCCGTCGAACCCCACCACCGTCCGCCCGTCGATCGCCATCGCCGCTCCCCCTCGTCTCCCCATCGCCTCACGGTCGAGCCTGCCGCGCCCGCGCGCGGCCGACCAGGACCTTCGGCCCTTGCCGTGCCGGCGGCCCGCGCGGTCTGATGACGTCATGAGAAACCACTACGAAGCGTCCCGGATGGGGATGTCCGACGTGCCGCCCGCCGGCCGCGTCCTCGTCGTCGCGGTCGTCGCCTGGAGCCTCGCCTGGAAGGGCGCCTCGCTCTGGCGCGCCGCCAGGAACGGCAGCAAGCCGTGGTTCGTCACGCTGCTGCTCACCAACACGCTCGGCGTCCTCGACGCGGTCTACCTGTTCGGGGTGGCCCGCCGCGGCGGACCGGAGGCACTCGAGGAACTCGCCATCCTGGAGGTCACCGGCGAACCCGAGCAGGAGGGGCACACGCAGGAGACGTGATCGGCCGCGCCCGCGTGCGTCACACCGCGGGACCTTCGGCCCGCCCGGCGATCCGCCCGAGGATCACGCTGGTCTCGACCGAAGGAGGCACCGTGGACATCGTCGCAAGCGCGCCGGGCGTGTATCTCGGCTGGGGTGCGTTCACCATCCAGCTCGGCAACTTCATCGTCATCGTCATCATGCTCGTGCTGTTCGCGCTGGCGCTCCTGCTGCCGTTCCCGAAGGCGAGGCGCCGGCGATGAGCGGCCAGGACCCGGCCGGCGACGCGGACGAGGAGGTCTACACCTGGACCGGCCGCACCCGCCGCTGGCTCCTGAAGGTTCTCCCGCCGCAGAAGCTGCTGCCGCAGGACCAGCCGAGCTACGTGTCCTCGTGGATCTACGTGTTCGGGATGGCCTCCCTCGCGGCCCTGGCCGTCGTGATCCTGTCCGGCCTCGTGCTCAGCCTGAACGGCCCGGCCTGGTACCACGTCTCGAGCCTCGGGCACTTCACGAACAGCGTTCACCTGTGGAGCGTCGAGCTGTTCTTCCTGCTGATGGTCGTGCACCTCTGGGGGAAGTACTGGATGGCCGCGTGGCGCGGAGGCCGGGTCCTCACCTGGATCACGGGCGTGATCGCCTTCGCCGTGTCGATCGCGGCGGCGTTCACCGGCTACCTGCTGCAGACGAACTTCGACTCGCAGTGGATCGCCTTCGAGGGCAAGGACGCCCTCAACGCCGCCGGGATCGGCGCCTGGTTCAACGTCGCCGACCTCGGTCAGATGCTCACCTGGCACATCGTGCTGCTGCCGATCGGCGTCGGTGCGATCGTCGTGCTGCACGTCCTCCTGGTGCGCGTGCACGGTGTCGTGCCCCCGATCGACGCGTCGGAGACCGACGACCAGGTCCTGCACGCCTACAACGAGTCGACCTCCAACGAATCGGAGGGGCCGCGATGACGCGCACACCGAGCATGACCTGGCGGCGTCACGACGACATCGCCGGCCGTCCCTGGCGCGGGCGCGTCCGCGACTACGACCTGTTCAAGGAGGTCACCATCGGCTTCGTCGTCGTGGGAGCCGTGACGCTCGGGCTCGCCGCGGTGTTCGGGTCGCCGGACGAACCGGGCGTCACCTTCGCCTCCTGGTCGGCGAGCGATCCCGTCGACTTCGCGTCCACCGCGACGGCCGAGCTCGGCGGCACGAGCGACACGGCCCAGTACGGACCGCCGTACAACGACACCCAGGGTGCGACGCAGACTCTCGGGCCGCTCGACCTGCAGAGCCTGTCGGGTGTGCGCCTCCCCATCGACACCGCGCAGGCCTTCGTGATCGGCCCGTTGCGGACGCTGCCGGCCGTCCCGGCCGCGGTGGTCCGCTGGACGAGCGCGTCGCCCGCGCAACAGGCGAAGTGGACGGCCGCCTACGAGAAGGCGCTGGCCGCCGACACGGGGACCGCGCTCCCGAAGCCGTCCTCCGGCGACTACGGCCCGGTGCCCGCGATCATCTCCTCGCTCAGTGGGATGGCCCGCAGCGGCGCTCTCGACGGCGCGCTCACGAGCCAGGGCGGCTTCTACCCGCTCAACCACACGCCGGCGATCCTGTTCCTCGGCGACGGCCAGTACTTCCAGAACCTGGCGGCGGCCCAGCACCTGACCGGGGACCAGTGGGGGATGATGAACGAGACCGGCAACACGCCCGGCCAGGCCTGGCTCTGGCTGTTCTCGCTCTTCTACCAGGTCCAGCCGTTCGCGTCGCTCGCCAACGCCGACCTGGTCGTCGTGCTCATCATGGGAGTTCTGACCGTCCTGCTCGCGCTGCTGCCGTTCATCCCGGGGCTGCGCACCATCCCGCGCTGGATCCCGCTGCACCGGGTCATCTGGCGCGACTACTACAAGGCCACCCGCCTGAGCGCGAGCACCGGGCAGAGCGCGACCGCGTCGTCCGCGGCGTCGAGCTCGTCGGCGCGCAGCGGGATGTCCGACCGGAAGCCCTCCTCACCGCGCAGCGAGACCGGGTAGCCCCAGTCGTCGCGGGTGAGCGCGCGGTCGAGGATCTCCGCGCACAGGCCGCGCCCGTCGCACTTCGTCCAGTCGATGTGGAGGGCGTGGCCGCTCATCGCGCCGCCGCCCGTCGCACGCAGCGGCTGCGGGCGTGCGAGCGCACGTCGTGGTCGAAGACCGTGAGCGCGCTGCGCACGAGCCGCGCCGTCCCGTCGGGGTGGTGGCAGGAGCCGCGGCCGACGACCAGGCCGGCGAGCCGGGCGAGGTCGGCGGCGTTCTCCTCGACGGCCTGACCGGAGGCGACGGCGGCGAAGCGGTCGACCATCGTCGGGAGGCCGAACATGCAGGGCCCGCACTGGCGGGCGGACTGCCCGGCGAGGTACGTCACGATCCCGGCGGTCGCCTCGAGCCCGCAGCGGTGGTCGCCGAGGACGTGGATGATCCCGGCGCCCGGCGACGCGTCGAACGGGGCGAGGTCGAGGGCGGTCAGCGGGAGGTCGAACGCGTGCGCGGGCACCCAGGCGCCGTGGTAGCCGCCGATCAGCGCGGCGGCGACCGTCCCGAAGTCGAGGTCGAGCGCAGCCAGCGTCTCCCGCACGGTGGCGTCGGTGCGGATCTCGTAGACGCCCTGCCTCGGCACGTCGCCGGTCACCGTCACGAGCCGCGTACCGGGGTCGACGGGGTCGCCCACCGACCGGAACCAGCGGGCGCCGTGGCGGGCGATCAGGGCGAGGTGCGCGAGCGTCTCCACGTTCTGCACCACGGTCGGCCGGCCGCGGAGGCCGGAGGTCGTCAGCCGCTTGGTGCGGTCCACCGGGCGCGGGTCGTCGTTCTCGATCAGGTTGACGAGCGCACTCGCCTCGCCGGAGACGAAGCCGCCTGCGCCCTCCACGACCTCGATTCCGCGCGCGTCCGGCCGCTCGTCGACCGCCCGCTCGATCGCGCGGAGGGCGTCGCCCTCGGCCACGATGAGCACGTTGCGCGCGCCGATCGTCTTCGCGGCGGCGATCATGCCGTCGATCACGAGGTGGGGCGCATTGCGCAGCAGCACGGCGTCCTTGGAGCTCAGCGGCTCGCCTTCCGTGCCGTTCGCGATGAGGATCGGCGCACGTCCCCGGCGGCGTCCGCCCGCGTCGAGGGCGGCGGACAGCTTGCGCCAGACCGGGAAGGCCGCGCCGCCGCGGCCGGTGAGGCCGGAGGCCTCCAGCTCGGCGAGCATGGCGTCGGGGTTCCGCGTGGGGAGGTCGCCGTAGGCGCGCAGGTGCGCGTCGAGCGTCGCTCTGTGTCCGGCGGAGAAGAGCCGTCCGGCGTCGACCGCGCGCGTCGTGCCTCCCGACGTGGTCGGTTCCATCGTCATCGTCATGCGTCGTCCCTCTCTCCCGAGGTGGTGAGTCCCGCGGCGAGGCGCCGCGTGTGCGAGTGCTCCACGAACCGGGCCGACAGCCGCCAGATCACAGCGGCGACGACGAGGAGGGCGCACCCGGCGGTGACCAGCAGGAACCATCCGCTCGTCCCGTTCGTCCCGTTGCCGATACCGTGCAGGACGGCGATCGGCCACATGGCGTAGGTGAACCAGTGCACGAAGCGGAAGGCGCGCTGCCCGATCCGGCGCCGCAGCAGGCCGGTGATCGTGATCGCCACGACCAGGTCGAAGGCGACGGTGCCAAGCCCCTGCCAGAGCGGCTTGAACGACCCGGCGAACGGCACGACGATGTCCAGCACCGAGAGCTTGGCGTACGAGTCGAACAGCAGCGTCCCCACGTGGAGCACGAGGAAGACGCACGCGAGCAGCGACACGTTGCGGTGGATCAGGGACACCGAGAACCGCGGCAGCCCGGGCAGGGGGCGCCCGGAGCGCGTGACGATGCCGAGCACCAGCGTCAGCGTGAACAGCAGCAGCGCGATCAGCCCGGACGCGCGGCCGAAGGCCCACAGCAGCTCACTCATCGTCGCTCCCCTCCGTCGGCCTTCGCATCAGGAGCCTGACGACGTGCCGCTGGACGAGCCGCCCTGGCTCGGCTGCACCGGCGCTGGGGCGGGGGCCGGGGCAGCGGGCGCCGCCGCGGTCGGAGCAGCGGTCGGGGTCGCCGACGGCGTCGCTACGGAGCGGCCGGGGCCGGAGCGGGGGCCGGCTGTCGGGGTGGGAGTCGCGGTCGGTGTCGCCGCGGGGGTGCGCACCGTCACCGCAGCGGCGTGCTTGGTGGGGGTCGTGTCGAACAGCACAGTGCCGACGGCTCCCGCCGCGGTCACGCTGCCGACGCCGATCACGGTCGTCAGCACTCCGACGATTCGCTTGCCTCGCGTCCAGGTCGCCATCCGTCGCCTCCTTCTTCCGGGTCGATACACCTCCACCATCCCGGCGAATTCTTGACGGATTCTTACGTCACATGGGTAGACCCTGACGATCGGCTTTCGGTTGACCTAGGCGGCGACGGCCTCCCGCACCCGCGTCGCAGCCCCTGCGACCCACGTCCGGTACCCGCCGTCCAGGTTCACCGCATCCCGCCCGTGCTGGGCGAGGATGCGCGCCGCGGTGTGCCCGCGCTGCCCCACCTGGCAGTGCACGACGACCGGGCCGTCCGGCAGCTCGCCGAGCCGCTCGCGGAGGTCGTCGACCGGGATGTTGACCGCGCCGGGGATCGCACCCGTGGCATGCTCACCCGCGGTGCGGACATCCACCAGCGTCGCACCGGCCGCGAGCAGCGCGTCGAGTTCGTGCCATTGGACCGCGCGGGTCGCGCCGGTGCGGAGGTTGTCGGCCACGTAGCCGAGCTGGTTGACCGGGTCCTTCGCCGAGCCGAACTGCGGGGCGTAAGCGAGTTCGAGGCGGGCGAGGCCGGAGGCCGTGATGCCGCCCGCCATCGCCACCGCGATGACATCGATGCGCTTGTCCACACCCTCCCCGCCGACGACCTGCGCGCCGAGGATGGCGTCGGTCGCGGGGTCGACCAGGAGCTTCATCGACATCGGCTGTGCCCCCGGGTAGTACGTCGCGTGCGACGTCGGGTGGGTGTGGATGACGCGGTGCTCTCGGTCCGCCGCCGTCAGCTGCCGTTCGCTCCAGCCGACCTTCGCGGCGACGGTCTCGAACACCTTCACGATCGCAGTGCCGAGTGCCGGGGTGTTGCGCTCGTCGTGGCCGGCGATCACGTCCGCGACCGACCGGCCGTGCCGGTTGGCGAGGCCGGCCATGGTGACCAGGGCCGCGTCGCCGGAGAGGGCGTCGACCTTCTCGACTCCATCGCCGACGGCGTAGATGTGCGCGTCGCTGGTGCGGTTGTGCGCGTCGACGGCGATCCCGCCGGTCGCGCCGAGCGCCAGCCCCGCGGTGCGCGCGAGGTCGACGCTCGGCACCACGCCGGAGGCGTCCACGATGAAGTCGGGTCGGAGCGCGCCGCCGTCGGAGAGCACGACGACGCCGTCCTCCACCGCGTCGATCGTGACCGCGGTGCGCACGTCGACGCCGTGGCTGCGCAGCTGCGCCTCCAGCGGCGCCGCCATCTCCGGGTCGAGCGGGCTCAGGAGGTGCGGGCCGCGCTGGACGAGGGTGACGTGGATGCCGCGCCGCACCAGGTTCTCCACCGCCTCCAGCCCGATGAACCCGCCGCCGACCACCAGCGCGGCGGGGTGGTCCGCCGCCGCGTCCACCAGCGCGCCGATCGCGTCCACGTCCTCCACGGTGCGCAGCGTGTGCGTGGGGATTCCGGGATGCCCTGCGGCCTCCCATGCGGAGGCTCCGACGGCGAGGATCAGTTCGTCGTAGCCCTCGGTCGCCGTCTCGCCGCTCGCCAGGTCGAGCACCGTGACCGTGCGCTCTGCCGCGTCGACGGCGAGCACCTCGTGACCGGTGCGGACATCCAGCCGGAACCGCGACGCCAGCGACTGCGGCGTCTGCAGCAGCAGCGCCGAGCGGTCGCGGATGACGCCGCCGACGAAGTACGGGAGGCCGCAGTTCGCGTAGGAGACGTAGGGGCCGCGCTCGAACACGACGATGTCGCGCGACTCGTCCAGCCGGCGCAGCCGGGTCGCCGCCGACATGCCTCCGGCGACGCCGCCGACGATGATCGTTCTCACTGGGATGGTCCTTCTTCCGTGCGGGGTCCGGGGAGCGGATTGCGTATACCCCCGCCGGTATCGTACTATACCTCCGGGGGTATCCCGAATCCCCCGGGAACCATCCCAGAGAGGACCGCCCATGTGTTATCCCGTCGCCTGCTCCACCTGCGGCAAGACGACCTGGAACGGCTGCGGCCAGCACGTCGCCGACGTGCGCAGGAACGTCCCGGCCGCCCAGTGGTGCGACGGCCACGCCGAGCAGCCCGCGTCCGCCGGCTCGCCCGGCGCCGGCTTCCTCGGCCGTCTGTTCGGACGGAGCTGACCGTGGACCGCACCCCCGCCGACGTCAAGCCCGTGCTGAACCGTCTGCGCCGCGCGCAGGGTCAGCTGAACGCCGTGATCGCCGCGGTCGAGAACGGCGGGAAGTGCCGCGACGTCGTCATCCAGCTCGCTGCGGTCTCCAGCGCACTCGACAAGGCCGGCTTCCAGATCATCGCCACCGCGATGGAGAAGTGCCTCAACGACCCTGACGACACGACCGACCCGATGACCGTCGAGGAGCTCGAGAAGCTGTTCATGACGCTGGCGTAGCGCCGACGCTCCCTTTCGCCCGCCGCGCCACCGCAGCGACCGACACCGCCGACGTCGCCAGGCTGATCAGCGCCCCGAGCAGGATCGCCCCGCCCTCCCCCGCCGCGAGCGTGTGCGTCTGGAGGCCGAGCGTCACGGCCGCGACCGGCACTCCGAGCTGGCCGGCCGAGGCGACCGCCTGCGCCCACGGGAGGCCGGCGATCCGGGAGGCGAGGTGCGCCACGACCGCCCCGACGCCGAGCGCGACGCCGAGCAGGATCATCGCCGGATGCGCCACCAGCGCCCGCAGGTCGAGTGAGGCGCCCAGCCAGACGAAGAACAGCGGCCCGAAGAAGCCCTCCGTCATCCCGAACAGCTGCCGCGCCAGCCGGTGCGGCTCGCCGACGGCCGACAGCACGAGTCCCAGCGCGAAGCCCGCGATCATGATCGACAGCTGCGCGAACTGCGCGATCGCCGCGAACGCGAACAGCACCAGGAGGCTGAGCCGCAGCTCGAGCGCGAACCGGCGCCGTTCCGAGTAGGCGTGCAGCACCCGGCGCCGGTCGGAACGGACCCAGCGGGTCAGCCCGAACCACAGCCCGACGGCGAGCGCGGCGATCACCAGCAGACCGATCCCGGCAGTGAGCGCCCTCCCCGGCACGACGACGAGCGGCAGCAGGACGACGCAGACGACGTCCGCGACGGCGATCTGCGCGACGAGCTGCGCCGCGGAGCGCTTGTCCACGTTCACGGACTGGAGCATCGGCAGCACGAGCGCCGCCGACGATGACGCGAGCAGGACGCCGTAGAGCAGGCCGTTCCCCGAGTGCGCGACGGCCGCGAGCCCGGCCGCCAGCACCGCGGAGGCCGCGCCCACCAGTCCCGCGCCGAGCGCGCCGCGGGCGAGCGCCGCACGGACGACGGCGTCGCGCACCGGCACGTGCGAGCCGACGACGACCATCGTCAGCCCGAACCCGATGGAGGCCAGGAGCTGGAAGTCGTCGATCGACGGGTCCACCAGCCGGAACCCCGAGACGCCGATCAGGAGGCCGCCGAGCAGCTCACCCGCCACGACGGGCACGCGCCAGATCGACCGCGCGGCCGCCAGCGGGCCGAGCAGGCCGACGGCGACCACCAGCGCCAGCAGGGCGAAGCTCATGCCGAAACCGTAGTCGCACCCGCTCCGCGACCGGCGCCGGCGCCGCCGTCACGGCGCGCCGCCGCACTCCATAGCCGATCCTTAGCCCGTTCTCAGCCGACGTAAGAATCCACAAAGATTCGACCAGCATCGTTGGAGGCATGACAGAGACCTGGGCCGCGACGACGGCACCCGCACGGCGTCCCCGTGCGCGCCGTGGCGCCGCGACCAGGCACCGGCGCGGCTCGCGCACGGTACGCGTCCTGCTGGTCGCCAGCGTGATCGCGGTGCTCGGGATGTGGTGGTTCAGCGTCCCCGCGAACTTCGCCTCCACGCCGGCCAACGCCATCACCTCGCTCGGCGAGCTGAGCGGCCTGGTCGGCGCCCTGCTGGTCTGCTACCAGGTGCTGCTGATCGCGCGGGTGCCGTGGTTCGAGAACGCGGTCGGGCTCGACAAGCTGGTCTCCTGGCACCGCTCCCTCGGAGCGTCGGTCATCTTCCTCATCGTCACGCACGTGGTCTTCATCGTGCTGGGCAGCGAGGTGATCGACAAGAGCACGCCGTGGGACGAGTTCTGGACCGTCTACTACTCGTATCCGGACATGCTCTGGGCGCTCGTGGGGACCATCGCGTTCCTCGCGGTCGGGCTCTCCAGCGCGCGCCTGATCCGCACGAAGCTGTCCTACGAGGTCTGGTACTGGCTGCACCTCACGACCTACGTCGCGATCTTCCTCACCTTCCTGCACCAGCTCAGCGCGGGCGTGCACTTCGTCGGCAACCCCGTGAACCGCATCCTCTGGATCGGCCTCTACCTCGGCACCGCCTCTGCCGTGCTGACGTGGCGGTTCATCCTGCCGACGATGGACGCCTGGAAGGGCCGGATGCGCGTCCTCGCGGTGGTCCCGGAGGGCCACGGCCTGAACAGCGTCTGGCTGGAGGGGCCGCACGTCGACCGGCTGGGCGTCCGGGCGGGCAACTTCCTGCTGTTCCGCTTCTTCGCCTGGGGCCACCTCGGCACGGCACACCCCTACTCGGTGTCGGCGGTGCCGGCGAACGGGCGGCTGCGCATCACCGTCGGGACGCTGGGCGACCACTCCAGCCGGCTGACCTCGCTGAAGCCGGGGACCATGGTGTTCGCGGAGGGGCCGTTCGGGCACTTCACCGCCGACCGCGCGAGCCGCGGCAAGCTGCTGCTCATCGCGGGCGGCGCGGGCATCGGGCCGATCCGGGCGCTCGCCGAAGAGCTGGTCTACCGCGGCGGCCGGCCGGTCGTCCTGTACCGGGTCAGCGCACCCGAGCAGCTCGCTCTGCTCGGGGAGCTGCAGGCGATGGAGGGCGTCACGGTGATCCCGCTCGTGGGCCGCCGCGCGCAGCTCGGCTACGACCCGCTCGGCCCTGGCTCCCTCAGCCGCATCGTGCCCGACCTCCACAACTGGGAGGCTTTCATCTGCGGGCCGGAGGGTATGGCCGAGCAGGTGGAGTCCTCGCTGCGCGAACTGCGGATGCCCAAGCGTTTCATCCACCGAGAAGAACTGAGCATGTCATGAACGGACCGAGACCATGAACAGCAAATCCTGGCGCGGGACCGTCCTCTTCACCATCATCCTCGTGGTGATGGGCGCCACCATCGGCCTCAAGCTGTACGGCGTGGGTGAGCAGAGCACCGCCCTGTCGTCGGCGCACGCGACCACGACGCCGGCCGCCACGCCGACGCCGGCGGCCACGCCCAGCGCGACCGCGACGCCGTCCGCCTCTGCGAGCGCCGCCGCCGCTCCTGCCGCCGCGACGAAGACCGTCACCGGCACCGCCGTCGACACCCGCTACGGCCCTGTGCAGGTGAAGGTCACCTTCGAGGGGACCAAAATCACCGCCGTGGACGCCGTCCAGTACCCGACGGAGAGCTTCCGCGACCAGGAGATCAACTCGCAGGCGATCCCGATGCTGCAGCAGGAGGCCATGGCCTCCCAGTCCGCGAAGATCGACACGATCTCGGGTGCGACGTACACCTCGGAGGGCTACATCCAGTCGCTGCAGTCGGCCATCGACCAGCGATGAGGTTCCTGGAGACCGTCATGGGCATCCCGATGTCGATCGACATCCGGGAGGCGTCGGAGACGGTCGCATCGGCCGCAGCCGAGCGCGCGTTCCGCGTGCTGCGGGACGCGGACGCCCGGTTCTCCGCCTATCGTCCCGACAGCGAGCTCAGCCGGGTGAACGCCCACGGCGGCGACCTGTCCGGGGTGAGCGACGACTTCGCGGAGGTGGTCGCGCTCGGCTCCGGGATGGCGGAGGCGTCCGGAGGCGCGTTCCGCATCCGGCGGCCGGACGGCTCCTGGGACCTCGACGGCGTGGTGAAGGGCTGGGCCGCCGACCGCGCAGCGCGCTCGCTCGCCGAGGGCGGCCTCCCGGACTTCTGCCTCAATGCGGGCGGCGACGTCGCTGTGTCCGGAAGCCCGGGCGACGGCCGGCCGTGGAACGTCGGCGTCCGCTCCCCCGACAGCGCGGCGGACGTGCTCGCTGTGCTGGAGGTGCGGGACGGCGGCGTCGCGACCTCCGGCGCCTACGAGCGCGGCGCCCACATGGTGGACGGCCGCACGGACTCCGCAGCGACCGGGCTGCGCAGCGCCACGGTCGTCGCCGCCGACCTCACGACCGCCGACCTCCTGGCGACCGCGGTGTTCGCGCTCGGGGAGGACGGCATCCGCTGGGCACTGGGCCACGGCGCGCGCGGCGTGCTCGCCGTCGACGCGGCCGGCCGGCTGCTCGGGGTCGGCGAGCTGGACTTCGCGGGAGCGGAGCATCCCCGGTGAGCGGCGACGGGCTCGCGGGCGACCCCTCCTATACTGCGGGCATGAGTGAGCGCCGCAGGGTCCTGGTCGCCGAGGACGACAGCCGTCTCGCCGGGATGCTGGAGACGCTGCTCGTCTCCGACGGCTACGACGTGGAGATCGCCCGCGACGGCCAGCGCGCACTGCACCGCGGGCTCACCGAGCAGTTCGACGCCGTCGTGCTCGACCGCGGCCTCCCCGCCGTCGACGGGCTCGGCGTGCTGCGCGGGCTCCGCAGCAACGGCGTGACGACGCCCATCCTCATCCTCTCGGCCCTCGGCACCGCCCCCGACCGGGTGGACGGGCTGAACGCCGGCGCGGAGGACTACCTGGCGAAGCCGTTCGACATCGACGAGCTGCTCGCCCGGGTGCGCGCGCTGATCCGCCGGGCGTCGTCGGAGGTCCCGACCGTGCGCTTCCCCGGCGGCCAGCTGGATGTCGGCAGCCGCACGGTCACGCTCGGCAGCGGTGAGCGCACCGTGCTCTCCGACCGGGAGGCCGGCCTGCTCGAGCTGCTGGCCCGCCGCCCCGAGCAGGTCTTCTCCCGCGCCGTGCTGCTGGACGAGGTGTTCGCCGACGCGGACGACCCCGGCGTGGTCGACACCTACGTGCACCACCTCCGCAAGAAGTTCGGCCGCACGCTCATCGAGACGGTGCGCGGCGTGGGCTACCGGCTGGGCGGAGTCGGATGAAGGCCGACCTCCGCGAGCTGCGCACGGCGTCGGCGCGGCTCGCCCTGCAGTTCGCCGGGATCATCCTGGCGCTGTTCGTCGTGCTCGGCGGCGTCGTCTACATCGTGGTTTCGACGGGCCAGACGGAGGCCGCGAAGCGCGCGCTCGCGGACGCCTCGCAGGTGGACTCCGTGCACGACGCGCCGCACGACCTCCTGATCACGGTCATCCTCCCGCAGGGCAGGGACGTCTCCCCCAACCTGCCGAAGGGCCTCCCGGACGAGCGGGCACTGCAGGAGGTCGCCCGGAACGGCGGGTCGATCACCGAGACCGTCGTGGCCGCGGATGGGAAGAGCTACCTCACCCAGACCGACGTGCGGCGCGGCAAGGTCGTGCAGATCAGCTACGGCCTGGCCGAGCAGCAGGAGGAGATGGGCCGCCTGCTCACCGCGCTCGTCATCTCCGGCGCGATCGCGACGGTGGCAGCGGCCCTGCTCGGGCTCCTGCTGGCGCGCCGGTCGATGCGCCCGATGTCGGAGGCGCTGGCGCTGCAGCGTCGGTTCGTCGCGGACGCGGGGCACGAGCTGCGGACACCGCTGACGCTGCTGAGCACCCGGGCGCAGCTGCTGCGCCGGCGGCTGTCACGCGGTGGCGGCGGTGGCGGCGGAGCCGGCGCCGTGTCCGTCGACGACGACGTGCGCTCGGGCCTGGACGAGATCGTGGACGACAGCCGGGCGCTGACCGAGATCGTGGAGGACCTGCTCACCGCGGCCGACCCGCGCCAGAACGTGGAGCCGGAGCGCGTCGACATCGGCGAGCTCGCGGCGGTCGTCGCGCGGTCGGCGGAGGGGCGGGCGCATGAGCGGGAGATCGTGCTGACGACCACGGCCACGCCCGACGCGGTCGTCACCGGCGCCCCGGTGTCGCTGCGCCGGATGATCGTGGCGCTGGTCGACAACGCCCTCGATCACGCCGGTTCGCAGGTCGCGATCGACGTCTCGACCTCCCGCGAGGAGGTCGAGCTCACGGTCTCCGACGACGGCCCCGGCTTCGGCGACGGCCTCCAGGACCGCGCGTTCGACCGCTTCGCGTCCGCGCGCGCGGAGGGCGGCTCGGCCGGGCGGGAGCGGCACTACGGGCTGGGGCTGGCGCTGGTCGCGGAGGTCGTCGACCGACACCGCGGCCGGGTGAGCGCGGTGGATCGCGAGGGCGGCGGTGCGCAGGTCGTGGTGCGGTTACCGAAGGATGCCGCCGCGCGAACCTGACCCTTCGCGATTCGTGCCGAATGTCGACTTCGGCGGCGCGAGAGTCGACATTCGGCACGAATCGCGCGGGCGGTTACGCGTCGGTGAGTTCGGTGGGTTCGACGATGGCGTCGACGAGCGCGCCGTTCCGCCACACCGTCAGCTCCAGCCGCCTCCCGATCGTGCTCGCGATCATCAGCCGCTGGAGGTCCGCGACCGCGTGGATGCGCATCCGGTCGAGGGAGATGAGCACGTCGCCGGTGCGGATGCCGGCGAGGTCGGCCGGGCTGTCCGGGACCACCGACATCACCTGGATGCCGGTGCGTGCTCCCGCCTTGCGGGCGATCTCCGGGCTGAGGGTGATCTCGGCGCCGGCGATGCCGAGCCAGCCGCGGCGGACGCGGCCCTCGCGCATCAAGGTGTCCATGATCTGCCGGCTGGTGGCGTTGATCGGGACGGCGAGGCCGAGGCCGGTTCCGGCGACCGCCGTGTTCACGCCGATCATGCGGGCGGTGCTGTCGGCGAGCGCTCCCCCGCTGTTGCCGGGGTTGAGCGCGGCGTCGGTCTGGATGACCTCGTCCACCACCCGGCCGGACCGGGTCGGGAGCGACCTCCCGAGCGCCGAGACGATGCCGGCTGTCACGCTTCCGGCGAGGCCCAGCGGATTGCCGACGGCGACGACGAGCTGGCCGACCTGGAGCTTCGCGGCGTCGCCGAGCTCGACCGGTGCCGGCACTGCGGAGTCCGCGAGCAGCATCGCGAGGTCGGAGAGCGGGTCGCGGCCGATCACGCGGGCGCGCACCCGGGTGCCGTCCTCGAACGCGAGGTCGACGCTCCCCGCGCCCTCCACGACGTGCGCGCTGGTGAGGAGGTGGCCCTCCGCCGAGACGACGGTGGCGCTGCCGAGGCCGACGCCGCGGGAGGTCCGGGCGGTCACGGCGGCGACCGCCGGGCCGACGACCCGCGCGACGCGTACCACCGCCGTCGAGTAGGCGTCCAGCGCGTCCGCATCCGTCATGAGACGAGTGTGCGCCTTGCGCGGGGCGGAGGGGCCTCCCGTTCGCCAACGGCGGAGTACAGACCTTTCGGACCGAATGTCGACTCTCAGACAGCGGGAATCGACATTCGTGACGAATCTTTGCTGCGGAAACCGTAGTCGCACCAACATCTGATCGCATATGATTGCGACGCCCACCGTCGAAGGAGACTGGATGTGAGCGAGCAGCCCGCCATCAGGCTGACCGGACTGACCAAACGATTCGGGACGGTCGCGGCCGTCGACGGCCTCGATCTGGAGATCGCCGCCGGGGAGTTCTTCTCCATGCTCGGCCCCTCCGGCTCGGGGAAGACCACGGTGCTGCGCTGCATCGCCGGCTTCGAACAGCCGACCTCCGGCACGATCGAGCTGTTCGGCCAGGACGTCACCGGCAAGCCGGCCGCCGCGCGCGACGTCAACACCGTCTTCCAGGACTACGCGCTGTTCCCGCACATGTCGGTGCTCGACAACGTCGCCTACGGCCTGCGGGTCCGCGGCGTCGGCCGAGCCGAGCGACGCAGGCGGGCGATGGACGCGCTCGCCTCCGTGCAGCTGACCGGCTTCGCCGACCGCAAGCCCGCGCAGCTCTCCGGCGGCCAGCGACAACGCGTGGCCCTCGCCCGCGCGACCGTCGTTCAGCCGAAGGCGCTGCTGCTGGACGAGCCGCTCGGCGCGCTCGACCTCAAGCTGCGCCAGCAGATGCAGGTCGAGCTCAAGCAGCTCCAGCACGAGCTCGGGATCGCCTTCGTCTTCGTCACCCACGACCAGGACGAGGCCCTGACGCTGTCCGACCGGATCGCGGTCTTCAACAACGGGCGGATCGAGCAGTTGGGGACACCGCGGGAGCTGTACGAGCACCCGAACTCCCGGTTCGTCGCGGACTTCGTCGGCACGTCGAACCTGTTCGACCGCGAGCGCGCCCGCAGCATCCTGGGCCTGGAGGGCGAGTACTCCATCCGGCCGGAGAAGCTGGAGCTGCACACGCTACCCGACGCCTCCGGCTCGCCGTCCGCGGCCGGAACGCTGGTCGAGTCCGTCTACGCGGGCAACAGCATCCGCCGCGTGGTGGACCTCGACGCGGGCCTCCGGATCTCGGTGCTGGAGAGCAACGACCGCACGCACCGCGTCGAGCTCGACCGCGGCTCACGCGTGCACGTGACCTGGAACGACGACGACCTCCGGAGGCTCGGCGGCGACGCGGAGGACGACCTCCAGGACGCAGATGTACCTCGCAGCAGAGGTGTAGAAGAGAGGCAGGACTCATGATCCGTGCAACGAAGCGCGTGGCGCGCTCGGCGGCCGCAGCGGCGGCCGTCTCGGCCGCCCTCCTGGTGCTCGCGGCCTGTTCCGGCGGCGGCTCCACGGGCGGCTCGGCCGGCTCGGTGCCGAACGTCCCGATGGCGAAGAAGCTCGGGGCCAACGAGAACCAGCTCAACCTGATCGTCTGGGCGGGCTACGCCGAGGACGGCTCCAACGACCCCAAGGTGAACTGGGTGACGCCGTTCGAGCAGAACACCGGCTGCCAGGTCAACGCCAAGGTCGCCGGCACCTCCGACGAGATGGTGCAGCTCATGCGCACCGGCGACTACGACGGCGTCTCGGCCTCCGGCGACGCGACCCTCCGCCTGGTCTACGGCGGCCAGGTCGCGCCGGTCAACACCAAGCTGGTGCCGAACTACACGACCATCTCCAGCTTCCTCAAGAACAAGGCCTGGAACTCGGTCGACGGCCAGATGTACGGCATCCCGCACGGCTGGGGAGCCAACGTGCTGATGTACAACAAGGCGGCCGTCACCCCGGCGCCGGATTCCTGGTCGGCCGTCTTCGACGACGCGTCCAAGTACGCCGGCAAGGTCACCGCGTACGACTCCCCGATCTACATCGCCGACGCCGCGCTGTACCTGAAGGCGCACGACCCGTCGCTCGGGATCAAGGACCCGTACTCGCTGACCGAGAAGCAGCTCGACGCCGCGGTCTCGCTGCTGAAGAAGCAGAAGGCCTCCATCGGCGAGTACTGGTCGGACTACACCAAGTCCGTGCAGTCGTTCGAGTCCGGCGCCAGCGTCGTCGGCACGTCGTGGCAGGTCATCGCCAACCTCATCCAGAGCGACGGAAAGGTGCAGGTCGGCACGACCGTCCCGAGCGAAGGATCCACCGGCTGGTCGGACACCTGGATGATCGCCGCCAAGGCGAAGCACCCGAACTGCATGTACCAGTGGATGAACTGGATCACCTCCCCGACGGTCAACGCCCAGGTGGCGGAGTGGTTCGGTGAGGCGCCGGCGCAGACCAAGGCGTGCGAGAAGACCGAGGACCCGACCTTCTGCACGCAGTACCACGCGCTCGACGCGGGCTACGCCGCCAAGATCCACTACTGGACCACGCCGCAGACCAAGTGCGTCGACGGCAGCGGCAACGACTGCACCGCGTACAGCGAATGGGTGAGCAAGTGGCAGGAGATCAAGGGATGAGGGCTCGCCTGGGCTTCCTGCTCGGGCCTCCCCTGCTCTGGCTCGTCGTCATCTACCTGGGCTCGATCGCCGTCCTCCTGGTCTCGTCGTTCTGGACGGTGGACGGGTTCACGGGCGCGGTGGTCCCGACCTTCACGCTGGAGAACTACGCGACGCTGTTCACCGACCCGGTCTACGGGACGGTCGCGCTGCGGACGCTGCTCGTGGCGCTCGGAGTGACGCTCATCGACGCCGTGGTCGCCTTCCCGATGGCCCTGTACATCGCGAAGGTGGCCAAGCCGAGCCGGCGCGCGCTCTACCTGGTCGCGGTGACGACGCCGCTGTGGGCAAGCTACCTGGTGAAGGCGTACGCCTGGCGCATCCTGGTCGAGCCGGGCGGGCCGATCGCGGTCGCGACCGGCGGCTGGACCCCCGGATTCGGCCTCCCCGCGACGATCATGACGCTGGCCTACCTGTGGCTGCCGTACATGATCATCCCGGTGTACGCCGGCTTCGACCGGGTGCCCGACTCGCTGTTCGAGGCCAGCTACGACCTGGGCGCGTCGACCTGGCGGACGATCAGGACGGTGGCGTTCCCGCTGGTGTTCCCCGCGATCGTGGCCGGGTCGATCTTCACGTTCGCGCTGAGCTTCGGCGACTACATCGCGGTGGGGATCGTCGGAGGCAAGACGCAGCTGCTCGCGAACCTCATCTACGGGCAGCTCGTCACGGCGAACAACCAGCCGCTGGCGGCGGCGCTGTCGGTGATCCCGCTCGTCGCGGTCGTGCTCTACCTGCTGGCGGTCCGCCGCACCGGCGCATTGGAGAACGTGTGAAACTGCTCTCGACCCCGGCGCGGATCGTGGTCGGCCTCTGCATGCTGGTCGGCCTGGTGATCCTGTACGTGCCGCTGCTGCTGATCGTGCTGAACTCGTTCAACAGCTCGCACACGTTCTCGTTCCCGCCGCCCGGCTTCACGCTGCAGTGGTGGGTGGACGCGTTCCACTCCCGCGGCGCGGCGGACGCGCTGGCGACGTCCGTGATCGCCGGACTGTGCGCCTCCGCGATCGCGCTGGTGCTCGGGACGATGGCGGCGTTCGCGGTGCAGCGGTTCCGGTTCTTCGGACGGCAGAGCATCAACTTCCTCGTCGTGCTGCCGATCACCCTCCCCGGCATCGTGACGGGCATCGCGCTGGCGTCGACGTTCACGACGGTGCTCGGCCCGGTCGGCGTGACGCTCGGGATGGCGACGGTCATCATCGGCCACGCCACGTTCTGCATCGTGATCGTCTACAACAACGTCCAGGCGCGGCTGCGGCGGATGGGGACCTCGCTCGAGGAGGCCTCCGGCGACCTCGGCGCGCGCGGCTGGCAGACGTTCCTCTGGGTGACGCTGCCGCAGGTGCGCGGCGCGCTCGCAGCCGGCGTGCTGCTCGCCTTCGCGCTCAGCTTCGACGAGATCGTGGTGACCACGTTCACGGCGGGACCTGCCGTGCAGACGCTGCCGATCTGGATCTTCCAGAATCTGTTCCGGCCCAACCAGGCGCCCGTCGTCAACGTGGTGGCGGCCGTGCTGACGATTCTCGCGATCATCCCGGTGTGGATCTCGCAGCGGCTGGCGGGCGACTCGGTCAGCAGCCGCGTCTGAGCCCGAGACATTCGTGCCGAATGTCGACTCTCGCCGCGCGAGAGTCGACATTCGGCACGAATCGTAGCGGCTCAGGCGTCGCGGTGCTTCGGCGAGCGCGTGGCCGTGTGCGACGCGTCGCGCTCGACGGCGCCGCCGAGGACCTCGTCGATCCGGCCCAGCAGCTCGGCCGGGATCGTGACGCCGGAGGCCTTCACGTTCTCGACCACCTGCTCCGGGCGGGAGGCGCCGATGATCGCGGTGGCCACGTTGTCGTTCTGCAGCACCCAGGCGACCGCGAGCTGCGCCGGGGTGAGGCCGAGCTCCTGCGCGATCGGGGTGAGCTCCTGGACGCGGGTGAGGACGTCGTCGGACAGCCAGCGCTTCACCGCGCCCGCTCCGCCCTTCTCGTCGGTCGCCCGGCTGCCCTCGGGCAGCGGCGCGCCCGGCTTGTACTTGCCGCTGAGGACGCCCTGCGCCACCGGCGACCAGACGATCTGCGAGATCCCGAGCTCCTTCGACGTCGGGACGACCTCCGCCTCGATGACCCGCCAGAGCGCCGAGTACTCGGGCTGGTTCGAGATGAGCTGGAAGCCGAGGTCCTTCGCGAGGGCGTGGCCGGCGCGGAGCTGGTCCGCGGTCCACTCGCTGACGCCGATGTAGAGGGCCTTGCCCTGCCGCACGACGTCGGCGAACGCCTGCATGGTCTCCTCCAGCGGGGTGAAGAAGTCGAACCGGTGCGCCTGGTACAGGTCGACGTAGTCGGTCTGCAGCCGGGACAGCGAGCCGTCGATGGACTCCATGATGTGCTTGCGGGAGAGCCCGACGTCGTTGTGGCCCTTGGGACCGGTGGGACCGAAGACCTTCGTGAAGATCTCCAGCGACTGGCGGCGCTCGCCCTTCAGGGTCTCGCCGAGGACGGTCTCCGCCGCGGTGTTGGCGTAGACGTCTGCGGTGTCGAAGGTGGTGATCCCGGCGTCGAGGGCGGCACGGACGCACGCCGCGGCCGTCTCGTTCTCGATCTGCGAGCCGTGGGTCAGCCAGTTTCCGTACGTGATCTCGGAGATCTTGAAGCCGGAGTTGCCGAGGTACCTGAACTGCACTGTCGTTCCTTTCGAGCGGAGGTCGATCTCGATCGTAGGCAGGAGGCATTCAGCGACGCCAACAGTGGCTGGTTCTGGGATTCAGCAGCGTCAGTGCTGAGTGGCGCCGAGCCCCGCCCGCACCACCTCCGCCACCGCCTGCGGCTTGCCGCCGTCCTTCGCGTTCTGCGTCGCCGAGTGCCCGGCGCTCGGGATCGTGCCGGTGCGCGCGCCCGGCAGCAGCTCGCCCAGCCGCCCGACCGCGTGGCGGAGGTAGGCCGGCGACTTCTCCGCCGAGATCAGCAGCACCGGGCCGCGGATCGCCGCGTAGTCGCCGATGCGGTCGGCGCGCTGGGCCACGATCCTCATGTCGTACGGCACCGCCTGCGCGAGCTCGCCCATCGTCGCGCCGCCCACGGGGAGCGTCCCTGGGTCCTTGGCGATCATCTTCCGGGTGCTGGACTCCAGCATCCGGCGCGGGAAGAAGCGCAGGAAGGCCGGGCCCATCTGCGTTCCGAGGAGGGCGGTGACCATGTAGGCCGGGACGTCGCCGCGGGCGGCCTCCGGCTCGAACCGGCGCAGGAAGGCGTCGAGGTCGAGGGAGCCGTCGGCGACGAGGGCGGGCTCGAACAGCACCACCGCGAGCGACGGCTGCGCGAGCGCGACCTCCGCGGCGATGATCCCGCCGGAGCTGATGCCCATGACCGCGGTCGAGCCGGTCGCGGCGACGACGGCGGAGACATCCGCGACCTCCAGCGCCAGGTCGTAGCTCTCGAGCGCGGGATACGCGCCGCTGCGGCCCCGGCCGCGGCGGTTGACCAGATGGACGGTGAACGTGCCGGCGAGCGCCGCGGCCAGCTCGCTCTGGCTGGCCGCCGACTGCATCGTCCCGTGGACGATCACGAGGCCGGGCCCCGTGCCGGTGCTGAAGTACTCGATGGGCGTGTCATCCTCGGAGGACACCAGGTGCGGGGTGAGTCGATCGGTGGATGGTGCGGTGCTGACGGTGCGGGACATCGGATGCCCTTCCTCTCTGTTCTCGCCGGCCTCGCGGCCAGGCGGTAGATTTGCCTTAGTCGCTAAGATAGCTTAGTTACTAAGATAATGAGGAACTGAGAGGATTGCAAGAGTGGATTCGAACGAACCCGCCGAAGCCGACAGCGCAGCCCGCCGCGAGCTGATCGCCAAGCTGACCGATCTCGGCGCGCAGTCGGCGAGTCTGACCGGCCTGTTCCAGCAGCGGGCGGCCGCCAGCTACGGCCTCGGGGTGAGCGACATGAAGGCCCTCGACGTGCTGATGCGCAACGGCCCGCAGACGGCCGGTCAGCTCGGCGCCGCCCTCAACCTGACCTCCGGAGCGGTCACCGGGATCGCCGACCGGCTGATCAGGCGAGGGTTCGCGACCCGCGAGCACGACCCGGTCGACCGGCGCCGCGTGCTGATCAGCGTCGACTACGCCGCCCTGACGGCGGGCCCCAACGTGTACCAGTCCATCGGGGAGGCCTTCCAGCGGCTCCACGAGTCGCTCAGCACCGAGCAGCTCGCGTTCCTCGCGCGCTACCAGGAGGAGTCCATCGCCCTCACCCAGCACGCGGTCGACGCCCTCGCGGGCGAGGCCGGCCCGGCAGCGGAGTAGACCGCTCCCCCTACCGCCCGGCACACGGCGCGGCTACCGTGCTTCGCATGCCGGTCACGCGGATGACGATGTCGTCGCGGGAGCCTGATGTGGCCCTCGCGGTGATCCGCGGCCTCCAACCCGGCTTCGACTTCAACCGGGACCGCGACGACGGCCCGTTCTCCTTCGCGGCGGACGGAGTCAGCGACGAGCGGCTGTCGCTCCAGCGGCTCGACCTGATCTGCACGGCTCACGGCGAAGCGGATCCGATGACCTCGTACACCGTCTGCCAGACGACCACGCCCCTGCGCATCCTCGTCGGCCGCCGGCAGCTCGACACGAGCCGGCCCTTCCTCTACCCGCGCGCCCCGATCCGGTCGAGCTGGGAGCACGAGGCGCGATCCAGCGCGGTGCAGCTCGACATCGATGCGGTCGACGCGCTCGCCCGGCAGTACTTCGGCCGGCCCGGCCTCCGCGTCCGGTTCACCGGGGGCGCGCCGATCGACGCCGAACGCGAGCGGCACTGGCGGGCGGTGGCCGGTCACGCGCTCGGGCCGGGCGCCGAGCGCGGAGTGTTCGACGACCCGCTGCTCCGCGACACGCTGTTCCGCATGGCGGCGGCGGCCCTCCTCTCCGACTTCCCGAACAGCACCCTCGACCTCCCACCCGCTCACGACGGCGGGGTGGCGGTGCCGGCGACGATCCGCCGGGCCATCGCCTACATGGAGGAGCACATCGCAGAGCCCATCGGGCTGCTCGACGTCGCGGAGGCCTCCCGGCTGTCCCCGCGCGGGCTGCAGGACGCCTTCCACCGCATTGTCGGGGTCTCCCCCATGCAGTACCTCCGGTCGCTGCGGCTCAGCGCCGCGCACGCCGACCTCCTCGCCGCAGACATCGTCCACCAGGACACCGTGACCGCCATCGCCCATCGCTGGGGCTTCTCGCACGTGCCCCGCTTCGCCGCCGCCTACCGCACCCAGTACGGCGAGTACCCGCGGGACACGCTCGCACGGTGACCGGGAGACCGGCGAACGGCGATACGGTCGTAGCCGGCGTCCGCCCGCGCACGATCACCGACCCCGCAAGGAGCCCCATGTCGCACCCCGTCCGCTTCGTCTTCGTCGGCGACTCCATCACCGACTGCGAACGCGACCGCACCGACCCCACGTCGCTCGGCGCAGGCTACGTGCGGATGCTGGCGGACGCACTCGCGGAGCGACCGGGCGGCGCCGAGGTGCGCAACCTCGGCGTCTCCGGCGACCGCGCGGTCGACCTCGAGGCCCGCTGGGAGCGGGAGGTCGTGCCCGCGAACGCCGACGTGCTCACCCTCTACGTCGGCGTCAACGACATGTGGCGGCGCTTCGACAGCGACGACCCGACCTCCGCTGAGGACTTCGAGGCGACGCTGCGCCGCCTCCTCGACTCCCTCCCGGCGCCGCGCTCCCGGCTGCTGTTCATCGAGCCGTTCTTCCTGCCGGTCACCGTCGACCAGGAGGCCTGGCTGGAGGATCTGGACCCGAAGCGCGCCGCGGTGGAGCGCGTCGCCGCCGACTACGACGCGACCCTGGTGCGCCTCCACGAGCCGTTCACAGCGGCCGCGGCCGAGCGCGGCGTCGCGGCGGTCGCGCCGGACGGCGTCCACCCGAGCGCAGAGGGCCACCGGATGGTCGCCGACGCGTGGCTCGCGGAGTTCGCGGCCTCGTCCGTCCGCTAGACCGGTCCAGCGCCGACCGTCGAGAATGGCCACATGACCCAGGTGAACCCGGCTGAGACCGGCGCCGAGCCCACCGCAGCCGAACGCGAGCGCATCCAGCAGGCGGACGAGGGGGCGGGCTGGCGCGACTGGGGGCCGTACGTCGCCGAGCGCGCCTGGGGCACGGTCCGCGAGGACTACAGCGCCGGCGGCGAGGCCTGGGACTTCTTCCCGCACGACCACGCCCGCAGCCGCGCCTACCGCTGGAACGAGGACGGCATGGCGGCCAACGCGCGCCGCGGCAAGCTGGAACCGGAGTATGAACCGGCCGACATCGGGATCTTCGATGAGGGCGGAACGGGGTGGTCATGGACTCCGCTCAGCGCTCCTTGAAATAGCGGAATAGGTGGCGTTCGCGGATGGCGACCGCCCCTGACAACGCCCCTGCCAGGCCGGCGAGCCACACCGCGCACATCACCGACATCGAGAGCGCGAGCGACGTTCCTCCACCGCCATCGAACGAGGTTCGAAGCAGCACGACCACAGGCACCGTGAGCATTGTCGTCACGACGCCCCACGCCACGGTCTCCGCAGTGACGATGCTGCAGAGGTCGCCGTGGGAGGCTCCTGTATGGAGGGCGGAAGCGAATTCGAGTCGCCGTGAACGAACGCCTGAGAAGCCGAGGATCAGTCCGGCCAGCGCAGCGCACGGACCTGCTCCCCGGGTGATCCGCTCCGCGAAGAGGGCTGGACCGTCGAAGGTCGCACCCATCGTCGGATTCAATTGCGCGATCGTGGGTGGATCGTGCTCATCGCCCAACAGCAGCAAAGTCGAGAGCAAGGCGCTGGTCATCTCCTGCGCGGGCCGAACATCGATCCAGCACTCGTCGAAGGCTTGGGCCGCGAGCACAGGGGCGAGGGCTGCGTAGGAGAGCCCGGGTCTCCGGCCGTCGTCGGGGTAGCGGTAGCCACCCCCGACTCGCACGACGCCCGTCGTCGTCGCCAGCGCATCGGCGGCTCCGAGTCCCAGCGCGTCGACGACTTCCGGCCCCACGAGTACGCCGTCGGAATGCGTTATCGCACCGATCACGCCGCTGAACCCGGGCGACACCTCGCTGACGGGGATCGGCGAGCGCTGAAGCACGACGGGCGCGAGCTGTCGCGACGTCGATCGCAGCGCACCGGCAGCGGACACGCCCGGGACCTCAGCCAAACGATCGCACCGCGCTGCGTCCACGCGCCCCACCGCGGTCAGCACGGAGATGGAGGCACCGCTCCGAACGAACGCCTCCCAGCGCTCGACGAACTGGTGCGTCACGATCAGGTCTGCACCTGCGAGCAGGATCGTCGTCCCAGCGGCGACGATCGCCACGGTGCGCGTGCGCGCAGTGCCAGAAGCGATGTTCCGCCACGCCTCTCGCAGCACGGCCGCGACCCTCACAGCGCCGCTCCGGCGCGCGGCTCGTCCGAGGGTTCCCTGCGGAGCACGATGTGGTCGGTGCAGGCCGCCCGTGTGTCCTCATCATGGGTCGCCACCACCACGATCGTGTCGTGCGCCGCGATGGCCCCGATCGCCCTGTTCACTCCCCGGGCGGTCTCCCGGTCGAGCTGCGCAGTCGGTTCATCGATGAGGAACAGGTCAGGGCCAGCCGCGAGCCCCCGCGCGAGCATCAGGCGCTGGGCCTCGCCTCCGGACAGCGCGCGGAAAGGGCGGTCCGCGAGTGCGAGGAGGCCGAATCGGTCAAGCAGGCTGTCCGCGTGAGCGTCGGCGGCTGCGACCGACTGCCCGCGCGCCAGGAGGGGAAATGCGACGTGGTCGCGCGCCGTCCGGTTGGGTGTGCCGTGCGGATTCTGGAACACCCACCCCGTCCGGGCGTCCACCGGCACGGAGATGACGCCCTCAGCGGGTGTAATCCAGCCGGCCAGCAGCGCGAGCAGGGTGCTCTTTCCCGCGCCGGAAGGCCCGGTAAGGGAGTAGACGCGGCCAGGCGTCAGCGTCAGACTCAGCCCGCGGAAGAGCCACCCACTGCCAGCGAAACGATGGCCGACACTCGAGAGCCCTACCGGCATGATGAATGCGCGGCGGGCCGGGTATCGACCCGCTCCGGCGCCTTGCCGTCCGGGAACACCACGATGGTCTGGCCAAGCTGCGAACCGAGGATCTCGACGGAGTGGGTGACGCCCCGCGATACGACGCACCCGCGCGCGCCGTCGACGCCGAAGATCGCGCTGGGGACCACGACCGAGACATCTATAGGCTCGGCGAGCACCAAGCGGGCGTCGATCGGCTTCACCTCGACTGCGGAGGTGTCCATGCCTACCTCCGCGGCGAGCGCCGACACATCGGGATCCTGAACAACGCCCTCACCGTCGACGGCGAGGCTCGTGCCGCCGACAATCGCGGCGCGCGGCCCTGACACCAGATCCCCCGGCAGCCCGATGACCGAGACGACGGGTGAGAGGCTCGCGAACGTGGCCATCGTTGCGCCCTGATCGACGAGGGTTCCAGCTGGGAGCTCGCATCGCGACACCGCTACGGCCGGCGCCGGAAGCCAGATGACGGAGGCGGCCGGGACGCTGTCCGGCGCGATGTTGACGCCGACGCGCGCGAAGGCCGCCGCAGCGGCACGCATCGTCTTCCGTCCCAGCGTTCCATCGCTCTCGAGCTGATGACCGAGGCGGCGCAGTTCCTCCTGGAGGGCGCGGACATCGTCGCCTTTCGACTCAGGGGTTAGATCCCGCCACAGGGGCACACGTGTCGAGAGGGCGAGATACGGCCTACCATCGATGGACACCGGGGAGGACCCGGACACCACGCTCGCGCCCGGCTCGCACGAGAAGGAGGTCACGCGACCGTTCGCGGGAGCCGGCAGCGACACCGGCAGCGAGGTTCGAACGGAGAGCTGAACACTGCGTGCGTCCTCGAACCGGTCGTGCCCGACGGGGAGCTCCTTCGTCGGGATGGCCGACCGGAGCGTCGGCGGCGGTCCCGCCAGGGCCGTCACCGCCCCCGCGGCGCCGGCCGAGGCAGCCGCGACGGCGAGAATCGCCACCCACCCGATCCTGTTTCGCAGCGACCGTTCAGCCACCGAGCAGTCCTTCTGGATCTAGGTCGCAGGCTTTGATGTCTGCGAACCGGGCCTCGCTCTTCGGAAGATCGCCCGCGAGGTAGTCCTTGGCTCCGTAGCCCGATCCGACGAGGCCAGTGCGCTTGTAGCAATCAACGATCGCCGGAACCATGTCCTTGTGCGAAGGATTGACCCGCATTTGAACGTAAAACATGGCGATTGGGTACTCCCCCGACTCATCGGAGCATCGGCTTTCGGCTTTGTGCGCTTCGTCGTGCGACATCGATGCGGGAGGCATATATGACCCGCCCTGGAAGTCGTATCGAGTCATGGTGATTCCGACCGCAGACATACAGGCCAGATAGCGGTCCTTCATCTCCGCATACTCCTGGTCGGAGATCTTGCCGTCCTCGAGCGCCGCTTTGACTTCTGGGGATGTCGCTTTCTGATATTGCTGTTGCATCTCTTCCTCCCACGAGCCGAGGGAGAAGGAGACATCATCGTCCGCCTCAGGGGTCGTGCTCGAGCATCCACTGAGGACGCCAGCGAGGGACAATACGAGCGCTGCTCGATGGAACGTTCGTCGGGGCATGGTGGCTTGCTTTCGTTTCGAGTGACGGATGGCGCTACTCGACGAGCAGCGCCATCCGCCGCTTGCTACCGCACGTCGTAGAACGCGGTGTTCCCGCCGATTGCCGAAATGGCCTGAGCCCTCGCCTCCACGCGGGGCGTCTTCCAGCCGGCGTAGTCACAACCGGAACCACAGGCCGTTGCCTTGTGATCGCGTGAATTGTGCTGGTAGTTCGAATAGGTGTACTTGCCGGTCACGCCGTAATTCCATGTCCCGCCTTCCACAGACACTGCCTGCGCGGCGGTCGCCCCACCCGCGAGCAACCCGCCCGTAACCGCCACCGTGGCGAGAGCCTTCATCAGAATCTTCATCGTTCTCCTTGCTCGGTCTTTCGGCATATCTGGTGCTTGCCGAAATGTTCCACCTAGCATACACACCAGTTCCGTCTAGCGCGCAAAATTTTTAAGCGACGCCTTGACTCTCCTCTCGCGGGCCCAGAACGCGCCCCAACGCCGCACGGGTTCTGGGCAACGCAGTACCTCCGGCGCGGTGAACGGGAGGTCAGGAGTTCGCGGCCTCGTCCGTCCGCTAGACCGGTCCAGCGCCGACCGTCGAGAATGGCCACATGACCCAGGTGAACCCGGCTGAGACCGGCGCCGAGCCCACCGCAGCCGAACGCGAGCGCATCCAGCAGGCGGACGAGGGGACGGGCTGGCGCGACTGGGGGCCGTACGTCGCCGAGCGCGCCTGGGGCACGGTCCGCGAGGACTACAGCGCGGACGGGGAGGCCTGGGACTTCTTCCCGCACGACCACGCCCGCAGCCGCGCCTACCGCTGGAACGAGGACGGCATGGCGGCGTTCTCCGACCTGAAGCAGAACTGGTGCCTCGGCCTGTCGCTGTGGAACGGGCAGGACGCCATCCTCAAGGAGCGGATGTTCGGCCTGAGCGGCCCGCAGGGCAACCACGGCGAGGACGTCAAGGAGTACTGGTGGTACCTCGACGGCACCCCGACGCACTCCTGGAACACCTGGCGCTACCACTACCCGCAGGCCGCGTACCCGTACGAGGACCTGATCGAGACCAACGCGCGCCGCGGCAAACTGGAGCCGGAGTACGAGCTGGCCGACACCGGGATCTTCGATGACGGACGCTACTGGGTGGTCACCGTCGACTACGCGAAGGACGGCCCGCACGACCTCCTGATGCGCGTCACGATCGAGAACGCCGGTCCGGAGGCCGCGACCCTGCAGGTGCTGCCGACACTCTGGTTCCGCAACACCTGGTCGTGGGGGTACGAGGTCGAGAAGCCCGCGCTGCGCTTCGAAGGAGGGCGCATCCTCGGCACCGGGCCGGCCGGGGCCCTGGCGTTCAGCGGGGAGGGCGATCCGGAGGCGCTGTTCTGCGACAACGAGACCGACACCGCGCGGCTGTTCGGCGCGACGGACTCCCCGGCATACCCGAAGGACGGGATCGGGGACCACATCATCCACGGGGCCGCGACCGTCAACCCGGCGCAGACGGGGACGAAGGCCGCCCTCCATTTCGCGGTGACACTCGGGCCGGGCGAGACGCAGGTCCTCCGGCTGCGGCTGACGGGGGGCGACGGCGGGCCGTCCGCGATCGGCGCCCAAGATCTCGGGCCCGGCTTCGACGACATCGTCGACCTCCGCAAGGCCCAGGCGGACGCCTTCTACGCGGGACTCGAGAACGCCCCGGCCGACCCCGACGAGGCGCGCGTGCTGCGCCAGGCCTTCGCCGGCCTGCTCTGGTCGAAGCAGTACTTCCACTTCAACGTCGACAAGTGGCTGGACGGCGACCCCGCCGGCCCGCCTCCGCCCGCGGGCCGTGCGGCGGTGCGCAACGGGCAGTGGCGGCACTTCGACGCCGACGACGTCATCCTGATGCCCGACCCGTGGGAGTACCCGTGGTTCGCGGCCTGGGACCTCGCTTTCCACTGCGTGACGATGGCCCACATCGACCCGGCGTTCGCGAAGGCGCAGCTCGTGCTGCTGCTGCGGGAGTGGTACATGCACCCGAACGGGCAGCTCCCGGCGTACGAGTGGAACTTCTCCGATGTGAACCCGCCGACGCACGCGTGGGCGGCGATCCAGGTGTTCCTCATCGACGGCGGCCGCGACTTCGGCTTCCTCGCCCGCATCCTGCACAAGCTGCTGATCAACTACACCTGGTGGACGAACAGCAAGGACGCCGACGAGGACAACCTGTTCGAGGGCGGCTTCATGGGCCTCGACAACATCGCGCCGCTGAACCGCTCGACGCTGCCGCCGGAGGTCGGGACCATCGAGCAGGCCGACTCGACCGGCTGGATGGCGAGCTACGCGCTCGACCTGCTGGAGATCGCGCTGCGGCTGGCGCGCGAGGACGACGTCTACGAGGACGTCGCGGTGAAGTTCGGCGAGCAGTTCCTCCGCATCGCCGGGTCGGCCAACAGCTCCGGCATGTGGGACGACGAGGACGCCTACTTCTACGACGTGCTGCACCTCGCCGACGGCCGGGAGGTCCCGCTCAAGGTCCGCTCGCTCGTCGGGCTCGTGCCGGTCGTCGCGTCGCTCGCCTACGACGAGCCGGGCGTGCGGACGCTGCCCGAGTTCCGCCGCATCCTGAACCGCTACCTGGCGAAGCATCCCGAGCTCGGAGCGGCCTTCCACCGCCGCGTGATCGGGAAGGAGCAGGTCTACCTGCTCGCGCTGGTCTCGCCCGAACGCCTGTCCCGCATCCTGAAGCAGGTCTTCAACCCGTCCGGCCTGCTCAGCGACCACGGCATCCGCGGCGTCTCCGCCTACCACCGGGAGCACCCGTTCACGGTCGAGGTCGACGGTGTGGAGGCCTCGGTCGACTACGAGCCGGCCGAGTCCACGACCGGGCTGTTCGGCGGCAACTCGAACTGGCGCGGCCCGGTCTGGTTCCCGCTCAACGCGCTGCTCGTCGCGGCGCTGCAGCACTACCAGTCGCACGGCGAGACGGGCGTGCGGATCGAGGATCCGCTGGGCTCCGGCAACTCACTGACTCCGGGGGAAGCGGCCGACGACCTGGCCACGCGGCTGATCTCGCTGTTCCTGCCCGGCCCGGACGGACGGCGGCCGTCGGACGCGCGCTACCCGCTGCTGTCGAGCGACCCGCGCTGGAAGGACAACGTGTTCTTCTACGAGTACTTCGACGGCGACACCGGGCAGGGACTCGGCGCGTCCCACCAGACCGGCTGGACCGCCATGGTGGCGCACCTGATCCTGATGCGGCACCGCGCGCCCTGACATTCGTCACGAATGTCGCGAAACCGCGTCCCATAAGCGACATTCGTCACGAATGCCGCGGCGCAACACGCCGTCACTTACGCGCCTCACAACCCCTGCGGATGCGCTTGACTGTGGCCGCTCCATGTCGACGCAAGCCATGACCTCGCTCGAAAGGAACCACCATGACCGCACCGCAGAGTGCCGCCTCCGCACCCCTCGACCAGCCGCTGTACGGCGCCTCCTTCGGAGACGCCATCCGCCGGTTCTTCAAGAAGTACGCCGACTTCACCGGCCGGGCGAGCCGCAGCGAGTTCTGGTGGTGGTATCTGTTCGCCGTGCTCATCGCCATCGTCTACTCGATCCTGCTGACGACGCTCGGCACCATCGGCAACGGCGGGCGCGGGTACGGCCCGATCGGCTGGATCCTGATCGTCGTCTACATCGTGTGGGTGGTCGCCATCGTCGTGCCCAGCCTCGCGTTGGTCTGGCGGCGGCTGCACGACGCGAACTATCCCGGACCGTTCTTCTTCCTGGGCTTGATCCCGCTCGTCGGCTGGATCATCCTGCTGGTCTTCTACCTGATGCCGTCCAAGCCGGAGGGCGCGCGGTTCGACCGGCGCTGACTCACGCCCCCGCTGCTGCCCCCGGCCGGATCCCGACCGCGGGCAGCAGCACCCCGTCGATCAGCGACAGCAGGTACGCCCGGTCGACGGGCTGCTGCAGGATCAGCACCCGGTAGGCCGTCATCGACGGCACGATCATCGCGAGCGTCTCGACGTCGGTGTCCGCCGGGATCTCGCCGCGCTCGATCGCCCGGCTCATGAACAGTCGGTTGAGAGAGGCGCGCGGCTCGACGATCGCCGCCGTCACGGCGTCCACCAGGTCGGGGTCGCGCGCGAGCATCGACGTGAGGCCGGCCATGATCTGGAGCTTGCGCTCGCCGTCCTCGATCGTGTGCGGCTTCATCATCGCGACCAGGTCGCCGCGCAGCGTGCCCGTGTCGGGCAGGTGTTCGAAGTCGATGTCGTTCTTCTTCATGCACGCGATGGCCTCGACGACGAGCTCGCCCTTGGAGGCCCAGCGGCGGTAGACCGTCGCCTTGCCCGCCTTGGCGCGCGCGGCGACCATGTCCATCGTCATGCGGTCGTAGCCGGTCTCGGCCAGGACCTCCAGCGCGGCGTCGAGGATGTCGGCGTCGCGGGTGTGATCGCGTTTCCGGCCGAGTTTCGGCGCGGAACCGGTGGCGTCGAGCTGCGTCATTGCGGCCTTCCCCCTGATGTGTCGGCGACGGATGTCGCGTCTGGTGATGTCTTCTGGACCATTCTAAGGTTAATTTTAGAACTCGGGAGATCCGAAACTACTGAGTTTCGTATATGCTGTCCCGCATGACCCAGACTTCTCCCTCTCCTTCGGTCGCGCCCGCGGCTCCGGACGGCGGCGTTCCGCACTCGCGGCGCTGGTGGACGCTCGTCACCGTGGCGATGGCCCAGCTGATGGTCGTGCTCGACTCGACCGTCGTCAACATCGCCCTCCCCGCCGCGCAGCAGGACCTCGGCTTCTCCAACGCCGACCGGCAGTGGATCGTCACCGCCTACTCGCTCGCATTCGGCAGCCTCCTGCTGCTCGGCGGCCGCATCTCCGACCTGATCGGCCGAAAGCGTGCCTTCATCATCGGCCTGATCGGCTTCGCCGGAGCCTCCGCACTCGGCGGCGCGGCCGGCACCTTCGGGATGCTGGTCGGCGCCCGCGCGCTTCAGGGCGCGTTCGGCGCTCTGCTCGCACCGACCGCCCTCGCCGTGCTCACCACGACCTTCACCGTGCCGAAGGAGCGCGCCCGCGCATTCGGCATCTTCGGCGCGATCGCTGGAGCAGGCGGCGCAGTCGGGCTGCTGCTCGGCGGCGTCCTCACCGAGCAGTTCGACTGGCGCTGGAACCTCTACATCAACGTCTTCATCGCCATCGCCGCGATCATCCTGGCCACGTTCTTCGTCACGGCCGGCCACCGCTTCGGCCCGCGCCCGAAGCTCGACATCCCCGGCACGATCCTGGCCTCCGGAGCACTGTTCTCACTCGTGTACGGCTTCTCGAACGCCGAGAGCGACGGCTGGGACTCGCCGTTGACCTGGGGCTTCCTCGTGGCGGCCGGCGTGCTGCTGATCGCGTTCGTGCTCTGGCAGCGCAAGGCCGCCCACCCGCTGCTGCCGCTGCACATCGTGCTCGACCGCAACCGCGGCGCCTCCTACAGCTCCATCCTCATCGCGGGCTCCGGGATGTTCGGCATCTTCCTGTTCGTCACCTACTACCTCGAGACGACGCTGAAGTTCACGCCGATCCAGACCGGCCTGGCGTTCCTGCCGATGATCGTCATGCTGGTCATCGCCGCGCAGTTCTCCACCAACCTGTTCGTGCCGCGGTTCGGGCCGAAGGTCATGGTGCCGATCGGCATGGTGATCGCCGGCTCCGGGATGCTGCTGCTCACCCGCCTCGGCGTGAGCGCGAACTACGGCACCGAGATCCTGCCCGCACTCATGGTCATGGGCGTCGGCATGGGCTCGATCATGCCCGCGGCCATCCAGACGGCGACCCTCGGCGTCGACCGCCACTTCGCGGGCGTCGCTTCGGCGCTGGTGAACACGAGCCAGCAGGTCGGCGGCTCGATCGGCACCGCGCTGCTGAACACGCTCGCAGCGACCGCGCTGACCGACTACCTGGCTGCGCACCTGCCGCCGACCCCGCAGGTCGTCCAGGAGGCCGCGGTGCACAGTTACTCGACGGCGTATTGGTGGAGTGCAGGGTTCTTCGCCTTCGGCGCCGTTCTGTCGGCGCTGCTGTACCGGCGGCGCCGTCCGGCCGCCGCGGTGGACGCCGAGGCCCCGGCCGCCGACGCGGAGCCGGTGGTCGCGCACTAGCCGCGACATCGTCGAAGGGGCCGGCGCGCACGAGCGCGCCGGCCCCTTCCGGGTTCAAGCGCGCACGGCCTCCGCCGCGCTCCCGATCCCCACGAACTCCGGCACCTCGGCGACGGACGCCAGCACAGCGTCGTGATCGCCCGCCTCCAGGGCATCCCGCGGCGTCTGCCCGGTGAGCACGCCGACCGCGATGGCGCCCGCGTTGCGCGCGGCCTCCAGGTCGACCACGGTGTCGCCCGCCGCGAGCACCCGCCGCACGTCGGCCACGCCGGTGCGCTGCATCGCGAGGTGGATCATGTACGGCGCCGGGCGGCCGGCGGGCACGTCCGAGGTGGTGACCACCGCGTCCAGCTGCCCCTCCGGCCCGACCGTCCAGCCGAGCGCGGCCAGCAGCGGCTCCACCACGTCGTCCGAGAAGCCGGTGGTCAGCGCGACCTTCACGCCCGCGGCACGCAGGCGGTCGATCGCCTCCGGGATGCCGGGGAGGGCGACCGGCGGCTCGGCGCGATAGGCGTCGGCGAGCAGCGCCCGGAACCGGTCGAAGCGCTCGGCGACCAGGCCCGGCTCCGGCTCGACGCCGCCGAGACGCAGCAGAGCGGTGATCGCCTCGACTTTGTCGGTGCCCATCCAGCGCTGGAGGTCGTCGGCGGCGACGGTCGCGCCGGTCTCCTCGACCGCGCGCCGCAGGGCCACGTAGACCGCGCCATGGTCGTCGACGGTGGTGCCGGCGATATCGAACGCGGCGAGCTGGATCATGCGATGGACTCCTCGGTGCTGTTGTGGACGCCTGTGGTCGGGCGGATGCGCGCGATGGACGGGCGCTGGGAGATGATGTTCTCCACGACGAAGTTGGTCTGGTCGGGCAGGTAGCGGTCTTCGGCGTACTCGATGGCGCGGCCGGTCGCGGTGGAGGTCACGCGCCGCTCGCGCAGCAGCGGGGTGCCGGGGTCGACCTTCAGGAGGTCCACGTCGGTGGCGTCGGCCGCGACGGCGTCGATGGTGTGCCGGGCGCTGTAGAGGTCGACGCCCTGGTCGCGCAGATAGCGGAACGTCGAGCCGGAGTCGGTGTCGAAGTCGAACAGCTTCGCTCCGACGTCGACCACGAAGTGGGTGCGCTCGATCATGGTCGGGACGCCGTCGATGAGCCGCAGGCGCAGCAGCGCCACGACGTGCTCCTCCGGGTCGATGCCGAGCTGGGCGGCCACGAGCGTCCCGGCGGGTCGGCGCGCGATCTCGAACGTCTTCTGGCCCGGCGCCTTGCCGCGCTGCTCGACCCACTCGGTGAACGACAGGAACACCTCCACCGGCTGCGACGGCGTGGAGCGGCGCACGATCGGCTGGCGGCCCTGGCCGCCGGCGAGGATGCCCTCCTGGCGGAGCTGGGCGAGCGCCTGGCGCACGGGACCGCGCGACACCTCGAACTCCGCGCAGAGCTCCGACTCGCTCGGGACCTTGGATCCCTCGGGCCACTCTCCGGTGAAGACGCGGCGGCGGAACTCGTCGCTCAGGCGCTGGTGCATCGGTTGGGTCACGCCCTGAATATACAAGTCGGATACCGCAGAACGCCAACAAATCCGGTGAATTCTTCGCGAACCGCGCCGTTCTGTCCCCCGCCCGGTGAACGCAGCGTGAACTTATCTATACAAGTGCCGCCCCAGCTTGAAGCCGGGGTCCGCGGTCGCCCAGAGTGGCTGGCATGACGCAACCGTTCCTCGCCGAGAGCGACGTGCTGGTGGTCGGCGCCGGCATCGTCGGCCTCGCCCACGCCGCCGCCGCGCTCCGCCGCGGGCACACCGTCACGGTCATCGACCGCGACAGCCGTGCCGTCGGCGCCTCCATCCGCAACTTCGGGCACGCCTGCGTGACCGCCCAGTCCGGCGACCTCCTCGACCTCGCCCACGTCGCGCGCGGCCGCTGGCTGGACCTCGCCGCGGCGGCCGGCTTCTTCGCCGTCGAGCACGGCGCGGTCGCGGTCGCCCGCACCGCGACCGAGCTGGCCGTCCTGGACGAGCTGGCCGCGAGCCGCGAGCCCGGCGAGGTGCGGCTGCTCGACGCCGGCGCCGCGCGCGACGCCCTCTCCGCCCCCGGCGGCGCCCGGATCGCCGGCGGCGCGCTGCTGCGCGACGACCTCCGCGTCGACCCGCGGCAAGCGGTCGGCTCGATCGCCGGCTGGCTCTCCGAGCAGGGCGTGCGCTTCCTCTGGAACACGTCGTATCTGGAGGCCGCCGACGGGATCGTGCGCACCTCCCGCGGCCCGATCCGCGCCGAGCGCACCTACGTGTGCGTCGGCCACGACCTCGACTACGTGCACCCGGCCGAGGCGGCCGCGCACGGCATCCGCCGCTGCGGCCTGCAGATGGCCCGCGTCGCCGCCCCGGAGGGCGTGGCCATCGGTCCAGCCGTCCTCACCGGCACCTCCATGCTCCGCTACCCCGCGTTCGCGGAGACGACCGCCGCCGCGACACTGCGCGACGAGTTCCTGGCAGCCGACCCGGCCGTGGTCGACATCGACGCCAACGTGATGTTCACGCAGCGCCCGGACGGCACCATCATCATCGGCGACAGCCACCGCTACGAGGCGACGATGGACCCGTTCCAGGACGAGGCGACCTCCGATGTCCTCCTGCGCCGGGTCGCCGACGTGCTCGGCGCCGGCCCGCTGACGGTCGTCGAACGCTGGCAGGGCGTGTACGCCCACAGCCTCACCGGCCCCTACCTCGTCACCGAGGTCGCCGACGGCGTCACCGCCGTCTCCGTGACCTCGGGTGTCGGCATGACCATCGCGCTCGGCCTGGCCGAGCGCGTGCTCGGCATGCCCGCCTTCTCAACCACCGCACCCTCCCCCACCCTGCACTCCCTCACGAAAGCGAACTGACCCATGCGAAAGAACACGATCCGAATCGGCGTCGCCGGCGCGCTCGCCGCCGCCGCCGTGCTGGCCATGTCCGGCTGCTCCGGCACCGCCTCCGCCGACTCCAGCGCGGCCGCGGGCTCCGGCTCGAAGACCGTCACCATCTACAGCGCCGACGGCCTCGGCGACTGGTACAAGAAGCAGTTCGCCGACTTCACGGCGAAGACCGGCATCGCCGTCCAGTACGTGGAGGCCGGCTCCGGCGAGGTCGTCTCGCGCGCCCTCAAGGAGAAGTCGAACCCGCAGGCCGACGTGCTCGTCACCCTGCCGCCGTTCATCCAGCAGGCCAAGTCGAAGGGGCTGCTCCAGAAGACGGGCGCCGACCTCTCCGCGATCCCGGCGAAGGAGAAGGACGCGGGCGGCGACTACGTCTCGCTCGTCGAGAACTACGCGAGCATGATCCGCGGCACGGCGGCGAGCCCGAAGCCGGACGCCTGGAGCGACCTGCTCGCCTCCTCCTACCAGGGCAAGATCCAGTACTCGACGCCGGGTCAGGCCGGCGACGGCACCGCGATGCTGCTCCTGCTGGAGCACACCATGGGCCACAAGGCCGCGCTCGACTACCTGGGCAAGCTGCAGAAGAACAACGTCGGCCCGAGCTCCTCCACCGGAGCGCTCGGCCCGAAGGTGTCGAAGGGCGAGCTCGTCGTCGCCAACAGCGACCTGCAGATGGCGGAGCAGTCCATCGCCGCCGACAAGTCGGCCTACGAGGTGTTCTTCCCGAAGGGCGACGACGGCAAGCGCGCAACGGTCGCCCTCCCCTACGCGATGGGCCTGGCCGCCGGCGCTCCGGACAAGGCGAACGGCGACAAGCTGATCTCCTTCCTGCTCTCCAAGGAGGTGCAGCAGACCATCTCCGGCGACGCCTTCGGCTTCCCGGCGCGCTCCGACGTCACGCCGACCGACGCCAACTACCAGACGCTGAAGACGGCGCTCGACGGCGTCGAGCTGTGGCAGCCCGACTGGACCTCCGTCCTCGGCTCGCTCGACAGCACGGTGTCGGCGTACAAGTCGGCGACCGGTCAGTGACCCCGCGCTGACGACCCACCCCGAAGAGCACGAGGACCGAGATGACGACGATGACCGATGACCGCGCGGCCGCGGTCGAGCTGGACCGGCTGGAGGTCGCCTACGGCGGCGCCGTGGCCCTGCGCGACCTCAGCCTCCGGATCGCCGAGGGCGAGACCGTCGCCCTGCTGGGGCCGAGCGGCTCGGGCAAGTCGACGGCGCTCAAGGCGATCGCCGGGTTCGAGCCGGTGTCCGCCGGCACGATCCGGCTCGCCGGACGCGACGTGACCGCTCTGCCGCCCGCCAAGCGCGGCATCGGCATCGTCGTCCAGTCCTACGCGCTCTTCCCGCACCTGCGGGTCGGCGACAACGTCGCCTTCGGGCTCGCCGCGCAGCGGGTGCCGCGCCGCGAGCGCGCCGAACGGGTGGCGGCGGCGCTCGCGATGGTCGGGATGTCCGACTTCGCCGGCCGCTACCCCGGCCAGCTCTCCGGCGGCCAGCAGCAGCGCATCGCGATCGCCCGGGCGCTCGCCCCGCGGCCGCGCGTGCTGCTGCTGGACGAGCCGCTCTCCGCGCTCGACGCCCGGCTCCGGGAGTCCATGCTCGAGGAGCTGCAGCTGCTCCGCACCGAGCTGCCCGACATCGCGATGCTCTACGTGACGCACGACCAGTCGGAGGCGCTCGCGCTGGCCGACCGGATCGGGATCATGCGCGACGGCCGCATGGTCGACATCGGCGCGGCGGAGCAGCTCTACACGCGTCCGCCGTCGGCGTTCACCGCGACCTTCCTCGGCGGCGCGAACCTCCTGGAGGCGACCGTCGTGTCCTCCGGATCGTCCAGCGAATGCGTGGAGGTCGCGGTCGGCGGCGACCGGCTCGCCGGCCGCTCCGCCTCCCGGCGCTCGATCGGGGAGCGGGTGCTCGTGAGCGTGCGCCGGCACGCGATCGCGCTCGCCGCTCCTGGCACGGACGGCTCGCTCGCCGCCACGATCGAGTCGGTGGTCTGGCGCGGCTCGGCGCACCACGTGCGCGTGCGCCTCTCCGGAGGCGACACCGTGGCCGTCGTCGCACCGCTGACCGGCGACCGGCCGCACGTGGGCGACGCGGTGGCGCTGCTGATCCGGCGGGAGGACGTGCACCTGCTGGAGGAGAAGCCGTCTGGCGACGCCGGCACCGTCTCCGGGACTCCGGCGGTGGCCGCATGATCGTGCAGCCCGCCGTCCCCGTCCCCTTCGGGCCCGCCCCGCGCAGCCGCGCCGCCGGCCGCCGCCCCGCGGCCTCCCGCGGCTGGCTCTGGACCGCCGCGCCCGCCGCGCTGCTGGCGCTGTTCGTCCTCGTCCCGCTCGCCGAGATCGTGGTGCAGTCGTTCCTCGACGACGACGGTCACCCGGTCGGGCTGTCCGGCTGGGCGAGCATGCTCGGGAGCCCCTCGCTCTGGCGGTCGCTCGGCATCACGCTCGGCGTGGCCGCGGCCTCCACCGCGGGCTGCCTGGTCGTCGGGACGCTCCTGGCCTTCGTGCTGGTGTTCGTGCCGTTCCGCGGATCGGCGCTCGTCCGGCGCGCGATCGAGACGGTCGTCTCGTTCCCCTCCTTCCTCATCCCACTGGCCTTCGTGGTGCTCTACGGCAACGCGGGTGTGCTGCACGCGCTGCTCGGACCGGCCGCCGGGCGGTTCTCGTTCACCAACAGCGTCGCCGGGGTCGTCGTCGCCGAGGTCACCTTCTATACGCCGTTCATCGTCGCGCCGCTGCTCGCCGCGTTCTCCGGCGTCTCCGCCGACCAGCTGAACGTGGCCGGGAGCCTCGGCGCCGGCCCGCTGCGGATCATCCGCACCGTCGTGCTCCCGGAGGCCGCCCCCGCGCTCGGCGCCGCGGCGATGCTGACCTTCCTGCTGACGATGAACGAGTTCGGCATCGTGCTGTTCACCGGCGCGAAGGACGTGCTCACCCTCCCGATGCAGATCTACACGAGCAGCATCGTGAGCTTCGATTTCAGCGGCGCGGCCATCATGGCGATCGTGCAGGTCGTGCTGTCGGTCGGGATCTACCTGCTCTACCGGTGGGCTGCGGCGCGGTGGACGGGACGCAGCGCATGATCGTCTTCTCGGCCCGCGCGAAGGCCACGCTCTGGACGGTCTTCGGCATGGTTTTCGCCCTTCTGGTCGTGCTGCCGTTCGCCGTCATCGCGGTCGCTGCGTTCGCCGGCTCGTGGAACGGCGTCCTCCCCTCCGCGCTCACCCTCGGCCATCTCCGCGACGCGCTCGCCGGCGACAACCTCAGCAGCCTCCGGGTCAGTGTGGAGACCGCCGTCATCGCCAGCGTGCTGGCCGTCGCCGTCGGCTCCTGGGCGGCCATCGCCGTCCGCACGGCGCCGCGACCGGTCGGCCGCACCGTCGACGTGCTGTTCCACCTGCCGGTGTCGGTGCCCTCCGTCGTGGTCGGGCTCGGGCTGCTGATCGCGTTCAGCAAGCCGCCGCTGCTGCTCAACGGCACGGCCGCGCTGGTGGTGCTGGCACAGGCGGTGCTCGTGCTGTCGTTCTCGTACAGCACGGTCTCCGCTGCGGTGCTGCGGCTCGACCCGCAGCAGGAGCGCGTCGCGTTCAGCCTCGGCGCCTCCCGGGCGCGGGTGCTGCTGCGCGTCGTCGTGCCCGCGCTGCTGCCGGCGATCGGCGCCGCGGCGGGCCTCGCCGTCGCGCTGTGCATGGGAGAGCTCGGCGCGACGATCATGGTCTACCCGGCCTCCTGGCGCACCCTGCCGGTGTCGATCTTCACGGCCTCCGACCGCGGCGACCTGTACTTCGCCGCAGCGAGCGCCCTCCTGCTGATCGCGGTGACGTTCGTGGCCGTGGCGGTGACCGGGGCGCTGACGCGGCGGCGGCGCGCGCGGTCGTAGCTGGTCTTCACCTGGCAGTCTCCTGAAGACGGGTGTACCGTCCGTGGCCTCCGGTCTACTGTCCACCTTCGGTCTGCGTTCTCTCGTCGCGCGGACCGCGGAAGGAGTCCCGTGGCCCTCAACCTGCCCGTGTCACCGCACCTCAGCGTGCGCCTCGACCCCGACGCGACCGGTGAGCTGCTGGTCGACGGGGCGCCCGAGTGGTTCTCCGAGCCGAGCACCGAGCAGCTCCGGGAGGTCGTCCTCGGCCGGGTCGGGCAGATCGCCGCGAACGCCGGCCACCCCGTGCAGCTGACGGTCTCCGACGAGGAAGGCGACTGGTTGCTGGTCGTGCACCCGGACGGCTCCATCGGCGACGAGGAGGAGCTGGCCGCCGAGAGCATGGCCGATCCCGTTCCGTTCGCCGACCCGCAGAAGGCCGCGCGGCATCCCGAGCCCGCGTCGTTCAACGACCTGCTGGGCTCCGCCGGGCGCCCCAGCGACCCGGAGCCCGCGCCGTTCACCGACCTGCTCGGATCGCCGAAGCCGACCACGCCGGTGCCGCTCCCGGTCGCGCAGCCCCCGGCGTCCGAGCCTGCGCCGTCCCGGCAGGCTCCGGCCAAGCCCGTGAACACCTCCCCTGTGACGCCGCCGGAGCCCGTCGAGCTGGTGCCGCGCGCCCCCGAGCGGCCGTCGTTCCTGCACGTCGAGAAGCCGCGCCCCGACCTGGCGCGCTCCGGCGTCCGCGGCGCGCTCGCCCGGGTGGGGGTGCCCATGTCCCCGTCGGCGGCGGAGCTGCGGGAGCGCGAGGAGCTGGACTCCGTGAGCCGGCACTGGGCCGGTCCGCGCACCATCGCGATCGTGAACGGGAAGGGCGGCGCCAACAAGACGCCGACCACGGCCCTGCTGTCGGCCGTGTTCGCCCGCAACGGCGGCACCGGCGTGCTCGCCTGGGACAACAACGAGACCCGCGGCACGCTCGGCTGGCGCACGGAGCAGGACGACCACGACGCGACGCTCCAATCGCTGCTGCCCGCAGCCGACCAGCTGCTCTCGGCGGAGGCCCGCAGCGCCGACATCGGCCACTTCGTCCACCACCAGAACGCGGACAAGTACGACGTCCTCCGCTCGAACCCGACGATGCTGGCCACCGAGCAGCGCATCTCCACGGCCGACTTCGACCGCCTCCACGCCGTGGCGACGAAGTTCTACCGCCTGGTGATCATCGACAGCGGAAACGACGAGTCGGCCGAGCGCTGGCTCCGGATGATCGACCACACCGACCAGCTCGTCATCGCGACGACGGCCCTCGGCGAGCACGCGGAGGCCGGCGCGCTGCTGCTGGAGGCCCTCATGCAGCGCGACCCCCAGTCGGCACGGCTCGCCCGCGACGCGGTCGTGATCGTCTCCCAGTCGGAGCGCACCGGCCCGGAGTCGAACGTGACCCGCGTCGCCAAAGGCTTCGAGCCGCTGGCCCGGCGCGCGGTCACCATCCCGTTCGACCCGGAGATGCACGGCGGCCGGCTGTCGTACGACACGCTGGCGCCGCGGACGCGGCGGGCGTGGCTGCACGCGGCGGCGGCGGTGGCGGAGGGGTTGTAGGGGTCAGCGGTCGGAACCCGCTGAAGGGTTGCGTCCTGAAGCTGAACTGCTACCCTGGAATCATAAACACCAGCCCCTCTGCCTTCGGGTACGGGCTGGTTTTCTTTTTTCCTGGAGCACCATGCAGTACGACAAGCCTCATCTGACGATCGAGCAGCAGCTTCGACAGCTTTCAGAACGTGGGCTTCAAATCGACGAGGGTGACGCCGCCCGTCGCATCCTCGAAACGGTCGGCTATTACCGCTTCAGCGCGTACGCGTATCCGTTCCGGAGGCCGATTCCGAAGGACGTTGCCCCGGACACCTCGGTTCAGTTCCGCGTCAACTCGTTCGAGGTGGGCGCCCGATTCGATTGGGCCCGGAGTCTCTGGGCGTTCGACCGCTCGTTGCGCCTCCACATCCTCGATGCCGTCGAAGCCGTGGAGATCGCGCTGAGGTCCAAGATCGGCTACCACCTCGGGCGCCGAGACCCGTTCGGCCACCTCGATCGCACGAGCCTCGACACAGCGCGGTGCGCGCGGCTCGATATCGAATTCTCGGATCGAGGCGTCTTCGACGTTTGGCTGGACAGGTTCGCTCATCATCAGAAGAAGGCTCAGGCCGAGGACTTCGTCCAGCACTACGTCGAGAAGTACGACTCGAAACTGCCCGTGTGGGTCGCCACCGAGGTCATGGAGTTCGGTCAGCTCGTCCGTTTGTTCGGCCTCATGCGCGACGACGATCAGTCACTCGTTTCGAAGGACATCGCACAGGTGTCGGGAGCCGTGTTCGGGCGGTGGATGAAAGTCGCGAACTACACCCGGAACCTCAGCGCGCACCACGCGCGGCTCTGGAATCGTCGACTCACCTACAAAGTCGGGCGCATCCCCGACAACGCGGCCGACCTCATCCACCTCAACGAGGCGCCGGAGAGCCGGCAGCGGATCTACGCGGCGTGCGTCGTACTGGCGTTCCTCGTGCGGGCGATCCGTCCGGAGGCGCGGTGGGCGGCAAGACTGGTCGAGCTACTGGACACCTTCCCGAACGATCTGCCCGTGTCGCCGGAGAGGAACATGGGTTTTCCGGCCGGCTGGAGGTCGCTGGAGGTGTGGTCCACGGGCGCGGCGTAGTGGCCGCGCGCCGTTTGAGCCCCTACCTCCCCCCGACCCGCGCCGCAGCCTCCGGCGTCGCCGGCGTGAAGAAGTTGATCACCGTGCCGTCCGGGTCGCGGAACAGCATCGAGCGGTTGCCCCACGGCAGCGTCGTCGGCTCCATCACGAGGCCGCCGGCCAGCGCGGCGATGCGGTCGCGCTCGGCGTCGACGTCGTCGACCAGGAATTCCAGCATCAGGCCCGCGTTCGAGCGCGGTGCGACGGAGCCGGCGGCGAAGCGGTCCGTCAGGGCCGTTGCGCTGATCGCGATCGTGCCGCGGGAGGTCACGAGCTCGGCGAACTGGTCGTTCGCCCACCGGGCGGTGAGGCCGAGGGCCTGTTCGTAGAAGGCGACGAGGGCGGGGACGTCGTCGGTGGGGAAGCGGACGGATGCGAAAGTCATGGGTGGTCTCCTAACGGCTATGTCAGTCAGCTTATATAAGTTGACTGATACAGTGCAAGGCATGCCCGCACAGAACGCAGAGACCGCACAGAACGCAGAGACCGACCGGAACATCCACGGCGCGCGCGACTTCGGCGATCGGCTGACCTACCTCGTCCGGCGCATCGACGGCGCGCTCGCCCACCGCCTCGACCAGCGGCTGCGGGAGTACGGGCTCACCCCGGCGCAACTCTCCGCGCTCGCACAGCTCGACATCGAGCACCCCGGCACCCTGACCGGCGCGCAGCTCGCCGACCGTTCCGGCGTCACGGCCCAGTCGATGTCCGCGGCGATCGCGCGGCTCCTCGACCGCGGGCTGGTCGGCCGCACCCAGAGCACGGTGCACGGGAGGCGGCTCGACGTCTCGCTCACGCCGGAAGGCGCCGAACTCCTCCGCACCGTCCAGCGCGACACGCTCGACGCGGAGGCCGCGGTCGACTTCGGGCTGGACGACCAGGAGCTCCAGCAGCTCAAAGACACGCTGCGGCGCGTCGCCCGTGCGCTCGGCGTGTTCCTGCCGGCCGAGCACACGGGCTGACGGCGGCGCGCTAACCCGAAACGACCTGCCCGTGGTTCCGGCGCTGCACGTACAGCCGGTTGCTGTCCGGGCCGGTCCACTCCACGCGCACGACCCCGGGCACCGCGGTGTCCGGGAGACGCGACGGGTCGGCCCAGTAGCCCTGCGCCGGGTTGCGGAAGAAGGTCGTCCACAGGTGGCCGCTCTCGTCCTGGAACACGCTGTTGCCTCCGCAGCCGACGCCGAGCGTCCAGCGCGGCGAGTACGGTCCCTCCAGCTTGTCGGCGACGGCCATGATCGCGTCGTACTGGTACTGCACGCGCCCGGGCGCCGGGGTGTCGTAGGCGTACCGCGTCGAGCCGTCCGGGTTGGTGGAGGTGCGGTCCCAGGCGGCCTGCGTCAGGTAGTACTTGCCGCCGTAGGAGAACACGTAGGCGCCCTCCAGGTACGGCTCGGGAGAGTACGTCGCCTGGTCGAACGCCGGCAGCGCGGTGTCGGGGATGATGTCCTCCATGTCGTCGCTGAACCGGGCGTACACGCTGTTGTGCAGCACCAGCCAGGCGGCGTCGCCCTCCGTGAACATGCTGCCGTCGATGTGGTAATAGTCCTCCGGCTTGGCGACGGCCGGGCCGCTGCCGGTCGGGTCGCCGAACGGCTTCTCCAGGTTCCCGGTCGCCAGGCGGTACGGGCCCTCGACACCGCCGTCGCTCACGAGCAGGAACGAGCCGACCTTCTTCGAGTGGTCGCCCATGCACGCCACGATGTACCAGCGGCCGTTGAAGTAGTGCACCTCCGGCGCCCACACCTCGCCGCGCTTGCCGAACTTCGTGTCGTACCAGTACTCCTGCCACGGCGCGACGACGGTGCGGCCGGGGGTGTTCTCACCGACGAACTCGGGCGACCAGACCTTGCCCTTCTCGGCGTCGGGCCGGATGCCGGTCGTGTCGGCCAGCGTCCACGGGCCGTTCATCGACGGGGAGGTCCACACGAAGATCCCGTCGTTCCACGGCTGCGCCGCGCTCAGCCCGGGGACGCGCGTGGTGCCGGCGGCGACGTAGACCGAGTGGCCGTTCACCTTGAAGAAGTTCACGTACGTGTCCCGGATCCAGACGTGGCCCAGCTCCACGTCGCGCGGCCGCAGCTCCAGCGGGAGGACCATCGAGTTGTCGTCCCGCGGCCAGAGGTCGATCCGGTTGTCGGCGAGGCCGTACGGCGTCTGCTCCGGCCACGGGGCCGGGTACTTCCTGTTGGACTGCGCAGGAGGGAGCTGCGTGGCGAATGCCGGTCCCGCCTCCATCGCCACCGCCGAGAGCATCGCCGTGACGCCGACGAGCGTCGCGCCCTTCAGCAGCGCACGCCGGTCGATCTGCGCACCGTCGCCGTGAGAAACCATCCGTCATCCTCCTGATCCGAGGGGCGCCTTCGCCCGACCCTGTTCGACGCTACGAACGGGTCTTTTGCCAGTCAACGGATGGCAGAAAAGAGATCGGAGGGACTACTCGCCGCGGGTGTTCCTGCGCTGCCGGACGAGGCCGAGCGTCGTCACGACGGCCCCGGCCGAGAGCAGCAGGATGCCCAGCGCGACCATCGGGGCCGGCGCACCCGAGCCGGTGTCGGCGAGCTCGCCCGTCGGTCCGCCTGCCGCGGAATCGGGGTTGTCCGGCACCACGGGCGGAGGGGTCGGCGTGGGCGTCGGTGTCGGTGGCGGAGGCACGTAGGTGTTCTCGATCGTGCAGGTCACCTCGGCGCCCTGCGGCAGTGTGACGACGTCGCCGGAGACCACCCCGCCGACGCACGACCAGTCCCCCGCCGTGTAGTCGGGCAGCGTCCCCGACTCGGAGAGCGTGTAGTCCCCCGGCGCGACCACCTGCTGGGTCACGTCGGCGCTGCCGCCCTGGCCGGTGACGGTGTCGGGACCGGAGGCGGTGAGCGTCCAGTCGGAGGGCTGACCGGTCGAGCCGTCGCTGTTGTGCACCACCTTCACCAGCGACAGGATCGGGTCGTCCAGCGGGGCGGACTGGCAGGACAGCTCAGCCGCGAACGGGAAGTCGTGCACCTCCCGCACCTGGCCTAGATTGCCGGGGCCGTGGACGAAGGAGGCGGCGACCACGTTGCCCTCGATGTTGTTGGTCTGCACCCACGAGACGGCGGCGTTCGGCGCGTACAGCGTGCCCTCCATCGCCGCGCCGCCGTTGACCGTGACCGTGGAGGCCGACGCGAAGTTCCAGAGGATGTACGGCGCCTGCCCGCCGCTGACCCCCGCCTGGTTCGGGAACGTCCCGCTGTAGTCGCCGGAGACGTTGATCAGCAGCGGGGTGCTCGCCGTCGGGGCGGTGCGGTAGGTGATCTCGTTGATCTGCCCGAGCTCGGCCGCCGTGAGGTTCAGGACGTTCGTCACGCCGGGCGTCAGGGTCAGGTAGACGCTGGTCGGGGAGGTGATCGGCCGCGTGATGGGAGCGCCGTTCGCGTCGGTGAGCAGCACGTTCTCGTCGCAGCCGGCGAGCGCCGTCGCCGTCGGCCGGTAGAGCGCGAACGCGCCGTCGACGTCGATCAGCGAGCTGGGCACCGGCGTGCCGATCGAGGCGGGCGTCTGCGTGACCGTGCCCGAGATCTGCGGGTTGGTGTTCACGGTGCCGCCCGGCGGCACGATCGAGTAGTTGATGAGCGCGTTGTTCTGGTCGTGGTCGAACGCGGTGTACGTGGCGGTGTCGCCGATCTTCGTGTACCCGCCGTTGAGCACCTTGAGGTTCACCGCGGTGGGCGGGAAGACCACTCCCCCGCGCACGTACAGCAACGTCGGCACCGTGTCCCCCGGTGCTGTGAATGTCGGGACGGCGGGCGAGTGCGCCGCGACGTTGTAGCTGGTGGTGAACGAGAGGTTCCCGCCGACCGCGACGGTGCCCTCCGACTCGTCCGCCGCCAGCAGGACGTTCCCCTGCGCGATCACGGTGAACCCGCTGTTCGCCGGGTGCCCGGCCAGCGGCTGCGCGACGGGGTTGACCGGCCCGACCGTGCTGGCGGCGACCGGCGCGGCCCCCGCGGCCTGCGGGAAGCCGACTCCGGCCAGCAGCGCCGCCCCCAGTGCGGCCGCCGCGATCCCTGCCGTGGTGATGACGCGGGCCCCCGTCATGCGGGGGAGTCTAGGTGCGGTTCTTCACCCGAACAACCCCCGACGTGAGAAAGGCTCAGCGGTAGTCGTACACGCGCTTGTACTTGCCCTCGCTGCGCGGCAGCTCCGCCGGCTCGGCGAGCACGACGTCCACGGTCGTGCCGATGTGCACCTTGATCTTCTGGCGGAGCACCTGCGCGGCCGCCTCGCAGACCTCGCGATCGAGCTCGGGATGGCGCTCGATGCGCACCGTGAGCGCGTCCATCCGGCCGTCCTTGCGCAGTTCCAGGATGAAGTGCGGCGTCAGCGTCTCGATGCCGAGGACCAGCTCCTCGATCTGGGTCGGGAACAGGTTGACGCCGCGCAGGATGATCATGTCGTCGTCGCGGCCGGTGATCTTCTCGATGCGGCGCAGCGCCGGGTACGCACTGCCGGGCAGCAGCCGGGTCAGGTCGCGGGTGCGGTAACGGATGACCGGGAAGGCCTCCTTGGTCAGGGACGTGAAGACCAGCTCGCCCGTCGTCCCGTCCTCCACCGGCCGGCCGGTCTCGTGGTCGATGATCTCCGGGAGGAAGTGGTCCTCCCAGACGTGCGGGCCGTCTTTGGTGACCACCGACTCGCTCGCGACGCCCGGGCCCATCACTTCGCTCAGCCCGTAGATGTCGACCGCGTCGAGGCCGAGGCGGCGCTCGATCTCGGCGCGCAGCTCGTTCGTCCACGGCTCAGCGCCGAGGATGGCGACCTTCAGCGAGGTCCCGCGCGGGTCGAGTCCCGCCTCCTCGATGGCGTCGGCGATCGTGAGCAGGTAGCTGGGCGTGCACATGATGGCGTCCGGCTCGAAGTCGTGGATGAGCTGCACCTGCCGCGCGGTCTGGCCTCCCGACATCGGGATCACGGTCGCGCCCAGCCGCTCGATGCCGGCGTGCGCGCCGAGACCACCGGTGAACAGCCCGTAGCCGTAGGCGTTGTGCACCTTCCAGCCGGCCTGCACGCCCGCGGCCTGCAGCGAGCGCGCGACCAGGCCGGCCCAGCGGTCGAGGTCGCCCTGCGTGTAGCCGACCACGGTCGGCCGGCCGGTCGTCCCGGACGAGGCGTGGATGCGCCGGACGTCGTCCATCGGCACCGCGAACATCCCGAACGGGTAGGTCGAGCGCAGGTCCTCCTTCGTCGTGAACGGGAGGCGCACGATGTCCTCCAGGGTGCGGATGTCGTCCGGGCCGACACCGGCGGCGTCGAACTTCGCGCGGTAGAGCGGGACGTTCTCGTAGGCGTGCCGCACCGTCCACTGGAGGCGCTTCAGCTGGAGGTCGCGCAGCTCCTCGCGCGTGACCGCGACGGGATCGATCTCGGTGCGGTCGGGGGTGGCGGGTGCCGGTGTCGTCGTCGACATGGGGACCTCCGGGGTCGGGGTTGTGCGGTGTCAGTCGGCCGTGCCGCCGTGCTCGGCGGCGGCCCGGTTGGTGGTGAGCGACCGGCCGCGGAACTCCGCGACCACGTCGCCGGTCTCGTCGGTCACGGTGACGTCGTAGACGCCGTTGCGGCCGGTCACGCTGCGGCGCACGGCGCGCGCGGTGAGGGTCTGCCCCGCCCGCGTGGACTTGAGGAACGTGATGTCCGCGCCCGCGGCGACGGTCACCCGCTCGTCCTCGTTGCAGGCGATGGCGAAGGCGGTGTCGGCGAGCGCGAACACCAGGCCGCCGTGCGTGATCGCGAAGCCGTTCGTCATGTCCTCGCGGACCGCCATACTGACGATCGCCTCGCCCGGCACGTCCTTCTCGACCATCATGCCGAGCGCCGCGGAGGCGCGGTCGCGGAGCATCATGGGCCGGAGTGATTCTGAGCTCATGTGCGCACCACCCGCGAAACCTCCTCGTTCCTTACCGATCGTTCAGTAAATAGTGGCATCGAGGGTGCCGCGACGCAACAGCGGGCCGGAGATTTCACCCGCGGGAGGGATTACGACACGGGGTGGACGCGGTGTCCCCGCGCCGGCAGCACGACCGGCTCTTCGCTCACCGCGACGCCGTCGAGCACCGGACGGAGCGTCACCGGGTACGGCGCGACGTTGATCGCGACCAGCGCGGCCGACTCCTCGTTCGCCACCGGAACGACGATCGCTCCCGCCCGATCGGCCCCGGGTTCCAGCCGCTGCCGCACCCCGGCCTGCGCCAGCAGCGACCGCCAGAACCCGGCGTGCACGGGATAGTCGGCCCCGAGCACCACGGCGACCCCGCCTCCGGCCGTCTCGACGCGTATCGCCGCCGGGAGGCCGCTTCCGGTCTCGCGCAGCAGCGGCTCGCCCGCGCCGGCGAGGAGCTGGACGCGCGTCACGCGGACCTCCCGCGCCCCGTGCCCCGCGAGCGCGCCGACTGCGCGGACGCTCGGGAAGTACTGCCGGTCGGCGTGCATGCTCTCCGCCACGACGCCCGCGCTGGTCAGGCCGAGCGCGTCGGCGAGGATCGTGCAAGCACTGCCGTCCGCGTCCTCCGCGGGGAGGTCGCCCGCCAGCAGCAGCCGGCCTCCGGTCGCGAGGTGCCGCGCCAGGAACTCCTGCACACCGCGGCCCAGCTCCCGTCCGGTCGCCAGGACGATGAGCTCGCGGTCCCGGCCGTCGCGGCTGTCGGCGGGCGCGCCGGCGCTCCAGGCCTCATCGCTGCCGGCCGCCGCCTGGAGGTCGAGCCCGCGGAAGCTCCAGCCGCCGAACACCAGCGCGCGGGCCAGGGTCTGCCGCACGCCGAGGCCGCGGTGCAGCTCGCGGTCGCGCACCTGCTCCGCGCGCCGCGACGCCGCGGGATGCCGGTACTCGGTCAGATAGTGGTCGGCCACGAAGCCGAGCACGAGGTCGTCGGTGAGCTGGGTCGCGGTCGCGAACAGCGCGGCGTGCTCGCCCACCGTGCGCGCCGCCTCCACCACACCGTCGAGCCCGGCGGAGGGTTCGCCCTCCGGCCCGATCGGCGCGGCGAACCCGTGCCGCTCGCCGGTGAAGGAGATGCGGTCGTTGCCGTCGCCCACCGCCTCGTCGAGGAGCGGGTTGATCCCGCCCGCGAACAGGTAGTAGTTGATCAGCCGGGTGCCCTGCGCCACGTCGAGCAGCGTCTTCAGCACGGTCGCCTCCGGCGAGACGAGCTGGGCGAGGTCCTCGCTGTAGTCGCCGCTGCCCGCGTCGAACTCGAGCGCCGTCAGCGGCTGGTCCGCGTCGTTCACTGCTGCGGTGAACGCGTTCGCGACGTAGAGATCGGCCGCGTCGGTCACAGTGAGCTCGCCGAGGTACATGTCGGTGCCGCCGGCCACTCCCGGCCGGCCGCGGTACGCCTGCGCCAGCTGACTGATCCCGATCGGGAACGTGAGCCCGCGGCCGGCGTCGGTGCCGTGGAGGTTGACCAGCAGCGGAGCGGTGATCCCGGCCTCCCGCGCCCAGCGCTCCAATCGCTGCAGGTAGGCGGCGTAGCGGCTGCGCACGAAGCGGCCGAGCTGCTGGTGCAGCGCCAGCTCCGCGTCGGTGCCCGCGGCCCCGGTGCGCGGGTTGGTGGTCTCGCCCGACCACTGCGCGAACGCCCGGAGCGCGTCGTCGGTCAGCGTCGGGGTGTTCGACACCCAGTCGAGCATCCCGACCTCGTTGTCGAGCTGAACGGCGATCACCGGTCCGCCGTGCTCGCGCTGCCGCTCGCCGATCACCGGCAGCACCGCGTCGAACCAGGCCGACGACTCCGCCAGAAAAGCGGGAGCCAGGTAGTCGAGCGAGTGGGTCGACCCCGGCTCCCCGTCCCAGCCGAGTTGACGCAGCTCGGGATGCTCGCGCAGCACCCGGAACGGGATGCCCTCGTTCTTCAGCTCCGCCATCTGGAACGGCCCCGGCCGCGCGATGAACCAGAGGCCGTGCTCGGCGCACAGGTCGATGAACGCGCCCAGGTCGCGCTCCGGCCGTGTGGCGCCGGTCAGGTCGACCGTGCCGTCGGGGAGCTCGTGCCAGATCCACGGGATGTACGACGCGACGGCGTTGAGCCCGGCCTCTCGGGCCGCACGCAGGCGGTCGGCCCACTCGTCGCGCGGCACGCGGAAGTAGTGCACCTCCCCGGCGAGCACCATCCGGGGTTCGCCGTCGATCAGGATGCGCGTGCCGTCGAGCCGGGTCGGGAGGCCGGGCGCCACGCTCACAGCCCGTTCTGCCGCGCGATCGAGCCCAGCCACCCGAGCGACGGCTTCGGCGTGCGCTCGAAGGTCTCCAGGTCGACCCCGATGAGCCCGAACGTCGGCCGGTACCCGCTGGCCCACTCGTAGTTGTCGAGGGCGCTCCAGTGCAGATAGCCGCGCACGTCCACCCCCTCGCCGATGGTCTCGTGGATGGCGCGAAGCGAGGCCTCCGTGTAGTCGATGCGGCGGCGGTCGTTCGCGGTGGCGATGCCGTTCTCGGTGACCATGATCGGGGTGTGCCCGCTCTTCTCCCACGCCGAGCGGATGCCGTCGGCGGCGGCCTGCGGGAAGTACTCCCAGCCGGTCAGCGTCGTCTCGGCGTCCTCCGCGACGGGACGCGGCCCCTCCGGGCCGACGAACGTGCGGGTGTACGCCTGCACGCCGAGGAAGTCGTCGCCGGCGGACTCCTCCAGGTACCAGTCGTCGCGCGGGTAGCCGTACTCGTGCAGCATCTCGGCGGAGCCCGGCTCGTCGGTCGGCATGAAGTCCTGCGTCGCGATCGTCCAGCCGCTCTGCAGGCCGGAGACCGACGACAGCACCTCGCGGGAGCGCCGGTGCGACGCGAGCAGCGCGTCCGCGACCTGGAGGTCGGGGTTCGGGAGGCCGTAGGCGACCAGGTTCTCCGCCTTCTCGCCGCCGGCCAGCATCGCCGCGATGTTCGGCTCGTTGATCGTGCACACGTAGCGGACGCCGTCCTGGAGGATCGGCAGCACGGTCTCGGTGTACCACGCGAACAGGTCGGGTGCCTCCGGGTTCCGCCAGAAGCCGGCCTCGTCCATCCAGCGCGGCACCGTGAAGTGCATCAGCGTTACGACGGGCTCGAGCCCGACGTCGAGGCAGGCGTCGATCATCCGACGGTAGTGGTCGAGGTTCGCCCGCGAGACGAAGCCGCGCTCCGGCTCGATGCGCGCCCACTCCACCGAGAAGCGGTAGCTGTTCAGGCCGGCGTCGGCGAGCAGCTGGAGGTCCTCCGGGTAGCGGTTGTAGTGGTCGGCGGCGTCGCCGCTCGGCTCCACGATCGGGGTGCCGGGCGTGTGCTCCATGACCCACCAGTTGCTGTTGACGTTGTTGCCCTCGACTTGGTGCGCGGCGGTCGCGGCGCCCCAGAGGAAGCCATCGGGGAAGGTGAGCACAGAGTTCTCCTTGGTGTGGTCGGTCGGGAGTCGGGTCGGGAAAGGAGGGTCAGCCGCGCGACGGCGTCGGCACGGCGTCGAGCAGCCGCACCGTGTAGTCGTCCTGTGGGCGCTGCAGCACCTCGGCGGTGTCGCCGCGCTCGACCACGACGCCCTTGTCGAGCACCATGATCCGGTCTGTGACCAGCCGTGCGCTGAGCAGGTCGTGGGTGATGTAGAGCATGCTGACCCCGCGGGTGCGGCGCAGCTCCTCCAGCAGGGCGAGGACGCCGGCGCGCAGCGACATGTCGAGCATCGAGACCGGCTCGTCGGCGATGATCACCTGCGGGTCGCTGGCGAGCGCGCGAGCGATGACCACGCGCTGGCGCTGGCCTCCGGAGAGCTGGTGCGGCAGCCGGGTGGCGAACTTCTCGACCGGCGTGAGGCCGACCGTCTCGAGCAGTTCGAGCACCCGCATCCGCGCGGCGTTGCCGCGCAGTCCGGTGAAGTTCTCGACCGGCCGGGTCAGGATGTACTCCACGGTGTGCAGCGGGTTGAGTGCCGCGTAGGGGTCCTGGAACACCATCTGCACCTCCGAGTGGAGCTGCTTCAGCGCGCGCCGGCCGCGGAGGGTGTCGATGCGGACGTCGCCGAACCCGATCGTGCCGGAGGTCGGCCGTTCGACACCGGTGATCAGCTTGGCGATGGTGGACTTGCCGCTGCCGCTCGCGCCCACGAGCGCCATCGACATTCCGGGCTCCAGGGTGAAGGAGACATCGTCGACGGCGCGCGTCGCGCTGCCCCTCCGGCCCTTCGGGTAGACCTTCACGAGGTTGGAGACCACGATCGGCTCGCGCGCGCCGATGCGCTGCCGGGCGGCGTTGCCGGTCGTGCGCGCGCCCGAGACGGCTCCGGTCACGGGAGCCGGTCGCGCGGCGCCCTCGGTGCGTCGGTCCAGCCCCGGCACGGTCACCTCGGCGGCCCGCGGGTCGCCGTAGTGGCTCAGCAGCATCTGCGTGTAGGGGTGCTCGGGGGCGTTCAGGATGCGGTCGCTCGGGGCGTCCTCCACGATCACGCCGTCGTGCATGACGAGCACGCGCTGCGTCGCCTCCAGCACGACGCCGAGGTCGTGGCTGATGAGCACCGCGGTGAAGTTCTCCGACGCCTGGAGCTGGCGGATGGTGTTCATCACGGCGTGCTGCACGAGCACGTCGAGCGCCGTGGTCGGCTCGTCGAACACCATCAGCCGCGGTTCGAGCGCGAGCGCCAGGGCGATGGAGACGCGCTGGCGCATCCCGCCGGAGAGCTCACCGGGATAGCGCGACAGCGTGGACTCCGGCAGCTCGACCTTCGCGATCAGCTCCTCCGCCCGGGCGGCCCGCGCCCGTGGCGGAACGTGGCCGTGCGCGGCGAAGATGTCGAGGAAGTGGTTGCGGATGGTGCGGACGGGGTTCAGCGCGTTCATGCCCGACTGCAGCACCATCGCGAAGCCGCCCTGGCGCTGGGTGCGCACCTCCTCGGTGGAGAGCGCGGCGATGTCGGTGCCGTCGAACAGGATGCGGCCTCCCGCGATCCGCGCCGGCGGCTTGGACAGCCGGGTCAGCGCGTAGCCGAGCGTGGACTTGCCCGACCCGGACTCCCCGACCAGGCCGACGAACTCGCCCTGCTCCAGCTCGAACCCGACGTGCTTCACCGCCTCGAACGCGCGGCCCTTGCCCTCGTCGTAGACGACGGACAGGTCTTCGACCTTGAGCAGGCTCATCGTGCGGCCTTCCTCTCGCGCAGGCGCGGGTTGCTGAGCCCGTCGACCCCGAAGTTGATGAACGTCATGGAGACGGCGAACAGGGCGATCATGAAGCCGGGCGCGAAGAGCTGCACCCACTGGCCGGTGAGCAGCACGTTGCTGTTCTGGGCCCAGAACAGCATCGTTCCCCAGCTGACCGTGTTCGGGTCGCCGAGGCCCAGGAACTCCAGGCCGGCCTCCGCGAGGATCGCGGCGGTCGCCGCGCCGAAGAAGCTCGCGACGATCAGCGACGTCATGTTGGGGAGGATCTCCCGGAACACGATCCGGCTCGGGCTCTCCCCGCTGAACTTCGCCGCGGTGACGAAGTCCCGGGAGCGCAGGGTCTGCGTCTGCGAGCGCAGCACGCGGGCGCCCCACGCCCATCCGGTCACCACGACGACGAGGACGATCACGCCGATGCCGCCGTTGTGCAGGTACGCGGCGATCACGATCATGAGCGGCAGCGACGGGATGACGAGGAACAGGTTCACGACGAACCCGACGCCCTCACCCCAGAACGCGCGGACGTAGCCCCAGCTCAGGCCGACGAGGATCGCGACGATGGTGCTGAGGAGGCCGGCGATCAGCGCGACCGAGACGGACACCCGCGCGCCCCAGATCAGCTGCGACAGCACGTCCTGGCCGACGCCGGTCGTGCCGAGCAGGTGGGCGGCGCTGCCGTCCTGGCTGTGCGGGAACGACGTGTCGTGCGGGTCGTACGGCGCGAGCAGCGGCGCGAAGATCGCCATCAGGATGAACAGCAGGAGCAGGACGACGCCGAAGCGCGCCTTGGGCTCCGACCAGATCGTCCCGACGGCGCGGCCGAGGACGCGGAAGGGGTTCCAGTTCTTGTGCTCGCGCTCGACCACCCGGGCGGCCGCGGTCTTCGTGGCGACGCCCTCGGTGTCCTCGGGGGAGCTCTCGGTGGGATTCTCGGTCTGCGTCATCGTCTGGTCCTCGGGTCGAGCACGCCGTACAGGATGTCCACGAGGAAGTTCGCGATCAGGACGCTCACCGTGATGATGAGGAACAGCGCCTGCATCAGCGGGTAGTCCTGATTGGTCACCGCGTGGAAGAGGAGGAGGCCGACGCCCGGGTAGGCGAACACGGTCTCCACCAGGAGGGATCCGCCGACCACGCCGCCGAGCACCATGCCGAACGACGTGAACTGCGGCAGCAGCGCGTTGCGGGCCGCGTAGCGCAGCGCGACGGTGCGGGTGCGCAGGCCGTTCGCCTCCGCGAAGGTCACGTAGTCCTCGCCGAGCGTGTTCACCATCGTGTTGCGCATCCCGATGATCCAGCCGCCGAACGCGGTCAGCAGGATCGTCAGGCCGGGCAGGATGCCGTGGTACAGCGCATCGGTGAAGAAGTCCCAGCTCCAGTTCGGCGTCGCCGTCTGCGAGTACGCGCCGCTGGTGGGGAACCAGCCGGCGACGTAGCCGAGGAAGAACAGCAGGAGCAGCGCGATCCAGAAGTACGGGAACGCGGAGAGGAACTGCCCGCCCACGGTCGGGATGGTGTCGAGCGCCGTGCCGCGCTTCCACGCCGCCAGCACGCCGAGCAGCGTGCCGAGCACGAACGCGAGGATCGTCACGGTGCCGACGAGGACGAGCGTCCACGGCAGCGCCGCCCCGATCAGGCTCGACACCGACTGCGGGAAGTAGCTGAACGACGGCCCGAAGTCGAAGTGGACGACCTGGTTCAGGTACGTCACGTACTGGTCCCAGAGGCTGCCGGTCGGCACGCCGAGCTGGGCCTCGATCGAGGCGCGCATCGCGGGCGAGACGGGGCCGTTCTGGCTGAGCTTGGCGATCGCCGCGTCCGCGGGCGAACCGGGCATCAGTCGCGGCAGGATGAAGTTGACCGTGACGGCGGCCCACAGGGTGAGGACGAAGAGTCCCAGCTTCCCCAGCAGATAGCGCACGACGACCTCCTTTCGGTGTTCGGATCAGGCGGGACTGGCCGGTCGCGGGACGGCGCCCGCGACCGGCCGGCGATCACTTCGCCTTCGTGAGGTGGGTGAGGATCAGCAGCGAGTTCTCGGTCCAGGTGGCCGGGGTGGCGTACGGGTCGCTCGAGCTCGGCCAGCCGGTGAAGGCCTTGTCGCTGAACAGGCCCCACAGGCCGCCGTAGAACATACTGATGACGGGCACCTTGTCGTACATGACCTGCTGGAGCTGATCGATGTACTTCTTCTGGTCGCTCGTCGAGGTGGCCGACCGCAGCTGCTGGAGCAGCGAGTCCGCCTGCGGGTCGCTGAACCGCTCGAAGTTGCCGGACGTCGAGGTGCCGACAGGCTTCAGGAACTCGCTGCTCATCAGGGTGTTGAAGTCCTGGTAGACGCTGCCGGCGCCGCCGAACGCGCCCATCAGGAGCTGGAAGTCGCCGTTGTTCTGCGCCTGCGTGTACGCGGCGGGCTGCGGCTGGTCGATCGTCACCGCGATCCCGATCGCCTGGAGCTGCGCCTGGACGGCCTGCACACCGCGCAGCCAGTCGGCGTAGCCGTTCGGCGTGGTGATCGTGAGCTGGAGCTGCTGGCCGGCGGCGTCGACGAGCTTGCCGCCCTTCTGCGTGTATCCGGCCTTGGCGAACGAGGCGAGCGCCTTCTGGGTGTCCTGCGTGATCATGCCCTGGTTCGGCAGCGACGAGTTGAGCCACTGCTGCGAGTTGGGCAGGAGCAGGCCGTTCTGGCCCGCGGCCTTCACGTAGCCCTCCTCAGCGTCCTGGGCGATCTTGTCGCGGTCGAGGGAGTAGCTGAGGCCCATCCGGAAGTCGAGGTTGTTGAACGGCGCCTTGGTGAGGTTCGGCATCAGCGAGATGGTGCCGCCGGGCGGGAACCAGTACTTGTTGTGCTGCTTGTTCGCGCCGACCCACGTCTTGTCGACGTTGTCGATGAACGAGTAGGCCCAGTCGTAGCCGTTCTTGACGAGCTGGAGGCCGGTGTTGGAGGCCGGGAGCACCAGCTTCTCCGCCGCGACCTTGTCGGCCTGCCAGTACTTCGTGTTCTTCACCATCGTGTACTGGTTCGGCGCGAAGGTGCCGACCACGTACGGGCCGGTGGCGACCGGCTTCTCGTTGGTCCAGGTCACCGGGTCCTTCACGGACTTCCAGATGTGCTCCGGCACGATGATCTGCTGGTCGATGATGCTCGCGGCCGGCACGTTCGGGCTCTTCAGGTGGAACGTGACGGTGTCGCCGGACGAGCTGATCGTGTCGATGTTCTGCCACTGGCCGAGCAGGTCGAGCGCCGAGGTCTTCTTGATGAGGTCGAAGGTGTAGACGACGTCCGCCGGGGTGAACGGCGTGCCGTCGGACCAGTTCACGCCCTTGCGGATCGTGTACTGGATGGTCTTGGGGTCGACCACCTTGTCGCCGGTCGCGAGGAACGGGGTCGCCTTGCCGTCGATGGAGTTGACGACCTGGAGCGGCTCGTACATGTAGTGCGCGCCGGTGCGGGTGTTCGGGGAGAACGGGTTGAAGTTGCGGACGAACGTCGGGTTGCCGCCGTCGGCCCCGAACAGGAGGGAGCCGCTTGCGGAGCCCGAGTTGTTGTTCGACCCGGAGGTCTGGAGGCTGCAGGCGCTCATCGCGAGCAGTGACGCTGCTGCGGCGAGTGCGACGAGCGAACGCCGGAGGCGCGTTCTGGACTTGTTCATCGCGGTGTGGTCCCTTCAGTCGACGATGACTTGATGCTCGGCCACTGTAAGCGCATACGAAAAGTTCTTCAACCCCGCCCCGGATTAATTCTCCGCGTGCCAGAATGAGTTCTTGACAACGGATTCACAGACGAACTCGGGGGGAAAATTGGCGAGAAAACCGACGGTGTATGATGTCGCCGCGCACGCGGGAGTGTCCATCGCGACGGTCTCCCGCGTCCTCACCCGACCCGGCGATGTACGCGCTTCCACCCAGGAGCGGGTACTGGCCGCCGTCCGCGAACTCCGGTACGTGCCCAGCGGAAGCGCTCGCGGCCTCGCGGCCCGCCGGACCGGCGTCCTCGGGCTGTTCCTGCCCGGCGTGGACGCGGTCGAAGACCTGAACGACGTCCTCGTCGGCGACGACGCCACCGTAGAGGTGCGGCGCGACCCCGCGAGGCCGGACCATGGCAGCGCCGCCAACCTGTATTTCGAGGAGGTGCTGCGCGGCTGCGAGCTCGAGGCCTGGCGCCAGGGCTTCTCGCTGATGATCTGCGTCGGCCGCGGCCGCTCGCCGGAGAGCGTCGAGCTCACGCTGAACGATCTCGCAGGCAAGGTCGACGGCCTCGCCGTCATCGCCCAGAGCGCGCCGCACGACGTCCTGAAGCGCATCGGCGACACCATCCCCGTCGTGTACCTGGCCGGCCAGCGCCGCGGCGACGACTTCGACCATCTCACGGTGCGCAACCGGGAGGGCATGCGCGCCCTCACCGAGCACCTGATCGATGACCACGGCATCCGCGACCCGGTCTACCTGACCGGCCCGTTCGACTCCCCCGACGACGCCGAGCGCTACGGCGGCTTCGCGGACGCGCTGGAGGGCCGCGGCATCAATCCCACAGCGCTGCCGGTGCTGCACGGCGAGTTCTCCCGCGAGCGCGCCCGCGCGGTGGCCGAGGACCTGATCGCGCGCGGCAGCCTCCCCCGTGCCCTGGTCTGCGCCAACGACCAGATGGCCCTCGGAGTCCTGGACGCCCTCCGCGTCGCCGGCGTGCGGGTCCCGGAAGACATCATCGTCACCGGCTTCGACGGCATCGACGAGGGCGCCCGCTCCGAGCCGCGGTTGACGACGGTGATGCAGCCGATGTTGGAACTGGGCCGCGCGGCGGTGCGGGCGATGGTCGCCCGCGTGACGGACCCCGACCTGGACCCGGTCAGCACCGAGCTGCCGGTGACGGTGCTGCTGCGGGAGAGCTGCGAGGGTCCGCTGGGCTGAGCGACCTCGATCCGGTGGGCGCGCATCCGGTCCCACGGCGTACGGTGCTGCCATGATCGGGAGGGCTCTCGCCGCTGCGTGCGCCGTCGCCGGCGTGTTCGTCCTCGCCGGATGCGCTCCGGGCGCCGCGCCGACGCCGACGGGCGCGCCCGCCACGACGACCCCGGCCCCGGCCTCCCCGACGCGTCCCGCGCCATCCTCACCGCCGGCCGCCACCGCGATCCAGCACATCGTCGTCATCGTGGACGAGAACAAGCCGGCGCACTCCGTCATCGGCGACCCGGAGGCGCCCTACCTGACCTCCCTCGCCCGCGCGGGCGCCCTGGCCACCGCGTACTCGGCGGTGACGCACCCCAGCCTCCCGAACTACCTCGCCCTGACGAGCGGAACCACCGCAGGGATCACCTCGGACTGCAACCCGCCGGGCGGCTCCTGCCTCGTCACCGGCCCGAACCTCGCCGAGGAGCTGGACCGCGCCGGCCGCTCGTGGCGGATGTACGCCGAGAGCATGCCGGCGCCGTGCACGACGGCGAACACCAGCCTGTACGCGGTCAAGCACAACCCGTTCCTGTACTTCCCGAGCGTGACCTCCTCGGCCGGCTACTGCGCCGCCCACGACGTCCCGTACTCGCGCTTCGCCGGCGACCTCGCGTCGGCCTCCACCCTGCCGGCGTTCTCCTTCATCAGCCCCAACCTGTGCAATGACATGCACGACTGTTCGGTAGCGACCGGCGACGCCTGGCTGAAGGCGAACGTGCCGGCCATCCTGGCCTCCCCGGCCTTCAGGACCCAGCGGTCGCTGCTCGTGGTGACCTTCGACGAGGGCGACTCTGGTGACAACGTGGTGGCGTGCGTGTTCGCGGGACCGGCGGCGCGGGCGCACGTCGTGGTCGCTACGCCGTTCACGCACTACTCACTGCTGCGGACGATCGAGGAGGTGTGGGGGCTGGCGCCGCTGACCGGGGCGGATGCGGGGGCGGTGGCGATGACGGGGATGCTGGGGTGAGCACACTCGCGGAATCCCCCTCTGGCGCGTCGCGCCCTCCCGTGCTTCCGTGGACCCCATGGCAGCGGTGAAGCGCGTGATCGTCTTTATCCAGGAGAACAAGACAACCGACTTCTACTTCCCCTCCCTCGCGGAGTGGGGCGCCGAGGTCGCGAACAACGGGAACCTGCGCAGCAGCGCTCCCGATTTCGATCAGCCGCACGACCGGAACGCCTGGGTGCACTATGCGATGGGCGACTATCCGGCCGAGCCCATGCAGCTCGAAAACGACTCCGTCATTCCGTTCTACAGCTGGCTGGCCAAGAGCTTCGTGTTCAGCGACCATCATTTCGGGTCCGGGTCGAACTCCACTCCCGGGCACATGCTCGCGGTCGGCGGGCAGATGCCCACGCTGAAGAATCCGCCGTTCGTGGGCGCGCACCCGGTCTGGGACCTCCCCTCGATCTTCAGCGTCGCGCAGAAGGCCGGCGTGAGCTGGGGCGCGTTCCCCGACCAGAGCGGCTACCCGGTCAAGTTCTACACGACGACCTCGACGGCGCCGGGCACGAGCGAGGTGCACCCGCCGTCGCAGTTCATCCCGATGGCGAAGGGCGGGACGCTGCCGGACGTCTGCTACGTCTGGTCCCCCGCCGGCTACGACGAGCACCCGCCCGCCACCCCGGCGCCCGACTACGTGACCAAGGGGCAGGGTCTCGTCTGGCAGCGCGTCCAGGCCGTGATCGACGGCGGCGGCTGGGACGAGACGGTCTTCATCCTGACCTGGGACGACTGGGGAGGCTACGCCGACTCGGTGCCGACGCCCGCCATCGAGACGGTGCCGGACGCGCTGCACCCGGACGGGTTCCAGGTCATCGGCGGCTCGCGCATCCCCTTGCTCATGTTCGGCGGCGCGGTGACGCAGGCGATCGACCCGGAGTGGCACTCGCACGCGTCCATCCCGAAGACGATCTGCGACCTGCTCGGGCTCGGGACGTTCGGGGTGCCGCGCGTGGACGACGCGCCCTCCCTCGCCCACCTGGTGCAGCCGGGGCTCGGGAGGCCGGTCCCGCCGGCGCCCGGCAGCACGATCACGCAGCCGACGCCGCCGAGCCCGCGGCCGACGCCGGTGGCGCCGAAGCCCTGGCCCGGACCGCTCGGGCAGCCGCTCCCCGCGCTGGTGACGCTCGACGGCAGCACCGTCCCCGCGCCCATCGACGGCAAAGTGAACGCGAAGCCGCCGAAGCCACCGGTCGCGCCGCCGGCCTAGCCGGGCGATTCGTCACGAATCGCGCGAATACGGGAGCGTTTCGCGCGATTCGGCACGAATGTGCGGCGGGGGTTCACGCGTAGGCGAGGTAGCGTCCCGGCTTGCCCGGCTCGAGGTACTCGAACCGGCGGACGAGGCCGGAGTCGTCGAACAGGCCGACCTGCTGTGCGAACTGCTCATTCGTCACGAACACCGTCCGCGACACCGGCCACTCCCCCGCGAACCAGGCCCGCAGCTCGGCGAGAAGGCGCACGTCCAGCCCGGACGCCACGCGCCCGCGTCGCACCCAGAAGAACACGACCGCGTCCACGTCCGTCCAGGCGTCCTCCCCCAGCGCCGTCACCGTGGAGGCCGCCAGGAACTTCGCGCTCGTGGAGAACACGTAGACGCAGCCCAGGCACTCCGTGTCGCCCGGGTCGCGCACGGTGTAGGTGAACGCCCGGTGCGCGCGATGCCGCTCCTCCAGACCGGCCAGGTCCTCGCGGTTCGCCTCGACGGTGAAGTCGTCGGCCGGCCACGACGACTGCTCCCAGAGGCGCAGCTCCTCGCGGCTCTCCATCAGGGCGGCGTGGTCGTCGGCGGCGTCGTCCGCCGTGATGGGGCGCAGCACGAACTCCGCCGTCGCGAGCCCGACGGGGATCGGCACGGCCGGATCGGTCAGCGACACGTCACGCCGCCGTCCGGCAGACCAGCACGTTCATCCGCGCGCGCCGGGTGAAGCCGAGCCGCTCGTATACCGCGATCGCCCGCTCGTTCACGGTCTCGACGTGCAGGAACGGGCGTTCGCCGCGGTCCAGGATGCCGCGCATCACCGCGAGCATGACCGCCGCCGCGAAGCCGCGGCCGCGCCACTCCGGGTCCGAGCAGACCGCGCTGACCTCGCACCAGCCGTCCGGCCGCATCCGCTGGCCGGCCATCGCCGCAAGGCGGTCGCCGACGCGGACGCCGTGGTAGCCGCCGAAGTCGATCGTGCGCGGGAGGAACGGTCCGGGCTTCGTGCGCTCGACCAGATCCAGAGCCTCGGCGACATCCGCCTCCCCGAGCAGAACCAGCCGGGCGTCGTCACCGAGCGGAGGAGCCTCGGGGAGGGCCGCGCCCTCGAAAACGTACTGGTAGCAGTCGTAACCGGCGACCTCCTCCCAGCCCTCGGGCGCCGCCGAAGCGAAAACGCCCAGCGTCGTGCCCGGCCCGACGAGGGCGGCGAGCCGTGCCCAGTCGGCGTCGCTGCCGCGGTCCGCGACCGACGCGAACGGCGACATGTCCGGCGGGTAGCGGCGGGCCCGGTCGTCCCCGGCCGCGAGCGCGGCATGCGGGCCCGTGAGGGCGTTCCAGGCGGGGTCGTCGAGGACGTGCATCCCCTCAGCCTCGCACATGGATGCCCCGCAGGCCCGCGCAGGCGTACTGTCTGGGTCAGCGTCCTGCCGCCCGAGCACGACGCGCGAGAGGGAGACGGATGAGCAGGGCCGCGATCGTGGTCAACCCGACGAAGACAGACCCGGAACGGTTGCGGAAGGCCCTCACGGCCGCCGAGCAGCGCCACGGCTGGGAGGACACCCTCTGGCTGGAGACGACGGCGGACGACCCGGGCACGGGCCAGACCCGCGAGGCGCTGGAACAGGGTGTCGACGTCGTGATCGCGGCCGGCGGCGACGGCACCGTGCGCACGGTCGCCGAGGAGCTGCGCGGAACCGACACCCCGCTGGCGCTGCTGCCCTCCGGCACCGGCAACCTGCTCGCCCGCAACCTGTCGCTGACCCTGGACGACGTCGAGCACGCCCTCGACACCGCGTTCGACGGCGTCGACCGCGCGATCGACGTCGGCGTCGCCGAGCTGCGCGACGGCCGCGACGGCACGGAGAAGCGCGCGTTCCTGGTCATGGCCGGGCTGGGGATCGACGCCAAGATGATCGCGGCGACCGACGACGACCTGAAGGCGAAGGCGGGCTGGATCGCGTATGTCCACGCGATCGGCCGGGTGCTGCGCGACAAGAACGAGCTGCGGCTGCGCTATCAGCTCGACGGCGGCCGCACGCACACCCTGCACGCGCACACGGTGATGATCGGCAACTGCGGGTCCCTCCAGGCCGACATCATGCTGCTGCCGGACGCCGCGGTGGACGACGGCATCCTCGACATCGTGGTGCTGCGCCCGGAGGACGTGCTGGGCTGGCTGCGGATCGTGGTCAAGGTCTTCTGGGAGAACGGGGTGCTGCGCCGCACCAGCGTCGGCCGCCGGTTCATGCGCGACGACCACGAGGTGCACGCGATGAACTACCTCAAGGGCAAGGAGATCGTGCTGACCTCCGACCGCGCCGAGCAGGTCGAGCTCGACGGCGACCTCTTCGGGGAGGTGACCTCGATGCGCGTCCGGGTCGACCCCGGCGCGCTGCGGGTGAAGGTGCCGCGGGAGTAGCTTTCCCAGCGGCCCGTCGATGACGCGTGCGCCGGGCCGGGATATTCTGATGGTCCCCGTAGCTACGGGTATGGGGAAAATACGCCAGAGCCCGGCCGAGCGATCGACCGGGCTCTGGTGCGTCCGGCGCCGGATCCCGGCTACGCCGTGCCGCGCAGCGCCTTGGCCTTGAGCGCCTCGAACTCGGCCGGCGTGATCGTCCCGGCGTCGAGAAGCTGCTTGCCGGACTCGATCTCCGCCGCAGGCGAGGTCGCCCCCGTCCCCGCCACGGAGCGGATGTAGTCGGCGGAGGCGGCCTGGGCCTGCATCGACCCTGCCGCGCTGCGCTGCGCCATCCGGCCGCCGCGGGCGATCAGGTAGATGAAGGCGGCGAGGAACGGCACCACCACCAGGAAGACGCACCAGAGCGCCTTGGCCCAGCCGTTCAGCTCGGGGTCGCGGAAGAGGTCGATGAAGACCCGGATGAAGATCGTGATGCAGACGAACACCAGGTAGAACCAGAACGACCAGACGAGGAAATCCCAGAAGGTCATGGCGACTCCGATCGGTTGACGGGAGCGGTTTTCGCTTCGCGTGGCCGCACGGTACGACTCAGCGCCCTCGCTCGGCAAGAGGGCAATCTTTCCGCCGGGGATCAGGGAAAACCCGCTGTTGCCAAGTGCACTTTTTCGATGCATCATGCAGCCGAAAGCACCAACACAGAGCAAGGAGTCGAAACCATGACTCAAACGCAATCCCACCCGCCGGCGCAGAGAACGGGCTGGGTCGGCTGGGTGTTCTTCGCGGCGATCATGCTCCTGATCGGGGCGGCCATCGACATCTTCTACGGGATCATGGCGATCATCGGTCCCAACACCGCCTATTTCGTCGGCCCCAACGCGAGGGCGTCCTTCGACGTCGCCGGGTGGGGCTGGTGGTCGCTGATCATCGGGCTGGGGCTGGCGGTCGCCGCCTTCTCGCTGCTCACCGGCCGCACCTGGGCACGCATCTTCGCGGTCGTCGTCGCGGGGCTGAACGCCATCACCCAGCTGATGTCGCTGCCCGCACAACCCTGGTGGTCGATCGTGATGGTCGCGATCGACGTCCTCGTCATCTACGCGGTCACGGTCCACGGGAAGGAAGTCAGGGCCTGACAGCCGTTCGCGCGCGGCCGCCGGATTCCCGCTGTTACGGGGGTTTCCGCGGACGTACCGGGGTCGCGCGCGAGCCTCACCCGGCACGCGCTCCCGCGCCGGCGCGATGGTGGGTACGATGCGACGCATGCCTATCAGACTCGAGAACGTCGGCATCGCCGTCCGCGACCTGGAGGCGACGATCGCCTTCTTCACCGACCTCGGCCTCAGCGTGGTCGGCCGGGACACGGTCAGCGGCGAGTGGACCGACACCGCCGTCGGCCTGGACGGCAACCACGCGAACATCGCGATGCTGGAGACGCCGGACGGCCAGGGTCGCCTGGAGCTGTTCGAGTACCTCCACCCCGACGCGATCGAGACCGAGCCGACCCTCCCGAACGAGATCGGCATGCACCGGGTCGCGTTCCAGGTCGACGACATCGACGCCGCGCTGGCGGTCGCCGCGAAGCACGGCTGCCACCCGCTCCGCGGCGTCGCCAACTACCAGGACGTCTACAAGCTCACCTACCTGCGCGGCCCGAGCGGCATCCTGGTGATGCTGGCGGAGGACCTGACGAAGAGCTGACGCCCCGTCAGCCCTTCCGCGTCGCCTGCAGCTCGGCGATCTGCGCCCGCGCGGCCAGCACGAGCTCCTCGTTGGTGTTCGCGTGCCCGCCCAGCCCCCAGCCACCCTCGACGGCCTCGGTCAGGAGCACCCAAGTCCGCTCCGCGAGGGACGGGTCGCCCGCGGCCTCCGCGACGATGGCGGTGAACTGCTCGACCACGGCGAGCTGCTTCGGCCGGTCGAGCGCGCCCGCGTTCGTGAGGACCTGCACCCGCACGTAGCCGGAGTCGCCGTCGACGTTGGCGATCGCACCGTCCGGGAGCTCGTGGACGAACGCGGCCGTGTTCTTCCGGAACAGCGGGATGTCGGGCACCTGCTCGATCGTCTTGAGGGTGTCGGCGAGGGTCGCGGCGAGCGCGTGCGGTGCGGCGAAGGTGCCGGCAGTGGCGTAGACGTCGATCATGGGCATGGGACTCAGCTCCTCGTGTCGTGCGTGGTTGCGGCTCCAGTGTCGATTATGATGCTCGTCATAGTCAAGGGCGGATTTCTCGGAAGGGATGCGGATGACCTCGGACGCGAAGGCGCGCATGATCGAGGGCGCGGCCCGCCTGCTGGCCGAGAAGGGCCTCCAGGAGACCTCGTTCTCCGAGGTGCTGGCGCTCACCGGCGCCCCGCGGGGCTCGATCTACCACCACTTCCCCGGAGGCAAGGCGAGCCTGGTCGCCCAGGCCCTCGACCTCCAGCGCACCCGCTCGCTTGCGGTCATCGAGTCGGCGCGCGGCCGTCCGGCGGCGGAGGTCGCGGCGACGTTCCTCGACGCCTGGCGCCGCCTCCTCCTGGCTTCGCGGTTCCAGATCGGCTGCTCGGCGGTGGCCGTCGCCGTCGCCGCGGACTCCGACGACCTGCTGGAGCGCTCCGGCGCGGTGTTCCGCGACTGGGCGGACCTCCTCGCGGAGCTGCTGGCGCTCGGCGGTGTCCCCGCCGACGCTGCGCCGGGGACGGCGACACTGCTCGTCGCCGGGAGCGAGGGCGCCGTCATCCTGAGCCGCGCGCAGGCGAGCATCGACCCGTTCGAGGCGGTGGCGGGGCAGTTGGTCGCGCACGTGGCGGGGGTGAGCGGGGCGGCCGCGGGCTGACCCTCCCCCAGCAAAACCCTTCCTTACGCCACCCCAACCGACAGCCGCGCTCGTTCCGTAGCGCGCCCGGCGGCGCCGCCGCATCCTGGTCTGAGAACGATCCACGACAACGACGCCGCCGTGTTCGCGCTCCCGTCCCCGCATCGCCGCGCAGGCCGGTCTCGCGCAGTTCACGCTCCTGTCGATTGTCTCCACAGCAGCCAGGAACGGGTTCGACATGCACGAAGCACAGCACGCCGGCGGGGTCGCGATAGCACTGCGGTCCGTCGTCAAACGGTACGGGGAGCACACCGTCATCGACGACGTCTCGCTCTCCGTGCGCGAGGGCGAGGTCGTCGCGATCATCGGCCCGAGCGGGGCGGGGAAGAGCACCCTGCTCCGCTGCATCAACCTGCTGGAGGTGCCGGACAGCGGATGCGTCACCGTCGAGGGCACCCAGGTGGACGCCGGCTCCGAGATCAAGCGGAAGCAGCTTCAGGCGCTGCGGCGCGATGTCGGGATGGTGTTCCAGTCGTTCAACCTCTTCCCGCACATGACCGTGCTCCGCAATGTCAGCCTCGCGCAGGAGCGGGTGCTCGGCCGCAGCAAGGCCGAGGTCGACGCGCGGTCCATGGCCCTGCTCGACCGCGTCGGGCTGGCCGACAAGGCCGGCCAGTTCCCCGGGCGCTGCTCGGGCGGCCAGCAGCAGCGGATCGCGATCGCCCGGGCGCTCGCGCTCGACCCCCGCGTGATGCTGTTCGACGAGCCGACCTCCGCGCTCGACCCGGAGGTCGGGCTGGAGGTCCTGGCGGTGATGCGCGAGCTCGCGAAGTCCGGGATGACGATGGTCGTCGTCACGCACGAGATGCAGTTCGCGCGCGATGTCTCGGACCGCGTCGTCGTCATGGCGAAGGGCGCCATCCTGGAGGAGGGCGACCCGGAGCAGGTGTTCACCGCTCCCGGCACCGAGCGGACCCGGCAGTTCCTGCGCGCGGTCCTGGAGCGCTGAGACATGGACCACCTCGCCGTCGTCGCCCAGGGCGTCCAGATGACGCTGCTGGTGACCGTGTGCTCCTTCGCGCTCGGCGCCATCGGCGGCGTCCCGCTCGTCCTCGCCCGCCGCTCCCGGTTCGCGGCGCTGCGGTTCGCCGCCCGCGCCGTCATCGAGGTCGTGCGCGGCATCCCGCCGCTGGTGTGGCTGTTCATCCTGTACTTCGGGATCGGCAGCGGCGCGATCAAGCTGGACCCGTTCACCGCCGCGATCATCGCGTTCGGCGTCGTCACCTCCGCGTACATGGCGGAGATCTACCGGGGCGGGCTCACCGCCATCAGCGACGGCCAGTGGGAGGCGAGCGACGCCCTCGGGATGACCCGCACGGCCACCCTCGCGTCCGTCATCGGCCCGCAGGTGCTCCGGGTGTCGATCCCCGCCGCCGCGACGTACGCGATCGGGCTGCTCAAGGACTCCTCCATCGCGTCGGTGATCGGCGTGCAGGACATCGTCTTCTTCGCCGGCCAGGACGCCAGCCAGACCGCGGACGGCATCGTCCCGTTCCTCTGGGCGGCCGGCCTATACATCGCCATGACCATCCCGTGCGCCTGGCTGACCAGGCGCCTCGACACCACGCTCCGGAAGAGGGTCGCACGATGAATCTCGTCGAGGACTGGATCCAGTTCTGGCCGCAGTTGCTCGGCGGCCTCGGGGTGAGCCTGCGGCTCACCGCCGCCATCCTGGCCGTCGGGCTGCCGGCCGGCCTGCTGCTCGCGCTCGGCGCGGGCGTCCGCAGCCGGGCGCTGCGGACCACGAGCATCGTGATCGTCGAGATCGGCCGCGGGACGCCCGCGCTGGTCGTCCTGCAGCTCGTGTACTTCGGCCTGCCGACCGTGGGGATCACCTTCGGGTCGTTCGCGGCCTCGGTCATCGCCCTCGGCCTGACCACCGCGGCGTACACCAGCGAGATCATCCGGGGCGGCCTGCAAGCCGTGCCGGAGTCCGAGGTGGAGGCGGCGGACGCCCTCGGCCTCAGCCGGCGCGACACGCTGCGCTACGTCGTGATCCCGCAGGGCCTCCGGATCGCGATCCCGCCGCTCGTCGGGTTCTCGATCATGATCTTCCAGGCCACCTCCCTCGCCTACACGATCGCGGTGCCGGAGCTGATGTCGCAGGCCTACTCGATCGGGTCGACCACCTTCCGTTACCTGAGCATCCTCACCCTGGCCGGCCTCCTCTACGCGGCCATCACGATCCCGGCGAGCTGGTTGAGCGCGCGTGTCGAGAAAGCCCTGGCGCCCCATCGCGCGCCGGTCCCCACCCCCTGAAGGAGCAGCACCATGCCACACCGCAGCAGCACATCGCAGGCCTCCCGCCGGCGCCGAACCACCGCCACCGCGGCCGCAGCCGTCGTCCTCGCCGCCGCCACCGCCCTCACCGGCTGCGCCGCCTCATCCGGCAGCGTCGGGGTGGCGGCCGGCTGCAAGCCGACCGACACGTTCAGCACCATCCACACGGGCACGCTGACCGTCACCCTCTCCTCCCTCCCGCCGTTCATCAGCTCCCAGGGCACGACCCTCGGCGGGATCGACGGCGACATCCTGAACGCGTTCGCCAAGCAGGAGTGCGTGACCGTCACCGCGACGCCGGTCGCGACCGCCGCGGTCATCCCCGCCGTGCAGACCGGCCGCTCCGATGTCGCCGCCGGGTCGTGGTGGCGGTCTGCGTCCCGCGCCAAGATCGTGGGGCTGACCGAGCCCGTCTACCTCGACCAGATGGCCTTCGTGTCGAAGGAGGGCTACGACACCGTCCCCTCGCTGAAGGGCAAGACGGTCGGAACCGTCGACGGCGACCTCTGGGTCGGCGAGGCGAAGGCCTACTACGGCGACGACCTCAAGATCTACAAGTCGACGACCGACATGTACCAGGACCTCAAGGCCGGACGCCTCCAGGTCGCGATGGACAGCTTCGGCTCCGGCTCGTTCAACGCCCCGAAGCTGAAGGTGAAGGTCGCCAAGCCCGACCAGGCGATCGGCGCCTCCCTCCAGCCACCGCAGACCACGTTCCCGATCTCGTTCGACAACCCGGCGCTGCTGAAGGCGCTCGACCGCTACATCGCCACGATCAAGGCGAACGGGCAGCTGGCGAAGATCCTCCAGTCGCACGGGCTGCCGGGCTCCGCCGCGAACACCGGGGCGCCGCGGCTGATCAGCTGAGCCTCGCCCGACCCACCCGAGCCCCACCCCCAGACCGGCGGCGGGCGATGCGACCTCGACACCGTCGCCCGCCGCCTTCCACCCAGCGCCTTTCCACACTCCTGCCCACCACCGCCATGAAAGGGATCTGATGAACACCGAGATCGAGTACGCCCCCACCGCGGCGTCCAGCCGTGACCGCCTGCGCGCGAACCCCGACTGGCTCGCCCTGAGGCAAGCCGCCATCGACCTCCAGCAGCTCCAGGTGAAGGACGGCTCGCTCGACGGGCTGGCCAGCACGACCTGGGCCGTGGAGCTGGTGCGCACCCTCCGCGCGTCGATCGCGGCGCTCGCACCCCTGTTCCCGCACGACGCGGCGTACCTCGCCGCGCTGGACCGGGACTTCGCCCGCTGGGCCGACGAGGGCTTCGGGGTGCCGGACTTCCGCGAGTCACTGGTGGCCTTCCGGCCGGAGCTGCACCGGGAGAACGGACTCGTTCACCTCGTGGTGTTCCCGATGTACACGCAGAACGGCAGCGCGAACCGGTTCGTGGAGGCCGTGCTGGTGGAGGTGATCTGGCCCGACTTCATCGGGGAGCTGGAGAAGCAGTACACGAACGGCCTGTTCGTGTCCCTCTCGTTCATCGACTTCACGCCGGGCTACGACACGAACTCCGCGGTCCTCTTCCCGGAGAGCGTGTCTGTGGCGGAGATCCCGCAGTTCACGTGGGGTGCGATCTTCCAGGACAGGGAGGCCGCCCGCTACCGCCGGGTCGTGGCCGCCGCCGCACAGATAACGAAACTGGAGCTGCCGGAGGACGCCGCCCGGATGCTGGAGGACCAGCGGCTGACGGAGGAGACCTTCGTGATGTGGGACATCATCCACGACCGCTCCCACATGCGCGGCGACCTGCCCTTCGACCCGTTTATGATCAAGCAGCGGATGCCGTTCTTCCTCTATTCGCTGGAGGAATTGCGCTGCGACCTGACCGCGTTCCGCGAGTCCGTCCGCCTGGAACGTTCGCTGGGCGCCCTGCCGGAGGTCGAGCTGTCGGATGCGCGGCGGCAGATCCGCGACCACGCGAAACTGGTGCAGTACGCGGTGATCTTCGACCGGATCTTCCGGTTCGCGATCACCGGCAGCCGGATCCGCAACTACGACGGCCTCGGCGGCCAACTGCTCTTCGCCTGGCTGCACCAGCACAACGTCCTGCACTGGACCGACACCCAGCTCACCATCGACTGGGACGAAGTCCCCGACGTGGTCGTGGCGCTCTCCGACCGGATCAACGACCTGTACTGGCGCTCCATCGACCGACCCAAGGTCGCGCACTGGCTCGCCGCCTACGACATGCTCACCCAAACCCTCACCCCCAACCCGGCGTCGGTGTGGGCACGCGGGCTATCGGATGAGGTGCTGGCCGGACCACCGAAGGGATACACCGACGCCGTCCTGGACGACGAGTTCCCGCTCTCCATGTTCTATGAAGCACTCAACAAGAAGATGACCGCCGTCATCGAATGCACCTCCGGAATCACCGGGACCAGCGAGGTCTGAGCCCTCGACCATTCGTGCCGAATGTCGACTCTCGCCACGCGAGAGTCGACATTCGGCACGAATCTTTTGTGCGTCAGCCCGCCGCGGCGACGCGGCGAGCGAGGTACTCGACCTCTGCGACGCGGCGGCGCTGTGCGCCGGGCGCGTAGAGCCCGGTAGCGTCGTCGAGGAGGCCGCGCACGGTGTCCGCCAGCGCCGCCACCGACTCCGCGGCGAGCGCGCTCTCGTGCTCCGCGCGGTGCAGCGCGAGCACGTGGCGGCGGAGGCCGGGCTCCAGGGTCAGCAACTCGACGCCCTCCGCGGTCGCCGCGGACAGCGCAGGAACGAGGGCGATCCCGATTCCCGCCTGGACCATCCCGCGCACCGAGTCGGAGCGGGCTCCGCGCATGGCGATGAGCGGGTCGAACCCGGCCCCGCCGCACAGGCGGATCAGGCAGCTGTCGCCGGCGGAGCCGTCCCGGGTGGAGACCCAGGTCTCGGCCGCCAGGTCCTCGATCGCGACGGTACCGGCGCCGGCGAGCGGATGCCCGTCGGGCACCAGCAGGAACAGCTCCTCATCCAGCAACGGCGTGACCGTCGCGGCGGCGGGCCAGCGCTGGGGCACCAGGTCGTACTCGTACACGACGGCCACCTCCAGCAGCGCGTCGCGCAGCTTGGCCACCAGCTCGTCCGGCTCGCCCTCGTCCAGGGCGAGGTCCACGTTCGGATGCGACCGGCGATACGCGGCGAGACTGCCCGGCAGCACCCGCTCGGTGACGGCCGCGAAGCCGCCGACGCGGAGGCGGCCGAAGCCTCCCGACCCGAGTCCGCGCATGTCGTCCTCCAGCGCGCCGAGCGCCATCAGGATGTCGTGGGCGCGCTCGGCGAGGAAGATCGCCGCCGCCGTCGGCCGGATGCTGTGCGCGTCGCGCTCGAACAGGGTCGCCCGGAGGCTGTGCTCCAGGGCCGCGACCTGCTGGGAGACGGCGGACCCGGTGTAGCCGATCTGGCGCGCCGCGTCGGCGAAGGAGCCCGTGCGGACGACGACAGACAGCGTGCGGAGATGGACCGGGTTCAGCATGATCGTCAGGTCCCGGATGGGGAGGCCGCCGAGAAGGTGGAGGCCGCGGCGAGCGCGCTGACCGGCGACGCGAGCAGCCGCTCCACGTCCACCCGCCCGCCTGCCGCGGCGAACTCGCGGTCGACGGCGTCGCGCAGCACCGGGTCGGCCAGGTAGTCCGCCATCGTCGCGGCGAGCCCGAACGCGCTGTCGATCACGGCGGCGTCGCCGAGCGGGCTGACCGCCTGACGGCCGAAGCGCGCGGTGTGCATGACGATCGGCTTCGGCGAGATGCTGACGGTGGGGTGGATGGCCGGCCGGCGCACGCTCACGTTGCCCAAGTCGGTGGACCAGCCGCCGCCGACGAGCCCGGGCGGGTCGAGCACGATCCGCCGGCCGCGCGCCGACAGGTGGGTGAAGTAGCGCGCGGCCAGCACGCTGTTGCTGCGCACCGGGAGGTAGGCGGGGAACGGGTCCCACCGCGTCTCCAGCCGGGTGCCGGTGAGGAGCGCCGCGCCGTCGAGGATGCGCTGGACACGCTCCGACAGCTCGACCAGCGCGTCGAGGGATTCGGAGCGCACCTCGACCGTCAGCGCGGCCGTCTCGGGGACGACGTTGGTGGCGGCGCCGCCGTTCGTGATGATGGCGTGCAGCCGGTCGGTGGCCGGGATGTGCTGGCGCAGCGCGGCGACGCCCTGGTACGCGGCGACGACCGCGTCCAGCGCGTTGCGTCCCTCGTGCGGGGCGGAGGAGGCGTGCGCGGCGACGCCGTGGAAGGTCGCCTCGACGTCGCGAACCGCCAGCGAGGTGAAGGACGCGACCTCGTCCGGGCCGGTGAACGGGTGCACCATGACGACCGCGTCGATGTCGTCGAATGCGCCGGCGCGCTCCAGCAGCTCCTTGCCGCCGCCGTTCTCCTCGGCCGGCGTCCCGAGGAGGACGACCGAGCCGCCGAGCTCGGCCAGCTGCGCGCTCACCCCGAGGAACGCGCCGACGGCCGCGGCGCAGATGACGTTGTGGCCGCAGCCGTGCCCGACCTCCGGGAGGGCGTCGTATTCGGCGAGCACCGCGACTCGCGGACCTCCGCGGCCGGCCTGGACGCGCAGCGCGGTCGGCATCCCGAAGACCCCGACGGTCGGAGCGAAGCCGTGCCGGCGCAGGAACTCGGACACGATCGCGGCCGACCGGTGCTCCTCGAACCCGACCTCGGGCGTGGAGTGGATGCAGTGGCTGAGCCCGATCAGGTCCGAGCGGGCACGCCCGATCGCGTCGTCGATGCCCCGGAGGACGTGGCCGCCGGCGCCCACGGTGCGTGGAGCGGCGGTCGCCGGGATATCAGCGGGAGAGCTTTCAGTGGACATCGTCGTCGACTCGTTTCGGAAGAAGAGTTGAAGCTTTTTCTTACGATAAACCCTAGACTGTCGTAAGTACAACTAATCATGGAGAATGTGCGCATGACGGACAACTCGCTCCCGGACGTCCCCCGGCTGCGCCTGCTCAGCGAGGTCGCGCGGCAGGGTTCGCTGGCGGGAGCGGCCCGGACGATCGGCATCAGCTCCTCCGCGGTCTCGCAGCAGATCAGCATCCTGGAGCGGGAGGCCGGGGTGAAACTGCTCGACCGCTCCCCGCGCGGCGTCGGCCTCACCGGCGCCGGCGAGATCCTGGTCGAGCACGCCCGCCGCATCCTCCGGCTGCTGGAGGCCACCCGCGCCGAGATGGATCAGCTCAGCGGCGAGCTCGCCGGCCGGGTTCGGATCGGCGCCATCCCGTCCGTCGCCCGCTTCGTGCTGCTCCCGGTCGCCGAGAGCCTGGCCGCCGACGCCCCCGACATCGAGCTGACGGTGAATGTCATCGAGCCGGCGGAGAGCATCGACCTCCTGCTCGGCGGCGCGCTCGACGTCGCGATCATCGACCTCTACGACAACGTGCCGATGGCCTTCCCGGACTACCTGCACACCACAGAGCTGCTGCACGAGCCGCTCGTGCTCGTCGCTCCGCCCTCGTACGAGCTCCCGCAGAAGGTGCGGCTCGCCGACCTCAAGAACGAGCCGTGGGTGATGCCGGACGAGCTCGGCGCGTGCGGGCAGGCGGTGCGCTTCGCCTGCCGGTCGGAGGGGTTCGAGCCGAACGTCCGCTGGCACACCGCCGACCTGCTGCTCCTGGTCGAGTCGATCTCCCGCGGCCGCGGCATCTCCGTGCTGCCGCCGCTCTCGATCGACCGCGGTGTCGCGCCCGTCACCATCCACTCGCTCGACCGGCCGCACCTCGGCCGCCGGGTCCTGGCGGTGACGCGCGCCGCGGACGAGCGTCGGCCGATCGTCCGCGCGGTGCTGGACGAGATCCGTCAGGCCGCCGCGACCCAGAAGGCCGTGATCGAGGCGGCGGCCACCGCCGGGAACTGACCCGCGCGCCAGCCGAAGAATCCCTTGCGGCAGCACCAGCGGCCGCCGCGCTCGAAACGGTGCGCACCGCCCCGCCGACTCGCACACTGGTGATCGAACCCCCATCACCGGCTTCCGAGGAGACAGACCATGACCGCCGAACGACTCATCGCACAGGTTCCGGGCCACTGGCAGGTGCCCGGCCACTTCACCATCAACCACAGCCACGGCATCCGCGTGGGCGACATGATCTGGGTCGGCGGCCAGGAGGACCTGGACGAGCACGGGAACGTGCGCCACCCCGGTGACATCGAGGCGCAGTGCCACGCGGTGATGCAGTCCCTGCAGGCCGTCATCGAGGACTTGGGCGGGACGATGGGCGACGTGGTCCAGTTCAACACGTTCTACTCCGGCGAACTCAGCGTCGAGGAGTGGCAGCGCACCTACGACATCCGGTTCGGCTACTTCCCGAAGCCCGGCCCGACCGCGACCGGCATCCTGATCGGCAAGGAGTTGAACATCCCCGGCATCCGGGTGGAGGTCAACGCCGTCGTGGTCGTCGGCAGCGCCGCCCGGGACGCCGCCCGGCCGACCGTGCCCGCGGTGGGCGCATGAGCACCCGCACCCTCGGGGTCATCCTCTGCGACCTCGACTCCTACGCCGTGGACGACATCGACTGCGTCGTGCCCGGCGCCCCGGCGATCAGCGACAACCCGGTCGGCTTCTTCGAGAACCCGGACAGCTGGCCGGGCATCCCGGTGTCGTACGCCGTCGCACGCGGCGCCCGCGTGGAGAAGCTGGTCACCGGCGATCCCGTCGCGATCGACGCCTTCTGGCGGGCGAAGGAACGGCTCGCGCACTGCTCTCTGGTCATCACCGACTGCGGGTTCTTCTACTACGCGCGCCAGAGCGGCCTCCCGACCGGGAACACGCTGACCAGCGGCCTGGACCTCCTGCCGCTCGCCGCGAGCCTGACGAGCGAGCGGATCGGCGTGCTCACGGTCTCGGCGCCGCTGGCGAACCGGCTGCTCGCGTCCGACGCGCTGTTCCCCAGGCTGACCGTCGTCGGCCTGGAGGACCAGCCCGGCTGGAACGGCATCCTCACCGACGACCACGCCTATGGCAACGGCTGGGACCTCGACACCCTGCGCGCCGGGGTGGAGGCCGTGCTCGAACGGGAGTGCGCACCCGGTGGCCGGCTGGAGGGCATCGGCGCCCTCGTGCTCGAGTGCACGCTGCTCCCCGAATTCCGGCGGACGATCGCGCAGTACCACGTCGGCGCCGATCCTCGACATCGCCTCGTTCGCGCTCAGCGCGCTGGGGCCGGGGTTCGACGGCGGGGAGTAGTCCTCACTCCCCGAGCCGGACCACGACGGGCGGCGCGCCCCGGCTAGGACCGACCGTCCCCGAGCCAGGCCAGCGCGGCGACGACCGCCGCCGCCGTCCCCGTCCGCAGCGTCGGCTCGATGACGGGGGCGAAGTACGGGGAGTGGTTGGCCGGGATGTCCGTCGCGACCGTGCCGGCGGCCTGCGCTTTCGCGTACCGTCCCGGGTCGACGCTGCCGACGCCCCAGTACGTGTACGGCGTGCCGAGCGCGTCGGGGAGCTCGCCGAAGTCCTCGCTCGCCGACTGCCGGTCGATGGTGAACGCGGCGTCGCCGAAGTAGGCAGCGAACGCGTCAGCGACCTTCGCCGTGGCGGCCGGGTCGTTGACCGTCACCGGGTAGTGGTCGTAGAGCTCGTACTCGGCCGGCTTCGGCGAGCCGGAGGCGGCGCACTCGCCGTCGACGATGCGGTGGATGGCGTTCACCATCGCGGTGCGGGTGGCGTCGCTGAAGGTGCGGAGATTCAGCTCCAGCACGGCATGGTCCGCGATCACGTTGCTCTTCGCTCCGCCCGCGATGCGCCCCACCGTGAGGACGGCGAACTCGCCGGGGGTCACCTCCCGCGAGACGATGCCCTGCAGCCGCAGCACGATCGTGGAGGCCAGCACGACCGGATCCACGGAGAGCTGCGGCATCGACCCGTGGCTGCCGCGGCCCCACACCGTCACCCGCATGCTGTCGCCGCTGGAGAGGAACGCGCCGGCGCGGGTGCCGACGCGCCCGGACGGGAACGGCAGGACATGCTGGGCCAGCGCCACGTCGGGGTGCGGGATGCGGTCGGCCAGATGGTCGCCGATCATGAACTCGGCGCCGTCGGCGAGCTCCTCGGCCGGCTGGAACAGGGCGATGTAGGTGCCCTGCCATGCGGACGGGGTCGCCGCCAGCAGCCGGGCGGCTCCGAGCAGGCAGGCCACGTGCGCGTCGTGGCCGCACGCGTGCATGACCGGAACGTCGGCGCCGTCGCGATCGGTCGCGTGCTCGCTGCTGGCGTAGGGCAGCCCGGTGGCCTCGGCGATGGGGAGGGCGTCCATGTCCGCGCGCATCAGCACGACCGGGCCGTCGCCGTTCTCCAGGATGCCGATGACGCCGGTCGAGCCGACCTTCTCCTGCACGGCGAACCCGTACTCGCGCAGCGCGTCGGCGACGGCGGCGGCCGTCTTCACCTCCTGGTGGCCCAGCTCGGGATGCTGATGGACGGTGCGGTAGAAGTCTTCCTGCCACTGCGCGATCCCCGGCTGACCGGCCAGCACCGCCGTCGCTGAATCCGTGGCGCCCATGGTCCTCCCTCCCCGGCTGCCACGGTACGTCAGGACAGCCGGGGAGAGAAGACGCGATCAGGCGAGCACGCGCTCCAGCAGGTGCGGAGCGAGGTCCGGCTCGGTCCGCAGCACGACGCGCACGTGCGCGCCCGACCGGTCGACCGGACCGGGACGCTGCCCGCGCAGGTCGCAGATCGTCTGGCCGCGGCCGGGCCCGTCGGTCGCGTCGACCTCCACCGGGACGGCAGGCGCGAGCACCGCGCGGACACCGCCGACGGCGAGCGCCGCCGCCAGCGGGTCGTGCAGGGCGCTGGAGCGGCGGCCGTACTCCGTCACGTAGAAGTCGAAGTAGTGGTCGAGCATCCTCCCCACGGCGCTCGCCAGGGAGCCGCCCTCCTCGACCAGGCGGACCCGGTCGGCCTCTTCGAGCACGTTCTCCATCGTGGAGTCCAGCGGCACCAGGACGATCGGCCACGTCGCGGCGATCACCGCGCGCGCCGCCTCCGCGTCGTTGCCGATGTTCGCCTCGGCGACCGGCGTGATGTTGCCGGGGACGAGCGCCGCGCCGCCCATGATCGTGACCTTCGCGATGCGTCCGGTCAGCCCCGGGTCGCGCTCCAGGGCGCGGGCGAGGTTGGTGAGCGGGCCGACGGCGAGCACCTCGAGCGCGCCGTCGTGCTCGCGCGACAGGCGCAGCAGCATGTCGGCGGCGTCCTCGGCGACGGGCGCCGCCACGGCCGCCGGGAGGTCGAGACCGCCGAGGCCGTTGGCGCCGTGCACGTGCGGAGCGCCGCCGTGGAAGTCGCCGGCGAGCGGGTGGTGCTCCCCGACGGCCACCGGCACGTCGCGGCCGGCCAGTGCCAGCAGGCGCAGCGTGTTGTCGGCGGCCTGAGCCGAGCTGACGTTGCCGCTGACCGTGCCGATGCCGGCGAGCTCCACCTCGGGGGAGTTCAGCAGGTAGGCGAGGGCGAGCGCGTCGTCCACGCCGGTGTCGCAGTCGAAGTAGAGAGGGGTGGGCATGACGGGATCCTCCTCGCTCAAACGCGGACGCCGGTGACGACGTCGAAGAACAGCTCGAGCACGGCTCCGGTGTCGACGCCGAGGGCGACATCGACGAGCGGCCACGGTTCCTGCCCGGGGGCGTAGACGGCGTCCTCACCGCCGTAACTGCGCCGATCCACGATGGTCTGGCCGCGGCCGATGCCCTGGCTGATGTCGACCTGCACCGGAACCCTCTCGAAGCGGAACAGCTCGGGCGCGACCAGCGCGCAGACCGCTCCGGCATCCCCGATCAGCGGGTGGCTGAAGACGGTCCCGTCGGCGGGGTCGACGAGCTGGAAGCCGAGCAGCGACCCCAGCGCGGCGTCGACGGCGCGCTCCGACGCCGCCAGCTCGGCCACCCGCTCAGCAGCCACCTCGACGACGTTGAACACGTCGAGCCCGTACATCGTCAGCGGGATGCCGCTGGAGAGCACGATGGCCGCGGCCTCCGGGTCGTGCCAGATGTTGAACTCGGCGACGGCGCTGGCGTTGCCGACCGACGCGGAGCCGCCCATGAACACGATCCGCCCCACGCGGTCTGCGACCTCGGGGTAGACGCGCAGCAGGAGCGCGAGGTTGGTCAGCGGAGCCAGGGCGACGATCGTCACGGGCTCGTCGGCCGCGAGCAGCTCGCGGCGGAGCAGTTCGACGGCGTGCACCTGCTCCGGCACACGCGAGCCCGCGGGCAGGCGGAGGTCGCCCAGCCCGGTCTCGCCGTGCACCCAGGAGGCGTCCCTGGCCGGCTCGATCAGTGGCCGGCGGGCGCCGGCGGCGACGGGGATGTCCGGTGCGCCGAGCAGGTCGAGCACGGCGAGCGTGTTGGCGACGACCTTGTCGACGGAGACGTTCCCGGAGAGGCAGGTGATCGCCTTGACGTCGATGTCGGGGTGCCGGACGGCGAACATGATCGCCATCGCGTCGTCGATGCCGGTGTCGACGTCGAGGATGACCGAGTGCTTCATAGTGGCCTTTCGTTGGAGGTCGGGAGCGGGGTTCACGGGATGAGCGCGGCGATCGTGTCGATCTGCAGCGCGGTGCGGCTGAGACCCAGATCACGGACGAGCTGGGCGGCGACCGGCCGCTGCAGCCGGGAGGCATGCAGCACGGCGTCGTCGGCGAAGACGTCCTCGACCGCGCCGTCGGCGACGACCCTGCGGTTCGCCATCGCGACCACGCGGTGGAACGAGTCCGCGACGAACCGCATGTCGTGGGTGATCGTGATCACCGCGACGCCCTCCGCGCCGAGCTGGTCGATCATCCGGTTCAGCAGGGCGAGTCCGCGGCTGTCGAGGCCGGCGGTCGGCTCGTCCAGGATGACGTAACGCGGCTCGCCGACCAGCACGGCGCCGATCGCGACGAACTTCTTGATCGCGAACGGGAGGTCGCTCGGGTTGGTGTCGAGGAAGCGCCCGATTCCGGTCATCCGCACGGCGCGCTGGACGCGCTCCGCCGTCTTGTCGGCGTCCCACTTGTCGTAGCGGGGCATGTACTCCAGCTCGCCGCGCACGTCGGGTGCGAACACCTGGTCGTCCGGATTCTGGAAGACGTAGGCCACGCTGCGGGCGGTCGTCGCGGTGGTCTGCGTCTTCGTGTCGACTCCGTCGATCGAAACCGTGCCGGAGGTCGGCTTGAGCAGGCCGTTCATCAGCTTGACGGTCGTGGTCTTGCCTGCGCCGTTCTGGCCGACGATCGCGACCCGCTCCCCCGCGTCGATGCGCAGGCTGACGCCGTCGACGGCCAGGGAGCCGTCCGGGTATGCGAACGTGACGTCATCGAGCACGATGGACATCGGCCACCTCCTGTACGCGCGCCTCGATCAGCTGCCGGGCGTCTTCTCTCGTGATGGGTGTGCGCTCGAGCGCGCGGCCGTCCGCCGCGAGCCGGGCGGCCACCCGGGTGACCTCCGGCTGCGGCACCCCGGCCGCCTCGAGCAGCGGCGAGGCGAGGACCTCGGCCGCCGGGCCCTCCGCCGCCACGGTGCCGCGCTCCATGACGATGACGCGGTCGGCGTACTCGGCGATCAGGTCGATCTTGTGCTCGACGAGGACGATCGAGGTCCCACGCTCCTTGAGCCGGCGGATGATCGCGAAGATCGCCTCGGACGACTCCGGGTCGAGCTGGGAGGTCGGCTCGTCGATGACGAGGAAGTCGGCCTCCATCGCCAGGATCGACGCGAACGCGACCTTCTGGCGCTGGCCGCCCGAGAGCTCGTTGGGGTTCTTCGCGATCAGGCCCTCGATGCCCAACTCGCGGACGACGGAGATCACGCGCTCGATCATGGTGTCGCGGTCGACGCCCATGTTCTCCAGCCCGAGGGCGATCTCCTCGAACACCGTGTCGCGGATGCCCGAGATCTGGGTGAACGGGTTCTGGAACACGTAGCCGATCTGCTGGGAGAGCACGGCCGGGTCCCAGTCCGCCAGGCTCGTGCCCAGCACCTGCACGTCGCCGGTCAGCTCGCCGTCGTGGAAGTGCGGCACGATCCCGCGGATCACATTGCACAGCGTCGACTTGCCGCTGGCGTTGCGCCCGACGACCCCGTAGACCAGGCCGGGTTCGAGCGTCAGGTTCACGCCTTCGAGCGCGGCCTCCTCGGCGTGCAGGTACGTGAACGACACGTCCCGCATGGTGACTAGTGCCACAGCAGTACCTTTCCGACGATCGCGAACGCCGCGCAGGCGTAGGCGAGAACCAGGACGCCCCACTGCGCAGCGGTGGTGCGGGGGAGGAAGACGAGCCGCGTCTGGGCCGTCGGGGCGTTGAAGGCGCGGGCGTCGAGCGCCAGCGCGCGCTCCTCGGTCTGCGCCATCGCGGACAGGAAGACCGGGGTGAGCACCGGGAAGAAGGCCCCGGCCCGCCGCAGGAGCGACCCCTCGGTTTCGATTCCGCGCGCCTTCTGCGCGTCCATCACCGTGCGGGTGTTGGCGCCGAGGTCGATGATCGCCTGGAAGGAGGCGAGCACGACGTAGCTGGCCTTGCGGCTGACGCCGACCCGCTCCAGGGCGAGCATCAGGTGCCCGATCGGGACGAGGGCGAAGAACAGCGTCAGCACACCGCACATCGCCATCACCACGAAGACGAACGCGGCGGCGTCGGTGATGCTCGAGACGCTGATCGCGAAGGGGCCCCAGGCCCACAGCGCGTTCTGCCGATCGGTCGCGAAGATCACGCGGACGACGAACAGCAGCACGCCGACGATCCCGAACAGCCGGAGGTAGGTCTTGGCGAAGCCCGCGCCCACGCCGCCCAGCGCGCCGAGCAGCAGCATCGCGACGCAGACGGCGGCGGGGCCGACGAGCTTGGGGAGGGTCGCGGCCAGGATCGCGAAGGGGATCGCCGTGCCGAGCACGATCAGCGGGTTCGCGTCGCGGATCGGGTTGCCCAGCGAGGCCGCCCGCCGGAACCGGTCGACGAAAGCCTCGTCGAGGGCCGGTGCGCTTGCAGTGGAGGTCATGCTCAGCGTCCCAGCGACAGGTCGTCGTCGGTCTCGTACTCGATCGGCGCCGAGGCCGCGCTCTTCGGCTTGCTCTTGCGGTAGATCGAGCCGAGCGGAAGCTTGGTGAGCAGACGCTCCGGGACCCGCTTGAGGATCAGGAAGACGACCAGGACCGTCAGGAGCTTGTCGAGCATGTCGAACGGGATGCCCGCGATGTAGACCGCAGTGTTCAGGTCGATGCCGGTCGCGTGCAGCGCGGCGACGATGACGCTGTTGCCGCTCGGGGTGAGGCCGCCGAACAGCCAGATGGTGATGAGCGCGCCGCCCGCGCCGCCGACGAGGGCGAACGGGATGACGGTCAGCAGCGCCTTCCACAGCTTCAGGAACCAGCCGGCGCGCGAGAACCAGCCGGCGAGGAGGCCGATGACGACGCTGATGATCGCGTAGGCCATCGTGGTCGGGTTGGTGATCGAGTTGATCACGTTGGACACGGCGCCGACGACCGCGCCCGGCAGGCCGCCGCAGAGCGCGCCGACCAGGACGGTGCCGATGCTGTCGAGGTAGATGGGCAGCTTCAGGAGGTTGGCCAGCTGGCCGCCGATGAAGTTCGTGGCGACGCCGATGGGGATCAGGAAGATGGTCAGGCGGCCGTAGCCGGCGAAGAAGCGGGCGAGGCGGTTGGGATTCGACACGGGAGATGCCTTTCGTTGTCGTCGTTGACGTGCACCGGGCCCGGGGTCGGTGAGGGCCGGTGCTTCGAGGGGGTACTGGTGGTGCGTGATGCGGGCGGGGCGGGTGGGTCGGGTGCGGCGTCAGTCCTTGTGGGGGCCGCAGGAGGGCCGGATGCGCAGTTCGTGCGTCACGACCAGGGAGGAGGGGGCTGCGCCGTCCGACGCCGCCGCGAGCATCGCGACCGCGGTGCGGGCGATGTCGGCGAGCGGCTGAACGGCTCCCGAGAGCTTCGGGACGGTGTAGTCGGAGGCCTCGGTGCCGTCGAAGGAGATCACGGCGAGGTCGTCGGGGACGCGCACGCCGAGCTCCGCCGCCGCCGCGAGCAGGCCGATCGCCTGCTGCTCGTTGGAGGCGAAGACCGCGCGGGGTCGGTCCGCGCTGGCGAGGAGGGCACGGCCGGCCTCCAGACCGCCGCGGCGCGTGAACGGCGCCTCGACGACCCAGCGCGCGTCCGGTTCGATCCCGGCGGAGGCGAGCGCCTGCCGCCAGCCCTCGTACCGGTCCTGCCCGGTGTAGAGATGGCGCGGCCCGGCGATGATGCCGAGGTCGGTGTAGCCGTGCTCCAGAAGGTGCTCGGTGACGTCGCGCGCGGCGCCGATGTTGTCGACCGCCACCGACGACGCGGTCTGGTGCGGGTCGACGCGGTCGAGCACCACGACCGGGACCTGGTTGCCTGCGAACGGGGCGAGGTCAGGGGCGTTGTCGACGCCGACGAACAGGAGCCCGTCGACGCGGCGCCGGGCGAAGGTCTTCAGGAGCTCGGTCTCGCGCGCCTTGCTCTCCGCCGCGTCGCCGAGCAGGACCACGCGGCCGGCCTCGGACGTGGCGTCCTCCAGCTCGTGGGCGAGCGCGGCGAAGAACGGGTTGGAGATGTCGGGGACGATCAGGCCGTAGGTGCCGGTGACACCGGAGGCGAGCGCTTGCGCGATCGTGTCGGGCTCGTAGCCGACCTTCTCGATGGCGTCGAGCACGCGGCGCCGGGTCGCCTCGGACACCGGGCGCGGGCCGTTGTTGATGACGTAGCTGACGACCGCGGTGGACGTCCCGGCCTCCCGGGCGACGTCCTCGCGGGTGACCCGGCCGGCGCGGGGGCTCACGGGACCACCACCCCGTCCTGGGCGAGCGCGCGCAGAGCGTCGTAGGAGTCGACGGTGCCGAGCGCGGCCACCGCGGCCGAGCCTGCGGCGGCGCCCCGGCCCACGGCGGTCTCGAGGTCGGCGCCGCCGGCGAGGGCGGCGGCCAGCGCCCCGACGAAGGCGTCGCCTGCTCCGGTCGTGTCCACGACGACGGCCGGGACCGGGGCGGGCTGGTGCCACTGGCGGTCGCCCGTCGCCGCGACGGCGCCGTCCGCGCCGAGGGTGATGACGACGGACTCCGCGACGGTGCCGGCCAGCCGGCGGGCAGCGTCGAGCGCGTCGGCGGTCCCGAACGACCGGGGATCGCCGTCGCGCGCGAGCAGGGCCAGCGCCTCGGACTCGTTGACGATCAGCGGGTCGGCGAGCCGGAGGGCGTCGGGCGCGATGTCGATCACCGGGGCGAGGTTGAGGATGAACCGGAGGCCGCGCGCGGCGAGCGCGCGGGCGAACGCGGCAACGGCCTCCGCGGGCAGCTCGCCCTGCGCGAGGCCGATGGAACCGGCAGGCACATCGAGCGCGGCGCTCTCCGGCCCCAGGATGTCGGGTCCAGCTTCGGCGTTCGCCCCCGAGACGACCACGATGGTGTTCTCGCCCGCGGCGTCCACGGTGATCTGGGCGCTGCCGGTGACGGCGGTCGGCGAGACCCGGAGGCCGGAGGTGTCCACGCCATAGCCGGCGAGCGTGTCGCGCACGAATGCGCCGCCGTCGTCGGCGCCGACCTGGCCGAGGAAGCTCGTCGCCGCGCCGATCAGGGCGGCCGCGACAGCCTGGTTCGCGCCCTTGCCGCCGAGGCCGCGGCGGCCGGCCGTGCCGAAGACGGTCTCGCCGGGCTGCGGGAAGCGGTCGAGGTAGACGTAGGAGTCGATGTTGGCGGACCCCAGGACCACGACGCAGGCGGCGGCGGTCGTGCGCTCGTCGTCGAAACGTTCCACGGGGTTCCTCTCCATCAAGGCTGCCATTCGGCACTGTCTACGCGCATTGTCTACGCGCGTAGCTCGGTGCTGATACGCAAACATAGACCGGCCGGGCTCGCCCCGTCAACCACAGCCCTCCCGATGCGTTCCCGCGCTCCGCCAGGCGAACACTGGTTCATCTCGGGAATCGATCCAGGGCATCCGAAACGGCGAGGCGCAGCGCGAGGGCACCGGTCTCCTTCTCCCCGCGTCGCGTTCCATGAGAGAGTGGCCTGATGGTGGTGCCCCTCGTGCTGGACCTCCTCGGCACGTTCTTCTTCGCCATCTCCGGCAGCCTGCTGGCCGCCCGGCGCGGCTTCGACGTGATCGGGTCCCTGCTGCTCGGCTCGCTGACCGGCCTCGGCGGCGGCGTGATCCGGGACGTCATCCTCGGCGTCACACCGAACGCCTTCGCCAACCCGATCTACCTGGCGCCGCCGGTCGTCGCCGCCGTGCTGGTCTACTTCCTGTTCGGGGCCGTCGCACGGTTCCCGCGGACGCTGCTCGTCTTCGACGGCGGCGGGCTCGCGCTGTTCTGCATCACGGGCACGGTCATCGCGCTGGAGCGTGGCGCCAATCCCATCGCGGCCGGCGTGCTCGGCGTGACCACCGCGGTCGGCGGCGGTCTCCTCCGCGACGTCGTCGCCAACCGCGACCCGCAGCTCTTCGATCCGCACGACCTCTACGCCGTGCCGGCGATGCTCGGGGCGGCGATCATCGTCGTGGTCTGGAGCGTTGGCGGCTACAACCCGTGGACGGAGGCCGCGGTCGCCGCGCTGGTCTTCGCCTTCCGGATGCTGTCGCTCCGGTTCCGCTGGCACGTCCCGCTCGCCGCCGCGTCGCACCACACGGTCTGAGGCTCAGCCCTCGTCGTAGGGGGCGAGCTCGGCGAGCACTTCGTTGAGCGCCTCGGTGCTGGACGGGTGGGTCCAGATCCCGTTCATCAGTTCGTCCGCCGTGACGCCGGCGCGCATCGCGAGCGCCACCAGGTTGATGACCTCCTGCGAATCGACGCAGAACAGCGTCGCGCCGAGGAGCCGCCGGGAGGCCGCGTCGACCGTGAAGGTGATCACGCCGTCGGCGTCGCCCAGGATCTTGGGCCGCGGCATCGCGGCGATGGCCGCGACCTTCTTGGCGGCGTAGAGCACGTCGTGTCCGCGCCGCCTGGCCTCGGCGGGGGTGAGCCCGACCTGCGACAGCGGCGGCGTGATGAAAGTCGTGTTCGGCACGGCCACGCGATCGGCCGTCGTGCGCCGGCCCTCCCCCGCGAGCTGGTCCCACACCACCCGGTTGTCGTCGAGGGAGATGTAGGTGAACTGCGGACCGCCGTTGACGTCCCCGACCGCGAACACGCCGTCCGCCGAGGTGCGGAGCCGGTCGTCCACCCGGATGTAGCCCCGGTCGTCGACGTCGACTCCCGCGCTCTCCAGCCCGAGGTCGGCGGTCACGGGAGTGCGGCCGGTGGCGACCAGCACGGCGTCGACCTCGACGGCGCCGTCCTCCAGCAGAACGCGCAGCCCCTCCGGGGCGCGCTCGACAGCGCTGACCCGGGTGCTCGTCCGCAGCGTCACGCCGTGGGCGCCCAGCACCTCTCGCACCGTCTCGACCACCACCGGCTCGAGCCGCGGCAGGATGTCGGGACGCGGATCGAGCACGGTCACCTGCGACCCGAACCGCTGGAACATGCCGGCGAACTCCAGCCCGACGAAGCCGCCGCCGATGACCGCGAGCCGGCGCGGGAACGGCTCGGCGTGCTGGATGGTCGTGGAGTCGTAGACGCCGGGGAGGTCGAGTCCCGGCAGCTCCGGCCGGGCCGGGACGGTGCCGGTGCCGATCACCACGGCGGCCGCTCGGATGGTCAGTGCCTCGCCGTCGGCGGTGCGCACGTCGACCTGGCGCGGGCCGATGAAGCGCGCCGTGCCGTCGACCAGCGTCGCGAGGCCCTCGAGCATCCGGTGGTTCGCCGCGTTGAGTCCGTGCACCAGTTCGTCGCGGCCCGCCACCGCGGCCGTGAAGTACCCCTGCGGGTCGTCGTCGGGCCGCCGCGCCTCGGCCGCGACGACCAGGTTCTTGGTCGGCACGCAGGCGATGTTGATGCAGGTGCCGCCGTACATCGCGGGATCCCGTTCGACCAGCGCGACGGAACGCCCCGCCGTCGCGTAGCGCCGGGCGAGCGTCTTGCCCGCCTTGCCCCACCCGACGACGAGCAGGTCGACCTCCAACTCGGCAGTGCTCACGATGGCCTCCTCGGTCGCTCGGTGCCACCCTACGACCGCGGGGTCTGCGGCGGTCAGGCCAGGAACGCCGCCAGCTCGTCCGGGGTCGGGTACGAGTCCTGCGCGCCGGCGTGGGCGGCCGCGTAGGCGCCGACGCCGACCGCGAAGCGCGCGGCGTCGAGCACGGAGTCCCCGCTCGCCAGGCGGACGAGCAGCGAACCCATGAAGGCGTCGCCTGCCCCGGTCGTGTCGACCGCGTCGACGCGCACCGCGGGAACGGCGGCGGGCTCGGCCGCGCCGTCGACGACCAGGCAGCCGTCGGCGCCGCGGGTCACGACCGCCCGGGCGACGCCCAGCGCGGCGAAGCCGTCGCGCACCGACGCCGGAGCGGACGCGACCGCGCCGGACGCGAGGCCGAGCAGCGTCTCCGCCTCGCCCTCGTTGACGAGCAGGACGTCGGCGAGCGGCACGAGCGCGGGCGCGGCCTCTCCGAACGGCGACGGGTTGAGCACGACGGTCGCCGTGGCGGCGCGAGCACGCTCGGCGGCTGTGCGCACGGTCTCCACCGGCACCTCCAGGCACAGGCCGAGCACCGCCGCGCCGTCGAACGCGCCGTCGGGGAGGTCGTGCGGCGCGAGCGTGCCGTTGGCGCCGGCCGACACCACGATCGTGTTCTCGCCGTGCGCGTCCACGGTGATCAGCGCCGTCCCGGTCGGGATGGCGTCGCGGACGGCCAGCGCGGAGGTGTCCACCCCCGCGCCCGCCACGGCAGCGCGGAGCAGGTCGCCGTGGCCGTCGGCCCCGACCGCGCCGACCATCGCGACGTCGCCGCCGAGGCGGCCTGCCGCGACGGCCTGGTTCGCGCCCTTGCCGCCGGCGCCGACCCGCAGGTCGCCGCCGGCGACGGTCTCGCCCGCCCGGGGGAACCGTTCGGTCCGGACGACCAGGTCGGCGTTGAGCGAACCGACGACGACGATCCTGCCCGTCGTCACCGGGTGGCCTCCGCTGCGGCGACCTCGGCCGAGGCCGGACGCGGGATCAGGAACGAGACGGCGAGCGCCGCAGCAGTGATGACAGCACCGAGGATCATCCCCGCAGAGTACCCGGTCGTCGAGTGACCCGTCGCGCCTGTCGCGATCTGGATCGCCGGAAGCAGCGCGAAGCTGAGCCCGGCGCCGAGGTTGAACGCGCCCGCGTTGAGGCCGGGCAGGAAGCCCGGGTTCGCGGCAGGCGAGAGCACGATCCCCAGCCCGTTCAGCATGATGTTCGCGATGCCCGCGTAGGTGATGCCGAGCAGCACGGTCGCAGCGATCAGCACCGGGAGCGAGTGCACACCGACGAACGCCATGATCAGCGTCCCGATCACGCTGCCGGCCAGGCCGATCCGGAGGATGCGGCGGTAGCCGAGCGTCGGAGCGAGGCGCCCGGCGAGCGGGCCGACCGCCCAGCCGACCAGCGCGTACGGGGTGAGGAAGGCGAGCGACGCGAGGTCCGGCGCCATCCCGAAACCGGCGTCCGGGTTCTGGGCGATGGAGGTCACCAGGCCGTTGACGACGGCGAAGACACCGGTCATCGTCAGCAGGGTGGTGAGCAGCAGCGCCCAGGTGGAGCGCGGCTTGAGGTACGGGGTCGGGATGAGCGGCTCGCTCCGGCGGTTCTCGATCGTCCAGAACGCGGCGAACGCGAGCACGGCGACCAGCAGCGACCCGCCGACGAGCAGCCAGTTCGCGGCGGCCAGCTTGCCCGCCTCGTTGAGGCCGGTCAGCAGCGCGGCGAGCGAGAGGGCCAGCGGGAGCACGCCCCACCAGTCCATCCGGACGCCCTCCGACGGCCGCGACTCGACGCCCCAGGCGGCGAGCATGACCACGGCGACGACCGTGACGGCGGCGATCACCCAGAACACCGAGCGGAAGCCGAACGCCGTCGCGAGCCAGCCGCCCGCGATCGCGTCGATGCCGGCGATGCCGCCGTTGACCGCGGTGAGGAGGCCCATCGCAGCGCCGTAGCGGCGCGGATCGGAGATCTCGGAGCGCAGCATCAGCAGGCAGATCGGGACGACCGGACCGGCGACGCCCTGCACGATGCGGCCGACGAAAAGCATCTCCACGTTGAGGGCGAGCGCGGCCACGATGCTTCCCGCGAACATGACGACGAGCATCCCGATGAGCACGCGCTTGCGGCCGAAGATGTCGCTGAGGCGCGGCAGGAACAGCGAGAACACCGCGGCCACGGTGAAGAACAGGGTCTGCGAGAGGCCGATGGTGGCGTCGTCGCTGTGCAGCTCGCGCGCCATCGTCACGAGGACGGGGCTGAGCATGCTCGCGTTGAGCTGGAAGGCGACGCACGCGGCGAGCAGGGCTGCGGTGAGGGCGGCGATGCGGACCGGGCGGCCGGTCGGGGTGGAGGTGGCGGCGGGGGCGGTCATGCGACGGCTCCGGTCGCGGTGGCGGCCGGCATGGCGGCGGTCGCGGCGGCATCCGCCGCCTCCGGGTCCCCGATCCGCTCCAGCGCGTCCGCGATCAGCCCCCAGAACCGCTCGTGGTCGAGGTCGAGCGCGGCCCAGGTCACGCAGTCGTCCGGCACGGGGCCGCGGCGGTCGGCCACGGTCATCCCGGTGGTCAGGCGCCCCTGCGTCTCGATCGCGATCGGCATCCGCTCGGCGCGGACGATGGTGGGGTCGATCACGTACGCGACGGCGCACGGGTCGTGGACGGGCGGGCTGTCGAAGCCCTGCGCTTCCGAGTAGGTCTTCCCGAAGAAATCGAGCAGCTCGCCGACGAAGCGGGCAGGGGCGGTGCCGACCGCGGCGATCCGCTCGCGGACCTCCGGAGTCGCGAGGGCCTGGTGGGTGAGGTCGAGGCCGACCATCACGACCTTCCACCCGGCGCTGAACACGATGTCCGCGGCCTCCGGGTCGATGACGATGTTGAACTCCGCGACCGGGCTCCAGTTGCCGACGTGGACGCCGCCGCCCATCAGGACGACCTCCTTGACCCGCTCCACGATCCGCGGCTCGCGGCGAACCGCGAGGGCGATGTTGGTCAGCGCGCCGGTCGGGACCAGCGTGATGGTGCCGGGCTCGTGCGCCATCACGGTCTCCACGATGAGGTCGACCGCGTGCCGGCCGTCGAGCTCGATCACCGGCTCGGGGAGGACCGGCCCGTCCAGGCCGGACTCGCCGTGGATGTCGGGCGCGACCTCGATCGGGCGCACCAGTGGCCGGTCGGCGCCGGAGGCGAACGGGACGCCGGCGATGCCCGCCACCCGCGCGACGGAGAGCGCGTTACGGGTGACCTTGTCGAGGGTCTGGTTGCCCGCGACGGTGGTCACGGCGAGCAGCTCGATCTCCGGATTTCCGTGAGCGAGCATGAGCGCGATCGCGTCGTCGTGACCGGGATCGCAGTCGAGGATGATCTTCTCCATCGGGTGGAGCCTCCGCTTCTTCGAGGAACGTAAAACGTTTGACACGATAAACCTAAAACGCTTGACGCGCAAACGGACCGGCCCTCGCTACGATGGACGGGTGTCGACGCCGCCCCCGCCTCCGCCCCGCAAGCGGGTCACCGCGGCCATGGTCGCCGAGCGCGCAGGCACGAGCATCGCCGCCGTCTCGCTCGTGGTCAACGGCAAGCACCGCGGCCGGATCTCGGACGAGAACGCCGAGCGCGTGCGCGCCGCCGTCGCCGAGCTCGGCTACGTGGTCGACAGCACCGCGAGCGCGCTGGCCCGCGGCACCAGCGATCTCGTCGTACTGCTCGCCCCCGACCTCCCGAACCCGTTCTTCGGCCGGGTGATCAACGCGGTGCAGGAGACCCTCGGCTCGCGCTTCCAGCTCCTGCTCTTCGCCTCCCCGACCGGAGCGCAGCCGACCGTGGCGGACGTGCACCGGCTCGCCGCGCTGCGGCCCGCCGGACTGCTGGTCTCCGCGCCGACCGTGGCGTTCCTGGACGACGCGCCCGCGGGGGTCCCTGTGGTGCTGCTGGACGCCCCAGGCCTGGAGGACCGCGCCCCGACGGTCAACTACGACCTCGCCTCCGGCGTCCGCGCGCTGATCGCGCACCTCGCCGAGCGCGGTCACACCGTGATCGGCTACTTGGACGGCTCGACCCCGGCCGCGACCTACGAGCTGCGCCGCAGCCTGCTGGAGGCCGAGGCCGGCCGACGCGGGATGACACTCCTCACCACCCCGCCGGTCAGCAGCCGCCCGGATATCGCGGAGGCGATGGCGGCCGCGGAGGTCGCCCTCCCCGCCTGGCGGGCCGCGGGCGCGACCGCGGTGATCGCGGCCTCCGACACCCTCGCGCACGGCGTGCTCGCCGCGTGCGCACGCGCCGGGCTGCGGGTCCCGGAGGACATCGCGGTCGCCGGCTTCGACGACCTCCCCGCCTCCGCGGTCACGGCGCCCGCCCTGACCAGCGTCGCCCTCCCCGGCGACCTCCTCGGCTCCGTGGCGGCGCGCCTCCTGCTGTCGCTCATCGACGGCGGAGACGCGCCGGAGACGCAGGAGCTGCCCGCCGAGCTCGTCGTGCGGGCGTCGACGGGCTGACCCTCAGAACCGCGCCAGCCACGCCCGCGCGATGTTGTACACGCCGGACGCGATGAGCCCCAGCCCCACCACGACGGTCAGCACCCCGCCGAACGGGAGCTGCTGCAGCGCGCTCAGCCCGCCGGCCAGCCCCGTCGCGGTCGCCGGCTGCGCGCGGATCGCCGCGAGGACGAAGGCCGCCCCGGCGAGGACGACCACGATGCCCTTCGCGATGTAGCCCACCATGCCGAGGACGACGACCACGTGGCCGGCGACGCCGTCCGGCACCTGGACGTCCTGCCGGAACCTGCGCCGGATCCCCTTGACGACGAAGTACCCGCCGACCGCGCCGGTCACCAGGCCGAGCACGCCCAGCCCGATCTGGCCCGTCGGAGACGCGAGGATCCCCGCGCTGATCTGCCGGGTCGTGGTGCTGGCGTGCGAGGGATGCCCGTCGGCGAAGGCGATCGCGGTCAAGCCCAGCGCGCTGTAGGCGACGGCCTTGCTCAGGTGCTCCCCGCGCGCGATCCAGCGGTCGGCGGTCGATCCCGCCCGGACCAGCACAGCCTCGGTCAGGAGCCACAGCGCGAGGGCGAACAGCCCGATGGCGGCGATCCAGAGGACGATGAACCCGCCGGGGAGCTTCGTCACCTCGTCGAGGGCGCCGGTCTGGTCGACCTCCCCCACGTGTGCCGCGCCGAGCTGGATGGCCAGGCCGCCGAGCAGCACCTGGATGAGCCCGCTCGCCGCGAACCCGGCGCGGGCCGGGATCTCCAACAAAGAGCTCTCGCCCGCGGTCCGCGCTGCCTTCCGCAGCTGCGCCTTACCCTCCGCCGCCGTGCTCATGGCGTGGAGCTAGTCCTCCTGGACGCTGCTCAGCACCGTCCAGCCGTCGCCCGGGGCGATCGTCAGTTCACCGTCGCCCTCGGGAGAGTGGGCGAAGAACACGGCGGAGCCGGCCGCCTCCCCCGGGCCGCCGTAGGTCGATAGCAGGTCTTCGCCCTCGGGCGAGCGCAGGACGTAGGCGCGTTTCGGGAGGAGCTCGCTCCAGTCGGTCACCGCCTCCTCGGTCGCGTCGATCACGCGCGGCGCCGCATCCACCCGAGGAAGCCCGTCTTCTGCGGACGGAACCAGTTCGCGTAGACCGCGATCTTGGCGTCCGCGAGGGAGGCGAAGGAGCCGAGTGTCCGCCCGTCGGCGGCAGACGCCGTGTACCCCTCGTTCGTCTGGTCGATCATGCCGAGGTAGGCGGACGGGGTCTCGGCGACCCACAGCCCGGCCACCGGCTGGCGCCACGCGAGGTGCTCGCTCTGAGCGGGGGCGGCGGCCGTGCGGAGGCCGCGGCGCACCCGGGTCTCGGAGCGGCGCGGAAGCGGTCGTGCTGCTTTTACCGCGATCGTCATGACAATCCCTTCGGCGGAGCGGTGCTGCGATGGATGATGAAGTAACTAGAGCTTCTAGCTAATCGACTTTCGAGGCAAGTTTTGGCCGGGGGGTTGATTCGCACCCGTGTACCTGCTAGTGCTTGCGGCGATCGAACATCTAGAAATCCACGTAGCTAGACGCCCTAGCGATCGGCTAGGCTCATCCCGCACGACCGACGAGCGGAGAGGGACGGCAATGGGAACGATGACCTACGACGGTGACACGATCACCTTCGAGGACCGGACGCTGGCGCACCTGCAGGCGGCGATCACCACCAAACTGCGGCGGCGGGAGCCCTTCCTGATCAGCTGGAAATCCGACGTTCCCGGCCTCCCTGTGCGGAATTCGCTGTGGATCGACAATGCCATCCCGATCCGCTACGCGTTCGACCGCGACGACCTCGGGGGCCTGAACACCGCCTGGCTGAACAGCATGGTGGAGATGGCCGGCCGCACCAGCGGGCTGCTCGTGACCGAGGAGCCGACCGACCTGGGCGAGTACCGCCATCGCCGGGAGCGCTCCGGCACGCGGAGCGTCGCGGCAGGCTAGTCTCTAGCTTCTCTAGCTTGTAGATGGTCTATCATCTACAGCATGACGACGGACAGCACGAGTCCGGCGCCCCACTATTGGTACAGCGCCGAGACGGACCGCGAGCGGGCGATCGAGGTCCTGGAGCACGTGCGCGCATACGGTGCGGCGGACAGCGCGATGCAGCGCCGCTCCGAGAAGGCCATGCGCATGAACGAGAACGACATCTCGGCCCTGCGCTATCTGCTTCGCGCGCGCGAGCGCGGGATGACGGTCGGGCCGCGCGAGCTCGCGGAGTACCTCGGCATCCAGAGCTCGTCCATCACCGTGCTCCTCGACCGCCTCGAGAAGGCCGGCCACATCCGCCGCGAGCCGAGCCCATTCGACCGCCGGGCGCTGATCATCGTCCCGACCGTCCCGACCGACCACCTGCAGCGGGCCATCCTCGGCGACGTCCGCGAAGAGCTCGTGGAGGTCGCCTCGAACCTCACCCCGCAGGACGCGGAGACCGTCGTCGAGTTCATCGACCGCCTCCGCGACGCGGTCGACCAGATCGACACCCCCTCCTTCGACGGCGCGCACGCGAAGGAGCGGACGTAGTCCGCCTCGCCGTCGCACTAGGATCGACCAGATGAGCGAGGCTCCCTGGTACGACGCGGCGCCCCCGCACGCCGTCCGCGTGATCGCGTCGCTGCGCGAGTACCGCACCGCCGAGCAGGCCATGCGCCGCCGCACCCGCGAATCCATGCGCATGGGCGAGGCCGACCTGAAGGCGCTGCGCTTCCTCCTGAAAGCCGAGGCGGAGGGCCGCAACGCGACCCCCGTCGAGCTCGGTGCGCACCTGAACATCAAGTCGTCGTCGGTGACGGCGATGCTCGACCGCCTGACCGCATCCGGCCACATCACCCGCCATCCGCACCCGAAGGACCGCCGCAGCCTGACCATCCGCGCGACGCCCGGAGCGGACGAGGAGGTCAGAGACACCCTCTCGGCGATGCACCGCCGGCTGCTCGCGGTCGCCGCGGAGCTCGACCCGGCGAAGTCGGAGACGGTGAGCGCGTTCCTCGCGCAGCTGACCGCGATCGCGGAGCAGGGGGACCGGGCCTCGCAGCCCGCGGACTGACGCGACGGATCCGGTCCGGGCCGCCCTCGACCATCGTGTCCGAAACCGGCCGACCCGCTGTCGCAGATCGGCTTTCCGGCGCCGACGCCCGGAAATTAGGTTCTTTCCATCCCCGCGCCGCCCGCGTCGTGGAGCACCCGTTCCGGCACCCGACCGGAGGCCTCCGCACCCGCCGACGGCGCACCCCCGACATCGTCGGGGCAGCCGGCGTCCCTCGCGCCCGGCTGCCTCCGGAAGGAAACCGCCATGCGCCCGCACGCAGACACCGCCGTCGACGACGACCTCGTCGCCCGCAGCCGAGGCGGCGACAACGCGTCGTTCGCCGAGCTCTGGCGCCGCCACTCCGACGCCGGCCGCCGGTTCGCGGCCGGAGTGACCTCGGCCTTCGATCCGGACGACCTCGTGTCGGAGGCGTTCGCCCGCATCTACCGCGCCCTTCGGAACGGCAACGGGCCGGTCCGCGGGTTCCGCGCGTACCTGTACACCACCATCCGCAACGCCGCCGCCGGCTGGGGATCCGCCCGCCACGAGATCGCCGTCGAGGATCCGGGCGAGTACAGCGACGAGCGCTGGAGCGACGACCTCCACGACGGCGTCTGGGAGCGGTCGCGCGTCGCCGCCGTCCTCAGCGCACTGCCGGAGCGCTGGCGGAACGCCCTCTGGTACAGCGAGGTGGAGCAGCTCACCTCGACGGAGGTCGCCGGCGTGCTGGGCATCTCGCCGAACGCCGCGGCCGCGCTGACCTACCGGGCCCGCGAGGGCCTTCGGCGGGCGTGGGACGCGCAGGCCGCGGCCTGACCACGGGCTCCGAACGCTGCGATGCGCGGGTGCCGCCACCCGGGCCGACGCGCATACTGCTGTACATGGAGCCGAGGATCTCGACGACGGACCCGGACGAGGCGAGCGCCATCGGCGCCCGGCTGTTCTACGGCGGCGCCATCCACCCCGCCGGCCGGGCCGCGGGTTTCTCCGCCCAGCTCGGCGGCGCCCGCGTCGGGTCGGTCGCGCTCGGGACCGTCAGTTACGGCACCCGCGTCACGATGGTGTTCGGCGAGCTGAAAGGGTCCTACGGCGTGAGCCTGCCTGCGCTCGGCCCGCTGGAGCTCGGTCTGGGCTCGACGGAGGTCACGGCAACCCCCGACTCCGCCGCCGTCATCGGGCCCATCGACGCCGTCCGGGCCACCGGATGGGGCACCCTGCACGATCGTCTCGCCCACGTGAAGTTCGAGCGCGAGATCCTGGAGGCGGAGCTCAGCCGCATGCTCGGCGTTGACCAGGTGGACGAGATCCGCTTCCCGTACCTCATGGACCTCCGCAGCGGCCGCGGGGCCGAGTGGTCCCGACTCGCCCACGTGTTGTTCGGCGCACTCGACGCGCCGGGCGGCCTGGCCGGGAACACACTGTTCTCGTCGCAGCTGTCGAGCGCGCTGATGACGGGGCTGCTGCTGGCGACCGGGCACCAGTACCGTGAGGCGCTGGAGTCGCCGACCCGGCCGGCGCCGCCCGCGACCGTCCGCAGGGCGACCCAGTTCATCGACGAGAACGCCCACCTCCCGATCACGGTGCCGGACATCGCCGCTGCCGTCGGGGTGAGCGTGCGCACGCTCACCCGCGGATTCCGCGACCACCTCGGCACCAGCCCCGGCGCGTACCTGACGCGGGCGCGCCTGGACGGGGCGCACCGCGACCTCGCGGCCGGACGCCCGGACACGACGTCGGTCTCGCAGGTCGCCGCAGACTGGGGGTTCTTCAACCTCGGCCGCTTCGCGAGCCGGTATCGCGCGGCGTTCGGGGTGCTGCCGTCGCAGACGCTGCGCGCCGGGTCGTAACCGGCTGAAACCGGCGTGCCGAAGGTCTTGCGCGATCGAATGTATGCGCATACGGTGCGCGGCGTGACCGCCCCCGGGAGTGCGCTCTCGCGCGGGAGGTCGTCAACGATGACACGAAACGGAGACCGTCCATGACCAGATCCCATCCGCGGCGCTCACGCCGCACCACCGCGATCGTGCGGGCCGGCGCGGCAGCCGTCCTCGCGATCGCGTCCCTCGCGACCGCGCAGACGGCGTTCGCGCAGGGCGACCAGAACGCCCAAGGCTCCAACGCCCAGGGCGACCAGAACGCCCACGGCATGCAGGGCATGAGCGCCCAGCCGCCGCTCACCTCCGCCCAGAAGGCGACCCTCCTCCAGGTCGCGAAGGACACCTGGACCTTCTTCCAGAACGACACCGACCCCGTCACCCACCTCCCCCTCGACAACCTCGGGCCGGGGACGACGAAGGGCCAGTACACCTCCGCCGCCAACATCGGCACCTACCTGGAGGCCGTGGTCTCCGCCGGCGATCTCGGCATCGTCCCACGCCCACAGGAGCGTGCGCTGATCTCGTCCACGCTCGACACCGTGGCGACGCTGAAGCGCTCGCACGGCTTCTTGTTCCAGTGGTACGACACGACGAACGGGCACACCATCCTGAACCCGGGCGCCGCCGACTGCTCCACCGAGACGACGCCGCAGCAGGACAACTGCTCGTTCCTCTCCGCGGTCGACAACGGCTGGTACGCCTCCGGGCTCATGGTCGCGCGCCAGGCGCTGCCCGAGCTCCGCAAGCAGATCGACGCGCTCATCGCCCCGATGGACTTCTCGATCTTCTACGACGACCGGGCGCAGACCGCCTGCAACACCAACCCGGACATCGCGGGCAACCAGCCCACCGGCCAGATGTACGGCGGCTACTACGCCGACCAAGGACCGGCGGGGTACCACAACGGCGCGATCTACAGCGACCCGCGCATCGCGATGTACATCGGGATGGGCCTGCACCAGATGCCCGGCGACGTCTGGTGGCGCACCTGGCGCACCCTCCCGCCGAAGCAGTGCCCGACCGATCCGGACTTCTCCTGGCAGGGCCAGTGGCCGGTCGGCGGCGCCTGGCAGAAGTACACCGACCCGCAGAGCGGCAAGGTCTTCAACGTCTGGGAGGGCCACTACACCTACCCCGGCACGTCGATGACCTTCCTGCCGACCTGGGGCGGCGGGATGTTCGAGGCGATGCTCGCGAACGAGATCGTGCCGGAGACCACCTGGGGCCAGAACGGCTTCGGGCTGGCGGACGTCCGCACGGCGCAGGTGCAGGAGAAGTACGCGACGCAGACTCTCGGCTACCCGGTCTGGGGAATGTCGCCGTCGAGCACCGCTGACGACACCGGCGGCTACGGCATCTACGGCGCGACCGGCCAGAAGTTCCCGGCCGGCCAGGCCCTCGCCCAGTGCCCGGGCTGCTCGACGGAGGACGTCGTCACCCCGCACGCCTCGTTCACGGCGCTCGGCGTCCTCCCGCAGGACGCGTTCGCGAACATCCAGAAGCTGCGCACGCTCTACCCGGGCAGCTACACGAAGGACGGCGGCTTCTACGACGCGGTCAACCCGGTCTCCGGCGCGATCGGCCACCGCCGCCTGGTGCTCGACCAGTCGATGATCATGATGTCCCTGGACAACGCCCTCCGGAACGGAGCCATCCGCCAGCACTTCGCGGACGACCCGGCCTCCTGGGCGGCGAAGACGTACCTGGGGATGGAGACGATGACGCTGAAGTAGCGCGAGACCGTCGGCGCCCGGACGCCGCCCTCTGGGCGGTGTCCGGGCGCCGCGGCGTCTCGTGCGCGGTCAGGCCGTGACGCGCTCGTCCTCGTCCAGCGGGTCGGCGACCGACGGGGTGCGCCCGCGGCCCGTCACCGTGAGGGAGACCACCAGCGCGACGATGGCCGCGAGGAAGATCAGGCTGGTCACGATGGTGCCGAGCCCGAGACCGCCGTCCGCGGTGGGCTGGGACAGGTAGTCCCCGAGCGAGGCGCCGAGCGGACGGGTGAGCACGTAGGCGATCCAGAAGGCCACGATCGCGCCGAGGCGGAACACGGAGTGCGCCACGGCGACGAGCGCGATCGCGCCGGCGAACACGCCGACCGACACGAGGTAGCCGAGGTTCAGCTGCTCGGCGACCAGGTCGCCGGCCGCCGTCCCGAGCGCGAACGTGAAGAGCACCGCCAGCCAGTAGAACGCCTCCCGGCGCCGCGTGACGATGTCGTGGATGGACAGCGTGCGCTCGAACCCGTACCAGACCGCGAACGTGGCGATCAGCGCGACGCCGAACACGACCGTCGAGACGATCAGCGGCACGCCGAGCCCGTCGGTCAGGTTGTCGGTGATCAGGGTGCCGACGATGCTGATGAGCACAACGGTCAACCAGTAGACCGCCGGGATGTAGCGACGGCTCCGGAACTGAACGACGAACACCGCCAGGAAGACGACGGCCATCACGACCGATGTCAGCTGGGTGCCGAGGTGGAGGCTGGAGGACAGCAGGTCGGCCGCGGTCTCGCCGACGGTGGTGGCGAGGATCTTGATGGCCCAGAACGAGACGGTGGGCTCGGGGACTTTGTTCTCGCGGTGGACGATCTCGCGCTCGGCGGTCTGGCGCGCGATGGGATGGTTCGGCTCGGTCATGGGGCTCCCTTTCGGAGGTTCGGAGGACTGATCGGGTCGGACCTCTCGAACGCTAGGCAGGGTGCTCCAAGGGCGCGCTAAGAATCGTTCGGCGCACCCTCCGTTTCTCTGAGCTTCTTCAGCCAGGTTTGCCCGGTGTTCACCCGATGGGGGCCCTCGAACGGGGGATGCGCTGCTTAGCGTGAGAGACGTCTCCCCCGGACACCGTCATCCCCCTGAAAGGAATCCCCATGTCGTTCACCGCGCGCACCCGCGCCTGCCTCCTGGTCGCCGGCATCGCCGCGACCACAGCCGTCGCCTGCGCCGCCCTTCCCGCCGCGGCCGCACCGACGCCCGCGCCGGCGCACTCGGCGTTCACCGTGCACGCGTTCCCCGCCGTCGGCGCCGAGAAGAGCCCGGACGACATCACGCGCCTCGGCGACTCGATCTACGTCACCTTCCAGAACGGCGTCGGCCCGATGGGCGAGGCCGCGCCGTCGGGGGCCACGGCCTCCACCATCCAGCAGTACAGCCTGGCCGGCGTGCCCGGCCGGTCATGGTCGGTGACCGGCAAGGTGGACGGCCTCACCGCCGACCCCGAGCACCACCGCCTGCTGCTGACCGCCAACGAGGACGGGAACTCCAGCTTCCTCACCCTCGACCCCCGCGCGACGGCAGCCACCCGCTACGCCTACCAGGGGCTCACGCACGGCGGCGGGACGGACGCCATCTCGGTCGTGCGCGGCTCGATCGTCGTGAGCGCGTCCAACCCGACCGTCCCGAACGGACCGGCCGCGTACCGGGTGGCGCTGCAGGGCTCGAACGCGGTGCTCACGCCCGTGCTGTCCGACAACAGCGTCGCCACCAGCGCGAACGCGGCCACCGCAGGCCAGACGGTCCAGCTCGCACTCACCGACCCGGATTCCAACACCGTCGTCCCCCGCTCCAGCTCCCGCTTCGGCGGCTCGTTCCTGCTGGACGCGCAGGGCGACCAGCAGCTGCTGTTCCTGAACCCTGCCGTCCGGGATGACGCGGCGGGCCACGGCATCCAGGTGCTGTCCGTCGCCCAGCCGCTCGACGACACCGCGTTCGCCACGGCGTCCCGCCGCACGCTGTGGGCGACCGACCCGGCGCACGACACGGTGGACGAGATCACCGGGCCGTTCGCGCCGGGTGAGGCGGTCTCGGCGGTGACCCCGGACAGCGGCCCGACCTCGCTGGCGCGCCTCGGCCTCACCGACGGATCGCTGACCCCGATCGCGGGCCTCAGCGCGGTCACGCCGAAGGGGCTGCTGTTCACCAGCAGCGAGCACGGCGACGACCAGGGCGACCAGGGCGACCAGGGCGACCGGCAGTAGGCCGGCGGCTCAGGCGACGCGCGGCCTCCTGGTCGACACCACGACTCCGGCCAGGAGGAGCGCGACGCCGAGCGCGAACACCGCCAGCCCGGCCAGGATCCCGGTGGGGTCGGCCGTCACGGCGTGCTGCGTGTACTGGGCGTACACGCCGACCGGGAGCGTCTCCATCCGGTTCGCCGCCCGCGCCGCCGCGTCGAGGGACGCCTTCGCGAGCAGCATGGCGACGACGCCGCCGATCACGGCCGCGACTCCCCCCACGAGCAGCAGGACGACGGCGCGGCGTCGCGGTGGTCCCCCGGGTTCGGTCATGAGCCGACCATAGACGATCCGCGGCCGCAGCGGGAGTGCGGGGTCGCCTCAGCGCGCGACCGCGGCCGACCGCTGGGCCAGCGCCCGCGCTCCGATCACCACGTAGAGCGCGGCCGCCGCGACGAAGCCGGCCGACATCAGGAACGACAGCCACTCGCTGCCCGTGAGCATCGTCCCGACCCCGGCGAGGAACGTGAGCAGGATCACGACGAAAGCCCACAGCGCCGCGCGCGGGGCGACGTCCGCGCGGCGGGCTGTCAGCCAGGCCCGCACCGCCACCACGATGACGCCGATCCCGACGAGCGCGTGCAGACCGAGGACGATGCTCGCGAAGACGCGCGCTGCGCCGTCGTCCTCGGCCGGGCTGCCGAGGAGGTTCGCGCCCATCCCGAGCAGGAACTGGACGGCGAGCGCGCTCAACGCCTCCCGGGATCGACGCACGACGGCGGCGGGAGAGACGGTGGCGGGAGAGGTGTGCACGGCGGACATGGAGGTCCCTTTCACTCGACGGATCGTGATGTTCGGGGCCATCCTCGTGCGGCGCGGGGGACCGTGTCGTCCCGCGGGTGGAGTAGGTGCGGATACTCTCCGCGGAGTAGCGAGTCGCAGGCTCGCCGAGGTCGAGGGAAGCCCCCATTGCCGCAGCGCCCACCATGCGGAAAGGTCGGGGCCGTCGGCGCCTGTTCAGCGTCGGCGTCTCACCCGAGAAGGAGGACGAACATGTCCATCAGCGAACACACCGAACGGACCGGCCACGACGACACGGCCGTCCGGCCGTTCACCATCGACATCCCGCAGGCCGACATCGACGACATGATGCGGCGCGTCCGGGAGACCAGGCTGCCGGAGCGCGAGACCGTCGACGACACGTCCCAGGGCGTGCGCCTGCAGGTCATCAGCGACCTCATGGAGTACTGGAAGACCGGCCACGACTGGCGCGGCGTGGAGGCGCGGCTCAACAGCCTCCCGCAGTTCGTCACCGAGATCGACGGGCTCGACATCCACTTCATCCACGTGAAGTCGCGGCACGAGGGCGCCCTCCCGATGATCGTCACGCACGGCTGGCCGGGATCGGTCATCGAGCAGCTGAAGATCGTCGGGCCGCTCACCGACCCGACCATGTACGGGGCGAGCGCGGAGGACGCGTTCGACCTCGTCATCCCGTCGCTGCCCGGGCACGGCTTCTCGGCCAAGCCCGACCGGCCCGGCTGGGACCCGATCCGGATCGCGCGCGCCTGGGCCGAGCTCATGCGCCGCCTCGGCTACGACCGCTACGTCGCGCAGGGCGGCGACTGGGGCAACGCCGTCACCGAGCAGCTCGCGCTGCTGAAGCCGGAGGGACTGATCGGCATCCACACGAACATGCCCGCGACCGTGCCGGACGGCATCCAGGCCGCGCTCGACGCGCACGAGGCGCCGCCGGCCGACCTCGATGCGGACGAGCGGTACGCGTGGGACCAGCTCGCGTACTTCTACGCGCACGGCCTGGGCTACGCGCAAGAGATGGCAGGCCGTCCGCAGACGCTGTACGCCCTCGCGGACTCCCCCGTCGGCCTCGCCGCGTGGATGCTCGACCACGACGCCCGCAGCTACGACCTGATCGCCCGCGTGTTCGCCGGCGGGACGGAGGGGCTGACCCGCGACGACATCCTTGACAACGTGAGCCTGTACTGGCTGACCAACACGGCGGTGTCGTCGGCGCGGCTGTACTGGGAGAGCAAGCTGGCGTTCTTCGCGCCGAAGGGCGTCACGCTCCCGACCGGCGTCAGTGTCTTCCCGGACGAGATCTACGCCGCCCCGCGCAGCTGGGCGACGCAGGCGTACCCGAACCTGATCCACTTCAACCGGCTCGCGAAGGGCGGACACTTCGCGGCCTGGGAGCAGCCGGAGCTGTTCTCCCAGGAGGTCAGGGACACGTTCCGCTCGCTGCGATGAGCGCGCTCGCGCACATCGTCGCGGGCGAACTGGAGGTCGAGTACGCGGACTCCGGCCCGCGCACCGGGCCGGCCGTGCTGCTCCTGCACGGCTGGCCCTATGACCTGCACGCCTTCGACGACGCCGGTGCTCTCCTCGCCGACGCCGGGTTCCGGGTGCTGGCGCCGAACCTTCGCGGCTACGGCGGCACCCGCTTCCTGTCGGAGGCCACCGTCCGCAACGGCGAGCAGGCCGCGCTCGCGAAGGATGCGCTGGCGTTCCTCGACGCACTCGGCGTGGCCGACGCGATCGTGGCCGGGTTCGACTGGGGCGCGCGCACCGCAAACGTGCTCGCCGCGCTCTGGCCGGATCGGGTCCACGGCCAGGTCTCGGTCAGCGGCTACCTCATCGGCAGCCAGGCCGCGGGGGCCGAGCCGCTGCCACCGGCGGCCGAGCTGTCCTGGTGGTACCAGTTCTACTTCGCGACCGAGCGCGGCCGGGCGGGCTACGACCGCAACCGCGACGACTTCGCGCGGCTGATCTGGCACACCGCCTCACCACGGTGGGAGTTCGACGACGCGACGTTCGCCCGCACCGCGGCCTCCTTCGCCAACCCCGACCACGTCGCGATCGTCGTCCACAACTACCGGTGGCGGCTGGGGCTGGCGGACGGCGACCCGGCGCTGGCGGACCTGGAGGCGCGACTGGCGACGCGTCCGCCGATCGCGGTCCCGACGATCACGCTCGAAGGCGACGCCAACGGGGCTCCCCATCCCGACGCCGCGTCGTACCGCGACGTGTTCACCGGGCCGTACGAGCACCGCGTCGCGACCGGCGGGGTCGGGCACGACCTCCCCCAGGAGGCGCCGCAGGTGTTCGCGGACGCGGTCGTCGCCGTCGACCGGATGGCCCGGGAGGGCGTGGCGCCGTCGTCCGAGCCGGAGGAGGATGTCGGCCATGGCTGACACCGACGACCCGTTCGAGGACCGGCGGCCCTTCCGCTCGCTCCTGCACCGCCGGCCGGACGAGGACCGCGATCACCTGCCGGACGAGGGCGCCCTCGCACCGTTCACGCGCGCCACGGCCTGGCTGAACTCGCCCCCGCTGACCCCGGCCGGCCTCCGCGGCCAGGTCGTGCTGGTCGACTTCTGGACGTTCACCTGCGTCAACTGGCTGCGCACGGCGCCCTACCTCCGGGCCTGGCACGCGAAGTACGCGGACGCGGGGCTGACGGTGATCGGCGTCCACACGCCCGAGTTCGGGTTCGAGCACGACCTCCCCACGGTGACGGAGCGGGTGCGGCAACTCGGGATCGACTACCCGGTCGCGGTGGACAGCGACTACGGCGTCTGGGGTGACTTCGCCAACCAGTACTGGCCGGCGGTGTACGTCGCCGACGCTGACGGCCGGCTGCGGCACCACCACTTCGGCGAGGGCGAGTACGCGATGACCGAGATGGTGATCCAGGAGCTGCTACGCGACGCCGGCGCCGACGGGATCGACGGCTCCCTGGTGGCGCCCGCCGCGCACGGGCTGGAGGTGGCGGCGGACTGGGCGACCCTCCGCTCCCCCGAGACCTACCTCGGCTACGCGCAGAGCAGCGGTTTCGTGTCGGAGGACGCGGGCCTGTACGACCTCCCGAGCGTCTACCCCGGCGGATCGCGGCCGGCCCTGAACGAGTGGGACCTCACCGGCCGCTGGACGCAGACCCGCGACGCGGCCGTGCTCGGCGAAGCGGGCGGGCGGGTCTCGTTCGCGTTCCACGCGCGCGACGTCAACCTCGTCATGGGGCCGGCGCCCGGTCACGGCCCCGTCCCGTTCCGGGTCCTCCTGGACGGGAGGCCGCCGGGCGACGCCCACGGGTCGGACGTCGACGCGGACGGGAACGGCGTGCTGGACGAGCAGGACACCTACCAGCTGCTCCGCCAGCCGGGGGCGATCGGCACCCGGCTGTTCGAGCTGGAGTTCCTGGCGGGAGGCGCCGAGGCGTACTGCTTCACATTCGGGTGAGCGGAGGGTCACCGGGATAGTCCCGCCATGACAGGGCCGCCCGCCTCACCCCACGATCAGCGCCACTCCCTGCGGATCGAGCCTCAGCCCCGCCGCGGGCGCCCCGCTGAGCAGGTCCGTCCCCGACAGCTCGAGCGTCACCGTCTCGGCGGAGTGATTGATCGCCGCGAGCACGTCACCGCGCCGGACGAACTCCACTCCGGCGACTGTCGGGAGCAGGTCGACAGCCGCCGAAGTCAGGGCCGCGTGGACGAGCCGTCCGAGCGGCTCAGGGCCGAGGCGTGTGGCCACGTACCAGGCGGTCCCCTCGCCGCGGCGGTTCCGGGTGAGCGCGGGATGGCCGTCCAGCGCGCCCCCGTCGAACACGGCGGGGACGTCCGCGGTCAGCACCCGCACGTACTCCGCCCACTGCGACGCCTCCGCCGCTTCCCCGACCACGTCGCCGCGGACGCGCAGCGCCGGCGGCTCGCCGCCACCCACGGCGGCGAGGTCGGGCGCTGCGGGTGGCGCGAACTCCTCGATCCACACGCCCAGCGTGTCACGGAGCGGGCCGAGGTAGCCGCCGGCCCTGGCGTGGAGGTCCGGGTCGAGGACGCCGGTGAGGAAGCCGACGACGAGGGTCCCGCCCCCGGCGACGTAGTGGTCGAGCGCCGCGAGCTGCGCGTCGGTCGCGACGAGCAGCGTCGGCGCGACCACCACGCCGTAGCCGGCGAGGTCGTCCGTGGCGCGCACGAAGTCGACCGTCGCACCTGCCGCGACGAGCGCCGCGTACCAGGAGAACACCTCCTCCAGATAGCTCGTCCGGGCCGGCGACGCCTCCTGCTCGACCGCCCACCACGAGTCCCAGTCGAAGACGATCGCGACCTGCGCGGGCACGGCCGCGCCGAGCAGCCCGCGCGCTTCCGACAGCGTCGCCAGCTCGCCGCCGAGCTGCACCACCTCGCGGAAGACACGGCTGTCCGTCCCGCCGTGCGGCAGCATGCCCGCGTGGAACTTCTCCGCTCCGGCGACCGCCTGCCGCCACTGGAAGAACAGGATGCCGTCGGCGCCGCGCACGATGCTCTGATACGACCAGGCCCGCATTTGGCCAGGGAGCTTCGCGGCGTTGCGCTCGCGCCAGTTCACCGCTCCGGGCGACTGCTCCATCAGCAGCCACGGCTGCCCGCCGCCCAGCGAGCGCATCAGGTCGCGCTGCATCGCGGCGTAGACCGGTGAGCGCGGGTCGGCCGGATCGGGATAGGAGTCGTCGGACACGACATCCACCTCCTGCGCCCACGCCCAGTAGTCGAGCGGCTTGAAGAAGCCCATGAAGTTCGTCGTCACCGGCAGGGCCGACCGGGAGCGGATGATCGCCTTCTCCATCCGGAAGCAGTCGAGCAGCTCGTCCGAGCTGAACCGGTCGAAGTCGAGCAGCTGGGTCGGGTTCTTGAACGAGGGCGCGGCCCGCGGTGGCAGGATCTCGTCGAACGACGCGTAGTGCTGCGACCAGAACGCGGTTCCCCACGCCTCGTTCAGCGCCTCGATCCTCGAATACTTCGCCTCCAGCCAGCGGCGGAAGGCGGCCGCGGACACGTCGCAGTAGCAGCGGCTGACGTGGCAGCCGTACTCGTTGTTGACGTGCCAGAGCTCGAGCGCGGGATGGTCGGCGTAGCGGTCGACGATCGCCTCCACCAGCCGCGCGGCGTAGCGCCGGTAGACCGGGGAGCTCGGGCAGTACGCCTGCCGGCTGCCCGACGAGAGCGTGACCCCGTCCTCGGTCACCGGCAGCAGCTCCGGATGCGCGACGGCCAGCCAGGGCGGCGGGGAGGCCGTGGCCGTGGCCAGGTCGACGCGCACGCCGCCCGCGTGCAGCAGGTCGAGCACCTCGTCCAGCCAGGCGAAGTCGAACTCGCCGTCCCGCGGCTCGATCCGCGCCCAGGAGAAGATGCCGACCGAGACCAGGTTCACCCCGGCCCGGTTCATCAGCTCCACGTCCTCCCGCCAGACCTCCGGCGCCCACTGCTCGGGGTTGTAGTCGCCGCCGTACGCGAATCCGTTGCTCAACACCGCGCCGGTCACTCCTTCACGCTCCCGCTCGCGAGGCCCGTCGTCCAGTACCGCTGCAGGAAGAGGAAGGCGATGACCAGCGGGATGATCGACACGAGCGAGCCCGTGATGACGACCGAGAACAGCGCCTGCGACCCTCCTCCCGCCGCACTGGTGGCCTGCTGCTGGGCGAGGCCGACGGTGAGCGGATAGAGCTGAGAGCTGTTCAGCATGATCAGCGGCAGGAAGTAGTTGTTCCAGGTGCCGACCAGGGCGAACAGGAAGACGGTGACGATGCCGGGGGCCAGCAGGCGGAGCCCGACCTGCCAGAAGATCCGGAACTCGCCCGCGCCGTCGACCCGGCCCGCCTCGATCATCGAATCCGGGATGGCGTCGGCCGCGTAGACCCGCATCAGGAAGACCCCGAACGGGCTCACCAGCGACGGCACGATCACCGCGGCCGGGGTGTTCGTGATCCCGATCTGGCTGAACATCAGGTAGGTCGGCAGCGCCAGCGCCGTCAGCGGGATCATGATCGCGCCGAGCACGACGCTGAACATCAGCACGGCGCCGGGGAAGCGGTACTTGGCGAACGCGTAGCCCGCCATCGTGGCGAGGAGCGACGCTCCCGTCGCGCTCACCACCGCGTACACCAGCGTGTTGATCGCCCAGTGCGCGTAGATGCCGTTCTGCGCGGTGAATACCGCGCCGATGTTCGAGAACAGCTCGAACGTATGCCCGAAGGCGAAGCCGAACGTGGTGAACAGGTCGCCGTTGCTCTTCGTGGAGGCGATGAACAGCCAGACGATCGGCAGCACGAAGTAGAGAGCGCAGATCCAGAGCAGGACGGTCAGCAGCGTGCTGCGCCGGCTCTCGCGGTTGTACGCCTTCGCCCGGCCTCCGCTGCGGCTGCGCGGCCGGTCGGCCGTCGCGGGCGGGAGACCCGTGCGCGTCGCGGTCTCAGTCATTGCGCGCCTCCTTGCGCTGGGTGGTGAGCTGGACGACGTACGACACGATCGCGATCACGATCCCGAGCAGGAAGGCGATGGCGGCCGCGTAGTTGACGTCCTGGTTCGTGAACGCGAGGTTGTACGCGTAGTAGTTCGGCGTGTAGCCGTTGTCGATCACGTTCGGCGCGATCGCGTGCAGCAGGCTCGGCTCGTTGAAGAGCTGGAAGGTGCCGATGATCGAGAAGATGACGGTCAGGATGATCGCCGGGCGGATGCCGGGGATCTTGATGCTCCATGCCACGCGCCACTGGCCGGCGCCGTCGATCTCCGCCGCCTCGAACAGCTCTGCCGGGATCGACCGGAGGGCCGCGTACATGATGATCATGTTGTAGCCGACGAACGCCCAGGTGACGATGTTCATCATCGAGCCGAGCATGTTCTGGGCGCTGAGCAGGTCGGGCGCGGCGAGCCCGACGGCGCGGAAGGCCTGGGCGATCGGGCCGAAGTCGTTGCCGTAGAGGTAGCCCCACATGAGCGTTGCGACGACGCCGGGAACCGCGAACGGCAGGAAGATCAGGAGCCGCAGGGCGATCGAGCCGCGCACCCGGCCGCTGTCCAGGGCGAGCGCGAAGAACAGCGACAGGGCGAGCATGATCGGCACCTGGATGACCAGGAACAGCGCCATCCGGCCGAGACCGGCCAGGAAGTCCGGATCGGTGAAGGCGCGCAGGTAGTTGGTGAACCAGGCGAATGTCTGACCGCCGATGAGCTGCGTCGTGAACAGGCTCAGATAGCCGGAGTAGAACAGCGGCAGCAGCAGCATCACGACGAAGACGAGCATGAAGGGCGCCACGAACAGGTAGGCGGCGCGATTCAGCCGTCGCTGGTTGGCGCTGCGCCGCGGTCGCGGTTTCGCGGTCCGCTGCGTGCGCACCCGTCCGGGTGCGACGGACTGGGTCATGGTGAACTCCCTTGTTCGGTCCGGTGACGGCCTGCCGGTGGCGGGAGGTCGCCTCCCGCCACCGGCGCGGCGTCACTTGTTGACGGAGAAGCCCTGCTGGGTGCCGTAGGTGACGAGGGCCTTCTGCCAGGCGTCGAGCCCGGCCGAGACGTCGCCCTTGGCGGCGAGCGCCTTGCCCACGGTCTCCGTGTAGCTCGAGTACGCGTAGTCCATGTACGGGAGCCAGTCGAACTTGGTGTCGACGGTGGTGGAGATGTTCGCGAAGAGCTCGTTGACCTTCTGGCCACCATAGAACGCGGACTGCTGGTCGACGAACTGCGGGTCCTTCAGCGTGGCGTTCGAGGTCGGGAACAGGAACTGCTTGTTCGCGAGCATGAGCGTCGACTCGGGGTCGTTGTTGATGAACTTCGCCAGCTCGTAGGCCGCGATCGGGTTCTTCGTCGTCTTCAGGACGGCGTCGGACGATCCTCCCCAGTTGCCGGAGGCGGCCTTCACGCCCGGCGTCTGCGGCAGCGCGGCCGCGCGCCAGAGCCCGGAAGTCTTGGCCGCCGTGCCCTGCAGGAACACCGGACCCCAGGCCGCGGTCAGCCAGCCGGCGTACTTGCCGTTGGCCAGACCCTGGTACCAGCTGTCGGTGAAGTCCGGGTCGGTCGAGACATAGCCCTTCTGGATGAGGTCCTGCCAGTACGCGCCGACCTTCTTCGCCCCGGCGCTGTTGACGTCGACCGTGACGCCCTTCTTGCCGTCGTAGCCGAACGGCTTGACCCCGGCCTGCCAGAGCAGCCCGAGCATCTGGCCGGCCTGGCCGGACGCCAGGTTGGACATGTAGACGCCGGTCTTCTCCTTCACCGTCGCCGCGTCGGCGGCGTACTCGTCCCAGGTCTTCGGCGCGGAGGTGATGCCCGCCTTCGACAGGATGTCCTCCCGGTAGAGGTTGCCCATCGGGCCGGAGTCCTGCGGGATGGCGTACACGCCGTTGTTCTGCTTGACCTGGTTCCACACCCACGGCACGTACTGGCTGCCCAGGTCGGACGCGCCGTACGGCGTGAGGTTCAGGAGGCTGTCGGTGACGGTGAACGACGAGATGTACTGGAACTCCATCTGCGCCACGTCCGGAGCGCCCTTCCCCGCCTTCAGCGCGGTGCGGAGCTTCTGGTAGTGCGCAGCGCCCTGGCCCACGTTCTCGACGTCGACCTTGATCGCCGGGTACTTCTTCTCGAAGAGCGCCACTTCGTTCTTGATGTCGGGGACCCACGTCCAGAAGGTGAGGTTCGTCGGCGTCTTCATCGCCTTGTCGATCTCCGCCTGTGTCACGGGCTTCGTGCTGTCCCCGGAGTTGCCCCCTCCTCCGGTGCAGCCGGTGAGTGCGAGTGCGACAGCCAGGAGGCCGGTACCCAGCGCCACTGCTGTTCTCGGTGCTTTCTTCCTCATGAGCGTTTCTCTTTCTCTTGGTTTCGGTTCCGTGCGATCCGGCTCACGCCTGCGAGCCGGGGACCTCGAACACGGCGACGCCGCGCGGCTCGAGGGTGAAGCGGGACCCGGCGGCGAACCTCTCGCCGGACTCCACGTGGATGCTGTCGGCGGGCACCGTCACCGTATGCCGGGCGGCCGACCAGTTGTGGACGAACGCCACCGTGCCGCCGCCGGCGCGGCCGGTGCTGACGCTGACCGGGCTCGCAGCCTCCCACGCCCGCGCCGCGGTCTCCGGCACCAGCCAGCGTGCGAGGCTGCGGGCCAGCGGCTCGTTCGGCACGGTGCCGACGTAGGTCACGCGTCCGGCGCCGAACGGCGCGGTGGTGATCGCGGCCTCGGCGCCGAGCTCGGTCGGCCGGTAGGAGACGACGGTCTCGGCGCCGTCCAGGTTGAGGACGTCCACCCAGGCCGTCGCCTGCGCGCCGTCCTCCAGCTCGAAGGCGGCGGCCGCGGTCACGTCGAGCGGCTCGGCCAGGTTGCTGTACTCGTCGTACCAGACGCCGGCGGCGTCGTGCAGCCGGTCCGGCGCGACCCCGCGTCGTGCCCGGGCCAGCTCGTCGCCGTAGCCGGTGCGGATGCCGACGACGAGGTGGCCGCCGGCCTCGGCGTACGCGCGCAGGGCGTCGAGGACCGCGTCGTCCGCGACGTACTCGGCCGCGGCCACCAGGACCGGGTAGCGCTCCACGAGCTCGGCGGTCGGCTGCTCGACGAACTGCCGGCTGTGCTGCACGCGCACCTGCGCGCCCGTCTCGCTGAAGCCGCGGTAGAAGGCGTCGACGATGCGCGCGTAGGAGCGGCGGTCCGCCTCCCCGGTGTCGGTCGCGAGCGGCGGGTAGAACTCGAACGACCACTTCGTGTCGGTGGAGTGCAGCATCAGCACGTCCGCGTCCGGCTCGAAGCCGTCGAGCGCGCCGCCGATCCGCTTGAGGCTCGCACCCAGCTCGGCGACCTCCCGGTAGATGCGGCCGGGCGCCTGGCTGTGCGGGAGCACCCCGCCCCAGTAGGTCTCGACGCCGAAGTGGAGGGTGTGCCAGTGCCAGTACTCGACCATCCGGGAGCCGCGCGCGACCAGCGCGAACGCGGCCTGCTTGATCTGGCCCGGGTACGGGGGCTGGTTCTGCCAGGGGCCGCCGATGGACTGCGCGTTGGTCTCTGTCACCAGGAAACGCTCCTGACGCGAGGAGTACGCCCGGTCTCCCCACTGGAAGAGCGCCCACGGCCCGGTGTGCCACCAGTCGGCGCGGCGCGGGAGGTCGACGTCGGCCGAGAGTCCTTCCTGCATCAGGTAGTACGGGTTGCCCGCTGTCACGTCGAGGGAGGCGGCGAGCTGGTCGTCGGAGAGCTGCGGACGGGAGTAGGAGATGCAGGTCGTGACGAACTGGTCGTCCCTGGCGTACTCGCGCACGATCTCCGCCTGCCAGGCGATCAGGTCGGTGGCCTGCTCGCCCTGGAAGCGCCGCCACTCCAGCTGGTACTGCGGCATCAGGTTGCCGCCCGGTCGCCAGAGCTCCGACCACTCGGCGATGCGGTGCGACCAGTAGACGAGACCCCACTCGTCGTTGAGCCGCTCGACCGTGCCGTAGCGGCGGCGCAGCCAGGAGACGAACGCCTGGAAGGTGCTCTCGTTGTGCGGCAGGTTGTTGCCCGGCTCGTTGTCCACCTGGTAGCCGATCACAGCCGGGTGGTCGGCGTAGCGTGCGACGACCTTCCGGATGATCCGCTCGGCGTACCAGCGGTAGACCGGGACCGACTGGTCCATCTCCTGGCGGGCGCCCCAGCCGAGCGCGTGCCCCTGCCCGTCCACCGAGGCGATCTCCGGGTGCAACGTCTGCAGCCACGGCGGGATGGCGTAGGTCGGCGTCCCGAGGATGACCGCGATCCCCCGCGCGTGCGCCCCGTCGAGCACCGGCTGGAGCCAGTCGAGGTCGAACTCGCCGTTGCGCGGCTCCCAGGTCGACCACACCGACTCGCCCACCCGGATGACGGTGAAGCCCGCCTCCACCATCAGGTCGAGGTCGCGATCCAGCGACCCCTCCTCCTGGTACTCCGCGTAGTAGGCGGCTCCGAAGAGCACACCGGGGAACGTGGGGTTCAGCGTCATCGTCGACCTTTCCGCTTCGTCGCGCTGTTCTCGACCTCCGGTCAATGTGACCGGTCACTGTTGTCGACAACATTTTGGTTGAGAGCAGCATACACACACCCTCCGCGGACTCACAACAGCGTTGACCCGACCGTTATGAACGGGCGTTCGCCGGCCGCACGACCGCCGTGGATCCGCGCGCGACGAGCTCGGGCAGACGGTAGCGCGGGACCTCGTGGATGTCGCCGCCCTCGATCTTGGCGATGAGCATGTTCATCAGGTACGCGCCCTCCCCCTCGAAGTCGAGCCGGACGGTCGACAGCGGGGGGAGGTGGAAGCGGGACTCCGGCGAGTCGTCCATGCCGATCACGCTGACATCCTCCGGGACCCGGACGCCGCGCTCGTCGAGCCCGTAGATCAGCCCGATCGCCATGCTGTCGTTCGCGACCGCGACGGCCGTCACCTCCGCGGGCAGCTCCTGCGCGGACCGGTACCCGGATTCGGCCGACCAGTCGCCCTCGTACTCCCACACCACCTGCAGCCCGCGCTGCGCGGCGACGTCGATGAAGCCCTCCCGGCGCTGGTTCGCGGCGATCCACACACGTGGGCCGTTGACGAACGCGACGCGGGAGTGGCCGAGGTCCGCGAGGTGGTCGGCGGCGAGCGCGCCGGGGAGCGAGCGCGGGTTGAGGCTCGTCGACGACAGCCCCTCCGCCGAGTCCATCGCGATGGGGATGTCGAGCCCCCTCTCCGCGATCGCCGCGCGCACGACGTCCGTCTGCGCCGTCGCGAAGACGCCGGCGATCTGGTGCTCCATGATGACGTCGAGGGCTTCGTCGACGGACACCCCGTCCTCGCCGTCCATCGAAGCGATGTCGAGGACGAACCCCCGGCTCCTGGCCGCCGTCGTGGCGCCGGCCACGATCCGCCCCGGACCCGACAGCTCCATGCGGTGCGCCAGGATCCCGATCCGGTTCGACTGGCGGGACCGGAGCCACCGTGCCGCGCCGTTCGGGCGGTAGTTCAACTCCTCCAGCGCGGCCTGCACCTTGGCGCGGGTCGTCGGCCGGATGCCCTCGAACCCGTTCAGATACCGGGTCACCGTCTGGTGGGACACGCCGGCCTGGCGGGCCACGTCGTAGATGGTGGCGCGCTTCATGAGACGGAGTCTAGCTACAGCCGGCGCGTCCGGAACGTCGCGGGCCGGCGCTCGGCGCTTGCTGTCCGGGCCACCGCTATGGAATGCTGAACCCCGTGATCCTGTAGCAGTGACTCCCTTCCTCCCCACGACCGTGGGTGAGTCGATCGTTCCTGCGTACAAAGAGGTTTCATGTCATCTTCAGATCACACCATCACGCTCACCGGCTTCACCATCGAACCGCTCGTCGTCCCGGACAGCGTCGACGCGGCGGACGCCGCGGACTTCGTCGGCTTCGCCACCGTGCGCAACGCCGTCGAGGCGGAGCAACGCGGCCACACCGGCGAGGTCATGACCGCGGCCGAGCTGCTGCCGGACTGGAAGGACGAGTCCCGGCAGATGGCCGGGCTCGTCTCCAAGGTCGACGGCCGCGTCGTCGCGCGGGCGAACCTGGCGCTGCCGGCCGGCGCCGCCGAATGCTGGGGAGCGGTCTCCGTCCTTCCGGAGTTCCGCGGCCGTGGCATCGGCGGGGCGCTCTACGACCGCCTGGAGCAGCTGGCCCGCGAGGCCGGCCGCACGACCATCCAGAACCAGTCCACCTACCCGGCCGGCGTCGAGGGGGAGGCCATCCCCGCGCCCACCGGCTTCGGGGCGGTGCCGCTCGGCATCCCGTCGACGCGCTTCCTGCGACGCCAGGGCTTCTCGCTCGAACAGGTCGGCCGCATCAGCGCGCTGCCGCTGCCCATGGACCCGGACGTGTTCTCCGCCCACCTCGCGGCGGCGGTCGCGGCCGCCGCCGGCTACCGTACGGTCAGCTGGCAGGGCCGGACGCCCGAGGAGTGGGTGGAGTCCATCGCGCTGCTGCGCACCCGGATGAGCACCGACGCCCCGAACGCCGGCATCGAGCTGACCGATGTCTGGACGGCGGAGCGCGTCCGCGCCGTCGACGACCTCTGGGCCGCAAGCCCGCGCGTCGCCCTGACGTCGATCGTGGTGGAGGAGGCGACCGGGCAGGCCGTGGGCTTCACCGAACTCGACGTCTCCACCGAGTCCGACCGCCCGGCGGAGCAGATGGACACCCTTGTCCTGCGCGAGCACCGCGGCCACCGGCTCGGGATGCTCCTCAAGCTCGCCAACCTCCGCGAGCTCGAAGCACGGTTCCCGGGTTGCGTGCTCGTGGAGACGGTCAACGCCGAGGAGAACCTCCCGATGCTGGAGGTGAACGACGCCCTCGGCTTCACGGCGGCGAGCTTCTCGGCGCGGTGGCGGAAGGTCCTCGCGGAGCCGGCCTCCTGACGGCCCTCGGCAGCTGACAGCGGTGCGAACGCCCCGGAACCTGTGACTTCACGGGGGCCGGGGCGTGTTCCCGACCGCCCATGGCCGGGCCGGGCATACCGCAGGGTACGCTCGCGCCATGGCGCATCTCGACGGAGTGACCTGGCCTCCGGTCCCAATCTCGACCGGCCGGCTGGTCCTCCGCGCGACGGAGCCGCGCGATCGCGAGGCGATGCTCGACCTCTGGAGCAGCCCGGAGGCCCACCTCCACCTCGGCGGCGCCACGCCCCGGGCGGAGCTCGACGCGCTGGTGCCCGAGACCCCCGGGAAGCGCACCGGCTTCTTCGCGATCGAGCTCGACGGCGAACTGATCGGAATCGTCACGTTCGATCCGCGCGCGGCCGACCGGCCGGGCCACGTCCTCGAGGAGGGCGGCGAAGCCGATCTCGGCTACCTGCTGCTCCCGCACGCCTGGGGGCGCGGCTACGCGACGGAGGCCTGCGCCGCCGCGATGGGCTGGTTCAGGGCGGCGGCTCCCGACGAGCCCCTCGTCGTCTCGACGCAGCTCGCGAACACCGCGTCGAGGCGCGTGCTCGACAAGCTCGGCTTCGCGGAGGTCGAGCGTCACGAGGAGTTCGGCGAGCCCCAGTGGTTCGGGGTCTGGACGGCGTGATGCGGGGCCGCCGGGGGGACACGGACACCACGACCATCCCGACCGAGGCCGCACCCGCCCGGCGACGTCGTCAGACCGTTCTCACCATCCTGCTGCTGCTTCTCCACGGCGCCGTCGCAGCCATCCTGGTCATGCTGGCCATCTCGATCGCGGCGGCCGTCGGCGGGCCGTCCATCGGCCGCGACGAACTCTACCGGGTGGGGCCGGCGCTGCGACTCGCGGTCGCCGGCGCGATCGTCCCCCTCCCGATCAGCGCGGTCGCGACGCTGGTCGCCGTGGTGAGCGCACGACGGCGATCGTGGGCGGCCCCGGTCGTCGGGATCGGCGCGAGCGTCGTCCTCTGGGGTGTCGCGCTGCTGTTCCTGCACGCGCCGGAGCCGCTGCAGGGCGGGTGAGTTCCAGCCGGAATCGCCCCTAACGCAACCGCCACCACGCCCGGTCGCCGCGGATGTGGAGATCCTCGTAGACCACGATCGACCCGGTCTCCGCGAGCAGGACGAACTGCTGGAGGGCCGAGTCGAATCCGCGGCGGTCGCGCTGCTCCGGCACGTCCAGGTCGACGTCGTTGAGCGATTCGAGATGCGCCTCGAAGAGCGGCCGCCACCGCTCGAACGCGGGTGCCGGATGGAACGCGGCGAACATCCACGGCCGGTCGACCGCGGTGACGTTCAGGGTCCCCCGGAACTCGCCCGCGGCATTCAGAGTCCAGACGGACACGCGACGCTTCCCCCTCTCCCCCCGGAGCCGACTCACTCGGCCGACTCACTCGACGGGGGCGTTCTCCTTCTGCGCCAACTCCCGCGACCGGGTGCGGCGACGCCGCAGCGCACTGATCACGATGGGCAGGACGGACACGGCGACGATGACGATCATCAGCACGTCGATGTTGTTCGCCACGAGCGGGATGCCGCCGAGCAGCACGCCGAGGACGACCATGACGATGGTCCAGCTGACGCCGCCGAGCGCGTTCCAGAGCAGGAAGCGCGGGTACCGCATCGCCGCGATGCCGGCCGCCAGCGGGACGTAGGTGCGCACGAACGGCACGAACCGGCCGAGCACGAGCGAGACGCCGCCGTACCGGGCGAAGAACGCGTCGGCGGCCTCCAGCCGCTCGGTCTTGAGGATCCGGGCGTCCGGCTTGAAGAGGTGCCTCCCGAAGCGTTTCCCGAGCCAGTAACCCACCTGATCGCCCGCGAACGCGGCGACTGCGGCGACGACGGCGACCTGCCAGGGCTGGATGCCGAGGTGCGGGGCGAGGATGGCGGCGGTGATGAGCAGCGAGTCGCCGGGGAGGAACGGGAACAGCACCCCGGACTCGATGAACACCACGACGGCGATGCCCACCAGCACCCACGGCCCGAACGCGTGCAACCAGGCCGACGCGTCGAGAAGCGGGATGCTCGCGTGGAAGATCATGGCACCCAGTGTCCCTGGGGCGGCGCAAGGTGCTTCTAAGAAAGCGCGGCGCGAAGCCGGCGAGGTCGCCCGGCGCGTGGCCGAGATCCGCTAGATGACTCCGCGGAGGAGGCCGCCGACGACACCCAGAGGCGAGCCGGGAAGCGTCGGAAGCGGCAACGACGGCACGGGCGGCGTCGGCACCTGGACGACCGGCGGCGGTGCGACCGGCTGCGGTGCGACCGGCTGCGGGACCGCAGGGGGCTGCGGAGTCGGCGCCGGCGCAGCACCACCACTACCGGCAACACCGGAGCCTCCCGAACTTCCAGCTCCGCCTGCGCTCCCCGTCGTGGCCGAGGCACCCGACCCGGCCGGCGCCGAGACGGTTCCCGGGCTTGCCGGGCCGCTCGCATTCTGCGGAGGCGTCGAGACGGTGGACCCTGCCGGTGCGACGGTCAGGGCGATCCTCGTCCCCTTCGCCACCCACGCGTTCGCCCCCGGAGTCTGCCGGATCACGACCTCATCCGTCCGGCCCGTCGCGGGCTCCCAGGACTCCGTGCGGAATTCCATCGAGAACCCCCGCGCGCGCAACACGTCCGCGGCGCGGGTCTCCGAAAGACCGACCACATTCGGCACGGAGAGGCTGACCACGGGTGCCGCGTCGGCCGCCGGTATGCGCGAAGGCGTATGCGCCGGCATCAGGTCGGCCGCTCCCAGTGGCGTGACCGCCAGCGCCGCGACCAACGCGGCCGTCAGGACCGCGCCCGTCGGGAGCGGATACTCGACGATCACGTCGCCGATGCGGCGGAGTCCGCCGACCCGCGCGGTGTGCCTTCCCGCCATACTCTCTTCCCTGCCGATGAATCGGTCGACGGGCGGATCGCCAGTCGACGGCGAAGACGGTACGCCTCGCGCGCCGGATTTCGTGCGGACGGCCAGGAGACTGCCAGGCAGGATCGCTCGGGTCGCCTGCGCGCGAGCGCCTCCGGCCCGCCCGCTGAACAGCACCCCGATCCGGCATAGCCGCCGTCGAACCCCGCTCCTATACTTTCGCCCGAACGGCAGTCACCGCTCGTTAAGGAGACCCGACATGACCGATCCAACATCCACTCCCGCCGACCCGACCGGCGCCGACGACGGAGCCGTCAGCGTCGAGGCGGCCGGCATCAGCGACGGCGCCTACACGCTGCTCGCCGCCGACTTCTCGGACACCGACACCGCGCTGGAGGCGTACGAAGCACTCAAGAAGGTCGAGGACGGCGCGACCGTCAAGATCGACGGGGTCGTCGTCGTCCGACGCACCGCGGACGGCAAGCTCGAAGTCCAGAAGGCCACCGACCACAGCACCCGCGAGGGCCTCGCCTGGGGCGCTGTCGGCGGCGCCGTCCTGGGTGTCCTCTTCCCGCCGTCGATCATCGGCAGCGCCCTCGTCGTCGGCGCAGGCGGGGGAATCTTCGGCAAGCTGCGCGAGCGCCACCACAAGAAGGAACTGGCGAAGGAGCTCGAGGACGCGATCGACCCCGGCCACTCCGGGATCATCGCGCTGGTCTCCAACCCTGGCGAGGTCAAGATCCGCGAGGCGCTCGAGAAGGCCGACCGGATCGTCGAGAAGGCCGTCGACGACGCCGCGGCGGCGGACATCAAGGCAGCGGGCAAAGCCGCGGACAGCGCGGCCGACGCACCCTCCGGCGCCGAGGGCGACTCCGCCGACAAGAAGTAGGCGGCCAGGGGAGCGCGCGAGGCTCCTGGAACGGCACGGTTCCTGCCGTGCCGTTCCTCCAGCTGCGGGCTCAGTCCTCCGGGACGAGCGTGTAGACGGCGGCGTCGCCACCTTTCGCGTACCGGGCCGCGACGATCTTGAAGCCGGGATTCTGCTCCGCGATCACCGGCAGCCACGGGTCGGCGCCGCCCGTCCGCAGACGGTGCTCCACCTCCACCGGCAGCCGCGGGATGGTCGTCGTGTCCTTGGGCGCTTCGATCACCTGCAGCAGCCGCTGCCGGTGGAATTGGGGCCTGGCGCCGACCGCGCGACGTTCGGCCGGCGCGTACGGGCGCGTGACACGGGAAAGGCGGCCGGCTGCGTTCTCGATGGTGGTCATGGTCCCTCCCTGAACTCGGTGGTCTACCCACACGTACCACCCGTGGGGGCTCGGCTCGACTCCGGTTGCGGGATTTCCCGGACCGGTGACCCGAACGCCCGGATGACGCCTGTTACCTTTCCGGCGGCTCGTCCGTCCCCCTCGTAGAGTGTGGATGAGAGGGGCACCGATGACCGACGAGAACGCCACGAGCGCGGCCTTCGAAGAGCAGCGCGCGCGGTTGACCGCGCTGGCGGCCCGGGTGCTGGGCTCGCGGGCGGACGCCGAGGACGCGGTGCAGGAGGCCTGGCTGCGGCTCTCGCGCCAGGATCCCGCCTCCATCGACAACCTCTCCGGCTGGCTGAGCACCGTCGTCGGCCGGGTCTGCGTCGACATGCTCCGCTCCCGACGTGCCAAAGGCGAGACCGCGTGGGAGGAGCCCGGCCGCGAATGGGTCGTGTCCGACGACGCCGACGATCCCGAGGCGAGCGCCGTCCTGAGCGATGCCGTCGGCGTGGCGCTGCTCATGGTGCTGGAGACGCTGACCCCCGACGAGCGGCTGGCTTTCGTCCTGCACGACACCTTCGCGGTCCCCTTCGAGGAGGTCGGGCGTGTGCTCGGCAAGTCCACCGATGCCGCGAAGATGCTCGCGAGCCGCGCGCGGCGCAAGGTGCGGGGCGCCGACCTCCCGCACGACCGCCGCCGCCAGCGGGAGGTCGTGGACGCGTTCCTCGCGGCCGCCCGCGAGGGCGACTTCCAGGCCCTCCTGAAGGTGCTCGACCCGGACGTGGTGTGGCGCGTCCACACGACCCGCGGCATCCGGGTGCGCCTCGGCGCGGACGAGCTCGCCCGGCACGCCGCACTGGGCGAACGGACGCGCACGATCGCCCAGCGCGTCGACGTCGACGGCGTCCCCGGCATCATGGCGTGGCGCGCGGACGGCACCCCGCTGGCCGTGATGTCCTGCGTCGTCGTCGACGGCCGGATCGTGCAGGTCGACTCCCTCATCCGGCCAGAGGGCCGAGCGCGGATCACGGTCACCGCGCCCGTTGTTACCTCCGGAGCGCGCCATCCGTCTCTCTGATGAGTCCGACACGAAGGAGATCATCATGGGACCCCGTTTCGACATGTACGCCGCCTCGATCACGCCGAAGTTCGTCAAATACATCGTCTCGGCCAACCGCGTCGTCCGCCAGTCGACGCTGCCGCGCACGATCGAGGGGCTGGTGGACATCCGCGCCAGCCAGATCAACGGCTGCGGCGCGTGCCTCGACATGCACGTGAAGGAGGCCGTCGAGGCCGGCGAGACCGCCCTGCGCCTCAGCCTGGTGGCGGCGTGGCGGGAGACGACCGTCTTCACCCCCGCCGAGCGGGCCGCGCTCGAGCTGACCGAGCAGGGCACCCGCCTGGCCGACGGCGCGGGCGTCGACGACACGGTGTGGGCGGCCGCGGCCGAGCACTTCGACGAGGAGCAATTGGCGGCGCTCGTAGCGCAGATCGCGTTGATCAACGCGTTCAACCGGATGAATGTGATGATCCGGATGCCGGGTGGGTCGTATCAGGTGGGGCAGCTCGCTTGATCAGCTCCGGGACACCGAATGTGCGCTCTCGCCATTCTCTTCGATGAAGACGAGGCCATTGCCGAACGGGTCGTCGAAGTAGAACATCGGTGAGCCGTCGCCGATCGTCAGCGGAGCGTCGTTGTAGAGGTCCACGCCCGCATCGTCGACCCGGGAGAAGGCCTGCGCGGCGTCAGCGGTGCCGAGCCGGACTGCGACCGGGATCGCGCCGTCGGCGGGGAGGAGGACGATGCCGACCGAGGAGCCGGGTGGTACGACCTCCAGCATGCGCACACCCGGCCACGGTTCGCCGTCGTAGCGGACGTCGCAGCCCAGGACATCGCGGTAGAACGCGAGCGCCCGGTCCTGATCCGGCACCGGCAGGCTCACACTGAGCACCCTGGTCGTGATCGTCACCCCTCGCCCCCGCTCAGCACAGAGGCGATTGCGTCCAGCTGCTCGGCGATGCCCTGCCTGCGGTACTCCGGCTGGTCGAGGTCGTCGAGGTAGACGCCGTGTTCGGTGAGGGTCAAGCGGGTGCCTTCGGGGACCGCCGCGAATTCGACCGAGGTCAGTGAGACGGAGATGCGGTCGCTGTTGCGGAGCATGTGGTTCGTATAGACGATGCGGTGCTCCGGGACGATGTCGACGTAGAGGGCGTCGTAGGTGTACACGTCGCCTCCATCCGCCAGCGTCGCCCGCGAGAACTCCCGCCCGCCCACCCGGAAGTCGAGCGAGTACTCGCCCTCGCCATCGCCTCCGGTGAACCAGAGCCGCTTGGCCGCGGGATCCGTCCACGCAGCGAAGACCCGGGCGACTTCGGCCGGGTACACCCGCTCGAGGACCATGGTGTCGTGCTTCGTGCTGTGGTTGCTCACTTGCTGTTCTCCCCTTCGTCGCCGGAGGAGTCGAGGTACTCCCCCAGACTGTCCAATCGCTTCTCCCATTGCTGCCGCTGAGCGGCGAACCACGACTCGGCCTCATCGAGCGCGTCGCGGTTGAGGCGGCACATGCGCACCCTCCCCGTTTTGCGCGTCTGCACCAAGCCGCTGCTCTGCAACACCTCCAGGTGCTGGACGACCGCCGGCAGCGACATCGGCAGCGGGCGCGCGAGCTCGCTGACGGTCGCCGGGCCACGGCCCAGCCGCTCCAGCATCAGCCGCCGGCTCGGGTCGGCCAGAGCATGGAACACGCCGTCCAGATACTTAACCATGTGCTTAAGTATCTGGACGGTGGCTGCTCCTGTCAACTGCCGGTCGACCGTGAGGAGGCCGACCTGGCGGCGAGCGCAGCACGTGCGCCGCCGGGCACGTCAGGACTACTCGACCCAAACGGGCCGCGCCCGTGACGCGAGCTCGCGCAGAGGCGCGCTGTCGAGCACCACGTGCGACTCCGGAACACCGAAGGCCGGCCACTGCGCGACGACCTCGAGCGGCCCTTCCGGCGGCAGCGGCCAGAGCCACATCCCGTCCTCGAAGGTATAGAAGTCCTCCGATCCGCCACCGTTGCCGCGGGTGTGGGTCAGAGAGTGTCGCTCGGGAACGACACCATACAGCCCCGGCGCCAGATCGAGGATGAGTTTCTGGCCGTCCCCGAGCACAACGCCATACCGCAGCCGCTCGGGATCGAAGCGACCGAAGTGGTCGTGCATCCGCGACTGCATCTCCTGCCAGTCTCGACGACTCGTGTTCCGGCGTCGGATGCGGCGCTCCACGACGAGTTCGACGCCATTGCCGTAGACACGTGCCACCGTGAGGATCAGGGCGACGCTCTCGGTGACGGCGATCGTCTCGCCGATCGGAAAGGTCGCCGGGAGCTCGTCGTCCGAGGGCTTCCACCACGGTGCAGGTGCGTGGTCCGAGCCCTCGGGCTCGTCTTCGGGTGGGTCCGCCGGAAAGAAGTTCACGAGGGCAAGAGGATCACGGCACCTCCATGCTCCGCAAGGGTCGATCGCCGCTCGCTGCGTCGTTTCAGCCGAAGCAGTTGGACCCGATCGCGACGTGGGTGAACAGCGTCCACCCGCTGAAGGCCCATGCGACGAGAACGCCCATCGCCGTCGCCGCGAGCAGAATCGCGACTCCGACGAGGAGCCGGCGGCCGGCGCTTCCCGCGATCGTGGCGATCAGCGCGACCAACGCGCCGGCGGTCACGAGCACAAGGGGCGCCGATCCGACCGTGACGGCGAACGAGAGCTCGCTCGTACCGGCGACGCGCGCCTTGCACTCCTCGTCGTACGCGTCGCTGAAGACAACAGCGAACCAACACCACGCCAGCACGATCGCGACGGTGCTGAGAGCGATGGCGGTGACCACGATCGGGCGCCGCCGGGCGATGGTGGAAGTGTCAGCAGTCATCGTGGCGCGACTCTACCGTGCGGACATCGACCGTGAGTCATCGCGGCGGCCTAGACGAGCAACACCGCCGGCCCGCTAGCATCGTCACCAACCGCGACGAAGGGGGACGTCCGTCATGGAGCCGAAGGTGCGACCGAAAGTGGTGCTGTGGTGGGGCATCGGCCTCACCATCGCTGGAGTGCTTGTGACCCTGCTCCTGCCACAACTGGCCTATACGGCCGCCCAGCAGCCGAGTTCGGCGGCCAGCGTCGACCAGGGGCTCCTCCTGCTGGTGGATCTGCTGACCCGGGTCATCGCGCAGGTCTTGGCACCGCTCGGTGTCGCGCTCATCGGGGCGGCGGTCGTGATGACCTACGTTGCCCGGCTGCTGGCGCCGGCCGCAGCGAACGAGGACCGAAGGAGGATCGAGCTGTGATCCGTGGCGCGGTCGCTGCGGGTATCCGCGCGTTCCTGCGCGAGGAATATCCGGAGCACGAGCACGGCGCTCGATGGGAGCTGGAGGACGACCAAACCATCGCGGTGCGGGCCCGATTCTCGGACTGAAACCATGATGCAGTTCCGGTGCGGAGCGGCCCTGGCGGCTGGACTTCTGGCCGCGACCCTGCTCGCTGGCTGCAGTCCGCTGTACGCAGCTTGCTCCATGCCCGCCATCCGCCCTCCGCATGTCACCGTCGACGCCTCGATCTGGCTCCGTCTGCACCCGGGCGGCACCGTCCATGCCTGCTACGCCGGGTCCTGCGACAACGAAGACGGCACCAGACCGTCGTTCGAAGTCCTGGCGCCGGCGAAGGTGGATCTCACGAACCAGCACGACCTCGTGGTCACGTTGACCGACCAGGCCGGCGTGACGCACGAGACCGCCCGGATCGAACTCGAGGTCGTCCGGGGGCAGAAGGATGCGCCGTGCCCGATGCCCGACCAGTGGAGCCGCCAGGTCCTCATCGGAACCGACGGGCGGATTCAGGTCGGCGGCGCGGACGACGGACACATCATCGTGCCGACTCCGGCTGAGACGTCCGGCTCGTAGGTCGCGAGAATCGGAGCGGCACGACAATGGGGCGGCCGTTGGCAACCGCTCGTCAGGGGACCGCCTGGAGCGAGTGTTGCTGGGTTCGACCCTCCTGCCGGGATACGACCATTTGCGTATCGGTTCAGAGTCCTCCGGCCCTCCACACTGGTCGCACCACGAACATCCGGGCCGAGAGGAGCGACATGGTCACCCAGCTTCCCAGCAACGGAACTCCGCCGGGCGCAGTGTGCGACACCAGCGGGATGCTCGTCATCCACCGTGTCCTCCGCCGCCGATACGCGGCCATGCCGGCCCTGGTCGGTGACGTCGCCACCGGTGACCTCGACCGCGCGGCCGTCGTCGCAGCCCATGTGACCGAGTTCACCGAAATGCTTCACGCGCACCACGAGACGGAGGACACGCAACTCTGGGGCGTGCTCGAGTCGAGATCCCCCGCCTGCGCCGTCCACGTCGAGCTGATGAGATCGCAGCATCGCGCTGTCGCGGCTCTGCTGGTCCGGTTAGGAAGCCTGCTCCCCGAGTGGGGACGCACAGCCGACCCCGCCCTCCGGTCGGCCGCGGTGGACGTCCTCGGAGAGGTGAATACTGCACTCGGAATCCATCTCGTAGCCGAGGAATCCAGGATCCTGCCCATCGCGGCCGTCACGATGACCCAACGCGAATGGGACGCATTCGGTGACCTCGGGCGCACGAGCGTCCCCAAGGCAAGACTCCTGGTCCAACTCGGGTACGTCCTCGAGGCGATCGACCCCTCGCAACGCGCCCACTGGATGCGCGCCAATCTCCCGGGTCCGGTCCGAGGTCTCTACGCTGTGGCAGGTCGCCGTCAATTCGTCAACGACTACCGACGCGTGTTCAGGACGGAACCGAGCTGATCACCCGGTGATGTCGCCGTCCCGGATCGCGGCATTGATCGCGCGAACGCGGCTGTGCTCGCCCAGCTTCTCGTACACGTGCTCCATATGCTTGCGCACGGTCGACGCGCTGATCCGCAGCATCAGCGCGATGTCCGTCGCGCGAAAGCCCTGCGCCACCAGCTGAAGGATCTGAGCCTCCCGTGCCGAGAGCCGCCGTCGGTCGTGCTCCGCGCGCGTTTTCGCGCCGATCAGCGTCAGCCGGTTCAGCGTGACCAGGACCGCTTGGATATCCGTCGCGGTCTCCACTTCAGCATCGGTGAAGTCCCGGGTCGCGCGATGAAAGCCCCAACCGTCGAATTCGACGGGGCTGACCGGCGAGACGACGATCGTCAACTCGCGACGGGCGCCCAGCGGGACGAAAACCTCCCGGTAGAGCGGGTGGTTCAGCCAGTCGCGGTCGCCGACGATGTCGCTGATCCGCCGCGGGGCGATGTCGCCCGGATGCGCCAGATACGACGTCAGCATCGGATGTGCGTCCTTCGTCCGCTGCACACTGGACGCATGCCGGGGATCGCCTGACCCGTTCGTGCCGTAGAACTCGTAGCGGCCGCGCGGCAGGTCCATGCCGACCCACCCGTTGGAGTCGCACGGGAACACGACGGCAAGCGACTCGATCATGGCGTTCAGATAGGTCCCGCGGTCGGTGACACCAGCGAGGTCGTAGCTCAAACGCAGTGCGAGGCGATTCCTGTCATCCATAACGGCTCCCCACGGAAACCCATCGGAAGGGTAGCGCCGACGCGACCACCCGACAAGGCGGCGGGAGAGCAAAAACCCCCGGATCCCTGATAAGCACTGGGATCGCGGGGGTTTTTCGTGGCGGTACCGGTGGGATTTGAACCCGATCCCATCCCTTGAAATCTCAGGGCACGCGGATTAAATCGCTGGTCAGTCAATTGATTTGAGTCACGTATGATCACGTTGAATCATTTAGAGTCACGTACGGTTGTGGGCAAAACGTGGGCAAACGAAAGAACCTGCGAGCCGACAAAACGTCATGTCGGCGGACGCCAACTGACGTCGTCTACGATCAATCGCACTCTCGGACTGTTGCCGACTTTCGGTTGAATAAGCCCGACTGCAATCGCGTTCGGCGCGCGCAAATCAATACCGTCCCAATTCATCCGTGAAAGCGACGCCGACGGATTGCGGTCGACCGGCGAGCCGCACAGCTGTGCAATCCGAGGTCAGCCGCCGCCGGCCTTCGCAGGCCAAGGATCACGCCCGCCACCAGGTCAACCAGACCGACGACAAGGAGCCAGGTGACGGCGGCGTGCTTCTTCACACGCCGAAGATACCCGTGGTGCCGCAGCGATCGGGGATGCTGCCGTCGATTGCGCGCGGGAGCCCTACGGCGATGCTCGTCTGAGACCGAAGCCGCGGTCGTGGGCGCACTGGCCCTCAGGCGGCCACCGGCTCCGCACTTGGATGGAGACAACCATCGTAATGACCCGACTAACCCACCGCGAGACAGGCATCGAGACCTCGATCTGTAACGCCCTGAACCGCTTCGACAGGCTTCCTGAGCCTGCGGCAGCTAAACGGAGTCCCTGAGATGCTCTTCGACGTAATCGTCGAACCCGTACGTTTGCCACCAGGTGATGTAGTGCAAGGTCCGACTTTGCGTCACAGCGACAGCGTTAACCCTGAGGAGAGCCTCTTTCCAAACCGACGCCGGGGTGCCCGGGAGGATCGCGCGACGAACGGATTCTGATTTCACGAGCCGGTCCATGATGGGTGCAGTTCGCTCTCGCTTCAGCGCCGCGCACGAGGGATAGAACAACGGCCCGTCGTCCTTGTCCGGGTGTGTGGCGACGGTGACCGTGCACCAAAGGAAGTCGAACTGGCACAGTGCGTTCAGCAGTGCGTCATTGTCGGGAAGCTCGTCATCGTCGCCAATCAGAGCTCGACCCTCGAGCGTGGGCATTAGGGTCGGATTCGCCAACGCAAGCGCCCGTGCCCGGACGAGGACCAAGGAATCCTCTCGTCGACCGCCGGAGAGCAGGCCCGCTCTCGATGCATGGACTAGCGCGTGGCGTAGCCAGATGATGTAGTAATCGCTGACCGGCCGATTTACTAGTGACTCGACCGCCCACCACGCTTCCTCGTCGACCAGGGATGCGCCGACTACGAGCAGACGCAGCAAGATCTCTAGCCCGTACTGCGATTGCTTCGGGATCGTTGAGTCCGGGTCCGACGTTCCGATCGATTTCATGTACAGGTCGTAGAAGAGGTCCATGGTGAGCTGGAATTCTCGCCGCGACTCGGCCATGACCGCCTGGATGGCGACGATACACAGCTTGTCCAGAGCGAGGGATTGCACAATTGAGTCATCGTTGTTGGGGCCGGCCGCATCGCGCATCGAGCGCAGGAAACGCCGCAACTCTTTCAGCCCATCGTCGCGGTCGAAGTACGGCTGCACCGCCTCGGAGAAGGTGCCGTCCTCCATCTCGAGGGCGAGCGGTGCTAGCCGCGCGCCCGCATTTACATCGCCTAGTCCGGCAACCACTTTGGCGACGAGCACGTCGATGTTCCCTCGAGTATCGGCGACAATGCCCTCGCGGTAGCGGCTCAGAATCCGGTGCCAGTGGGCATCCGTGGCCGTGACGGTACGAGTGCCGTCCCGCACGTACAAGACACCCTCGACAAGAACTGTCTTCATCCCCTTCTCGACGGCGTACTCGCCGGCCGTGCTGATCAGCACTGGCAGCCCACTGGTAGGCGGCGCAACGTGAACGAGGACCAGCGCTCTCCCGTCGACTTCGTGAACCTGCGAGGTGACGACCGGTGCCGTGACGACGTATTTCGCGACGAGCTGCCCGAGATCCGCGCTGTCGAATCTCTTCGGATCGACGACGCTGTGAGCGCTAGCGGGGGCCCCGTGTTCGTCTGCGCCAATGATGACGTAACCGCCTGAGCCAGCGTTGGCCATCGCGATCAGGTCCTTGACCAGTCCGAGCCGGTGCGCGGGCTGGTTGAGGTCGAGGGTCGCTTTGAAGTCCAGTTCGGGATGCTCAGCGCCGAGGGCCAGAAGCTCATCCAGCTTCTCGCGAGTGAGCCGCCCATCGACCACCACCGGAGACGTCATGACGCAAACGTAGCGCGAGGCTCGACACTCGTCGGGACGCGACCACGGAGCGGCGTCGCCGGCGGCGCACACTCGTCTGGATTCACGCGTTGGAATCAGAGCTGTAGCAACCTGATGGCCCTGTTCTGGCCGGCGCGCTTACCGACGCGTCGAGCTCACGACTAAATGAACGGGGGGTGACCTTTTTCTACGATCGCACGACCCCGAAAGTTCCGAAGACGCTGCTGCCGTCGCCGCACCACGTAACACGGGGCGGAAGCTCTCAGCAGCCCCGCCGACGCAATTTTGCTACTCGTCTCCGTTGCGTTGGCGCAAGCTGTCGGCGATCGCATCCAGTACCTTTTGAACTGCCATGACGGAACTAAGCGCGTCCGAAATCCTTTTGTCGTCCGAGTTGCCGTAACCGAGTGACTCGATAATTGATGAGACGAGCGATGGTTCATCGTCCCCGCTTTGGTCTATCGGATCGATCCACTCATGCTCAGAATCCACTGCCGAAGCTGCGGCTTCCCGCATGAGAAAGCGGATAACGCCTCCCATTGACTCGTCTAGCCTCAGGGCCAGTTCCGTGTAGATCGCGCTTGTGTCGCCCTCCAAGTCGGCTTTCCGTCGGCGGTCGTCGAAATATCCCCAGCGTGGCCGCTCTGGGTCAAGCCGCTCAAGCGCCCGCACAATCGGTTCGAACGAAGCAAGGGGCTGGCTGGGACCAGGGAACGTCGCTCGAGCCTCCCACAACTGCCGAATGGCCTGTGCGCAATCACGTTGTGCGGCCGAGTCCTCAGGTGCGGAGTCTGCTTTGGTGATGAGTTCTGCCACATAGTGAGCCATCCACCGACCGAGGGTGTCTGTGCCCTCGAGGTGACGAGCAAGTCGTTTACCTAGCGAGATAGTTTCCTCGGTAGTCGTACCATCCGTCGTGGGCTCGATAGAGGAGGAGTTGGGTGTAACTTTCGACATATTCGAGCCACTCTTCACTGTGTCGGGTTGATTGGTAAGCGGAGCGCTGGTTGCGGTCAATGCTGACTTCGACCACGAGATCTAGTCTGCGTTTGCTCAAGAAAGCGTCAAGCCAGGACTTCTGTACAGATAAGAGATGACCTTCTTCACCGCGGTCGTGGCGAGGATCATCCGCGTGTTGCCACGACTGAAGGTCATATACCTCGAATGCTTGTGGGTCTGCCCACGAGTTGGATTCAGCGCGAAAGTCGAGGCCGGCATCATGGCTGACCCACTCCGCTGGGCTCACCGGCGGAAACGACAGGCCCTTCGCGAACGGATCGGATCTGTCGAGGCGGAGATCATGCGGCGAATAGTCGATCCAGCCCCTTAGCTCGTAACCGGGCACATCGATCTCGAAGTCTTCGCCAGCGTCTGGCAACCGGAAATCAGAGGGCGCTCGATCGACTTGCAGCGAACGAATCAGTGCGAGACTGCGATCCTCTGCTGCCAGGGCCGTATTAACACGAACCCGTTCTGAAGCTGAATATCCTGCAACCCTCGAGTACAGATTCACTGTCGCCTGTCCACCCTGTTGGACAAATGCCAAGAAGTCTGTCCGTTTGACCGACCATCTCCAAGTAGGGTCGCTGCCGTGGAGCGGCTGGTGCTGAACACTCGCGGGCCGCGCGCTCCGCAGATCCGAAACAAGCCACCTATCGGGCCGTGTCAGTCCTTCGCGACGCACCCAGCGCTGATAATCGTCGAACTCATGCTCGGGGTCTCGGTACACCGACTTGTGTCTTCGAAGAACGCCCGCGACGATAAACATCGCGTGATAGCTGACGTAGAAGTCAAGGTCATGTACTTGGGGGTCGCTGTGCTTATGAAGGTACGTCTTCTCTTGATCGCCGAAGATCCGAAGGGTGTGGCGGGCGTCCTCACTCCTCGTGCCTGAAAGGCCTAGGTCGAAAGCCGTCGCGATAACGTCGCTGGCCTCCTGCTCTACTTCTTCCAAGTCCACTTCGAAGCAATTTGCGAGGGGTTGAAGCCAGTATTCGACGAAGTCACCACGGAATTTGAACGCTGTCTCGCTTACCCAGAAGCTGTGGCGACGCTGACCTGGCCGCTGATAATCAGCCTTAACGACAGTTTTCGGGGCCGCAACTTCTTGGGTATCAAGGATGGAATCGATGAGTTGTCTAAAGAGGGCGTGGGTTGGATACCGGGCAACTACATGAGTCAGAAACGGTTCAAACGCGCCTGGCGCCCTAGGCGCAGTCTTGGCTGCACGACTGATAGCGATCAACAGCCAGAGGACCGCATGCAATTCGTAGAAGCTAAGCCGCTCGTCGATGAAGGCTTTCGGTTCACCACTTCTTGCAACTTGATCAAGGGCCGCAACAAAGCGCGCATTATCGAGCTCACACAGTGTGAGTACGACGTATGTGGCGCGCCAACGGGTGTCAGCACTCGGATCTGCGAGGGATGCCCACACGAAGCTGGCAACAGCTAGCCAGGGATCGGTGGAGGGTTGCAGACGCGGAGTCCAGCTTGGATCTGGCGCATCAGGCATGGCGAGGTAGCTAAGGCTTTCGGTTAGGCGCTCGATGAGCTCTACCGCTTCAGATGCGGAGACTACGTCGGCGAGGTTGCCCACGACGCTGTATGCGGATTCAGCCTCAGATAAATCCAACGCGCTCGCGCTGCCGCGGAATAGTGCGGCCTGGAATTCAATGGAAGACTCGTCGGCGAAAGTGGCCAGCGTCTTAATCGATATTCGCTCGTAAGTGCGGCTAAGCATTTCCGGCCCGAACTGAGCGACGACGTGTTGAACGAGATGTTTCGCAGCGGTTTTAGCGGATGCGGGCATTCCTCTGAGCCGCTCCATAACTGCGAATGCGGTCTTATAGTCGTACTCGTCGAATTCAGGGACCTGGGCAAGCGCCCGTATTACGGTCGCCCATTTCCTAGTGGGCAACTCGAATGCAAGGTCGGCAAAGGTCGATTCTGTTCCGTAGTGACGACCCAGTAGCCGCGAGGCCGCGAGCAGTCCTTCGGGAGTAGTGAGGTCCTTCTGTCGGGCACGCGCGATCGCCCTAGTTCGGGCGCGCGCTTCCTTCTTCTCCCGCGCGGGATCATCGCGCCAAAGGCTCGAATTTCCGATGGCGGTATCGTCCGGATGTAGTTCCGCTGTTCGTACGGGTATACCGGCTCCCTCGAGAACAGACCGAAGCCCAAGGCCGGGGTGCTCACCTAGGCGGCGGAGCATCCGATCGGCCACCCATGCCTTTCGTTCCGTGGGCACCCCGTCTGACTGTCGGAACAAGGCGTCTAGCATGCTACGCATGTCGACGCGTCCCCCGAAGTGAGCGAATGCGAGAGCTAATCCCGGATCGAGAACTGCGAGCGGGCCGCCCGTATCGCCGGCGAGCGCTGACGAGATTGTGCTGAGCGCGGCAGTCCTTCGATCGCGCCAACGAGATGCAATCGAGAGGCCGCCGGGAAGATCGAGCTTGCAGCACAATTCGAGCGCGCGTTGAAAATCGACCTCGAAATTCGGCTCGATGGCTTCGGCGAGCCGGGCGATGCGAAAGGCCAAGTGGGCATCTCCGCTTTGCGCGGCGGTGCCCCCGATCCGAAGGATGGCGTCCCAAAGATGAGGCAGATCGTCGCCTGCCCTTTCAGCCTGTTCAAGCGCGTTGGAAAGGTGCTCCCGTGCTTCATCTTCGCTCGCACGGCGCAGAGCTCGCGCAATGTCAGCAAGGGTGCGCGACCTGGTTTCAGCGTCGCTGCCATCGCTCATGGCTAGCTTCGCCACATGAGCGCCCACCTCGATCGCGAAATCCTGAGCCGCATCATTGCCACCACCGAGAAATCGGGCAATCGCGATTGCAGTCGAGTGCCACAAATGGGTTGCTTCCTCGAACCACGCCTTGAGCTCTCCGGTTCGGGTGCTATTCCGCCCAATAGCCACTAGCCGGGACGCGATTCTCGGCGCGCTATTCGCGAGCACGTAGGCAGGCATGTAGTCGGCAACGCTCGTAGGCAGGGTCGCAATCGGCGGAGGTGAACAGGATGAATCGCCGATGCTGGCGCTTATCCATGCTTTGATCCATGGAACCAGTCCAGGGATGTTATTCCTGAACTCGGTGACGTCCCAACCGGACGAGTAGGAACGAGAAAGCTCCTCGCTGAGGCGCGTATCGGCAAAGTGCTCAGCCACGAGGTCTTCGCCCACGAGATGCGTTCGTAGTCCAATCGAGAAGAAGGCCTCTTCATTTCGATCGCCATGTGCAGAGGCCAATCCTGAAGGTGCCGAGGCCCCGACATATCTCTGCACCAGGATTGAGGCTTCATCCTTCGCAATCTTCTTTTCCCGGAGTGCGCACGCTACTGTCCAGCACACTGCCGCTGAGATCTGATGAGGGCCTTGATACGTAAGCTGACTGACTTTCACCTCTCTCTTCCGCTTCTGGAGAAGCGCAAAGAGCGCGGATGCTGCCTCCGGCACCATGGCAACATTTGCGTCGAACGCAGCAAAGGCGTAGCCGAGAAGGACACGAACGTTCTTCGCTGCGGTTTGGGCGAGGGCGCGCGCGGTAGCTTCGTCGCCTCTGTCGAGGAGGCGGGAGAATACGGTTCTGGCGACCAGGTAGTGAACGTCGTTGGGTCGCCAAGAAAGAATGTAAGAAAAGCTGGTTTCTGGACCGTCGGTATTCAGGAGGCCGAACGCGACGTTGGCGATGTCGGTGTCATCGACGGGGCTGTTGTCGCGTTGTTGTTTTGGCAACCGTGACCAAGCTTGAACCCAGGAGTTCGCGCTTCGGAGCCTGCTTCTCGCGATACCGACGGTGCCCGGCCTTATGCTAAGAAGGCATCCCTCCCGAGCAAGCGACGATGGGATTGATCCGGCGCGAGCCTCTCGGTCAGATACGAGTTGCTCGACGGTGGCCTCCTCAAGGAGGTCACCGCCGAGATCCGGATGCCTGGTGAGTAGCGCGATTCGGCGCGACCCCCCAGCGTTGAGTACACCGCATCGCGCTGCAAGGATTGCCCCTTCTTTGAATCGCCCATTGGCAATGGCGGCACGCGTCGCGAAAATCGATCGTGACTTATCCACTTGCTGGCGTTCGAAATGGTCAGCGGCGGGCAATGAGTCCTCTGACATCGCAAGCGAAAGCAGCCCGTCGAGATCGTCGGTTTCCCATAAGAGCTGCGGGAGCGAGGAGGCGAGGTAGACGCTTTTGTCTGCCTCCGGACGGATCATTTCTATTAGCGTCCTGAGATCGGTTCCTCTTGGCATATATGTGTAGCGGACGAAGGTCTCGGTCGGCTCGTCCTTGAACTGAAGCGCGTCGCCGTCCAGAAGAAGCGGGCCTCCGAGATCGCTTGCGAAGCTCCGGATCGTTGATTCCGAAGCTCCGGTGAGCTGCGCGACCACATCGACAGGAATCCTCGGCCGCAGAGCGGCGAGAATGTGAAGCACTTGTTCCAAGGCAGCGCGATTAGGTGATTCGTCAAGAACCTCGATGACGCGCCGGTGAAGGATGCGGTCGAAAGCTTGCTCAGGCGAGTTTGGCAATTCGCTGAGGTTAGTCAAGAGTTCGGCAACAGTCGCGGGCCCAGACAGCGCACCATTTTGAATCCGCGGATTTCCAAACGTCCGCTGATGAAACTCGTGCGCATCAGCATCCGAAGCGTGTGGAAAATGATTGCGAAGGTGCTGTGCACTTTCGGTCCGGTCGAAGCCCCCGAGAAGATGACGTACCGCGTTCGGAGGTGGCTCGAGGTCCTCGACGCGCTCGGTGCGCGACGTCATTACGACTCGGAAGTTGCTTGGCAACGCCTGTCGCAATAGCGCCCTCACGAAGGGACGAGCCGAGATGTCTGCTTTGGATGCAATGACGGAGCTGTCCGCCGCGTCGACTATCAGAACTATAAGAGCGTCTGGGTCAGTCGACGATACCGCCTCTGAGGCGGCGACGACTCGAGCCAAAAAGGCGCGAGCCCAGTCCTCGTCGGAGATATTCGAATCGGGTACGAGAACCTGACATAGTCCATATGCGGCCAGCGTATTCGCGATCTGAACAAACCCATGCGCGGGGTTATGGCGGGCCTCGCCTAATCGACGGTATGCGCCGTTTGCGTAGCAGTCGTATACAACCGCCCGGTCATTCGACTCGATCAACGATGGCAACGTTAGGGCGAAGGTTGTCTTTCCAACACCTCCGCTGGCATGGATGATGTGGGGCGATGGATCTTGTCGAATCGCGTCCACTATCTCGCGCCATGATTCCCTCACGAGGGGATCCGGCGGGGCAGAGATCTCAGTGGGGGCCGGAAAGAGATCGCGCTCGGATACCTTCAACGCAACGAGAAGGTCGCCGCGATAGATGGGGGAACGATTCAGGGTGGTAGCTCGCTCAGCGACCATTTCTTTGAGTCGTAGAGTTGCGTCAGAGTTTGGCCCTGGTAGCAACTCGCCGAGCCCCAGCGCAACGGCACTCGCGAGCTCGCGTAACGCGGGAGCAGAGGCGTCCACGTCGAACCGCAGAAAGAAGTCCGACGGATCCAACTCGTCTAGCTTCGCCCATGCAGTGAATTTATCTCTGGTTGCCTTTGCTTGAGTTGTGAGGGCTGTGGCACCTGTCAGCTCCGACAGAGCCATGCGGACGTTTGTCGAAACCGCTCGATTCGAAACGAACTGATACCGATACTTATCTCGATCAGAAGGCGCAGCTGCTCTATAGAGAGCAGCGAAGCGTGAGATTGAAGACTTGAGGCCTGCCGGCCCCCAGGGAATATCTCGCTGAGTGGTGGAGTGCTTGAGCTGTCGATAGACGATGCGGGTCGCATCACTTGCATTAGTGCCTCCGAAGTATTCGGCAATATCGATCTCATGCGCAGAGGACGTCCTCAACCCGGCACTCAAATCATTGGGCGCTGCTCCCTCTACAGCGACGGCCGTGAGGTCTGACGTCAGGTCCAACAGCTGGAGGCATCGTTGCGCCGCCCAGAAGTAGTGAAACTGATCACCATCTCGACTTTCGCGAGTGGAGTCCAGGTTGACCACGGTCCCTCTTTCTGCAGACGAGTTCAGACGCTGCCCAGCTTAGGGTCAGGGACGTTCGGCGGCCGACAGGCGCAAAAACAGCGTCCGCGGGAGCGGCGCCTCAAAGAACGGATGAGCTGGTAGGTCGCTCCCGCGTTGAGCCCGCCGGAGTTGCCCGTCGGGAGGTGTCTCAAAGCATCGTTGAGCACCTCCGAAACCGCAAACTCGGTTAGCGATGAGAAAGGGTGATGCTCATCCCCAGCTCCGTTCATCCGATTGCAAGGAGCGGCGGATTCCGAGCGCACTTCAACTTCCTGGGCACCGGGGCGGGACACCTCTGAAAGGCCACCGAACTCGCCGGCTTGTGGCGGCAAGATCGACGATTCCCACGCTCCGACCCGTCGCATTTGTTCTCCAATCGACGTAGCTTGCTGGGCGGCATTGCGCTGAGCAACAGCCAGTATCGGCCGCCATGGCGCGCATACGCTGCGAGCAGCACAACCTGGCGAACGGAATCTCGGCAGCCGACCTCTGGCGGCGAAAGGCCGAGGCTGCGGGTGCCATCGAGTAAGAAGTGGAAGCTTGGCGCTTCGCGGCAGCCGCACTACCTAGGTGATCCAAAACTGGCGGCGATAGTTCTCCTTGTGCTCACTGTCCTGCCACGCAACTTCAACCTGCTCGACCCGACCCGCGGTGCGCTGATCGATCGTGAAGTTCGCGCTTTCGTTGGGAGCCAAGTCCTGGGGCGGCCCACTGGAGACCATGTTCACGAAGAGGTCCGGATAGCCGTGCACCGTCAGGGAGAACGCCTTCTCGCTGCCGATGTTCACCACGAACCCGCCCTCTTCCCCGTGGTCAGTCCTCACCTCGAAGTCAGGCCTCGAGGCCGAGGGCGTCATTACTTTTTCCCACAGACTAGTGAGGCGCTCCGCAGCAGCTGCCGAGCGTTGTAACGCACTCGTTGCGTCGGATTGCGCTGCCGCAGCTGCGGCTTCACTCGCTAATGAGCGCTTCCGTGCATTCCGCGAAACAAGGAATCCGATCCCGCCGCCGAGAAGCCCCAGCGCCGCCAACACATCGCCAACCCAGTCCGTCACGATCAGATGCTGCTGAGAGACGCTGACTTCAGGTGAGATCCCGAGGCGATGAGCCACAATGTCATTCGCGCCCGGCATGAACCGGCACGGCGCGGCGGCGGATCGGTTCGATGATCGTCTCCGCGGGCAAATGTGCCGAGCATTGAGACGCGATTTGCTGTACGCGCGGACCTTGAGAGCCCGTGGGCCATGTCCCGGCGGAAACGACACGATGCCGCTGCTCAAAGTCCTAATGGATCACGCGACTCGGTTGTCGACTCTCCGGTGACATAGCGACCCGATTCTCTGAGCCAGTCGTCGAAATCGGGTGCCCGCACCTTGTCGGCGACACGTTGATCAGAATCGCGCCACCGTCGTAGCGAGTCTGCAGCCATTTCTACGTACTCAATCGCATACGTGGTCCAGCGGTAGTTGTACGGCGCCATAGTGTCGTTCTCGTCGTCACCGCTTCTCCAATAGTCCACAAATGAAAGTGCTGTCGCTTCTCCGATCGCATAGCGAATGCTTCGCTTAAGGTGCCTGAGTCGGGCTGGAAGCCGGTGTCTTGCATCGTCGAATGCGTCATAAGTTGCCTCAATCGATACGTGCCAAACCTTCACATCCCGGGTGTGCTCTGCCTCACGCAAAAGCCCCTTGAGCTCGGCCAATCGCTGTATCAGAACGTTGGCTGTGTCTCGGCGCAGCTCCGCCGCCAACGCCCGCTCTCGCTGAAGTGAGCCAAACCTGGCGCTAAAAAAAGCACCGACAGAAGCTGCCAATGTGCTACTGACCAACGTCGCGACGAGGCCGAGATAATCAAATGGCATGCAGTGAGTATTTCGTACTCAAAAGGCATGATCGTCATCACACCCGTGAAGCGTCACAGGGGCGTGCCTACGTGTCCGAACATCAGTACGAGCTCACCCATTTCACCGCGGTGTTCAGCAAACACGACCTCGCCGCCGACCTGGCGCCCCGGCTCAGCTGCATCGAATTCGAAGCTCTCGCCGGCCTGCTCCGCGCCGCCCTCGGAGAACCCGCCTCCGCCGACACCTGGATCCAAGAACACGCCACCAACGACGAACTCGGCGACGCCCACTACCGGGGCGACACGCTCGAGTACCTGGTCCCGATCGACCCAATGGACGACCTGGGCTGCGACAGCTGCCAATAACACCCTCCGAGCCCACGCCAAACTGGCGCGGGCTCATCTCATATGACAGAAAGACTTGAAGGAGCCGCGAGCGGCGCCGTGTTTGTTGAGTTGTCCGTCTGCCTGGCCGTCGATCGTAGTTCGCTCCCGCGGGCTGCATTCCGGGCTTTCGCGGCATATCCTCACTCGCTGCGCTCCCTGCGGTATTCCACTGTGAGTCTTGGACTGGCTGGTCTGGGACTGGCTGGCAGGGTTGATGTTGGTCGTCTCGCCCGGTTCGTGACTCATATTCCACGTGGCCTCGACAGAGTGCCTTCGGGTCGACTTGTCCGTTCGGGGCGGGGCGGCTGGCGTTGGCCCGGCCCACGTCGGTGGCTTGATTAGAAGCTTGTCCAACCCCGTCAGGGTTGTGGCCCCTCACAGTGTTGCCCCGAAGTGATTTCCTCCCGGATCAGCGCCGGCCGCGTCGCGGCCGTTCGAAGGACCCCTAGAGAGAGGAGGCGGCCGCTGTGACTATCGTTGCGCACTCCCGCCCGTATGTCGTCGGCGTGGACTGCCACGCCCGCACCCACACCTACGTCGTCATCGACACCAGCACCGGGCAGCAGCTGGGTTGTCAGCAGTTCCCCACCAGCACGGCCGGCATCGCCCGAGCGATCGCATGGGCCGGCCGCGGAACCGGCGGTGACGCCGAGACGTTATGGGTGATCGAGGGCGTCGGCAGCTATGGCGCCGGCCTGGCCCGCGCGGTCACCAATGCCGGCTATCAGGTAGCCGAGGCGCCGCGGATGAACGCCCGCGTCCGCCGCGGAATCGGGAAGTCCGACCCGTTGGATGCCCACACGATCGCCGCCACCGCCCTCAGCCTCGAGGAGACTCAGCTGCGGACGCCGCGAGAGGGCCAAGGCGCCCGCGCTGCGCTGCGGACGCTGGTCGCCGCGCGTGACCAACTGAGCCACGAGCGCACGATGAACATCAACGCGCTCACTGCGCTGCTTCGCGTGAACGACCTCGGAATCGATGCCCGCAAACCTCTCAGCGCAGCGCAAGTGAGCACCGTGACCCGATGGCGGGAACGGGATGAACCCTTGGAAGCGGTGATCGCTCGGGAAGAGGCCGTCCGTCTCGCCCGTCGCGTTCACGAACTCACCGAGCAGCTGGCAGCGAACCTGAATCGCATGACCGGACTGATTCAGACCAGCCCCGCCGCTCCGCTTCTTCAGATCACCGGGGTTGGGCCGGTCACCGCTGCAATCGTGCTCACCGCGTGGTCCCACCCCGGCAGGGTGCGCTCCGAGGCCGCCTTCGCTGCCCTCGCCGGCGTCAGCCCCATCCCCGCATCCTCGGGCAACACCACCAGGCATCGTCTCAATCGCGGAGGCGACCGACGTCTCAACAGGGCGCTCCACACGGCCGTGCTCGTCCGCATGGTCCACGACCCCGAAACCCGCGCCTACGTCGAAAACAGGCTCCAGGAAGGACGCAGCCGACGCGAGATCCGACGGGCACTGAAACGCTACCTCGCCCGAAGCGTTTATCGATCACTCAACGCGCTCCACCAGCCAGTGCTGACGACTTGACAGATATAGAAGCGTCGCTGCGCTCGCTCCGGTATTTCACGGTCTCTTGCTCATTCACCGTCGGCGCTGTTTCGGCAAGAGCGCCGAACGGCAAATGAGTTGATATGAGAGAGGAGTGCGCCGTGACCGCGAACGTCACCTTGTATGTCGAGTCCGGGTCCGCAACAAGCGACAAAACCAGAGCAGCAATAGACAGCGCCGGCATCGTCCATGAGATGGTACCGGTGAGCGCGAACGACTGCCCCCTGCAGGCCGCAATCACCCGCAGTGTGCCCTTCTCCCACCATTCGGAGTCGCGACGTGTGAACCGCCACGCGACAGCCGCCGCAGACAGAATTTCGATTGTCGAGTCGAGACCGAAGCCGATCAGCGCCGCCGATGATGCGGCGGCGCCCGCGGCGATCGCGACAACGGCCTCGACCAGTTATAGATGATGGTCGCAGCGACGATCCCGGATTCGGTGCTGGAGGACGTGCCGGCGCTCGTCGGCAAGTGCGGGACTCATGGCCGTCATGCGAAGGTGCAGTTCTCTTCGGCGCAGCAGCCAGATTCGACGTAGAGCACGACACGCAGTAGCTCGTCGAGCGCTGGCGTGAGATGACCGTCAGCGAGCCGGTACCAAGTGCGTCGACCGTCCGGACCGAAGTTTTGTCAAAAGGGAGCGGTGGCGGCTGGTGTGACCTCGTTCTGGCCAAAAGTGGTCGGCACGATCAGCTTCGGGCGCGGTTTCGTTTCTGCCTGATGCGTCCTTTGTGTCGGGCTTCAGACGTAGCTGCAGATTAGTTCCGCGTCACACCGGGTTGGATCCCCGGCGTTGGCGGCCTCGTGGAAGCTGGCGACCGTGGCGCGCAGCGCGGTGAGCTCGGCGATCTGAGCGTCCAGGCGCTCGAGTTCGTTGCCGAGCAGCGTCACGACGTGGCGGCAGGGCGCCGTGCCGGCGTCCCGCAGGCGGAGGATCTCGCGGATCTGGGCCAGGTTCAGTCCGGCGGCCCGCCCTCGGCGGATGAACTGCAGCCGGCCCACGGTTTCCTCTCCGTAATCCCGATAGCCGTTCGGGGCCCGCTCCGGATACGGAAGCAGTCCCTCGACTTCGTAGAACCGCAGCGCCTTCGTTGTCATGCTCGCCGCTGCCGCGGCCTCACCGATTCGCATCTGACCCTCCCGGAGCCCCACCTGACCGTCCAGTATAGGGGAAAATGGGGGATGTCGTGCGCGCGTGCCGAATACGTTGAGGAACGGCCAGGCGGTCACTTCCTTGGCGCACGATGTTGCGACGGGGACCGCGATCGTCACGACCCGGCGCTGCGCAACCCGAGAGGCCTCGACGTGAACACGGTGCGTGGCCTGGGACGGGAGCGAGGTGGGCATCATTTGAGCCGCCCGAGCTGCTGCTGGAGTTCTCGCAAGTGCTCGGCACGGGGGGTTGACCTTGCCTTATAGGGCAAGGCGCATGATGGGGGAAATCGAAGCATCTGCACCTCGTATTCAGGAGTCCTCATGACCAACAGCGCACCCGCCGAGTTCGATCTGGCGGTGATCGGCTCCGGAGGCGGTGCCTTCGCCGCCGCGATTCGGGCGACCAACCTTGGCAAGCGAGTCGTGATGATCGAGCGGTCGACCGTCGGCGGTACCTGTGTGAACACCGGTTGTGTGCCCTCAAAGGCACTAGTCGCGGCCGCCGAGGCACGCCACGTCGCGTTGGACGCCGCCCGGTTCCCGGGGATCGACGCGTCCGTGGAGCCGGTGGATATGCCGGCGCTGATCGAGGGGAAGCGGGTGCTGGTGGAGGGGATGCGCTCGGAGAAATACGTCGATCTGATCGGCGAGTACGGCTGGGAGCTGCTGCAGGGCGACGCCACCTTCACCGGATCCCCCGACGACCCGGCGCTGACCGTCACGGACTTCGAGGGCCGCCAGGTTCCCGTTCGTGCTGAGCAATATCTGGTCGCGACCGGATCACGGCCGTGGGCACCGACGGTCGAGGGGCTGGCGGAGGTCGACTTTCTGACCTCGACGACGGCGATGGAAGTGTCGGAGGTTCCGGAATCGTTGCTGGTCCTCGGTGGCGGACCGGTGGCGATCGAGATGGCGCAACTCTTCTCCCGCCTCGGATCGAAGGTGACCATGCTGGTCCGGTCGCGACTGGCCTCCACGGAGGAGCCGGAGGTCGCCCGCGCACTTGCGGCGGTGTTCGCCGACGAGGGTATCCGGGTGGTGCGTCGCGCCGCGCTCACCTCCGTGAGCGCCGACCCGACGACCGGCGAGATCCTCGCGACGGCCACCGTCTCGGGCGGCCGCGAGGAGTTTAGGGCGGCACGGCTTCTCGTCGCCACCGGTCGCCGGCCCGTAACCGAGGGACTGAACCTCGAGGCAGTAGGTGTGCAGACCGGGGATCTTGGCGAGGTCGTCGTCGACGATGAACTCGCGACCTCGAACCCGCGGATCTGGGCAGCGGGCGACGTGACCGGGCATCCGGAGTACGTCTATGTCGCCGCGGCGCACGGTGCACTCGTGGCCGAGAACGCGTTCAACAACGCCGGCCGCAAGATCGACTACGGGCACCTGCCCCGCATCATCTTCTCCAGCCCTACTGTCGCCGCTGTCGGGATGACGGACAAGCAAGCCAACCACTCCGGGGTCCGCTGCCGCTGCCAGGTGGTGCCGCTGGAGTACGTGCCCCGAGCGATCGTGAATCGCGACACCCGCGGCTTCATCAAGATGGTCGCCGAAGCAGACACCGGCCGCATAGTCGGACTCACCGCTGTCGGGAAAGAAGCGGCCGACCTTGCCGCGGCCGGGGTCTACATCCTCGAAGCCGGCATGACGGTTGACCAGGTCGGCAAGCTCTGGAGCCCCTATCTGACCATGGCCGAGGGTATCAGGATCGCCGCGCAGTCCTTCAGCACCGACGTCAGTAAGCTCTCCTGCTGCGCCGCGTAACCCCTTGTTCCTTCATCACACCAACAACGAAAGCGGGTCACAATGACCGAGAACGACACGCTCGCAGAGCGCCTCACGTCGAGCGAGACCGGGCAGGAAGCCTCTCTCTGGCTGCCGCTGATGAAACTACTTGCCCAAGGCGACCCGGTTGAGGTCAGCACCCTCGCGACGGTGACCGGGCGCAGCGAAGCCGACGTGCAACAGGCGCTGGCCGCGGTTCCCGACATCGAGTACGAGTACGGCCGCATCATCGGCCAGGGCCTCACCCTGCGTCCCACCCCGCACCGCTTCGAGGTCAACGGTGAGCAGCTCTACACCTGGTGCGCACTGGACACCCTGATCTTCCCCACCCTGCTGGACGCGTCAGCGCGGGTCGAGTCCGTTAGCCCCGCAACCGGCGAGCCGATCGCCGTCACCGTCGGCCCCCACGGGGTTCAGTCGGTCTCGCCCGAGACCGCCGTGGTTTCCCTCGTCAATCCCGAGGACATGACCTCGATCCGATCGGCGTTCTGCAACCAGGTGCACTACTTCACGTCCGCCGAGGACGCGCAAACCTGGCTCGAGACACACCCAGGAGGAGAAGTCATGCCCGTGGCCGACGCCTACGCCCTCGGCACCCAAATGGCTCGAACCATGATCGAGAATGCCCAGGAGGGAAGCGGCCCGTCAGGCGCCGACAGCTGCTGCTAGAACACAGGCGGCTCAGCGACCCGACGATCAGCAAGAGCCAGCCGACGCCCAACGGCACCCGAAACGATCAATGACGACAACACAAGGAGTAGCTAATGAGTGAACGTGTCGATGTTGCGGTGCTCGGGATGGGCCCCGGCGGTGAGGTCGCGGCGAGCCGGCTGATGAAGGCTGGCAAGAAGGTTGCCGTGATCGAGCGGGAGCTGATCGGCGGGGAATGCGCCTACTGGGCCTGCGTCCCCTCGAAGACCGTGCTGCGGCCGCCGGAGGCGCAGACCGAGGTCCAGCGAGCGGCCGGAGTCAGCGGTGCGGAGTTGAACTGGTCGGAGACTAGCGACTACCGCGACTACATGATCCGGAACCTCAATGACGCTGGCCAGGTCGAGGGCTACAGCAAGCGAGGTGCCCTCGTCATCAAAGAGGATGCCCGCATCACCGGCCCTGGCCGTATCCAGGCCGGCGAGCAGGAAATACTGGCCGAGCACATCATCATCGCCACCGGTTCCGATGCGGTCGTGCCGCCACTGGAGGGTCTGGAGGACATCACCGCCTGGACGAACCGGGAGACCTACACCGCGACGTCACTGCCCGGCAGTGCCGTAATCGTCGGCGGGAGCGCCGTCGGGGTGGAAACGGCGACGTTCCTCTCCCGGTTCGGTGTGAACGTCACCCTGCTGCAGCGTGGCCCCAGGCTGATCGACCGCGAGGATCCGCGCGTCGGGGAGCTTGCCAAGCACTACCTTCAGAGCGCCGGGGTCGACGTGCGGCTGAACGCGGTGGTCCGAAGAGGGCGCCGCGATGGCGGCGCGAGCGTGATCGAGCTCGAGGACGGCAGCACGGCCACCGGAGACGTCGTGATCTTCGCCACCGGCCGCAGCCCCCGCAGCGGCGGCCTCGGCTTCGAGGACGTCGGCGTCTCGCTCGGTGAGCACGGTCAGGTGCTGGTGGACGACCAGTGCCGGGCGGCCGAGAACATCTGGGCGATCGGCGATGTGACCGGGGTCATGCCGTTCACCCATGTGGCGAAGTACCAGGGCCGCATCGCCGCCGAGGCGATCCTCGGCGGGACGCGGAAAGCGTTCTACGACGGCATCCCTCGCGTCGTGTTCGGGGAGCCGGAGATCGCCGCGGTGGGGCTCACCCAGCAGCAGTCCGATCACGCCGGTTTGCACACCACAGCCACCGAGCTCGACCTCGCCGACGCAATCACCCGGCCCTGGACTTACGAGAAGGACCCCGTCGGCAACCTCGGGCTCCTGGTCGATACCGAGGCGAAGGTGCTGGTCGGCGCCTGGGCCGTCGCACCCTTGGCCGGGGAGTGGATCCACCACGCCTCGCTCGCCATCCGGGCACGGATACCGCTAGACACCCTCCGCGACCAGGTCGCCCAATACCCCACCTACAACGAGGCCTACCTCGCCGCCCTCGACCACATCAAGGCCTGAGCTCGTGCGCGGGAGGGGCGGTCTGAAGAGCTGCCCGAGCTGGTTTCGTTCCCTCAAGAGCCGTGAAAAGATCAGCGTGAAGATCCCAGGAGCGATCGAAGACGTACTCACCGCGTAAGTCGGCGGCTACGTCGGCACGAAAGTTGCGGAGCCGGTGAGCACCAAGCTCAACGAAGTGCAGCCAAGCAGGCCCCGGCCGATGGAGGACGCTGTCCGACCCGGGGGCAACTGATCGCCGACGACATGGTGACACCGACGGCCGGCTTCAGCGCCCCGAATCGCGCCTACCGCTGGTCACCCACCTGCACGGTTTCCTCGCCCACCAAGTCTTCGGCCTCGCTGCCGTGGTCACCCTGCGAAGCCATCTAGCCACACGGTGGCGCCGCCGCTGAGACTGTCGGATCGGCCACTTGGAGCGACGTCCGGGCCCCGCGGCTACGCGCACGCCAGGCGGGCCGAATTCGGACCGTCCGAGCGGTGTGGACGGAATTCCGGGTCGGTGTCGAACTGTCGGCGCTCTTGCATGATGCGGTCAGTAGCCGCTCGGCCAGGCGAACCTGGGGGGCAACCGGACTGTTGCCGCCGTGGGTCACGATGATAGCGATGTCCTCCTTGCTTGACAGCGCGCCGCCTGCCGGCGGTCGTTGTTCGATAGCATCGATCTCCTCGGTCCCTCGTCCAGCGCGGCCACCGTCCCACGGCGGCCTCGAATTTCCCGGCTGCGATTACCGTGATCGCGGCTCGTCATCGTCGGCCGTCACTGTGTTCCGGGATCGGTTCCGCGCGCGGACGAGAATTGCGCTGATCAAGATGACCGCGACCGCGGCCAGGGCGGAGCCGGTGACCAGACCTATGTTGCTGCTGAGGAAAGCGGTCATAGCGGAGGAAATGCGGCTGCCGGTCGTGGCCAGGCTCTCATTCGCGCCCCCGGCGACCAACGCAGGTGCCCAATAGGCGACGAGGTAGATCCCGGACAGCAGCAGCACCGCCCCGGCGATCCGGGGCACATACCTTGCGGTGCGGTGCAGGATCCGCGCCAGCAGGCCGCTGGCCAGGGCCGAGGACAGAGCCAAGAGCACCAGCACCATCGCCGCTCCGGCTGCGTACGCGGCGAACACCACCACCAGGCCGACCGCGCTGCCAGCTGCCAGAGCCTGGCCGATCACCGCAAGCAGCACCGCGAGGGTGCAGGACAGGGACGCCACCCCGTACGCGGCACCAAAGGCGAGCATCGCGCTCGGGCCGCGTCCTTGCCGAGCGATCCGGCTGGAGTTCATGGTGAACCCGACGTGCCGGCCGGCGAGCAAAGCGGTGCCAAGCCCGACAAGCAGCACACCGACCAGCACTGCTACCCACGGCACCGCTCCGATCAGGCTGCGCATTCCAAGTGCGACCAGCAGCCCGGCCACGCTCAGCACTCCGGCGAATCCGGCGCTGACCAGCAGCCCGGCTCCGAGCCCGACCAGCGCACGCCGTACGAGGCTCTGCTGCGCGCCGGGTTCGTCGCGGCCAATGTAGTAGGCGAGGAACGCGGGCAGCATCGCGAATCCGCACGGGTTCACCGTCGACAGCATGCCCGCCGCGAAGGCGAAAGCGAAGGTACCCAACACGCCTCCTATGAGCCCGCGGCCGCGATGGCCTGGGCCGTCTGGGCCGCTGAGGGGTCCACCCCGCGGTAGACCACCCGCCCGGCTCTATCCAGCACCATCGTCAACCCGAGCGCGTCCACGTTAAACCGCTTCAGCAGGGTCCCGTCGTCGCGTACCACCGACAACGGCGGATTCCCGACGTCCTGCATGAACCCGTTGATTATGTTCACCGGCTCGCCGGGGTCCAGATCGACCGCGACGGCCTGCACCCCCGAGCCAGCCTTCGCCACACCCGCCCCGACGGACTTCGCGCCCGTCACGCAACTCGAACACGAGGCGGTGAAGAAGTAAAACAGAGCCGGCTTGTTGTTCGGCACCGTCAAATTCGTCCCGGACACCGTCCGCACCGTCGTGGACGGGAACGAGGACCCGGCAGCTGAGCCACCCGACGGGCCCGTTGCCGCGCCCGGCGACGTCTGCGCTCCGCACCCGGTAAGCAGCAACGCCACCGCGATCCCTGCCAAGGCGACGGCGAAACCACGACCTCGACGGCTTCGCAACAGGCTGGATCCCGAACCGCGCCTCACTTGCGCGCCGCCCGCTGGCGCCGCTCCTTATTCGGCGGCACCACTGCAGGGCTCGGCACAGCACAGCAGTCGTCAACCATCACTGGCAACACCTGCTCACCAGCACCCTCGCGGCCTGCGCTGTTGGTTTCCGCTGAACGGGCGGCCGAACGACGCCGCGCCCGAAGCACCGTGTACACCACGGCGGCGGCCATCACCAGGGCCGCCACAGCCAAGACCGGCCAGCTGCCCAGCACTCCACCAACCAACGCGAGTCCACCCGCCGCGATCAGCGCCGGGCCGCCGCAACACGCAACTGCCAGCCCCACCGCGCCGATGGCGATCAACGCCACGCTCATCCCGCCTCCACGATTCTCGGACATCGCACTCTCCATCCACGGTCAGACAATCCCGGCCATACCCGACCGGTCTGTATTCATCTTTCACGTTTCCCTATAGGGGAATGTCAACCCACCGGGCGCGAGCTGCTGCTGCTCTGCGCTGGTCATCCTCACATCCATCGAGGTGCGGGCTACAGTGCGGGAGGCCGGCCTTAGCAGATGAACCCTTGGAAGCGGTGATCGCTCGGGAAGAGGCCGTCCGTCTCGCCCGTCGCGTTCACGAACTCACCGAGCAGCTGGCAGCGAACCTGAATCGCATGACCGGACTGATTCAGACCAGCCCCGCCGCTCCGCTTCTTCAGATCACCGGGGTTGGGCCGGTCACCGCTGCAATCGTGCTCACCGCGTGGTCCCACCCCGGCAGGGTGCGCTCCGAGGCCGCCTTCGCTGCCCTCGCCGGCGTCAGCCCCATCCCCGCATCCTCGGGCAACACCACCAGGCATCGTCTCAATCGCGGAGGCGACCGACGTCTCAACAGGGCGCTCCACACGGCCGTGCTCGTCCGCATGGTCCACGACCCCGAAACCCGCGCCTACGTCGAAAACAGGCTCCAGGAAGGACGCAGCCGACGCGAGATCCGACGGGCACTGAAACGCTACCTCGCCCGAAGCGTTTATCGATCACTCAACGCGCTCCACCAGCCAGTGCTGACGACTTGACAGATATAGAAGCGTCGACCCGGCACTACGCTTCGCTCCCGCTCACCCTCGATCCCCTTGCCAGACAGGCGAACAAGAGCAGTTGAAGGGATCACAAAACCATGAACGACACCACCACCGTTACGGGCAGCATCGAACACCTCGACCCACACACCCTGACCATCGAAACCAACGTCCGACCCTCCGCCCCCATCACCCCCGCATTCATCCAGTCCATCAAAGAGAACGGCGTCCTCACCCCCGTCCTCGGACACCGCAACGACGACCGCACCGTCACCGTTCGGGCAGGGCAGCGTCGCGTCTTCGCCGCCCGCGAAGCAGGACTCACCACGATCCCTGTCTACCTGGTGGATGCGGACGAGGTGGCGGCGGAGCGGATCGTGCAGCAGATGGTCGAGAACGACCAGCGCGAAGCCCTCACCGATGGCGACCGGGCCGCCGCGTTCCAGCAACTCGCTTTCGAAGGACTCAGCGTGACCGCGATCGCGCGACGCACCGGGACGAAGCCGAAGGAGGTCAAGACCGCGTTGGAGGTAGTCGAGAACCAGGTGGCGGCGTCCGCGATCCAGGAGCACCAGCTCACCCTCGATCAGGCGGCGGTGCTGATCGAGTTCGACGGTGACGACGAGATCCGCGCCGACCTGATCAAGGTCGCGACCACGGATCCGGCGCAGTTCGCGCACGCGGCCCAGCGGGCACGGGACGAGAAGGCCCGCGCCAAGACTAAGACGGACGCGGAAGCCGACCTGGTGGGACGCGGCTATCTGATCCTCGACAGTGATCCCGGTTAGTACGACACCGAGTACATCCGCATCAGCGAACTCCTCACCGCCGACGACCAACACGTCACCGTCGGGGACATCGAGAACCTGGACGGGCGAACTGCCTTCGTGCGCGTGTACGCGGACGGCGACGCCAACATCAGCTACTTCCTCCGGGACGCGAAAGCGGCAGGATTCCACACCTACGGCGGCACCCAACCCAAATCCGGGCCGATGACCGACGAAGAGAGGGCCGAACGACGCACCCTGATCGCGAACAACAAGGCGTGGGCATCCGCCGAGATCGTCCGCCGCGAATGGTGAGTTGACTGCACTACCAGCGCGTCGCCAAAGCGGGCTATCTCGCGTTGGTAGACCGGTGGTGCGGCCCCTGACCAGCCGTGGCGAGGAGCATTAGCGTGACCGAACCGGACACCTCGGAGGACCCCGTGCGCCGCGGGCTACGTACCGGCGAGGTCCCGCTGGCGCGGGTGGGCAAAGTGCGTACCGGGCCGGGCCCGACGGAGCCGTACCTGCTGCTCGACGGGAAAGGCCGGGTCGTGGAGCCTGTCAGCGCATGGGTGCGATACATGGTCGTCGGCGACCACAGTCCTCGCACGATCCGGTCGTATTGCTACGCCGCGCTCACTTGGTTCAGGGTGCTCTGGCAGCTCGAGGTCGGCTGGGATCTGGCGACTGAGGCGGAGACAGCCGCTTTGGTGGGCTGGCTCCGCGTCGCACCGAACCCGCAGCGTCGCCTCAAGGCCGGCGCCCCGGGCGTCAACCTCAAGACAGGCAAACCGAACCTCGGCGTAGGCTACGGTGCGGCGACCATCAATCTCACACTGGCCGCGGTGCACGGGTTCTACGAGTTCCACGCCCATTGGGCCAGAGGGCCGGTGGTCAACCCGGTCCCGGAGTCGCCTGCACGTCGTCGCGCGCTCGCTCAGCGCAGCCCGCTTGAACCTCGGCAAGCGTACCGGCGCGGGGCCTACAGGCAGCGCGCACTGTCGCGTGCGCCGCGGTCGATCCCGGATGCGATGTGGGAGGAGTTCTTCGCGCAGATGCCGAGCGATCGTGATCGGGCGTTGCTCGCTTGCTTCGTCAGCTCTGGAGCGCGCGCCGAGGAGATGCTGGGAGCTCAGATCGAGGACGTGGACTGGGCTGGCCAGCGGATGTCGGTTGTCTCGAAGGGCTCGCGGGAGCGGCGTCTCGTCCCGTTGTCACCGGAAGCATTGATGTGGCTTGGCCGGTACCTTCGGGGCTTCGATGATGCCTCCAGCGGGCCGCTCTGGAGGACCGTTCGGGGAGAGCCGAGCCCACTGACCTACGGCGCCGCCCGCCGTGTGTTGCAGCGAGCGAACGGCAGGCTTGGTACGAACTGGACGTTGCACGATCTGCGACACACGGCGGCGATGCGGATGGTCAACAGCGGCGTGCTTACCCTGCCAGAGGTGCAGGTCGTGCTCGGCCACGCTGACCTGCGGACCACGAGCATCTACACCACGCCGCGCATCGAGGAGGTCATCGACAAGGTGCACGAACATTACTCGCGCCCGACGCCGCCGCCGCCACGGTTCGCGACCGGTTACGCCGCCGAGGACATCGCGATCGTCTTCGGAGACGCCCATGAGTAGAGCGATGGTGTCGACGACCGGTGTCTGGAGCCGGAGAGAGGCACCGGACGACGGCGACACCGGCTCCGAGGAGCCGTCGAAGAAGTCCTGGGGCAATGCCGACGTCGTTGAGCCGCTCGCACCGCAGCCTCGCCTGCCGCAGCCGCTGGGAGACTTGAGCGCGACGCCGATCGAAGCGTTGGTCGCAGCTGCCTGCTCGGTGCTTCCGCGGTCGGCTATCCAGCTTGATAAGCGCTCACGCTCGATCCGGCGTTTCGCCGAGCATCTGAGCGCCTTCCCGGGTGACACCTGGCAGCAGCGGTGGGACGCGAGCGGTTGGGAGTCCTCGACCACCGGGCTGATGTCGCTCAACCCGGCGCCGGCTGCAAGCTGGACGATGACCAGCGGCTTCTCTTGGCTAGTTGCTCTCCGTGTCCTGGTCCCGTCGCTGCGCGTGCTGCGGACGACCGCGGTCTCGGATTTCTTCAAGATCTTCATCGCGAGCCAACACGGAGACGACGACCTGGCTGCCCTTACGGCTGCGGTCGAAGCTGCTCCGGTGAGTGCGAAGTCGCGCCATCAGACCCTCACCGACCTGTCCTACATGCTCGCCGTCCAGGCCATCCCTGCCTCCGACATCACACCGGGCGGTTTGATGCACTTCGGTCTGGCGTTGCGCGAGGTCAGCACCGCTCGGGACAAGAACACCCGCAAGCTGGCGGGAGCCCTGGTCTGGCAGGTGCTGTTCGACGCCGACAAGTTCCCGGCGGGAACTCCCGTGACGATGCGAATCGCCACGGTGGGCGGGCGGAAGAGCGTGGCAGAAATGGTCGACTCATACAGCGTCTCCAACGCCGGGGTGCGCCAGCTCCTGATCGACTACATCGCTCACCGCGGCGCACTGGGAATGGACTACTCCACCCTCAGCCACCTGGTCCGGGCATTGACCCGCAACTTCTGGTGCGTGATCGAGCGGGTGAACCCCGACCAGACGAGCCTGGAGCTCGACGAGGCAACATACGAAGCCTGGCGCGCCGAGATCGACACCGTACAGACCACGGAGGGCCGACGTCCTCGCCAGAGCATCTGGGATCTCCTGGTCACTGTCCGCGCGCTCTACCTCGACATCCAGAGTTGGGCGATCGAGGACCCGGCACGCTGGGGACCGTGGGTCGCCCGGTGCCCGATCCCGCCGATCGCCAGCCGCGGCTACAGCGCCGGCAGACGTCGACAAGCTGAGCGGATCGCCGACCGGACCCGCACGCGCCAGCCGCTGCTGGAGTTGCTGGTCGACCACGTCGTGGTGGTGCGTGACCAGATGACCGCGTTGCTCGCGGCGGCCCGGGCATCCGCGGAAACCGAATTCGAGGTGAACGGCGTCCGCTATCTGCGATTCACGTCACCGCCAAACGCAGCCACGTTCCCTCACGCCGGTCCGCGCGCACGTCGCGGTGCCGCCCTCGAGCCCTCACCCGAGAGCGGCTTGCTCCGGATTCAGCGGGCCGATGGCGGCCCGAGCATCGAGATCCAGAGCGAGGAAACCCGGGCCTTCTGGACTTGGGCGATCATCGAGGTGCTACGCCTGACCGGCATCCGCCACGAGGAGCTGTTGGAGCTGTCCCACCTTTCGATCCGGCAATATCGGCGCTCGAATGGCGAGGTGGTCGCACTGCTCGTTGTGACACCGTCGAAGACGGACCGGGAGCGTGTCATCCCGATGTCGCCCGAACTTCTCCACGTGGTCGCCCAGGTCATCCGACGACAGACGGACAAGTTCGGGGCGATCCCGCTGGTGCGCCGCTGGGACCCCCACGAGCGGCAGCACACCGAACCGATGCCGTTCCTCTTCCAGCGCAGCAGCGGCCAGACCACCGGTGTGATGAGTCCGACGACCGTCGCCAGAATGATCCGCCGCGCCTGCCAAGAAGTGGCGGGCCGCTACCCGCAGTTTGCAGGACTGACCTTCACCCCGCACGACTTCCGGCGCCTGTTCGCGACGGACCTCGTGAACAACGGACTACCCATTCACATCGGAGCGGCTCTCCTCGGTCACGCGAGTCTCCAGACAACGCGCGGCTACGTCGCCGTGTTCGACGAAGACGTCGTCCGCCACTACCAGCTCCACCTGACCCGACGTCGGCGACTTCGGCCTCAGGACGAATACCGCGACACAACCGTTTCCGAATGGCAAGAGTTCGAGGAGCACTTCGACAAGCGCAAAGTCGAGCTCGGCTCGTGCGGTCGCCCGTACGGAACGCCATGCGCGCACGAACACGCCTGCGTACGCTGCCCAATGCTTCACGTCGAGCCGCAAATGATCGCCCGACTCGATTACCTCGAATCCGACCTTCTGGGACGTCGAGAACGCGCAGAAGCTGAGGGTTGGCGCGGGGAGATCGAGGGGATCGACGTGACGCTAGACCATCTGCGCACCAAACGCGAGCGGACAATCCGGCTCCGGCCAGAAGGAGCTGTCGACCTACCGATGCCGACCTTCCGGGCGTTCGTACGCTGATGTGTCGCCGACTTCGAATTTAGATCTGAATCCGAGCTCTGGCGATGACCACAACTTGAAAGACGCGCACCGAGCACGCCACGTCATCACCCTTTCTAACGAAAGCGCAACTTCATGGCTTGCGCAAGCAAGCTAGCGGAGCACCCGCAGCGGAGACCGAGCGGTTTCGAAACCAACCGCCAACGCCAGACCCACCCCCGCGACAATGAGGCAGAAGATCAATGAGCTGAGTTGATCGTCTGCTTGCGCGTAGAAGGTCGCTATCCCCACTGGGTCGTCTTCTCGATTGACGAAGTAGAACGGAGGAAGGGTGATCCAAGCGAGCGGGATAAACCAGCTCAATTTGGGACCCACGATGGCAGCGCAAACGAGCGTTATGCCAGTGAATCCGAGTAGGTTGCGTTCTGCCGAGAGGATGCTTTGGCCATTGATTGGGGAGGTGGCAAGGGCTCCAACGAAGATGCCTGCAACCACCAGGAAAAATGCGAGTTGGGCTCCTCGAGCGCGGACGAGATTGCGTGTCGCGCCTCGGTCCAACTCGGGTGTCGGTGAACCAGAGAGCGCGCCGATTGCCAGGCCGTAGAACGCTGGGGCAACCATGGCCAGAGGGAAGGTGAGTGTGCCGAATTCATGGGGTCGGACGATCCATTCGCGGGCAAGGAACGCGGTAACAAAAACCACGGCCGCGACAGCTAGGTAGGGCAGCGTTCGCCGCGACTTGAGGAAGAGACTGCTCCCTCGCATCAGAATGCCGCAGAGGTAAGCGAGCAGGTCCGAATGTCTTGGGCGTGTGCCTTCAACCACGCGACCTTGCCGCTCTCTGTCATTCGCTCAAAGCGCGCTGATGCCGCGCCGACCGGACCCTTTCCCTCGAGCGCAGCGTACGGGTCCGGCTGGGCAACCAGCCACGAATACACAATCTCGGCGAGGTTCTGGAACTCGGCGGTGCCTTGGCAGTTCGGCGCGAGCGTGTACTGGACATACATCTGTAGCGCGATCGGTGCGGCAGATACTCCGACATCTTGAAGGTAGATCGCCCGGCTCCCGTCCAAATCTTGGGCGGACCCCGCATAGCTCTGTTGGAGCTTCGTGGCTTCGAGATAAGTGCCGACGGTTTTGCGGTTGAACTGCTCGAATTGCCGCTCGAGAGCTGGAATGGCTGCCTTGTATGGCTCCGCGACGCATACCTGCGGGCGCCCGTCGGCGCAGGCGTAAACCGGCCGCACGTAGCCTTCGGTGATCACACCTTTGCCGCTGGCAACAAGCAAGATCCCAACCACAGCGACTGCCGCAGTGGCGGGAAGCGCAACGACGAACAGCCGACTGACTCGAGTCCCGATTCGAGCTACGCACACGAGGAAGACCACCGCGCTAATCGCTACGTACCAGATCGCTTCTCCGGCCAGTGTCGACCACCGATAGCCTGAGAACAGCTCTGTTGCGTCACCCGTAATGAAATATAGGTGAGAAACCCACCTAGCCTCGTTTGGAAGGAACTGGCTAAACGGGATGAATAGGAAGTACGCGACTAAGGCTGCGATCGGAGGGACGAACCAGCGAAACGTGGCGAAGATCCCCACTGCGAAGCCACAGGTGCTGGCGAATATGAGCCCGGCCGCAGTCGCGAGGAGCCACAGCCACACCGGAGTCCCGTACCCGTTCTGGAGCACCATGATCGCACCAGTAACGACGATGCCCGCAGCGAATCCGAGCAAGGGCCAAATGAGGCTCGCGAGGTAGTGGCTAAGCACGGGCCGGAGCACCCCGATGACGGATTGCCTCAGCTCGAGTCGATGACTGTGCCGCATGCGTAGCCCCGCTTCAAGGGCGACGGCGCCCACAGCGGCCGGACCTAAGATAGCGATCGACGCCGTCAACGATTGAGTGGTGGTTGCCCATTCCCACAATCCGGGTTTGTGCAACCCCAGAACAGCCAGCAGCACCAGCACCGCATACGCGCCGCAGAAGAACCGTCCAGGCGAATGCGTGGCCTCAAGCAGTACGTGTTTCACGCAGCATCAAGCTTCGTCTTCGACAACCTGGCGTAGCCGCGCTCCAACGCCGTTGTGCCGGGGCTTGAGCCGTCGTCCCATGCGACGAGCTGGGCGGCCGACCCTGAAAAGATCACGCCTCCACCACCGATCACCAGCACGTTTGCCATCATGTCCTCCACATCATCGATCAGATGCGTGCTCAGAATGACGGTGGACGTCGCCACCTGCTCGGCAATCACCCCTCGGAAGTAAGTGCGCTGCTCAGGATCGAGTCCCACAGTCGGCTCATCAAGAATCCACAGCGCTGGATCGTGAACCAAAGACGCGGCGATGTTGACGCGCTGTTTCATGCCCCCAGAAAGCTTTCGGTATTTCGTCCGTGCATGCTCGGTCATCCCCACGCGATCAAGCGCTTCTGCTGCTCGCACTGTCAGCTCCCGGCTCGGGACTCCCTTTAACCACGCCGCGTACTCGACAGATTCGGTTGCGGTAAACGACGGGAAGGCGTCGGCCGACTGGGCGATGAATCCGATGCGCGCCAGAAGAGACTTGCGATCCATGGCACGGGAGGAATCTTGGCCGAAAGCTACTCTCTCGAGCACGGGCTCCTTCAGGAGCGCGAGGGCTTCCAATAGTGTCGTCTTTCCAGCGCCGTTACGTCCTAGAACGATGTTCAGTCCTGGCCGGAACTCAAAGGCGATGTCAGACAGCACCCGCTTCCTCCCCCGCTTGAGAATGAGGGAGGAAGCGGATACAGTCATGCGTTCTTGAGTCAGCAATGGCTAAGGGTGATCGTGCCCGAACCGCCGACGTTCACGAGAATGCCACCACCAGAGTTCTCCAGCGCGCCGTTGGTGTAGTAGGTCGTCGTGCCACCGTTGTCGCAGACGTTCTTGCTGACGTTGTAGCTCGTCTTCGTTCCCGAGTCGTAGGCGGTCGTCACCAGCGCGGCCGGAAGCAGATCGTAGTAGTGCCACAGCTGGACGTTCATCGATCGGTAGCTGCTTGCGCTGCACGAGGCGCTCCCGGCGACATGGATGTAGTTCCCCGACTTTGACGGCGTCTTTACGGTCGCCGTACAGCCGTTCCCGCTGTTCGAATTGTCTGCCATGGCCGGCGCCGCAACCGCGACGGACCCGGCAACCAATGCCGCCGCAGCAATGAGTGAAGCAACTTTCCCTTTGATCATTTGAATACCCCTAATTTCAGGCGCCCGCGGACGCCATCATCCAATCGCGGCTATTGCCGCCTCGAAGCACCCCCAGGAATTCTCAACCGCTATCCCCAATAGCGCCCTTGTTTGAACCTATCGGGCCGAGACGCAGATTCCTGTGTCGTCACTTTTGCGGACTTGCTCAGATGTCAGCTGATCGACTACGCCCCACAAAAGCACGAGCCGTCGTCAACTTCGGGTGATCGAACAAATGGCAGGGCTGGACGATCGGTTCAAGTGCAGATAAGGCTCACCACGCTCCTGTCCCGCAAGACCCTTCCCAAGGACGCGGCAGTCGTGATCGCCAAGGGTCTGACCACCCACAGGCAGGCGATCAGCACTGCCACACGGGAGGGTAACGGGCTCGCCCACCAGCTGCTCGGGCTGGAGCCCTCCGGCTACTTCGAGAACGACAGGCTCGTCGCGTTGCTCGAGCAGACCCCGGCAAAAGCGCAGCATGTTGCGCTGGCTGTCGTACTCGGGGCGTGCGAGTCGGTCACCAGCAAGCAAACCTGGCGCTACCCCTCCCCCACCGACACGGACTACTTCACCCAACTCGGGGCCTGGGGCTACAGCCTCAGCGACGTCGAGCAAATCGTGACAGCAGGCGAAGCCGCCCAGGCGGCAGAAAAGGGTGATCCGGTCAACGCAGAACCTGGCGCAGGCGACTGACCACGCCGGACGGAAGCGGGCCTGCGCACCAGGCCCGCTTCTCCTTTGCGCGGTCAGGACAGTTCGCGAGTCGCCGCCGACAGCGTCGTGGGCCCAACGACTGGACCTCCCCGCTGGGCTACCCGGTCGAAGGCCACGAACGGCACACACGCCGTCTCAGCCGTCAGTGCCGCCAGCCGGCCGACCGGTGTACGGGGATCGGCGGCGATCGCCCACCCATCGAGGGCATACCCGCTTACCGTCTCGACGCACTCCCGCTTCTCCTCCGCCGAGGGGTTGATCGAGCCGACAACTCCGATCAGTCCACCTTGCAGTTCGGGACCCATGTTTCTCGTATCGATAGCGAATACCCGCATCCTGATCACTCCCCTGGTTGATCGTTTTGTTTGCCTTTCCGGCGGGGAGATCAGTGGCGAGTGGGAGGGGCGCAGTCCCGGGACCGTGGAATACCGGAGGGAGCGCAGCGAGTGAGGATATGCCGCGAAAGCCCGGCACGGAAGCACCGGGAACGAGCTACGATCGGGCGGCGGAAAGACACACAAACGAAGGACAGCGCCGCCGCAGGCGGCTCCCTGCTGTCACCGACGAGGTGGCGCACTGATACCATCCAGTCGATCTCCGACGCCCGCGGCCGGCATATCTGTCGGGAGATCGGCTGCCACACTCAGCACGCGACGGCTCAGAGATGAGGACAGAACCGAGAGACCCTGAACGAGTGACGGTTCGCGCGACGACGAAGCGGGCGAAGTGCCCAATCGATGCCGACAGATGAAAGCGATGACGGCCCTGAGGAAGGTGGTCGGGGCCGCCACCGCTACGGCTGTGGCGGCGCTCCGATACGCGTCCACGAACCGGTGGGCCGGCGGCTCGCACAAGCCGTCGCCCCACGTCTGGTCGGATCAGTGTTCGATCGCGGCGAGCTCCTCTGCACTTGCGAGAGCGAGGCCATATGGCAGGCCGGGGTTCTCGTCGGCGATCTCCAGGAGCCGGTTGTACTTCGCCACCCGCTCTCCGCGGGCGGGCGCCCCGGTCTTGATCTGCCCGACGCCGGTTCCGACGACAAGGTCGGCGATGAACGTGTCGGTGGTCTCACCGGAGCGGTGGGAGACCATCGACGCCATCCCGAGCCGGCGGGCGGTCTCGATCGCGTCGAGGGTCGCCGACACGGTTCCGATCTGGTTCGGCTTGATCAGGGCGGCGTTGGAGTAGTGGTTGCGGGCTCCGTCGGCGATGCGGCGCATGTCGGTGACGTAGAGGTCGTCGCCGACCAATTGGGTGCGGTCACCGACCGCGTCGAACAGGAGCTTCCAGCCCGCGTGGTCGTCCTCCGCGAATCCGTCCTCGATACTGCGCAGGGGGTACTGGTCGAGCAGCTTGACGTAGTAGTCGACGAGCTGGTCGCGGCCGATCAGCCGGCCGGCGATCTTGTACTGGCCCTCCCGTTCGTAGAACCCGTTGGCGGCCGGGTCGATCGCGATAGCCACCTCGTCTACACCCGGCGTATATCCCGCGTCCTGGATCGCCTGGACGAGCAGGTCCATCGCGTCCTCCGGGCTGGCGATGTCCGGCGCGAAGCCGCCCTCGTCGCCGAGCCCCGCAGTGTGGAAGCGGGCCTTCACCCGCGCGGCGAGGGCATGATAGATCTCCGCCCCGGCCTCGACGGCCGCGGCTTCGTCGACGGCGCCGACCGGGGCGATCATGAATTCCTGGAACTCGAGGGGGTTCGCAGCGTGAGCGCCGCCGTTGAGCACGTTGAAGTGCGGGACGGGCATCCGTTCGGCGCTGTCGGTCACGCGCGCCAGCCAGACGTGCAGCGGCACTTCGGCGGCGTGGGCGAAGGCTCGGGAGGCGGCGATCGAGACCGCGACGACGGCGTTTGCGCCGAGGCGGGCGAGGTTGTCGGTGCCGTCGAGTTCCCGCATGGCGGTGTCGAGGTCGCGAATGGTCCGCCAGTGCTTGCCCACAAGCGCGGGCGAGATCTCGTCAGTGACCGAGGTAACGGCCTTGTGGACGCTGCGGCCGGAGTACGACGGGCCGTCGTCCCGCAGTTCGACCGCCTCGAACACGCCGGTGGATGCGCCGGCGGGTGCCGAGGCTTCGACGGTGGTGCCGCCCTCGAGGTGCAGGGCGACAGCGACGGTCGGATAGCCGCGGGAGTCGAGGATTTGGCGGGCTGTCACCTGGTCGATCACGACGGGGTGGCCTTCGGGGTGGCTCACATAGTGGCCCTGGTGGGCAGGGTCGATGTGACCGGTGTAGCCGTGGGCGTGCATCGGTTTCTCCTATCTCAGGGCATGCGCGCGGGCATGCGTTATCGCTTGAGATAGGGACCGTTGTCGGCATCGAGGTTGGTGTCGGCGAGCCCCACCGCCGAAGCGCCGAAGCGCTGATCAGGAGTGTGCCAGAGAAATCTCGAGAGCGAAAGTGTCTCGCGTGGTGATTCTCAGCGACCTGTCAGAACATGCCGCCGAGCCAGAGCCCCAGACCGGCGGCCAAGAGGGCGCCTGCGAGCATCCCGAAGCCGTTGGAGACCGCGGCCGCGTAGCGGCCTTCCTGGGCGAGCCGGACTGTCTCGAAGCTGGCGGTGCTGAAGGTGGTGTAGCCGCCGATGAAGCCGACCCCGATGATCGCCCGCCACTCCGGTGGGAGGAGGTGGGTGACCGCGAGGCCGGTCACCAGGCCGAGCAGGAAAGAGCCGGTGATGTTGATCACGGTGGTGCCGAGCGGGTACGCGACGCGCACGCGTGCCTTCAGGATTCCGTCGAGGACGAGGCGGCAGGTGGCGCCGAGGCCGCCGGCGAGGGCGACCCCGAGAACGAGCAGACCGATCATCGCGCGCGCTCCTTCCGCGCACGGGCTCGGTGGATGGCTGCGCCGAGCGCGATGCCTCCGACCGATGCGGCGGCGCCGACGAGCACGGTGGCCAAGGCGTAGAGGATGCTGTCGCCGAGGTGCGCGGTAGCGATGAGCCCGTCGGTGTCGACCGCAAACGAACTGTACGTCGTGTAGCCCCCCATGATCCCGGTTCCGGCGAAGAGACGGATGGCTCTGCGCCTGCCCTCGTCTGGTCCGCCGCGGGACAGGGTCTCAAGAAGCCAGCCGAGCAAGAACGCCCCGGTGACATTGATGCCGAACGTCGCGACCGGCAGGCCGTTCCAAGCAGGGATGCTCAACGACAACAGGTAGCGAACGGCCGTGCCAATGGCTCCGCCGGCGAAGACCAGCCCGATGTAGCGCCAGCGCAGGTGGACGGGCCGCGGTGTGCGGGTGCGCGTGTCATCGACTTCGATGTCTGAGTCGATGGGGAGAGTGTCGTTGGGGTCTGGGTTCATGGTTGGTTCTGTTCGCGCAGGCGACACCTAGGTGCCCCCTTGCCGGTTGAGGAGTTCGGTGGCTTCGACAGCGGCGTCGGGGTCGAGGTAGTCGCGTGCTACGAGAGCGGGCGTTCCGGACCGGAGATCGAAACGATACCGCAAGGGCTGACCGGTCGGAATCGCCAGCTGCTCGACCTGCCGCGGGGTGAGGCCCTCGATGATCATGCACAGGGCGCGAAGCGAGTTCCCATGACCGACCACGATCACCGGCGATTCTTCGACCAGCGCGTGATACAGCTGCTCGGCGACGAAGGGCAGGATCCGCCGTCCGACGTCATGGAGCGACTCCGTCGGGGTCAGAGCGGCCTGCGGGAGTGACCGGAAGGGCTCTTCGGACCGGATCGCCTCGAGCTGTTCGGCGCTCATCGGTGGCGGCGCGGTGAGGAACGAGCGTCGCCAGGTGAGGAATTGGCTCACTCCATAGCGGCGAGCGACCGCTGTCTTGGACTGGCCCGTAAGCGCACCGTAGTTGCGTTCGTTCAACCGCCACTCGATGCGCAGGTCCGCGTCAAGGCCGAGGACATCCTTGACGATGAGTGCCGTGGCGATGGTCCGCTCGAGCGCCGACGCGAAGATCGATACAGGCCTGATGCCCGCCGCTTGCAGCAACAGTCCGGCGTCTCGCGCTTCAATACGCCCACGCTCGGTCAACGGCGGGTTGAGCACACCGGTGAAAAGTCCTTGCGCGTTCGCGGTGCTCTCACCGTGCCGAAGCAGGTAGACCTCGTAGAGCCGTGTCACTCCCACGGCAGCGCCCGGCCGTCGGTCACCGGCGACAGGGGGACGACCAGCACCGGCCGGTGCTGTCGGTGCGCGAGGTGGACAGCGACAGAGGAGCGGAAGAATTCGCGAAGGCCCGAGCGCAGGCCGGCTTCGTGGGTGCCGACGACGATCATGCGGGCGTTCAGCGTCTCGGCGAGATGTCCGAGCGCATGGGCGGGGTCGCCGGCGAGTTCGCGCTTGCTCCAGTTGACGCCGGTCTTTGCGAGGGTCTTCTCGATGTGTGCGGCGAGTTCGGTGTCGAATACGTCCTCATCGAGTTCCGGGAGGTCGGGGTCGAAGGGGAGCGAATGCACCGATCCGTCCGGGTTCTCGTCGACCGTATATCGGCCGAGGTCGACGTGGGCGCAGATGAGTTCGCAGTCCAGGTCTCGGGCGATATGGGCTGCTTCCAGCAGGACGGCGTCGGCCAACCCGTGTTCGACACCTACGAGGATGACGGAGCGGTTCTGGTCCGGGGTGTGGGGATCGGACATTGACGTCTCCTATCTCGGCGGCGGGCGCGCGCGTCTGGCGAGATAGGGACTGTTGTCGGCGGCGCCGAGGTTGTTCGCGGTGAGCCCCACCACCGCGACGAGTTCATCGTCACCTCACAGTGTGCCAGAAGGTGCGACGAGTTCAACCACACCGCCGGGGGGTGTATCGTTGTGCTCCCAAACGGTGATGAAGCTCACCGAAACCGCGGGTCCCCGCTGATGGCTTCTACCTGAACACCCTTGCTCTGCATCGCGTCCAGGTAGGAGGACCACGTGGAAGAGAACCGCGCACAACTGACGAGCATCCTGTTTCCGGCCGCCGGCCCAGCCGGCACCGACGCCGCCTCCATGGAGTTGGCAAGAACGCAACCGGACTGCTTCCCCGACCTTGCCCTCGATCTGGTGATCGAACGCTTGGTCGGCACGGACGACTACGAGCTGCGGCCGTTCTACTGGACGCCGCTGACCACGTTGGAGCAGGTGGAGTTCCGTCATGCGGTGCTCGCCGACCTGGCGCACGAGCGCGTGCAGCAGAGTGGGCGGGCCTTCGCCGAGGGCATGCGGGAACTGCGCACCCAGCTCGCCCTGGTCGACAAACTGCGATACGTGCTGCAACGACAACGGGTGTTCCTGGACGCCGTCACTCACTATGTGACCCTAACCGGCAACCTCGCCCGCGGGCTCATGGACGCACCGCTCGAGTCGGCGGGAATGCTGGTGTTCCAGGACCATCTGGATCGCTACGTCGCCTCGGAGGGATTCACTCGGTTGGCGGAGGACGCCGAACGTGTGGCCGAACAGCTGGACGAGGTCGAGTACGAGTTCCTCATCGACGGCAACAGCGTCACCGTGATCCCATACGGCGGCGAGACGGACTTCAGCGCCGACGTCGCTGCGACCTTCGCGAAGTTCCGGCAGTCCGACGTCGGAACGCACCGGACGAAGTTCATCGACACGGTCGACATGAACCATGTCGAGGCGGGCATCCTGGGCCTGGTGGCTGACGTGTTCCCGGAGCCATTCGCGGCGTTGGCCGAGTTCTGCAATGAGCACGCGACGTTCCAGTCCGCGACGCTCGCCCGGTTCGACCGTGAGCTGCAGTTCTACTTCACCTACCAGGACTACCTGGCCCACGCCTCAGGCAACAGACTGCCGGTCTGCGTGCCCCGTGTCGTCGACGAACGCGAAAGCAACGTCACCGGCGGCTACGACCTCGCGCTGGCATTTAAGCGACAGACGGACGCGACGCCGCTGGTCACCAACGATTTCCAGCTCCGGCGCGGGGAGCAGTTCCTCGTAGTCACCGGCGCCAACCAGGGCGGCAAGACCACGTTCGCACGGTCCTTCGGGCAGCTGCACTACCTCGCCGCACTCGGGCTCCCCGTCCCGGCGCGCCGGGCGGTCCTCCCGCTGTTCGACCGGCTCTACACTCACTTCGAACGGCAGGAAGATCTCACCAACCTGGCCGGCAAACTCGAGGACGACCTGGTGCGGGCGCACGCGATCATCTCCTCGGCTGACGATCGCAGCATCGTGATCATGAACGAGACGTTCACCTCGACCACCGCCCAGGACGCGCTCGAGCTCGGCGAGAGGATCCTCCGCACGTTGATCGATGAGGGCGCGATGGGCGTCTACGTGACGTTCATTGACGAGCTGACCGCCCTCGGTCCGGAGACGGTCAGCATGGTCGCCGAGGTCGACCCGGACGACGTGACCCGGCGCACCTTCCACATCGAACGGCGGCCCGCCGACGGCCTGGCACACGCGACCGCCCTCGCTGACCGCTACGGACTGTCCACCGCCCGGATCACCGAACGGATCGCATCATGAAGGCCCACCTGCTCTTCACCGACGCCGACTTCGTTCTCATCGATCATCCGGATGAGAACCAGCACGACCGGTTCGCCGACCTCGAACTCGGCGTCCTCGTGCGCGCGATGGCAGCCGACGACGCATTCCTCGCCGAGACCGCGACCGCGGCCCTCCACCAGCCGTTGACCGACGCGGACCAGATCCGTCACCGCCAGCAGGCCCTCACCGACGCACTCGCGAACCCGGACGCAATCCGCGCGCTCTACGCGCTGCCGGTCCAAGCGCTGGCGGAGGCGAAACGCATCTACAGCTGGGGGTTGTCCTCCCCGTCCGGGATGGTTCATCACGGCAGCCAGCTGATGGAGGTGTACATCCGCTACCTGCGGAGTCTGCGGCTGCTCGCCGACGAAAACGCACCCGCCTTCCGGTCGCCGGCGTTCACGACCCTGTTCCAGATGCTGCAGTCCGAGTTGACGGACGAGTACTTCGAGGAGATCGACGAGCACCTTGCCCAGTTGCGATTCCGGCACGGAGTGCTCAGCAGCGCCCACCTCGGAGAGGCGAACAAGCCTACAAGGATCACCCTGCGCCGCCCCTCCGGCCGCCGTATCCCGCTGCTGCAGCGGCTGGGGTTCACCCACCCCGCACACACGATGACCATCCCGGACCGGGACGAGGCCGGCTTCAGCGCGCTCCACGAGCTCCAGGACCGCGGAGTCGACCTCGTCGCGAACGCGCTGATCCAGTCGACCGATCACATCAAGAGCTTCCTGACGATGCTGCAACGCGAGCTCGCGTTCTACCTCGGAGCCATCAACCTCCACGACGCGCTGACCGCGCAGGGCGAACCGACGACAATCCCCACACTGACCGACACGGCCGGATTCGCGGCAGACGAGCTCTACGACATCGCTCTCGTGCTGATCGGCGGCCGGCCCGCCGTCGGCAACACGATCGATGCCACAGCGACCCCTCTGGTCGTGATCACCGGAGCGAACCGCGGCGGCAAGTCCACGTTCCTGCGCAGCCTGGGCCAGGCCCAGCTGCTCACCCAGTGCGGACTCTTCGCCCCCGCCACGGCGTTGAGCACCGGTGTCCGCACCGGCATCTTCACCCACTTCAAGCGCGAGGAGGACAAGCAGCTCGTCAGCGGCAAGCTGGATGAGGAGCTCGGCCGGATGAGTCGGATCGTCGACGCCGTGACACCGGGGGCGATGGTGCTCTTCAACGAGTCGTTCGCCTCCACCAATGAACGGGAAGGCTCGGAGATCTCTCGTCACGTCGTCCACGCGTTCCGGGATCGCGCGGTGACCGTCGCCTTCGTGACCCACCTGTTCGACTTCGCGCACCGGCTGCGCGAGGAAAACCGCGAGGACACGCTCTTCCTGCGCGCCCATCGCGCAGAGGACGGCGGCCGCGACTTCACCCTGACCGAAGGCGAACCCCTCTCCACCAGCTTCGGCTGGGACGTCTACCAACGCGTATTCGGCGACGAGAAGGATCCGCGACCCGCCGAACGGATGTCCTTGACCGCGTTCGAAGAGCCGTGATTCACTGAGCATCCGGCGATGGAGCTCGCCGGGACGACCCTCGTCCGAACCGCCTACGCGCTGATAGCCCCTGTGACCAGAGATGGGAACAGGCATGCACGCGCATTGGAACGAGGACGAGAGCACCGGGCAGAGCCCTCGCTCCGATCCACCTCCGACCGTGGCTGCAACGACCGCGGCGGGAGCACAGTGATCGAACTCTCCGCACCCGTCATCCAATTCCTTCAAGTCCTCACGATCGCCGGCGCCGCGCCGGGCGTGAGCGGGATCATCGCGAGCATCGAAGCCCGGATGCAGGGGCGCCGAGGCCCAAGAATCCTGCAGCCCTACTTCGACCTCGCGAAGCTGTTCGGCAAGGAGGCTCTCGCCCCGGCAGGCGCCGGCTGGTTCTTCCTCGCCGGTCCGGTGATCGCGTTCGCCTGCTACCTCACCGTCCCGCTGCTGATCCCCGTGCTGACCACCTTCGGGCTGCCGTTGGGGAATATGGGCGACATCCTCGGCGGCGGCTTCATTCTCGCCCTCGCCAGCTTCGTCGTCGCCGTCGCCGCGGCGTCCACTGGCGACCCGTACGCACAGCTCGGCGCCAGCCGTGCCAAGACCTTCGGGGCGATCACAGAGCCGGTCGTGCTGCTGGTCGTATTCACGGTCGCGATCCTCACCACGACCGATCTGCCGTACGTGCTCGGCGCGACCGTCACCAGCGGGCCGGAGCAGATCATCCGGCCGGCGCACCTTCTGGCTTCGGCGGCGTTGTTCATGGTGATCCTGTTCGAGACGGCCCGCATCCCCGTTGAGACCCATACCGGCACGATCGAGTTCGGCATGATCGAGGAGGCCAGGTCGTTCGAGCACTCCGGGCCCTACCTGGCCTTGCTGAAGTGGGGATCGGCGGCGAAGCAGCTGATCTTCTACACGATCCTGCTCAACGTTTTCGTGGCGCCGTGGGGTCTCGCACCGAGCGGACGCCTGGACCTCGTGGTGCTCGCAATCATCGCTCTGCTGGTGAAGGCCACCGCCCTCGGTGTCGTCGTCGCGGTGATCGACAACACGTTCGCCAAGCTCCGGCTGTTCAAAATCACCGAGTTCGTCGCGGCCGCGTTCCTGCTCGCGGTGCTCGCCATCCTGACCCTCTACCTCGGAGGTGGCTGATGCTGTCCCTGTCCGCGACGGCTGCGGCGCAGAGCGTGCCGAGCGTATACGAGGGCACCGCGAACACGGTCGCCGTGATCGTCCTGCTGCTCGAATTCGGGATGTTGCGCGCGGCGATGCTGCGCTCCCAGGTGGGGCTATACGCCATGCAGTCGGCCGCCGTCAGCGTGCTCGCCTTCGTGGTGGCTGCCGGCCGTGGCATCCCCGAACTCTACGCGTTGGCCGCGATCTCTTTCGCGCTGAAGGTGGTGATCGTCCCGCTGGTGATGCTCCGGCAGCTGCGCCGCTCCGGAACCGAGATCGCCGGAAGCGGCGCGGTCGGTGTGGCCAGCGAGGTGGTGATCGCGCTCATCGTGGCAGCGTTCGGGTTCTTCGCTGTCGGGGCACTTCACATCGACTCACCGGTACTCCCGTCGACAGCATTGAGCCTGTCGATGGCCGTCGTACTGGTCTCGTTCGTGCTGATGATCCTGCGGAGGGACGTGGTCAGCCAGGCCATCGGGTTCTTCTCCCTCGAGAACGGGGTCTCTATGGCGAGTCTCGTCGTCGCGGCCGGACTGCCGCTCATCCTCGAAGTCGCGTTTCTGTTCGACCTACTCGTCGCCGTCGTCGTCTTCGGGGTGCTCATCCGCATCCATCACGGCCGGTCGAACACGCTGTCCACCATCCCGCTCGACCGGTTGCGAGGCTGAGATGTCGACATTGCTGATCCTCCTCGTCACGATGCCGCTGGGTGCGGCGATCATCTCGTTCGTGGCGTCGTATCGCGTCGCGCGCGCCCTGACGGTGGCGGTCGCCGTCGTCTGCGTGGCGCTCTCGATCGCATTGGTCCCTGCGGCGACGACCGGGACGGTGGAGGTCACTGGGTATCTGCGCCTGGACGCGGTCGGCTGTGTGTTCCTCCTGGCCACCACCTCGCTATTCGCGCTGACCAGCATCTACGCCGTCGGCTACTTCGGCGACCGAGCCCGCGCCGCCGCCTCCTCCAGCGTCGGCGTCGACCGCAGCTTCCGGCGCTACTCGGCCCGGTTCTACGCGGGCTTCAACATCTTCGCCTGGTCGATGATCTGCGCACCTCTCGTCAACGGCCTCGCGCTGCTCTGGATCGCCGTGGAGATCACGACGGTCGTCTCGGCTCTGCTTGTCGCGCTCGACAACACCGACGAGGCGGCAGAAGCCGCGTGGAAGTACGTCCTCATCGCATCCTCCGGGCTCGGCATCGCACTGCTGGCCACGATCATGCTCTACTACGCCGGCGCCACCGCCCTCGGCTCCTCCTACGATCTCGCCTTCGCACCGCTCCTGGACGCGGCGAAGCACCTTCCCTCGACGCCGGTGCAATTCGCGTTCGCCCTCGCGGTTGTCGGGTACGGCACCAAAGTGGGCCTCTTCCCGGTGCACACCTGGCTGCCCGACGCGCACTCGGAGGCGCCGACCCCGGTGTCCGCGCTGCTCTCCGGAGCACTCCTGGCGACCAGCTTCTACGCGATCGTGCGCTACTTCCAGGTCGCCGTCGCCGCGCTCGGGCCGACGTTCCCGCAGACCATGCTGCTGATCTTCGGCGTGCTCTCGCTGCTGCTGGCCGCGCTGTACCTGTTCGACCAGAAGAACCTCAAACGGATGCTCGCGTACTCCAGCATCGAGCACATGGGTATCCTCGCGATCGGCGTCAGCTTCGGCACCCCCCTCGCCTTCGCCGGGGTGCTACTGCATGTCCTGGGTCACGCGCTCGGCAAGGGCGCGGCGTTCATGGGCGCCGGGGTGTTCGTCCACACGTACCGGACCAAAGAGCTGCGCCGTATCCGGGACGGCCTCGGGGTGCTGCCCTGGTCGGCGCCGCTGTTCCTGCTGGCGATCTTCGCGCTCTGCGCGCTCCCGCCGTTCAGCATCTTCCGCAGCGAGTTCCAGATCGTCATCGGGGGCCTCCAGGGCGCGAAAACCGCGGGCGCGGCGGCGCTGGTGCTGCTGGTCACGTTCGCGTTCTTCGGGCTCTCCATGGCGGTGACGCGGATGCTGTTCCGACCCGCTCGCGACGGCGAGCCGCTTCCCACTCGCGGCGAGCCGAGTATGTGGATGGTGATCCCCGTCGTCCTGGCGATGGTGGCGCTGCTCTGGCTCGGCGTGCACCCTCCGGACGCATTGTCGGCGCTGTTGAACGCGGGAGCGCAGCAGTTGGGGGCGGGGCGATGAGCGACGTCCGGCTGGCAGAGCAGTGGCGGGACGCGATCCGCGACAGCATCGAGGATGGCGCACGCTTCGCCGGCCTGTTCGGCACCGCGACCGCCGGCGGCTGCCGGTTGACCGTGCTGCTGGCGGTGGACGGCGGGTTCGAGCTCCGCTCGATCGACGTGGTCGACGAGGGTGACGGTCTGCGCTATCCCGCGCTGACCCCGGTGGTGCCGAGCGCGTTCTGGTACGAGCGCGCCGCGGCAGATCTGTCCGGGGTCGTTCCGGTCGGGCACCCCCGGCTCGACCCACTGTTGTTGCCGATCGCGGAGGGCTCTCTGCGGCCACGGCCGGGACAGAACGGTGCGCACCTGGAGGAATCCGCCGTTCGCACCGCTACACCGCCGGGCCCAGTCGAGGTGGAGGGTCGCGGGTTGTTCACGATCGCCTACGGCCCGGTCCGCTCGGGTGTCGCCGAGTCGATCGAGTACCTCGTCGAGACGCCCGGAGAGGACATCCCGCGGTTGAACATCCGGCCGCACTACAAGCACCGCGGCATCGCGAAGGCGTTCGAGGGTCGCAGCATCGACGACGGCGTCCTCGTCGCCGAACGCGTCGAAGGAATCGCCTCGGCCACCCATGCGTCGGCGTACGTGCATTCAGTCGAGGCGCTCACCGGCACGATCCCTCCGCTGCGGGCACAGCTCTCGCGGGTCGTCGTCGCCGAGGTCGAACGGATCGCCAACCACCTCGACGTGGCCATGAAGCTCGCCGAAGCGGCCGGGCTCGCGGTCGCGAACACACGGTTCGCCTGGCACAAGGAATCCACCTTGCGGTTGATGAGCGCACTGACCGGCAGCCGGTTCGGACGCTCCTTCGTGGTCCCCGGTGGAATCGCGCGCCCGCTCGCACTCAGCCCGGACGAGATCCTGGACGCGGTGCGTGTGCTGAGGGAGCGCATCCGGCCGGATGCGGCGCTCGCTATGAAGACACCGTCTTTCCTCGACAGGCTCCGCGGAACCGGCCGACTGGACCCGGCACATGCGCGCGAGTGGGGCGCGCTCGGCCCGGTCGGCAGAGGAAGCGGAGTCATCGACGACAACCGGTGGAGCAGGCCCACCGATGCCTACGGCCTTCTCGTGGAGGGGCTGGAGCCCGCCGTCGAGAAGACCGCCGATGTCCTCGCCCGAACACGAGTCCGCTGGTCTGAGATCGAGACTGCGGTCGTCCTCGTAGAGCGTGCCTGCTCGGCGCTGCGGGAGGTCGCCGGCGAGAGCTCCCGGGCGCACGTCCCCGCCGCCACGGGGACGGCGGTCGGCTGGTCCGAAGGCCCGCACGGCGAGATCGTCTACGTCACCGAACTGCAGGAAGGCCGGATCGTGCGCTGCTTCGCCCGCACGCCATCCCTGCACAACCTGGTCCTCTTGCACGACGTGTTCAATGGCGACGTATTGACCGACTTCGCCTTCAACGAGTTCAGCTTCGGACTCAGCGCAGCAGGGGTGGCGATGTAGATGCCGTGGGCAACACGAGGACTCCGCGACGGAGTGATCACCACCCGTTGGCCGCAACGACCAGACGAATACGGTGACGGGTTCGCAGGCACCATCGACATCACCTCGGCCGAGGCGGACGACCGGGACACGGATCGCGCCATCGATGCGTGCCCCACCGAAGCCATCTACCGCGGGGACGACGGGAGGCTGCGACTCGACCGCGGCCGGTGCATCCTCTGCGGCCGGTGCCCGCTCATCGCGCCGCACACCTTCGCGTGGCGGGAGGGCTCCGACGTCGCCGATCTCACCCGTCGCAGCATCGTCGTCGGCGAACCCGCCGAGACCGAGGACGCTCTCCGTGCCGTTCGCGCCGAGCTCGCCACCCGGGTGCGGCGGCTGCGCCAATCCGTGCACCTGCGCCACGTCGACACCGGCTCGGACGGGTCGGACGAGTGGGAGGTGCAGGCGCTCACCAACCCCGTCTACGATCTCCACCGCCTCGGCCTGTTCTTCACCGCCAGCCCGCGTCACGCCGACATCCTCCTCGTCACCGGGCTCGGCGCCCACGGGATGACCGACGCGCTCCTCACCACCCTGGACGCCATGCCGACCCCGACCGTCGTGATCGCTACCGGGGTGGATGCCATCAGCGGCGGGATCGTCGGCAGCGGGTACGCCACGTCCGGCGGCATCGGCGGCCTCCTCGACGTCGACGTGTGGGTGCCCGGCTCGCCGGCCTCCCCGTTCGCGATCCTGCACGGGATCCTGCTCGCCCTCGACCGGCTGCCCGCCCGGAAGGAGACGCGACGGTGACGGTGCTCGGTCTCCTACTCTTCCTCGCCGCCGGCGCCGTCGGCTGGCTGGCGCTCCGCGTGGACTCCGACGCTCGGCGCTGGTCGCGCATCGCCGCGGCGACGTCCTGGACGCTCTCCGTCCTGGCTTCCCTGCTGCTTGTCGTCGTCGGCGCCCGTGCACTTGCCGGAACCGGCGAGTCCACCACGCTCGAGTCGTCCCCGCCACTCGGCGCGATCGGGCTCCATGTCGACTCATTGACCGGGTTGTTCCTCGTGATCACCTTCGGCGTCGCAGTCCCTGCCTTTCTGGTTGGCCTCACCCGCGGTGGAGCATCCAGACCGCGGCTTGGCTCGGCGGCCGCGCTCGTCGGGCTCGCCGTCGGGCTGGTGCTGACCGCGAACGACCTGTTCACGCTTCTCGCCGGGTGGGAGCTGCTGGGCTTCTCCTTCTATCTGGCCGTCGGCTACGACCGCAGGAGGGCAGGGCGGGGGCGAGCAGCTGTTCTCGCCGCCGGATTCAGCAAGACCAGCGGTGCGCTGCTCCTCCTCGGTGGCGGCGTCCTCGCCGCGCAATCCGGTTCGATCGCCCTGTCCGAGCTCGGTCGGCATCCGGGCGCGTGGACGGCGCTCGGCTACACGCTCCTGCTCGCAGGATTTGCGGTGAAAGTGGGACTCGTCCCTGCCCACGTTTGGCTGCCGCCGAGCTACTCGGCCGCTCCAGGTCCTGTCCGCGCGCTGCTGGCCGGCATGGCTGTGAACGCCGGCTTCTACGGGCTGTGGAGGACACTCGACGTCCTCGGCGCCCCACCGACCTGGCTGACCTGCGCCGTCCTCCTGCTCGCCGGGGTGTCGGCCATCCTCGGAATCGCCCACGCCGCCGTCCACGCGGACCTGCGCGGCCTGATCGCCTGGTCGAGCGTCGAGAACGCAGGGGTGATCGGTGCGGGTTTCGCGGTGGCGCTGGTCGGCGAAACGATCGGGTCGAAGCAGCTGGTGGCGGTGGGCCTCTTGGCCGGCACGCTCCAGGTGATCACGCACGCCGCGGCGAAGTCGCTGTTGTTCATCAGCGCGAACGCCGTGGAGGTGGGGCTCGGCACCACCGACCTCGACCAACTTCGCGGTGTAGCACGGACATTGCCATTCACTGGCGTCGGGCTCGTCGTCGGTGGACTCACCCTCGCCGGAATGCCGCTGACAGCCGGGTTCGCCTCCGAGTGGATGACCCTGGAGGCGCTGATGCAGCAGTTTCGGGTCGGGCAGTTGCCGCTGCAGCTGTGCATGGCGGTCTGCGGCATCCTTGTCGCCCTCACGATCGGTGTCTCCGGGATTGCCTTCGTACGCCTGGTCGGGCTCACTGCGTTCGGCAAGCCCGCGAACCCTCAGCCCGCTCATCGCGAGGCTGAACGGTCGTGGACCCATCGGGCGGCGACGGGCCTGTTGGCTGCTGCCTGTCTCGGAGTCGCCGCCGTGGCTCCGCTCGTGGTCGTGATGATCGCGGCGGGGATACGTCCGATCGCCGGGACGACAACTAATGGCGCCCTGGCCGGTGGGTGGGTTCTCCAACCGGTGTTCGCGGACTTCTCCGCTCTCTCGCCGACGTTACTGTGGATCGTGATCCCCGCCTACGTCGTGATCACCATCGTCGTCGCCATCGTTTTCTCCGGCCGCCGATTCTGGCGGGTACGGCGTACACCCGCTTGGACCTCTGGATCTGAGGGGGCCCCAGGACGCACCGGCTACACCTCCTACGGGTTTGCCAACCCGATCCGCAAGGTCCTCGCCGCCCTCTTGATGACTCGGCATGAGCTGCGGGAGCTGAGCCCGGATGCCGGCTCGTCTGGGGGCCGGCCCGCCGCTGCGTCCGCCCGGCTCGGATACGTCGTGGATGTCACCGACGTCGTTCAGCGCTACCTCTATCGCCCGTTGCTTCCCGCGGTCCGTGCTGTGGTCGCGGCAGCACGAAAGCTCCAGTCCGGGCGGCTCGACGCCTACATGGCGTACATGCTGATCGCGCTGCTCGCGGTCATCGTCGTGGTGACCGCGTTGGCCTGACGGCCGACGCCGACGGGATCAGTGGTCGACGCGGTCTCGTTCGCGGGCGAGTGCGTCGCGGACGATCTGCTCGGCTTCCGCTTTGCCGCCCCAGCCGGCAATGTCGGCGTGCTTGCCAGGCTCGAGCTCCTTGTACTGGGCGAAGAAGTGCTCGATCTTGGCCAGCAGCTCCTGCGGGACGTCCGCAACGTCCTGGATGCTAGCCCAGCGGGGATCCACGTCGGGTACGCAGAGGATCTTCCAGTCGATGCCTGCCTCGTCCGTCATGCGCAGGACCCCGACAGGTCGTGTAGCGACATCGACGTTCGGGACGACCGGTGCCCCGAGCAGGACAAACGCGTCGAGAGGATCACCGTCTTCACCGAGAGTGTCGGGGATGAATCCGTAGTCGACCGGATACACCATGGACGAGAAGAGTGTCCGGTCCAACCGCAGCCGACCGGTCTCGTGATCGATCTCGTACTTGTTGTTGCTACCTGCGGGGATCTCGATGGTCACGTCGAACTGCATCAGGGTGTCCTCTCTGAACTGGGGTTGGTGAAGAAGGCCGAGGCGGCGAAAGAAAGCAGCATCCATGCGGCCGCGTAGATGAACGCTGCGGTCGGTGAAAGTGTTGTGTAGAGGATGCCTGCGACGACGGTTCCGACGATGTTGCCGATCGCCTGGACGCCACCGAGAACGCCGAAACCAGTTCCGCGCACCCGATCGGGAAGTGCACGCGCAACAAGGGCGGACTCGGCCGTTTCAGCGAGTCCGATACCCGCGCCGGCCAAGATGAACCCGAGCAGAAGAAGCGCCCATCCGACACCGGGCACGGAGAACGCCGCGTAGCCGAGCACGTACGCAGCAGCACCAGCGGCGAACACGATACGTGGCCCGGCGCGGTCGAGCCATACACCGCCGATGAAGGAGATCGCGGCGGCGATGGCGTTGTGGCCGGCGTAGAACAGGATCGCCAGCGACGCGGCGGACGCGAAGCCCAATGCAGTGAGCTGATCTGTCGAGCGGAGGATCAGCATGGTCGTCGCCAAGTTGCCGCACTCGAACAACAGGATCGGCAGCAAAGGGCGGCCAAGGCCTGCTGAGCGGAGCCCGGCGATATTGAGCCGTACTCGCTCTTTCGTCTGATCGCCGAGGCGTCGCTTGGCCTCTCTGGCGGCGACGATGATCGCGACGGCGGCGAGGATCCCGGGGATGAACGCGAACCATATCGCCGGTCGAATGCCCACCCAGGCGACCAGGCCGGCGGCAAGGAGTGGGCCGACGACCGCACCGAGGTTGTCGCCGGCGCGCTCGATGCCGAACGACTTCCCGTAGGCGTTCGGGTTCGCAAGTGAACCCAGGAGCGAATCACGGGCGGGGGAGCGGATCCCGCGTGCCGCCCAGGCGAACGCGCGGAGGACCCCGACCTGCCAGACGGCAGTCGCCAGACCGATCGCCGCGGTCGCGACGGCCGTGACGATGTACCCGCCCGTTGCCAGCGACCGGCGACGGGCCGGGTCGTTCGCGAGCGGTCCGCCAACGACCTTGGTGACACCCGTGAGGGCGTCGCTTATCCCTTCGATGACGCCGAGCGCTGCTGCCGAGCCGCCAAGCACGCTGGTGAGGAATGCGGGCATCACACTCGTGGCGATCTCGTGTCCGGAGTCGGAGAAGAAGCTCGCCGCGCCGATCGAGACGACGCCCGGCGTGATCCAGCGTTCGTCGGGCCCTGTGCCCGTGTCACGTGGTTCGCTCATCGGCGTATCCTCCGAAGGTGTCAGGTCGAGGGGGAACGCCTCGGCGAAGGACGTTCCCCCTCTGGCTCCCGCGCCGGGCCCGTGGACGAACCCATAGCGGCGCGGGAGCGTTCTGGCTCTGCCGGTACTCCGGCAGAAGTCGTGATGGCGGCCGTCATTTCAGACGCCGTAATAGAGCTCGTACTCGAACGGGTGGGGACGCTGGGCGAGGGGCTTGATCTCCTTCTCGCGCTTGTACTCGATCCAGGTCTCGATGAGCTCCTGGCTGAACACGCCGCCTGCGGTGAGGAAGTCGTGGTCGGCCTCGAGCGCGTCGAGGGCCTCGCCCAGCGATGCCGGAACCTGGGGAATGTTCTTGGCCTCCTCGGGCGGCAGCTCGTAGAGGTCCTTGTCGACCGGCTCGTGCGGCTCGATGCGGTTCTTGATGCCGTCGAGGCCGGCCATGAGCTGGGCGGCGAACGCGAGGTACGGGTTGCCGGAGGCGTCGGGCGCGCGGAACTCGATGCGCTTGGCCTTCGCGTTGGTGCCCGTGATCGGGATGCGGATGGAGGCGGAGCGGTTTCCGGCCGAGTAGACCAGGTTGACCGGGGCCTCGAAGCCGGGGACCAGGCGGTGGAACGAGTTCACTGTGGGGTTCGTGAAGGCCAGCACCGCCGGGGCGTGCTTGAGGAGGCCGCCGATGTACCAGCGGGCGATGTCGGAGAGGCCGCCGTAGCCGGCCTCGTCGTAGAACAGCGGCTTGCCGTCGTTCCACAGCGACTGGTGGGTGTGCATGCCCGAACCGTTGTCGCCGAACAGCGGCTTCGGCATGAAGGTGGCGGTCTTGCCCCACAGCTCGGCGGTGTTCTTGACGATGTACTTGAACTTCAGGATGTCGTCCGCCGCGTGGACCATCGTGTCGAAGCGGTAGTTGATCTCCGCCTGACCGCCGGTGCCCACCTCGTGGTGCGCGCGCTCCAGGATGAGACCGGCGTCGATCAGCTTCAGCGAGATGTCGTCGCGGAGGTCCGCCTGCTTGTCGACCGGGCTCACCGGGAAGTAGCCGCCCTTGTACGGGGTCTTGTTGCCGAGGTTGCCACCCTCTTCGACGCGGCCGGAGTTCCAGGCGCCCTCCTCGGAGTCCACCGCGTAGAAGCTGGAGTTCTGCTTCACCTCGTAGCGCACGTCGTCGAAGATGTAGAACTCGGCCTCCGGCGCGAAGAACGCGGTGTCCGCGATGCCGGTGGAGGCGAGGTACTTCTCCGCCTTCTTGGCGACCTGACGCGGGTCCTTCGAGTAGATCTCGCCATTGCGGGGGTTGTAGATGTCGAAGACCATGATCAGGGTCCGCTCGACACGGAACGGGTCGATGTACGCGGTCGAGACATCCGGGATCAGCTGCATGTCCGACTCGTGGATCGACGCGAAGCCGCGGATCGAGGAACCGTCGAAGGCGATCCCTTCGGTGAAGAAGGCTTCGTCGACCGTGTCTGCCGGGACGGTCAGATGCTGCTGCACACCGGGCAGGTCAGTGAAGCGCACGTCCAGGAATCGGACCTTCGTATCGGCGATGAAGCCGAGCGCTTCGGAACCTGAAGTGAACACAGCTGTCCTACTTTCCGTCGATGTCGGAGAAGTAGGAACCATCGGCCGTCGTGGCGGTTCGAGCTGTCGCTCCGGCGGGATCCATCGCCGTCCCGCGATCGTAGCGGAGAATCCCGTGCGGAAGGAAATCAGGCGATGTTGAGCCACACGCCGATCGCGGTCACCGCCACCCCACCGACCGTCATCGACGCCGCCCAGAAACCGCGACGCCCTGCGAGCAGCCCGCCGAGCAACCACCCGAAACCGCCGAGCAACGCGATCGTGAGCGCCACGACAATCCAGGCGGGCCCGGGAAGAATTGCGCCGACCGCAAGCGGAGCGCCGGCGCCTACCAGGCTTGCACCGGCGGCGACGATCATCGCTACGAATGACTCCCGCAGCGCTTTGCGGCCCAGGTTGGTGGCGGCGAGCCGTCCCGGCTCCGTCATGTTGAGTTGCTTTGCTGCACGCACCAGAGCCGAACGGCGTTCAGCGTAGTCCGCGACGAACACAGTGAACGCAGCAGTCACCAAGGCGGCGATCCCAACTCGTAGGGCCAGCATGAGGGTCAGGCTTCCAGCACCGTCCCGCAGGAGCGCCCCGCCGGCGAGGGTGAGCGCGTTCAGCATCCCGTCGGTGACGCCCAGCACCAACGGGAGAGTCGGCAATGTTCGGGCGAACTCGGCGACGGTCATGGTCAGCGCACGCGGGCCACACGCTCGATGATGTGATCCCCAGCGACGACCTCGTCGATGCTGTGCAGGACCGCCCCCACCGTCTCGATGGCGCGGAACAGCGCTTCCGTGTCGATGTCGTCACCTTCGACCGTGATGTCGGTGCCGACGGTCTCCACATCGATCTCGGTGACGGTCACGTTCACCGCGGTGACGCCGGAGACCTGCTCGATTGCGCGGGCCAGGCTGACCATGTCTGGGCGGTCGACGACCTTGTCGACATCCATCGCAAGCCGGCGGATAGGCATGAGTGACCTCCACGTTAACGAAAGCGTGTAGGCCCATCAGCGTGCGTTGCGGTTCGAACGTTGCCGTTCCGGCGGGGTCCATCGCCGTGATCGTCACTCTAGCCCCCTCGTTTCGGCCGGAGTATCGTGTGAGGTCGGCGATGGTGGAGGGGCTCACCACAACGCGGCGAACGTCGACAACGGTCCCTACCTGTTAGATGCAACGGTAGGGAGCCCGCCATGTCAGGAGAACACTGGGTCGCACGGGTCGAGAACGCGACGATCACCCGCGGTACGAAACACATCCTTGAGAACGTCAACCTCACCATCAGTGAGCACGATCGTGTCGGCGTCATCGGTCCAAACGGCGCCGGTAAATCCACACTTCTGGGGGTGATCGCCGGTACCGACACGTTGACGGCCGGAAGCGCAATGACCGCTCCGGACATCAGCGTCGGCGTCCTGATGCAGGAACCGGTCCTTCGTGACGACGAGACGGTCCTGGAGAACATCGAGGACGCGATCTCGGACACGATCACCGCCCGTGCCCTCTACGACGACGCCGCGCGACGGCTCGCAGCGGATGGGTCTGAGGCAGCGCTGGCAGAACTCGGTGATCTGCAGGAGTACCTGGACCGGGTGGACGGTTGGGATGTCGCATCCCGCGTTGAACAGGCGATGACCGCACTGCGCTGCCCACCCGGACCGGTGTTCGTCGCATCGCTCTCCGGTGGTGAACGTCGACGCGTTGCTCTCTGTCGGCTGCTGCTGGCCCAGCCGGATCTGCTGCTACTGGATGAGCCGACGAACCACCTGGACACGGACAGCACCAACTGGCTTCAGGAGCATCTGGCCGCCTACCCAGGAACCGTCATCGCGATCACCCACGACCGGTCATTCCTTGACATGGTCGCCAGGCGAATCATCGAGGTGGAACATGGCCGGGTCCACGTGTTCGCCGGAGGTTACAGCGACTACCTGGCGAGACGGCTGGCTGACTTCCGTGTGGATGGGCGGCGGGACGTGCAGCGCCTGCGGTTGCTGGAACGCGAGTTCGCATCGCTCAGCGAAGACGACGCCCGCCGTCGTCCGGATGGTGACTCGCAGGTCCCGGTTGGTGAGCTGCTCATTCCGCCTCCCCCGCGGCTTGGAACGAACGTGATCGAGCTCGACTCCGTCTCGAAAGCGTTCGACGAGCGCGTCGTCCTGGACCATGTCTCCTTCACGGTCCCTCGAGGCGGCATCGTTGGAGTGCTCGGTCCTAACGGTGTCGGCAAGACCACGCTGTTCGAGATCATCAGCGGTCGTCTTGCACCGGATTCCGGGGCGGTCCATGTCGGGGAGACCGTCCGGATCTCATACGTCGATCAGGCACGCAGCGGCATCGACGCGGCTCGCACCGCGTGGGAGGCCGTCGCTGACGGAGAAGCAACCGTCCGTCTCGGGGACACGGAGGTGCCAGCCCGTGCGTACGTTGCCCGGTTCGGGTTCACCGGCCAATCCCAGGAGAAGCCAGTGAAGGACTACTCAGGCGGCGAACGCAACCGTTTGAACCTCGCCCTGACGCTCAAGCAGGGCGGCAACGTTCTGCTGTTGGATGAACCGAGCAACGACCTGGACACAGAGACGCTGATCGCGCTCGAGCAGGCGCTGCTCGACTTCGACGGCTCAGCGATGATCACCTCACACGACCAGTGGTTCCTGAACCGTGTCGCCACCCATATCCTCGCCTGGGAAGGCGCAACGGACGACCCCGGCCACTGGTACTGGTACGAAGGCAACCTCGCAGACTACGAGGAGAACCGCACGCAACGTCTCCCGGTACTGGTGCAGGCGGTCGGCCCTCGCCGGCGGATGGTCCGGGGGTGAGGACGGTGGAGGAGCCCACCATTATCCGTGTCGCTGAGAACATCATCGCCCGTGCCACCCTCACCGTGCTGGAAGAGAACGCGGTCGCGACAGCATGCGCGCATGGCGTGTGTCTCGTGCCGATGTTCCCCGGTAGCGACGTCGTCCAACTCGTGGTCCGCAACCAGACCGTGATTGGCCGAGTTCGACGCGAGTACCCCCGTTTCCTGCCGGCGCGATGGGTCGCCATACCACAGGGAACTCACCATCCGCGAGGGCCGTTCCGTTCCCCCGAGGCCGCAGCCAACATCATCGTCACACTCGCCGAACACGCAGAGAGGAAGCCAGGATGACTGACCAACCGCAACACCTGTTCCTGATCCGGCACGGACAGACCGCGCTCAACGCCGAAGGACGACTTCGAGGACTAGCGAACCCGCCGCTTGACGAGGTGGGTCGTGCCGAAGCCGAGGAGACCGCGGTCGCGTTGACTGGGCGAGGGATCGACATCGTCTACTGCAGCCCACTAGAGCGGGCGTTCCGCACCGCGCAAATCATCGCCCACCACCTCGACTGCGACTTCGATGTAGTCCCGGAGTTCAACGACCGCGACTACGGACCGTGGACCGGGCAGGTGAAAGCGGAGGTCGAAGCCCAGTTCGGCTCAATCGACGACGCCCCCGGGGTCGAACCGATCGACCATGTCCTCAAACGGGTCTGGCCGGCGCTCGACGAGGTGATGCGCGCCCACGCTGGTGTCCCCATCGCCGTGGTCACCCATGACGCTCTGATCCGCCCAATCCTGACAACGATCGACCCGCGGATCGGACCTATCGAAGCGAGAACAGGTTCCTGGAACGAGCTCGTGCGCCACGACAGCTCATGGACGGTGCTGAAATACGACCAGAACCCGGAGGCTGTCAGCCGATGACATCGCCGACGCCGGGCCGCGTGTACCTGATCCGACACGGGCAGACACCGTGGACGATCACCGGACAGCACACGTCTGTCACCGACATTCCCCTCACCCCGGCTGGAGAGGACGAGGCGAAAGCCATCGGTGTCGCGCTGGCACATGTGACGTTCGAGTTGGTGCTGGTCAGCCCACGCCAACGCACCCAGCGAACCGCAGAGCTAGCCGGACTCAGCCAGCAGGCCGTCATCGAACCCAACATCGTCGAGTGGGACTACGGCGGATTTGAAGGACTCACCACCGCCGAAATCCTGCAAGCCCGCGGCGACGGCTGGGACCTCTGGATCGACGGAGTTGTCGGCGGCGCCACCCCCGGAGAACACGCAGCCGACGTCTATGCCCGCGCCCGCGCCGTGCTAACCGAGGTGAAGAACATCGTGCGGGACGGCGGGAACGTCGCACTAGTCGCGCACGGCCATTTTCTGCGATCCCTCGGCGCCGCCTGGGTGGACCTCCCCGTGATCGACGGACGCAAACTCGCCCTGCACACCGGGACTGTAAGCATCCTCGGATACGAGCACGGGCACCCGGTCATCATCAGCTGGAACATCCCCGCCACCGGTTACTCCAGCTGCGACGACAGCGTCAACGGGAACGCCCAACCATGAAACCAGCCCAGCGTCTCCACCCAGGATGCGTCGACAGCTGAAGTTGCCGGCGTACCCGACTGAGTCATCGACGCGGTCAGCAGCGACAACTCCTGCTGCAACCTGCCGAGGTAGGAGGCGAGTACGGCGAACTCTGTCGGTTCCGGCGGTGCCCCATCCAGCAGGTGCCGACGGCAGCGGATCGACGCCTCCGGGGCAGCCTCACCATGATCGCCGGCGCACTGAGCGCAAACGACGCGAGACCACAGCGGCGCAGTCTCCGTGAACCATTCGGCAATGTACGCCATCCGGTTCGCTTCCACCGTCAGCTCGGCAAGGTCCATCCCCGCATGTGTGACGATGATCCCCGTCAGGGCCGGACCCTTCAAATCCGCGCAGACCACGCAAACACCACCGCTGGCCAAGTGACGCCGCATCGCCTTCGGGGGCCCGTGCAGCGCCCACCGGACATCCTCGAGCAACGCTGTGTAGAGGACGGACACATCGAACGGTTGATGCCCGCCGCGGGCGCCGGCTCCGTCGTGCCAGAGTTCGATCTCCACGGTGGCGTACGCCCACGCATGGCGGGTACACATACCCCGGTTCGCCAGCAGTCGCCGCCTGGTCGTCCCGTCCATGATGTCGCCGTGGACGAAGTCCCAGAGGATCCGCACCTCCTCCGGTAGGAGGTTCGCGTCGCTGCTCGGGCCGAAAATCTCTCTCCCCCGCAGGGTCAACGCATCACCGTTGCTCTTGGTCACTGGGCGCTCCTCATCGTCACCTCAGGGACCGTTGTCGCCGCACGGCGCAGTTTCGTTCGGGGTGAGCCCCACCACCTGCCTGTGAGCTTAGCCCGCTGGCTCTTCGCAGTGTTTCGTCGGACACGGTTGTGATCGTCTCGAGCCCTCGTGGTCAAACAAAGCCGGGTCCTAACCTGCGGGGGTGATGGCAGGGCACCAGCGTCTTGTCGTATCGGCGGTCTTCTTTCCGATCCGGCAGCCGATCATAGCGAGCTCCATCAGCTCCGTTCCCTTGATGCGCTATTTGCAGACTCCACTCGCTACGCTCGTTGCGCTTAGCAACCGCTCCCTCCGGGCACTACGCCGCCTCCGCCCGCTCTCGATCTCTGTGCCGGAACGGCAACAAGAACGATCAGGAGGCAAGCATCATGGTCCCCACCCACAACTCTCGAAGTGCAGAGGAACGACAGGCGGAGGCGGAGGCACTGCACGCGTCGATCATGGACCAGGTCCAACAGCTCGCCGACAGCGGCCAGTGGCGGGCATTCCTGGAGTTCGCCCGCTCCTTCCACAACTACAGGACTGGCAGGGTTGGCGTATTCGAACCCCGTGAATACTCGCTGTCAGGTCTGCCGGTCGGCGGCGTAGTTCGCCCACGAGCCGCCAGCGTTCGCGCTGATGCGGACGATGGTGAGTGGGCGCAGTCCGAGGATGCTGGCGAGCATCGCGGGCGGGATCTCTCGGGTGAGCTGCTCGGCTGCGGCCAGGCGCAGTTGCCTCGGCTGGATGTCGAGTGTTCGGCGCAGCCGGTTCGCTAGAGCGTTCTGGGTGATGTGGGTGCCGGCGTGGTTTCCGGGGAACAGCCATCGGGTCGGGAGCTGCTCGGCCGTGCCGGCGCGGCGGCGGACCGGGAGTTGGCGGATCACGGTCGCGAACGGCTCGGGCAGTTCGAGCGCGTCAGTGCCGAGGGCGAGGTTCGTGCCGGTCTCGGTGACGGTCACGTCGTCGGTCGTGAGCGCAACGACCCGGTTCACCGGTTGCGCGTAGAGCACGATGAGCGCGGCGGCGATCCGGTCGGCGGGATCGAGGGTGTCGTCGGTGATCAGTCGCCGGGCGATCTGCCAACGCTGTTCGGTGTCCATCGGGGTGACGGGCTGTCCGACGTAGGTGGGCGGGAGCTCGATCTCTCGGGGCAGCTGACGGTTCTGGCGTGCCCAGGTGAGGAACGGGCGGACGACGTGTCGGATGGCGCCGGGGCCCGCGAACCACGAATCGATATCGTGCTGGGTTGCCTCGTCCAGATGCCGGTCGACGTCTTGCAGTCCAGCGAGGAAGGCGACGACCTGTTCGATCTGGCGGGTAGCGTTGCGCGCGCTGATGTCGACGCGCTGTTGCTCGTCCAGAGTCCGCAGCCGTGGCAGGACTTTCCAGTTGAGCCAGCGCGTCGCGAGCTGCCGGTGCTCGTGATCCAGCGGTGCGGTCAGATCCAGGACGCGGGCTTCGAGGCGGCGCAGGCTTCGATGAGGGTCCGGCTCGAGGAGCCCAGCGGCGATCAGCAGCGCGCGCAGATGCTCGGCTGCTCGGCGTTGCGGGAACCGGTCGAGGGTGTCGTGGCTGAGCGGGATGCGGCCGGTGTCGAGGTCGCGCAGCAGGTCGCGGGTGCGGGTCAGCCAGCGGCGGGTCGTGAGGGGTTCCGCGGCGAGGACCGACGCGTGCAGCGGGGCGAGCACGCCGTCTCCGGTGAGCACGCGGTCAAGGTGCCGCCGCAGCGCGCAGGGATTGCAGACACGGTTCCCGTCGATGCCGACGAGGAGGACGTCACTGCGGCTGCAGTCCTGGCAGTGTTTCCTGGCTCGTTCACGACACCATCGGCAGCGGCCCTCGAAGTCGAGCAGCCGATCCGGTTTCTCGCAGCGGGAGCAGTCGCCGCGCACTCGACCGACGCCCTTGCTGCAACGCGAGCAGAGCCCACGGCCGGGCATCGCGGCGCGGTCGCAGAGCTGACAGGTTTGTCCCGTCACTTGCTGCGGGTGATATCCGCGCGCCGCGGGGTGCGGGTCTTCGCCGTGGCCGAGACGGCAGTGGGTTTCCCGGTGGTGCCGGTAGCTTTGACGGCTGCGGTCTCGGCGACGGGCTCGATGAGGTCGTTCGGGGTGCAGCCGAGGATGTCGCAGAGCGCGGTCAGAGTGCGCAGGCTCAACCGCTCGGGGGTGCCGGTGACGAGCCGATATACCTGCGCTTCAGACAGGACGATGCCGCGCTCGGCGAGCAGCGGAACCAGTGTCGTGGTGGCGAACATCTCCTGGGCGGCCATCAGCCGTCGCAGGTGCCATCGGTATCCCAGGCGGGGCTGGGGTGTGCGTGCCATCGTGTTCCTCCTCGGGGTCTCACTCGGTCTCGGGCTGGAAGGCGCGGTCGAGGGCTCGGCGCAGCGCCTTGTTCTTGTAGTCGGCGCCGACGGTCGTGTAGATCGCGGTCGTCGAGCCCCAGGAATGGCCGAGCTGCTGCTGCACGAACAAGTGGTCGAAGCCGTCTTCGAGCAGATGCGTCGCATACGAGTGGCGCAGGCAGTGCGGGCCGAGGTTCCGGTCCAGACCGATCGCGTCCCGGTACTCGGCGAACCGTCGCGAGATCGCATCCGCGCTGACGCGGGCGCGCCGCTCAGTCGGCCACAACGCCGTGCCTGTCGCGTCGTAGAGCGGGCGAAGCTCCTCCGTCCACTCCGCGACGGCCTCGGCCGCCCACCCCATCGTGGTCAGAACGGTGCGACGCCTGGGCGGGCTGCCGCGCAGTGCTTTGCCGTAGCGGACGGCCAGCGCCCCGTATCGGCCGAACCCGATAGCCGCAGCGTTGCCCGACCAGTCAACCGTCTCCAACTTGGAGGCTTCCCGCCGGCGCAGACCCCAGGCGTAGATCGTCTTGAACAGTGTCGCGTCGCGGAACGCCGCCAGCCAGCCCTTGCGGCCCGTCGACTGCACCTGGGAGACGCGCTGGTCGCAATAGTCGAAGAACGCTTGGAGCTCGTCGCGCGACAGCGGCCGGTTGCCCGGCCGCCCCTCGTAGTCGCTGCGATGGATCACCGTGTTCCACTCGTGGAACACCTGCACCGGCACGTCTCCGAAGTGCCGTTCGCAGACCTCGTGCCACTGATAACGGGGATCGGAGAGGTAGCCGCAGAACAGCGACACCGCCATCTGGTAGTTCCGCACCGTCGAGTGCGCCATCCCCGCCGAGACCATCTCCGCCGTCCACGCCTCGACATCGCCCGGCGTCCAGTGCCACGGGTAGTCGTTCGTGAACGACGCGAACCGGCGAACCGTCAACAGCCGACGCTCGATCGTCAACCCCGACAGCATTCGGGACCGCTGCTGCAGCTCCCAGCCCTCCAGCATCGCCGCGAGCACGGTCTCCTCGGCGGCGAACAGCGCCACGCCCGGTGTGAGCAGCCGCGCCGCTGGGCTGCCTTGAGCAACGCGCACCGACCGCTCCTCCTCGGGACCATCCGCACCTCGCACCGACACCCGATGATGATATCATTCATCAGATGCACGATCCGGGGTGAGGTTCGCTCCTCGTTTCCGCACCGCAGCACCTCATGTGGCGTTTCTACGCAGCGACCACAGGGCCCGAGGCGACGCAGCCTCGGCCGGTCTCGAATCCCTGAATCCTGCATCAGATGCAATTCCCCAGCCTTCCTGAACAACCTCCTCCTGATCCTCGCCCAGAACCCAGAAGCGACGATGGTCGCTGGGTTCCGGCAGTGGCAGGCGAAAGGACGTCAGGTGCGCAGAGGCGAGAAGTCGATCAAGATCTTCGGGTACCACGAGAAGAAGAACGAACCCGTTGAGGGCGCTGATGAAGCAGCCCAAGAGGCTAAGCGCGTGATTCGGTATTTCCCGACGTTGTCGGTGTTCGACATTGCGCAGACGGACCCAATCGAAGGGGCCGAGCCACTGCCAGAGAACCCGACCCACCAGCTGACCGGCGACGACGACCACGGCGTCATCCCTTCCCTCACCGCGCACCTCGCGACGCACGGATGGACGGTTCACCGCGCGGCGATCGGAAATGCTAGCGGGTACACCGACCCCAAGTCGCGCCGGGTGACCTTGGCTGAAAACCTCGCCATTGAGCAGGCCGCGAAGACGCTCATTCACGAAACCGCACACATCGAACTGCGCCACATCGACGACGTCGACGAGTACCGCGCTCACCGCGGCCAGATGGAAGTCGAAGCCGAATCGGTCGCGTACATCGTCTCCGGTCTCACCGGATTCGACACCAGCGCATACAGCGTCGGATACATCACCGGGTGGGCGGACGAAGACGTCACGGTCATTCGAGACACCGCAGCACTCGTCCTGAAGGTGGCCCATACCCTCGCGGAGATCATCGAGCTCCACGGCTAGCAGTTCTGGTAACCGGGCTCGTTGTGAACAGGGCGCCGGTAAAGGGCATGCGAGAGAAGCGGCGAGAAAGGAAAGAGCGAAAGGGAGAAGAGACAGATGGAGCAAGGAATGAAGGAGACAGAGGGCAGGAAGGAGAAGAGACGATGAGAGAAGGGACGTAAGGAGAGACGAGAGAGAAGAGAGCGAATGCACGTAGGCACTTAAGTGGGACGGCGTCCGTCGACCCAGGTTTCACTGGGGTCTCGCGTCAACGTGGTTGCGGTGAAGCGAGCGGCGTCTAGAGTCGAGCGATCCGTACTCCGCAGCTCCGATCCACGTGGACAAGGATGTCTACTTGCGAGCGTTCAGCGTTCGGATGCAGGGCGTCTTGGTACTGGCCCCGCGTCGTAACCCGAGACGATGACGGGGCCACATCCATGTCCCCGCGTGCCACCAGTCGCGGACGCCGCATGCGGCGCTGCCCTTTGGGATTTGAGGGCCTTTCCGTCGCCCGATCGTAGCTCCCTGCCGGTGCTCCATCCCGGGCTTTCGCGGCGTATCCTCACTCCGCTGCGCTCCCCTCCGGTACTCCACGGTCCCGGCACTGCACACCTCCCACTCGCTCTCAATCGCCCGCCGGAAAGGCACTCAAAAACGATCGACCCTACGAGGGAGTGAGCGGGATGCGGGTATTCATCATCGACACCAGCAACATGGCACCGGAACTACAGGGCGGACTCATCGGCGTGGAAGGCTCAGACAACCCGACCGCAGCCGAGAAACAGGAGTGCGTGGAGACCGTCAGCACGTACGTGATGGACGGGTGGGCGATCGCCGCCGACCCGTCCACCCCGATCGGATGGCTCACCGCCCTCACTGCGGAGACGGCGGGCGTGCCCTTCATCAACCTCACCCGCCTGGCCATCGAAGAGAGTGAGCCGCAGTCAGCACGCGCCAGCGTCGCTGGTTAGTCGCACGATGGCCGTGCGGTCCTCGGCACGGTTCGAGCCGAAGGTCCGCCACGATTCCCGCGAATTCCTAGCGGGTTTCGGACATTTGAGGGGTTCGCGCGTCAAATTCGGCCGGGAAACACAACGTGTAGATATGAAGGCAATCGTTTCGGACACCGAACTCCAGCGCAGCTCGCCGGCGAGCCTGTCGGACGCCCCTGTCGTGAACTTCCGCCGTTGCCAGGCGGGCGCGTCTGCACCCGGTGTGCTCGTCGGAATCGTCACGGCTAGCAAATTCCCAGCAGAGGGTGGTTTGCACGCTCAGACACCCGGAAACACAGGCCGGATCTGGCCGGTCACCGTTGGCCAGGGACAGAGCGGATTCGGGAAAAAGCAGCAGCGCGCGCCATCTGCGCGCCAAAACGCTCGCCGAACCGGAAGTAATAAGTAGAGGGAGTCTTTTTCGAAAGGACAAGACCGTCCAGTTTCGGGAAGCTCAAGACGAGGTTAGTGGGAGGTGAGTTCGGGTGCGAGGTGGAGTAGCGAGGTGGAAGCGGGGACAGTCTTCCCACGGTGTCAAGCAAGCGGTCAACTACGCCTTCAGCGGGGTCTGTGACGCCACCCTCACTGCTAAGACCGCAGACGGTGTGATCGCCGCGGCCGGCTATGCGGACGCGGTGATGACCCGGTACGTCGTGGAGAACGGTGCCATCCGCGACGACCTCCTCACCAAGGACCAACTCAAGGACTGGGTCGACGGACTCGACCCGATCACTGGGGAACGTCGCGGGCGTGACCTCGAGTCCCCCGTTGCGGACCTGGTCCTGGATGCGACGATCAACGCACCGAAGTCGTTCTCGATCGCCGCGATGCTCGACCCCGAGTTGGCTGCCGCGTATGAGGACCTCCAAGACCGGCTCCGGGACCGGATCATCAAGCTGTGGCAGTCCGAGCTGAACGCCCGCCGCGGCAAAGGCGGCGCCATTCGCGAAGACCTGGCCCGGGCCGAGGTCGTCGAACTCCGCCACGAACGCTCCCGCTCCCTGGACCCGCACAAACACCGCCACCTCTGGCTCAACGTCAAAGTCCAAGGCCAAGACGGCAAATGGTCCAACATCGACACGAGGGTGGCGTTGCGGTTTCAGAACGTGATCAACGCCGAAGGTGACCTCGCCTCCCGCACCGACCCCGCCTGGATCCACGCTCTCGCCGCCAAAGGGTTCACCCTCAACGCGGACGGGGAGATCTCCCAACTTCAGCATCTGGTGCGACCGTTGTCGAAGCGGTCCGCGCAGATCGAAGCCAACAAGATCACCCGCACCCTTTGGTGGAAGCAGCAACACCCCGGGCAGGAACCGTCCCACGATGTGCTCAGTCAAATCGACAATTGGGCGTGGGCTGTTGGCCGACCCAACAAGCCTGGCGAGCTGGACGAGGACGGGTGGGCCGCGCTCGTCCGCGAGGAACTGCACACCGCTGATCCGACGCTCGGCATGCAGCGTTCTCCCGCACCGCTGCCTTCTGTCGCCGTCGAGGATCTCGATATCGAGTTGCTGGCAGCCAAGGCCGTTGTCGACGCCGATGCCCGCTCGACCGGCAGCGGTGGTCGCTTCAGCGTGATGGACGTGCGGGCCGGCGCGCTCCGCGCAATCGCGGAGACTGGCGTCGTCGCCGCCCGCGGCGTCCTTACGACGCTCGCTGAGGAAGTCGTGGCTCGAACGCGCACGGTGACCTTGATCTCCGAACCGGACGCCCCGAAGCACGTCAAGCACCTCATGGCGGTCTCCACCGCCACGCTGAAGGCCACCCTCGCTCAAAAGGTTGATGCGTTCTCTGCGCCCGGACAGATCCTCGACACAGACGAGGTCGCCGCGATCGCTCACGCTCTCGAGCCCGATCGCACGCTCGATGGAGGCCAGCTCGCTGGTGCGGCCGCGATCGGTGGCACGTCCCGCAACGTCGTCATCTCCGGCCCGGCCGGCACTGGCAAGACCACGATGCTCAAGGTGGCTGGCGCAGCTCTGCGTCGACACGGTCACAAAATGATCATCGTCGCGCCGACCAAGAAGGCTTCCGCTGTTGCGGGCCGCGAGACGATGAGCTCGTCGTCGTCACTCCACCAGCTTTTGCACGATTACGGATGGCGTTGGGCGCCTACCATGTCTGGTGCAACCGAATGGCGACGGCTCTCGATCGGCGAGATCGATCCGACTACAGGACGTGGCTACAGCGGTCCCCGGATCAGTATCAACCCTGGAGATCGCGTCGTCGTGGACGAGGCTGGAATGCTGGACCTCGAGGCCGCGTCAGCACTGCTCGACGTTGCGTACGCCGCCGGAGCGGGAGTCGCCCTCGTCGGTGACCAGAGACAAGCCCTACCGGTCGGGCACTCGGGAGCCATGGCACTCTTCTGGCACCGCTCGCCAGATCGATTTGAGCTCACGGCTACCCACCGCTTCAAAGATCCGGCGTGGGCGGACCTCACACTTCGACTGCGCGACCCCCAAGGCAAGGATGAAATGCACGAGATCGCAGAGGATCTCATCCGAACCGATCATGTAATGACGACCGATAACGACGTCGCCGCGCGCGAGGCAATGGTCGAAGGATGGTTCGACGCCAGCTGTCGTCACGAGACGATCGCACTAATCACGGCAACGCACACGGAAGCGCAGGAGATCAGCGAAGCGATCCAACGCCGCCGACTCGGATCCGGGGCGATTAGCAGTGGGCGTGCTATTTCCGGGCAGTCGGATCAGGCGATTTACATTGGTGACGTTGTCCAGACCCGACGTAACGACAGTGCTGCTGACGTCCAGAACCGCCAGAACTGGATCGTACGAACGATCGGCAAGGACTACGCAATCCTCGCTGCGAGCACCGACTCCACCGATTTGCGGAAAGTCAGCCTCGCTTACGCCGAATCGCACATGCACCTCGCCTACGCCACAACGGTCTACGGGGTTCAGGGCGAGACCACCGACCGCGCCCTTGTCGGGCCCGGAGTCGACGCCGCGGGCCTCTACGTCGGACTCACTCGCGGTAAGCAACAAAACGCCGCAGTACTAGTGGCACCCTCGTTTGAGTCCGCGAAGTCGCAGCTGGTCGAGATGATGCAACGCCGCACGCTGGAAGAGACGATAGAGAAGTCGCGAGCGGCAGCCCTGACCGAACTCAGACGGGCAGCCGAGTCGCCCACCGGACCGACTATCGCTGCGCCAGATCGTCAACTCACTCGACTCGGCCTTCAATGAACAGGTCGCTAGTCCTGCCTGGTCTGAGCGTTCGCGAACAGCTCGCGGCCAAGCAAATTGACGCCATCCAGAGTTCCACCCTGAGGATCGAACCCAAAGATGGCGATCCCCAGCTCGTCAGCCCTCATCCGCGCGTCCGGCATCACACCACGACGAGCGAAGACCAATCCTCTACGACCATCAGCAGCGGCGACGGTCGCCGCACGCTCAACAAGCTCCACTTCCAGATTCCCTCGCTTGTTCATGACCCAGCCGAGATAGCGAGACCCGTACAGATCACAGACCTGTCGCGCTTCACCTACTGCGACAACTACGTCCGTGACACCGAGGTAATGCATCCACTCCCGACAAAGCTCGACCGCTTCATCGTCCGAGGCTCCCCACGGTCTTGGTTCAGGCGTCTCTATCACACGTCAAGAGTGCACCCATCTTCAGATACCCGCTCAGGTCGGTCGCGTTTCTCACTGCGATCCGACCTCGTCGGTGGCGGGAGGTAGGTTCTGCCCATGGGAAGCATCACCCCCTACGAGACGGCAGGTGGGCGGCGCTATCGCGTCCGCTGGCGGGCGCCTGACCACACGCAGAAGGAGAAGCGCGGTCTTCGCACCAAGCACGCCGCCGAGATCTACTTGGCGTCGGTGCAGATGAAGATCGCGACTGGTGAGTACATCGACCCGGCCCTCTCGCGCGCGACTGTGGGCCAGCGGCACGAGACCTGGCTCAATGCTCGCAAGGCGGCGATGAAGCCGTCAGCGTTTCGGGTCCTTGAAATCACATGGCGCCTGCACGTCGCCCCACGATGGGAGAACGTGCGGCTCACCGACGTGGCTTACAGCGATGTCCAGGATTGGCTGACCGAGCTCGCTGAAAAGCGAAGCGCTACAGTCACGCTCCGGGCCTACGGCATTCTGGCCGGCATCCTCGACGTCGCCGTCCGCGACCGACGGATCCCGAGCAACCCGGCTCGTGGCGTCGTGCTGCCCCGCAAGAACAAGAAGCGTCACGTTTACCTCTCTCACAAGCAGGTCGAAGCACTCGCGGTCGAGTCCGGCGACCACGGGCCGCTCGTGCGCCTGCTCGCGTACACCGGACTCCGCTGGGGCGAGGCGGTCGCAATTCGAGTCGACAACATCGACATCGAACGACGCCGGCTCCAAGTCGACGAGAACGCGGTCATGGTCGGCGGCGAGATCGTCGTCGGAACGCCGAAGTCGCACAAGCGACGGAGCGTCCCGTTCCCGGAGTTCCTCGTCGAACCGCTCGAACAGCTGTGCGCCGGGAAGCAGAGCAGGGCGCTCGTCTTCGGCGATGGGTTCACCCACCAGCGCCGGCCGGATCAGCGGAAGGGCTGGTTCGTCTATGCGAAGAAGCGCTCCGGCGTGCCCGCCGAGCTGACGATTCACGACCTCCGGCACACGGCCGCCAGCCTCGCGATCGCGTCGGGCGCGAACGTCAAAGCCGTGCAACGGATGCTCGGCCATGCGTCCGCCGCGATGACGCTGGACGTCTATGCCGATCTCTTTGACGATGACCTCGATGCAGTTTCCACCGCTCTCCACGAAGCGAGAGCTCGTTCGATCTGAGTGGTAGTATCGAATACGACACTAGGCGGAGGTGAGCAATGACGATTCAGAGCTCTCTCAAACAAGCGCGCGTGCGAGCCGGACTCAGCCTCAGCGACGCTGCTAAGAAGAGCGGCATCCAGCGCTCAAACATCGCCGCCATCGAGAACGGTCGCCGCGACCCGACCGCGTCCACGATTCAAAAGATCGCGAACGCGGCACGCGTTCGCCTCATCCCCGTGACGAGCGACGGGAAGACCACGGTCGCGGAAGCCTCGGCCGTCCTGGCAGACGCTGTGCAGCAGAACAACATCCGGCGTGCGTACCGTGTGCTCGCCCAAGTCGCCAACGACCTCACAGCACCTAATCCCGCAGACCGATTCGTCCTAGCGATTGAGCCACCGGCTCAGATCAGCCCGGAATGGGATGCGGCGCTAGCCGGCGTCACCGAATGGCGGCTCAGCCAAGCGCAGCTTCCGCTTCCAAGCTGGGTCGTCGACGAGCACGGCAACCAGGGCTGGAATTGGACTCCCCCACTCTCGGCGGCCTCTTCCTTCATTCCGGTGGACATCGAGAATGTCCCTGGTCCGCTCCGCAAGCGTGGCGTGCTCATCGAAGCCGACGAATTTGCAAGCGCATGACGGATAACCTTCGCCCACCGGCGCGAGCCGAATTCACTCGGCAGGAGATGATCGAAGGTCTCCGCGATCTGGTGAGCCGTCTTCGCGGAATCGGACAACCGTCACGCATCCAGATAGTCGGCGGCGCAGCTATCGCTCTCACTCTGAACGAGCACCGCTCGGCCACCGCCGATATCGACGGCCCTGTGTCTCCACCCGGTGTCGTACTCGCGCTGGCCGAGCAGATCGCGTCCGAGCGGAATTGGCGAAGCGACTGGCTGAACGACGCCGCCGCACAGTTCGTGCCGTCGGGCTATGGTCGCTCGGCAGGTTGGTTGACAATCTACGACGCAGACGGCGTGACTGTGCAGGTCGCGGATGCCGAGACCCTTCTCGCAATGAAGGTTTTCGCTGCGCAGAAGCGAGGACGCCGCGAACTCGAAGATCTCGAGGTGCTTATCCCAGCGATCGGACTTACCACTGTCGACGAAGTCGAGGAGCTCTTCGAGTCGTTCTACCCGGGTGACGAGCTCACCCCACGCACGGCAAGCATCATCCAAGCTGTGCTCAATCTTCACTCCCCAAAGCCTCCAGCGCCGCCGCGCCCGGATCTTGGGCAATAGCGCGACCTACACTCGTGGCTACTCAGCAGATTCAACGGGGCGGTCCTCTTCCACCTCGTCGGTCGCGACAATCATGAGAGCCATCGCGCCAAGCCCCACCAACGCGACAATTAGGATCACCCACGCAACCGACCCCGCCACCAATCCGAGGCCCCTTAGCTGCACCCCCACCACCGCCACGACTGTCCCGATCAGAGAGGCAGCTACGGTAGTCAGGACCAGCCGACGAAACCATCGTGTTCTACGGATCTTGATGCTTATGCGCGAGCGCTCAAGCACGACGGTAATAAGAATCAGGGGAAAGACCGCACTAAGCGCAGAGCACGTGGAAGCATTCACCGTGTGAGCTTACTGATCGCGTCCGCAGGGCCCTCACTTCATTCGCCGAGTCCTGGAAAACGTCGGCCAGCATCAGGCTTCTACAGGTGCGCGACGAAGATCAATTGAAATGGAAGGTCCGATAGGAGCTGCGCACGTTGAATCGACCGCCGTCCTTCCGCCGTCGGACGAGGGCAGCGACCGTATCGACATCATTGGGCCGCATTCCTAGCTCGCGGCATTTGGAACGGACCTGTTCGACCGTGATCGGTTCCCATCTCTGAGGCCGGTTCATCATGTCAGCCTTGAGCTTGTCCTCTTCGTTCCACTTCAATCCCGAAGAATAACCGGCAGCCATATCGGCGATGTGCTTCAATATCGCCTCAACACCATTCGGGAGGTGATCAGATGCGGGCGATTCCCGGTCCCGCGCGGACGGCTGGATCGTCGAGCCATTCAGAAGCGGAACAGGGTTCGCGTCCTCGATCCATTCTGCCGTCTCAAGTTCGTTCCACTCAATGACCACGAGCGCATCAAGGTCGACTCCATAAAGATCGTTCAGGTGCTGACGATCTGGCCAGGCGTAGACCACCCGGCCGCCGGCCAGCGACTGGCTCGAGAATCCTCGCCAACTTCGGTGGACAATCCCGGAACTCGTCGCAAAGCGACTCAGCACCTCCCCCGGTACCTGCTTCCGAGGTGTGACGAGAACCACCGGTCCTCCCGACTGGTCGAGAAGCCACCTGAGGGCGCGAGCGTTTTGGGGCTCGCGTGACATCTCCCCTTCGCTAAGTCGCGAAATCGCCGTCGGGTACCGGTAGGTCTCAGACGCCATGGGCCTCTCCTCAATCGTCCTATCCATGGCGACGCTACAAGCGACCGGCGACACCGAGCCGCAACGCGAATGGCGAGAATCGTGCCATACCTAGAAGTACACGGCTTTGAAGTGTGGGCAAATGGTGGGCAAATGGCCCTTTCTGGGAAAACGAAAACCCCCGGATTCCTCATAAACACTGGGATCCCGGGGGTTTTTCGTGGCGGTACCGGTGGGATTTGAACCCACGGTGGGCTTTCACCCACACAACTTTTCGAGAGTTGCACCTTCGGCCGCTCGGACACGGTACCGCGGACGAGTTTACTGGATGCTCGCGAGCACCGCGAATCGGGGCGGGCGACCGGGCGCGTCGGCAGCGCGCGGATGGGGGCGGCAGCATCCAGGGAAGCCCAGGGAAGCGCAGGGGGCGCGCGGTACGCTGCCCGGATGGGGTTCCTGAAGCCGGTGTTCTGGGTGGGTGGCGCAGCCGTGGCGGTCGCCGCCGGCGCAGTGGCCGGGCGGGCGTGGGTGGCGCAGCAGCGCGCCTCGCTCGCCGCCGGGAAGGAGCGCATCAACCAGACCCTGCCCGTGCACTCCGCGTGGTGGCGCGACCACGCCAAGACGGAGGGCGAGATCCTGTACGTCGCCATCGGGGACAGCGCCGCGCAGGGGATCGGCGCCTCCGCGCCCCGCAACAGCTACGTCGGTGTCATCGCCGACCACATCCGGTCCGCGACCGGGCGCAGCGTCCAGGTCGTCAACCTGTCCGTGTCCGGGGCGACCGTCGCGCTGGCCGTCGCCGATCAGCTGCCGCGGCTCGCCGACCACGCGCCCGACATCGTCACCGTCTCGATCGGGGCCAACGACATCGGGGACTTCGACGCCGAGCGGTTCCGGGAGGGCATCCGTCGGGTGCTCGATGCGGTGCCGCCGGACGCGATCGTCGCCGACCTCCCTTACTTCTACCTTCCGCGCAACGAGCGCAAGGTCGCGGTCGCGAACGGGATCCTCCGTGAGGCGGCCGCCGAGCGTGGGCTGACGGTCGTCCCGCTGCACGAGGCGATGCGGCGGGAGGGGTGGCGCGGGGTCATGCAGCAGTTCGCGGACGACTGGTTCCATCCCAACGATCGCGGTTACCGGGTGTGGGCGTCCGCGTTCCTGCCCGCGGTGATCGAGCAGGCGACGGCGAAGTTCCCGCGGCGGGCCGCGCTCTAGACGGCGTCGGCGTCGTGCAGCGGCTCGGGGTGTGGCGCGAGGAACGACAGCACCCGCTCCCACGCCGGCGCGATGACGAGGTGGCCTGCACCCGGGAACATCTCCATCCGGGCGTTCGGGATGGCCTTCTGATACCAGGCGGCGTGCGCGTGACCCGCGATCCGGTCGGCCTGGCCGCCGATGATGAGCGTCTTCGCCTGCACCGCTGACGGATCGAAGCCCCACGGGCGGGCGGTGTAGCTCAGGATGTCGGAGGCCACGCCGTCAGGGCCCTGGCGGTAGGCGTCCTTCAGCATCCGCCCGAGGCGGTCCTCCAGGCCGCGGCGGGCGAGCACGTCGGTGTCCACCGGGCCCACGCCGAGGGCGTCGAGCGGGACGCCGCTCTCGAGATCCGACGCGCGCACCTCCTCGGCCTGAGGCTGCAGCATGGTCGACAGCCGGCTCCGCGCCTCGTCGGGCGACAACCGGCCCAGCTCGTCGGACTGCTTCTGCAGCTCGGGCGGGATCCAGGGCACGTCCTCGTTCGGCGCGGGCGTGGCCACCACCGCGACCCGGTCGACGAGCTCGGGATGCCGCGCCGCGAACGCGAGGGCCACGCGTCCACCGGCGGACCAGCCGGCGATGCCGATCCTCGGCGGACGGTTCACGCCGATCGGCGACTCCAGGCGCTTCATCTCGCGGATGTACTCCGCGATGTCGTCGGCGGCGGCCACGATACTCGGCCAGGAGCCCGCCGGCCACGGGTCGCTGGAGCCGTAGCCCGGCCGGTCGAGCGAGACGATGTGGACGCCGCGGTTCGCCGACGCGTCCGGATCGGGGTCGAACACCGACGATCCGGGCGCGGGATGGCAGAACACGACGACGCGGGCGGCGACCGCGTCGCCCAACGTGGTGACGCCGACACGTCGGCCCGAACGAAGGGTGAAGGTCAGGTTGGCCATGCCGCCCATTGTGGCCCGCACGCCCGACGGCGAAAACCCCGCCGTCGCGAGCGGAGGAGATCCGGTGCGACGCGCCGTGCGCGAGCAGCTTCGGGAGGATCCCGCCGGCGTGTCGGCCGGGAATCTCCTCCGGTAGCGGCGGCCGCTAGAACGCGGCGTCGAGCTCGCGCTCGCGCGGCGGCGCGGCCGCCGTGAACGCCACCCTCAGCGCCTCGCGCACCGTCGCGGCGCGCTCGTCGATGCGGGTCGCGAAGCCGAGGCGCGACGCCTCGGTCGCGCGCTGCTTGCCGCTCGACACGGGGCGGATCTCCCCCGCCAGGCTGATCTCACCGAACGCCGCGAGGGTGTGCGGGATGGCGCGGTCCGTCGCGGCAGACGCCACCGCCAGCGCAATGGCCAGGTCCGCTCCCGGCTCGGCCAGCCGCACGCCGCCGACCGTGGACACGTACACGTCCTTGTCGCCCAGGCGGATGCCGGCGCGGCGCTCCAGCACGGCGAGCAGCATCGCGACGCGGGAGGAGTCCACCCCGTTCGTCACGCGCCGCGGGTTGGGCGCTGTGGTGGCGACCACGAGCGCCTGCACCTCCACCGGCAGCGGACGACGGCCCTCCATCGCCACCGTGACACAGGTGCCGGACACCGGCGTCGTCGTGCGGCTGAGGAAGAGGCCGCTCGGGTCCGGCACCTCGGCGATGCCGTCGCCGGCCATCTCGAAGCAGCCGACCTCGTCGGTCGGGCCGAACCGGTTCTTCAGCGCGCGCACGAACCGCAGCGCCGTCTGACGGTCGCCCTCGAACTGGCAGACCACGTCGACCAGGTGCTCCAGCAGGCGCGGGCCGGCGATCGAGCCGTCCTTGGTGACGTGCCCGACGATCAGCACCGGGAGGTCGCGCTCCTTGGCCACCCGGATGAGCGTGCTCGCCACCTCGCGCACCTGGCTCGGGCCGCCCGCGATGCCTTCGGCCGAGCCGCTCGAGACGGTCTGCACCGAGTCCACGATCACGAGCGACGGGCGAACGGCGTCGATCTGGCCGACGATGGTCGCCAGGTCCGTCTCGGAGGCGAGGAAGAGCTGGTCGTGGAGGGCGCCCGTGCGCTCGGCACGCATCCGCACCTGGCTCACCGACTCCTCGGCGCTCACGTAGAGCACGGGGTTGCCGTCGCGCGCGGCCCGGGAGGCCACCTCCAGCAGCAGCGTGGACTTGCCGACCCCGGGCTCGCCGCTCAGCAGGATGGCCGCGCCTGGCACGATGCCGCCGCCGAGCACCCGGTCGAACTCGCCGATCCCACTCGGCCGGCGCTCCGTCGACTCCGTGCCGATCGAGGTGATCGACCGCGCAGCCCTGTCGGCGCCGACGACCACCGGCTTCAGGGCGCGCAGCACGCCCGTCGGCGCCGACGCCTCGGTGACCGTGCCCCACTCCTGGCATTCGCCGCAGCGGCCGACCCACTTCACCGTCGTCCAGCCGCACTCGGTGCAGCGATACGTCACAGCGGCTTTTGCCACGGAACCTCCTCAGTCGGGCTCCACACTACGGTCGGCCACCGTCATCCACGGGAGGATCGCGGAAGTGGTGGAGGAGTCGGAGCAAGGCCAGAGCTGTGCAGGAGAAACGCGACCGCTCAGTTCAGCGAGAACTGCTTCGTCGTCGCCGACGTGATCCCGGCCACCGACACCTGCAGGTGGTACGACGCGCCCGCCGCCGGCACCTGCGAACGCTGCGCTTGGCACGTCGTCGGATCCGAGCGCGTGCGGTCCCAGGTGATCGGCGTTTGCGACGAGATGGTCTTGCCCGGCTGCAGCAGCACCTGGGCGTCGACCTTCGAGCTCTGGCAGTCGGTCGACTTCCAGTAGACCTCCGAGCCGCTGGTGATCGTGAACACCTGCTGGGCGGTGCCCGCGTCGATGACGCACGCGTTCGCTCCGGTGTTGGTCAGCGCGACCGAGAGTTGTGGGAGCTGGCCCGCGGAGTAGCTGGAGGCGTCGGTCACGGCCTCCACCTTGACGTCGGCCGGCTTGCACGGCTGGCCGCTCGCGCTGGCGCTGGAGGTCGGGATGCTGGTGGCCACGGCGGCGGTCGGCTTCGGCGTGTTGGTCGTGACGACGCCCTTCGCCGGCTCGCCGCTCGAGGAACCCGGACGGACCACGATCAGGACGATGACCACGACGACGGCGACGAGGCCGATCAGGACGATGAGCCGGCGGCGCCAGTAGACGCCGCTCGGCTGAGGGCCGACAGGGTGCTTGAACGTCGACATGCCCGAAGGTTAGCGCCGACCCGCGACACGCCGGGGAGGCGCGCTCAGAGACGCTTCAACATGCGCGTGTTTCCCAGGGTGTTGGGCTTCACGCGGGCGAGGTCGAGGAACTCCGCGACGCCCTCGTCGTGGGAGCGGACGAGCTCGGCGTAGAGGGTGGGGTCGACGGTCTCCGAGCCCATGTCCACGAAGCCGTTGCGCTCGAAGAAGCCGACCTCGAAGGTGAGGCAGAACAGCCTGCTGAGGCCTAGCTCCCTGGCGTCGCCCTCCAGCCGGCCGAGCAGCGCGCGGCCGACGCCGCGTCCGAGCCACGGGTCGGCGACGGCGAGGGTGCGCACCTCCGCGAGGTCGCTCCACATGACGTGCAGCGCGCCGCAGCCGATCAGCTGACCGTCTGCGGTCTCGGCGACGCGGAACTCCTGCACCGACTCGTAGAACGTCACGGCCTCCTTGCCGAGCAGGATGCGTCGCTGCACGAGCGGCTCCACGAGCTCCCGGATGCCGGGCACGTCGCCGGTCCGCGCCCTCCGGATGACGTACGCGCTGCCCTCAGAACTCACCTACCCACCCTATCGATCGCAGACGACCGGACATGACGAAGGGCCGGCCCCGCAGAAGCGGAGCCGGCCCTGGGACGCGTGACGCGTCAGTCGTTCGCGGCGAGGTCGGGCGTCGCCGGGCCCGTGCCGATCGCTGCGGCAGCGTTGACCCCGGCGCCGACCGACTCCTGGCGGGCCGTCGTCGTGAAGACGAAGTCGCCGTCCTTGAAGTCGACGTGCACGTGGTCGCCCGCGTTCAGCTCGCCGTGGAGGATCTTCTCGCTGAGACGGTCCTCGATCTCGTGCTGGACGGCGCGGCGCAGCGGCCGGGCTCCCAGCGTCGGGTCGAAGCCCACCTCGATCAGGCGCTCCTTGGCGGGGACCGCCAGCTCGATCGTCATGTCGCGGTCGAGCAGCCGGTCGGAGAGGCGCTTGATGAACAGGTCGACGATCTGCAGCAGCTCCGCCTTGTTCAGCTGCGGGAAGACGATGATCTCGTCCACGCGGTTGAGGAACTCCGGCTTGAAGTTCTTCTTGAGCTCCTCGTAGACCTTGCCGCGCATCCGGTCGTAGCCGGTGGTCGGGTCGCCCTCGATCTGGAAGCCGACGGGGCCGCCGGAGATATCCTTCGTGCCGAGGTTCGTGGTCATGATGATCACGGTGTTCTTGAAGTCGACGACGCGGCCCTGGCCATCCGTCAGACGTCCCTCCTCCAGGATCTGGAGCAGCGAGTTGAAGATGTCCGGGTGCGCCTTCTCGATCTCGTCGAACAGCACGACGCTGAACGGCTTGCGGCGGACCTTCTCGGTGAGCTGGCCGCCCTCCTCGAAGCCGACGAACCCGGGAGGGGCGCCGAACAGGCGGGAGACCGTGTGCTTCTCGCCGTACTCGGACATGTCGAGCGAGATCATCGCCGACTCGTCGTCGAACAGGAACTCGGCGAGCGCCTTGGCCAGCTCGGTCTTTCCGACACCGGTGGGGCCGGCGAAGATGAACGAGCCGGAGGGGCGCTTCGGGTCCTTGAGGCCGGCGCGCGTACGGCGGATCGTCCGCGAGAGGGCCGCGATGGCCTCCTCCTGGCCGATCACGCGCTGGTGCAGCGCCTTCTCCATGTAGACCAGGCGGGCCGACTCCTCCTCGGTGAGCTTGAACACCGGGATGCCCGTGGCCTGCGCCAGCACCTCAGCGATCAGGCCCTCGTCGACCTCGGCCGTCGTCTTGACGTCACCCGAGCGCCACTGCTTCTCGAGGCGCAGCCGCTCGCCGAGGAGGTTCTTCTCCTCGTCGCGCAGGGACGCGGCCTTCTCGAAGTCCTGGTCCTCGATCGCGGCCTCCTTCTGGGAGCGGACGGCGGCGATCTTGTCGTCGAACTCGCGCAGCTCCGGCGGCGCCGACAGGATCGACAGGCGCAGGCGGGCGCCGGCCTCGTCGATCAGGTCGATGGCCTTGTCCGGGAGGAAGCGGTCCTGGATGTAGCGGTCGGCGAGGTTCGCCGCGGCGACGATGGCGCCGTCGGTGATGGACACCTTGTGGTGCGCCTCGTAGCGGTCGCGCAGGCCCTTCAGGATGTTGATCGCGTGCGGCAGCGACGGCTCGGCCACCTGGATGGGCTGGAACCGGCGCTCCAGCGCTGCGTCCTTCTCGAAGTGCTTGCGGTACTCGTCGAGCGTCGTGGCGCCGATGGTCTGTAGCTCGCCGCGGGCCAGCAGCGGCTTCAGGATGCTGGCGGCGTCGATCGCGCCCTCCGCAGCCCCCGCGCCGACGAGGGTGTGGATCTCGTCGATGAAGGTGATGATGTCGCCGCGGGTGCGGATCTCCTTGGTGACCTTCTTCAGGCGCTCCTCGAAGTCTCCGCGGTAGCGGGAGCCGGCGATGAGCGAACCGAGGTCGAGCGTGTAGAGCTGCTTGTCCTTCAGCGTCTCCGGCACGTCGCCGCGGACGATCGCCTGGGCCAGGCCCTCCACGACGGCGGTCTTGCCGACGCCGGGCTCGCCGATCAGCACGGGGTTGTTCTTGGAGCGGCGCGACAGGATCTGCATGACGCGCTCGATCTCTTTCTCGCGCCCGATCACGGGGTCGAGTTTGTTGTCGCGCGCGGCCTGCGTGAGGTTGCGGCCGAACTGGTCGAGGATCTGGCTGCCGGCCTGCGCGGTCGCCTGATCGTTGCCGCCCACCTGGACCTGCTCCTTGCCCTGGTAGCCGGAGAGCAGCTGGATGACCTGCTGGCGCACGCGGTTGAGGTCGGCGCCCAGCTTGACGAGCACCTGGGCGGCGACGCCCTCGCCCTCGCGGATCAGGCCGAGGAGGATGTGCTCGGTGCCGATGTAGTTGTGGCCGAGCTGGAGTGCCTCGCGCAGGCTGAGCTCGAGGACCTTCTTGGCCCGCGGGGTGAACGGGATGTGCCCGGTCGGCTGCTGCTGGCCCTGGCCGATGATGTCCTGGACCTGCTCGCGGACGGCGTCCAGCGAGATACCGAGCGATTCCAGCGCCTTGGCGGCGACACCCTCACCCTCGTGGATCAGGCCGAGCAGGATGTGCTCCGTCCCGATGTAGTTGTGGTTGAGCATCTTGGCCTCTTCCTGGGCCAGGACGACGACGCGGCGAGCGCGATCGGTGAATCTCTCGAACATGTCTACTCCTCGCGACGCCGTTGCAGGGTCGGCGCCGATACATCGAGAGTAACCGCGGCATCCGGTGCCGCGGAGTCATGTTCGCTGGAGGCGTGACGCCGTGTCAGCCGCGGATCGCGGCGATCGTGAGGGTCGTGTCGGGGAGCTTGACGGTGACGTCCGAAGTGGTCGTCAGGCCGCTCGGGGTGTCGAACACGGTGGTGTGCGGGACGATGTCGTGCGTGCAGACGCCGCCCGACGCGGGGGCGAGGGTGGCCTCCAGCTGGTTGGAGGCGACGACCTTGACGGACTGCACCGTCGGCGGGCAGGTCGAACTGCCGTTGAGCACGATCCCGAACTGCTTGCCGTCCTGCAGCCAGGTCGCCCAGGAGGCGCCGCCCGCGCTGCTGGCCGGCGGCTGGACGCCCTGCGGCTCGCCCGCGTAGTCCTTCGTGGGTTTCACCTGGGTGCTCGTGCATCCCGCGAGCAGCAGGGCCACGGCGACGAGGGCGGCGGAGGCGACGACGGACGTCCGGGGGCGCGCTGCACGGTTCACGGTGGCCATTCTATGGGCGGCGATCCTGAGTTCGGCAGGGGCGTCACTTGGGCCGGATCCGGGATGCCGTCTGGCGGACGCGCGCGCCTAGGATGCCGCTATGAGCAACCTCGAGCGCGACCCGGTGGAGGTCCTCGCGGGCGACGATGTGGTCGTCGCGGACGCGGGCGTGGAGATCCTGGAGCCGCGCGAGGTGCCGCTCGGCGGACCGCGCGCGATGACGGTCCGGCGCACCCTCCCGCAGCGGAGGCGCTCGCTGATCGGCGGCTGGTGCTTCGTCGACCATTACGGCCCCGACGACGTCTCGCTGACCGGCGGGATGCAGGTGCCTCCGCATCCGCACACGGGGCTGCAGACGGTGAGCTGGCTGTTCGAGGGCGAGATCGACCACCGGGACAGCGTGGGCAGCCACGCGCTGGTGCGGCCGGGCGAGCTCAACCTGATGACCGCGGGGCGCGGGATCAGCCACTCGGAGGTCTCCACGCCGGGCACGCAGCGGCTCCACGGCGTCCAGCTCTGGGTGGCGCTGCCGAGCGCGTCCCGGGAGGTCGACCCGTTCTTCGAGCACCACGTCCCGGCTCCGGCGCCGCTCGGGGACGCGACGGTGCGGACGTTCGTCGGCGCGCTGGCCGGGAGCGGCACAGCGGCGACGGTGTTCTCGCCGCTGGTCGGCGCCGAGCTCGACGTGCCGGCCGGGACGCGCGTGACCGTTCCGCTCGACCCCGCGTTCGAGCACGGCGTGCTGGTCGACGCGGGCGAGGTGACGGTCGCGGGCGCGGCGGTCCCCGTCGCGCATCTCGCGTACCTCTGCCCGGGGCGGGACGCCGTGGAGGTGGAGGCCGGCGACGCGGGGCCGGCGCGCCTCCTGCTGCTCGGCGGCGAGCCAATGGGCGAGGAGATCGTGATGTGGTGGAACTTCATCGGGCGCAGCCACGAGGATGTCGTGGCGGCACGGGCCGAGTGGCAGCGCGACGTGATCGACGGGGAGGATCCGGACGGGCGGTTCGGGACGGTGCGCGGGTACGACGGGGGCGCGTTGCCGGCGCCGGCGCTGCCGACGGTGCGGCTGAAGCCGCGGGGCTAGCGGAGGAGATCCGGCCAGACACGCCGCCCCTCGACAGCTACCGGAGGAGATTGGGCCCCGCAGGGCCTGGATCTCCTCCGTTGACCGGCATTTGGAGGGGCGTCGGGGCGGATCTCCTCCGTTGGCGACGCGCTACTGGAGGGCGGAGGTGAGGCGCGCGAGGTTGTCGAGCACGGTGGAGCGGAGCGGCTGCTTCATCCACTCGTCCAGGGTCAGCTCCCGGCTGTCGCGGCGGTAGCCGTCCTCCACCTCGCGCATCTGCTCCACGAACGAGCGTCCGCGGACCATCAGCGAGACCTCCATGTTCAGCAGGAACGAGCGCATGTCCATGTTGCTCGACCCGATCACGGCGACGTCGTCGTCGATCGTGAAGTGCTTGGCGTGGAGGATGTAGGGCGCCTTGTACATCCAGATCCGCACGCCCGCGCGCAGCAGCGCCTCGTAGTAGGAGCGCTGGGCGTGGTAGACCAGCGCCTGGTCGCCGATCTCGGAGACGAACAGGTCGACGGCGATGCCGCGCTGGGTGGCTGTCGTGATGGCCGTGAGCATGGCCTCGTCCGGCACGAAGTACGGGGACGTGATGACGATGCGCTCCTGCGCGTAATACAGCAGCGCGAGGAACAGCCGGAGGTTGTTCTCGCCGGCGAACCCCGGGCCGGACGGGACGACCTGGGCGTCCAGCTCCTCCGGGTCGTTGGCGTTCTGGACGTCCTCGTCGGTGATCGGCTCGGTCTCGCGGCGGAGCAGTTCGTCGGTCTCGCTGTACCAGTCGGTGATGAAGATCGCGTTGAGACCGGCGACGATCGGGCCCTCCAGGCGGACGATGAGCTCTTTCCACTTGAGGCCGCGCCGGATGTTCGACTTCTTGTTGTAACTCCGGTCGATGACGTTCTGCGACCCCATGAACGCCACCCGGCCGTCCACGATCAGCAGCTTGCGGTGGTTGCGCAGGTCGGGCCGCTGGTACTTGCCCTTGAACGGCTGCACCGGCAGCATCAGGTGCCACTTCGCGCCCATCGCGGTGAGCCGCTTGACCGTGGCCTTGTAGTCGGGCGTCCGCACCGACGCGATGTGGTCGAGCAGCACGCGCACGACGACGCCGCGGGCGACCGCGGCCTCCATCGCGTCGAAGAAGGGGGCGGTCGTCTTGTCCAGGGTGAGGATGTAGAACTCGACGTGCACGTACCGCTTCGCAGCGGCGATCGCGGCCGTCATCGCGGCCAGCGACTCGTCGTAGTGGCCGTCGAGGGTGGCCCGGTTGCCGCCGACCAGCGGCATCGCGCCGAGGTTGCGGTTGAGCTCGACCACCGACTCCAGCCACGCCGGCCACGGGTGGTCGCGGCGCACCCGCTCGATGCCCTCGGTGCTGTCGATGATGAACCGGTTGATCTCGTCCTGCTTCTCGCGGCGCTTCTTCGGGAGCTTGTAGCTGCCGATCAGCAGGAAGAACAGGACGCCGATGTACGGGATGAGGAAGATGGCCAGCAGCCAGGCCGTGGCGGAGGTGGGCTTGCGGTTGCGCGGGACGACGATGATGGCGATGACGCGGATGACGAAGTCGAGCAGCAGCGCGAGCACGACGATCGTCGTGGTCAGGAAACCCGCGTCCATCCAGCCCCCTCCGGCGTCTGGCGTCGAGGACCGGGATGTGCGCCCTCTCCGCTAACCGTAGTGGGCGCTAGGACTTGGGCGCGAGGCCGCGGCGGGCGCGCTCCTCGTTCTCCATGCGGGAGTACACCTTGCGCTCGGTGCGGTCGGCTCGCACGATCGCGCGCATGATCATCCAGAACAGCAGGCCGACGAGCACGGTCGGGGCCAGCGACCAGACGATTCCACCGATGATGTCTCCCATAGCGGGATAATGGTACCTCGCGCACATGTGAAACCCGACTCCCCCGAAAGCAGCACCACGCCTCCCTTCCTCGTCTTCCTCTCCACCTGGTCGTTCGACCCGGCGGCCGCGGCCATGCTGATCGCCGCCGCGGGCCTCTACCTCGGCGGTGTGCTGTCACTCCGGCGGCGCGGCCACCATTGGCCGAAGCGGCTGACGGCGATGTACCTGCTGCTCGGGCTCGGCTCGTACGCGGTCATCTCGTTCGGCTTCCTCGGCGCCGAGAGCACCCAGCTGCGCTGGGCGTTCACGACCCGGATCGCGCTGCTGCTGTTCGTCGTCCCGGCGCTGGTCAGCCTCGGGAGGCCGATCGCGCTCGCCCGCGTGGCGCTCGGCGGCACAGGTCAGGCCCGCACCGACCGGTTCCTGCAGTCGCGGCCGGTGAAGCTGTTCGGCAACGCGATCTTCGCGACGGTGTTCGCGTGCGCTGCGTTCATGATCTTCCTGACGCCGGTCGCCGCCGTCCTGCGCGACTCACCGTGGTCGGAGTGGACCATCTCGGTGCTGGTCCCGCTCGCCGGCCTGCTGATGGTGCTGCCGATCGCGGCGCACTCCGTGACGCACACCAGCTTCTTCATCACGGTCGAGTTCCTGCTGGCGTTCGTCGCTCTGCTGCTCGACGCCATCCCCGGGCTGCTGCTGCGGCTCAACGACGCGGTGCTCGACCACGCGCCGGCGATCGTCGGCCGGATGCCGTTCTGGTTCCCGAACGCGCTGCACGACCAGCACCTGTCCGGCGATTTCCTGTGGTTCATCGCCGAAATCGCGGACGTGCCGATCCTGGTGATCCTGTTCGTCCGGTGGATGCGCCTGGACCGCCGCGAGGGCAAGAAGCTGGACGAGCTGAGCGACGAGGAGATGGAGGCGCTCACGCAGGCGCACCTCCACCAGCGCGGCTGAACGCCCTTACTTGACCAGCGGGAAGAGGATCGTCTCGCGGATGCCGAGGCCGGTGAGGGCCATGAGCAGGCGGTCGATGCCCATGCCCATGCCGCCCGTCGGCGGCATGCCGAACTCGAGCGCCCGCAGGAACTCCTCGTCCAGGCGCATCGCCTCGTCGTCGCCCGCGGCCGCCAGGCGCGCCTGCTCCACGAAGCGCTCGCGCTGCACGACCGGGTCGATCAGCTCGGAGTAGCCCGTCGCCAGCTCGAAGCCGCGGGTGTAGAGGTCCCACTTCTCCACGACGCCGTCGCGCGAGCGGTGCGCGCGGACGAGCGGGCTGGTGTCGACCGGGAAGTCCATGACGAATGTCGGGCGCACGAGCCCCGACTTCACGTGGTGCTCCCACAGCTCCTCGACGTACTTGCCGGGCAGCGGGTGCGGCACCTCGATCTCGGCCTCGGCCGCCAGCTCGCGCAGGCGCGACATGGGGGTCTCCGGCGTGATCTCCTCGCCGATCGCCTCGGACAGGCTGTCGTACATCCGGATGCGGTCCCACTGGCCGCCGAGGTCGTACTCGGTGCCGTCGGCCCAGGTGACCACGTGCGATCCGGAGACGGCGAGCGCCGCGTCCTGGATGAGCTGCTGGGTCAGGTCGGCGATGGAGTTGTAGTCGCCGTAGGCCTGGTAGGCCTCCAGCATCGCGAACTCGGGCGAGTGCGTGGAGTCCGCGCCCTCGTTGCGGAAGTTGCGGTTGATCTCGAACACCCGGTCGATGCCGCCGACGACGGCGCGCTTGAGGTACAGCTCCGGCGCGATGCGCAGGAACAGGTCCGTGTCGAACGCGTTGGAGTGCGTGACGAACGGGCGGGCGGAGGCGCCGCCGTGCATCACCTGCAGCATCGGCGTCTCGACCTCCACGAAGCCCTGGCCGGCGAACGTGCTGCGGAGGCTCGCGACGGCCGCCGCGCGGTCGAGGACGTTGCGGCGGGCCTGCTCGCGCGCGATCAGGTCGAGGTAGCGCGAGCGGACGCGGGTCTCCTCGTTGAGCTCGTTGTGCAGGTTCGGCAGCGGCAGGATCGCCTTGGACGCGATCTCCCAGCCGCGCACCATGATCGACAGCTCGCCGCGGCGGCTGGAGATGACCTCGCCCGAGACGAAGACGTGGTCGCCGAGGTCGACCAGCTCCTTCCAGCGGGCCAGCGACTCCTCGCCCACCTCGGCGAGGGAGACCATGGCCTGGATGCGCGAGCCGTCTCCGGCCTGCAGCACGGCGAAGCAGAGCTTGCCGGTGTTGCGCTGGTGGACGACGCGGCCGGCGAGGCCGACGGTCTCGCCGGAGGTCTGGTCGGCTTCCAGCTGCCCCCAGGCGGCGCGCACCGCGGGGATGGTGGTCGTCACCGGCACCTGCACCGGGTAGGCGCCGCCGCCCGCGTCGCCGGACTCGGCGATCAGGCGCTCGCGCTTGGCCAGGCGGACGGCCTTCTGCTCGCTGATCTCGTCGGCGGTGAGGTCGCCGTCGGCGTTGAGGTCGGTGGCGGGCGCTTCGGTCATCGTGTCTTTCCGTTCCGGCGGTTCTGTGCGTGGAGGGCGGCGTGCTTCGGGCGGCTCAGCCGAGCGTGATGCGCGCGTTGTCGATCAGGCGGGTGGAGCCGACGCGAGCGGCGATCAGCAGGAGCGCTGGACCGTGGAGGTCCGCACCCGCTTCGAGGAACGTGTCCTGATCGACGATCGCGAGATAGTCCAGTTTAACGACCGGCTCGGCCTCCACGCGCGCGGTCGCCGCGGCGAGGGCGGCGGCGGCTCCCCCGGCGGCGGCATCGGCGCCGGCCGCGAGCGCCTGCGACAGCGTGAGCGCGGCCCTGCGCTGGTCGTCGTCCAGGTAGCGGTTGCGGCTGGAGAGCGCGAGGCCGTCGTCCTCGCGGACGGTGTCGACCACGGCGATGGCGACCGGGAGGTCGAGGTCGTCCACCATGCGGCCGACGAGGTGGACCTGCTGGGCGTCCTTCTGGCCGAACACGGCCACGTCGGGCTGGACGATGTTGAGCAGCTTGGCGACGACGGTCAGCATCCCGTCGAAGTGGCCGGGACGCGAGGCGCCCTCGAACAACCGGCCGACCTCGCCTGCGGTCACCCGCGTGGAGGACGGGCCGTCCGGGTACATCTCGGCGGCGGTCGGGGCGAAGACGAGGTCGGCCAGCCCGTCGAGCGCGGCGACGTCGGCGTCGAGGGTGCGCGGGTAGCGGTCGAGGTCCTCGTTCGGGCCGAACTGCAGCGGGTTGACGAAGATCGACACCACGACGAAGCCGCCCAGGTCGCGGGCCCGGCCGACGAGGCGCAGATGGCCGCGGTGGAGGGCGCCCATCGTCGGCACCAGCACGACGCGGCCCGCCGGAGCGTCGGCGGGACCCTCGAGCGCGGCCGCCCGCCTGGCGTGCGCCACCCGCTCGCGCAGTTCGGCGATGGTGGTCACGACGTCGGGCATGAGGTCCTTTCGGGGTGGGGCGGAGGCGGTGCTGTGCGGGCGAGCCGGCCGCATCCAGGCTACTCGCCGCGGAGGAACCAGCCACGCCCGTCGTCGCCGGGATCGCCCTCGGCCGGACCGTCGTCCACACCGCCGAGCGATTCCAGGACATCGCCGACGTCGAGCGGGGTCGGCGCGCCCGCGCGCGTGAGCGCGTTGTCGACGGCCGAGCGCAGCAGCGAGCTGAGGAATGAGCCGGGGTTCTCCACGCCGATCCCGGCGAGGATGCCGGTGGACTGCTCCACGATCGAGCGCGAGAACGCGGTCGCCGTCGCGATCGCCTCGGCGTAGGCGGGGCGGTCGGCCTCCGCGACCACGACCGGCTCGCCGCCCATCTCGACCACCAGGGCTTGCGCGATCGGCAGCACCGGCGTCGGTGCGGTGACGGCGAACCAGCTCTCCGCGAGCCGGGTGAGGTCGAGGCTGGTGCCGGTGAACTCCAGGGCCGGGTGCACGGCGAGCGGGATGGCGCCGGCCTCCGCCGCGGGACGCAGCACCTCGACGCCGTACCCGGGCGCGGTGTGCAGCACCAGCTGGCCGGGCTGCCAGGTGCCGGTCGCCGCGAGGCCGGAGACGAGGCCGGGCAGCTCGCGGTCCGGGACGGCGAGGATGACGAGCTCGCTGCGCTCCACGAGGGTCGGGACGTCCAGGATCGGCGCCTGCGGCAGCATCGCCTGCGCGCGCTCGCGGCTCTCGGCGGAGACGGCGGTGATGCCGACGATCGCGTGGCCGGCCCCGGCGAGCGCGGCGCCGAGCACGGGGCCGACGCGTCCGGCGCCGACGATGCCCAGACCGAGGCGGCCGGAGCGGCGGGTGGTGGCGTTCATGCGTCCTCCCCGGTGGGTCGGTGTCCGATGGGCGGATCGGCGGGTTCGTCCGGTCGCACGACGACCTCCGGCTGCACCCGCCAGCGGTGGCTGCGGTCGGTCGTCGCGGCCTCCACCGCCCGGACGGCGACAGTCTCGAAGAGCTGCTCGCCGGTCGCCGCGTCCATCGCGCCGAGGCGGGGATGCACCGGACCGGACACCGTGTGGAAGCGCGCCTCGGCCAAGCCCAGCAGCCGGTCGAGCGGGCCCTGCTGCAGCTCCAGGCTCTGCAGCCGGGCCAGCGGCACGATGGCCAGGCTGCGCCAGACGAAGCCGCGGCGCAGCAGCACCGAGCCGTCCACCATCCGGAAGCCGGTGCGCTGCCAGGAGAGCGGGCGCAGCCAGATCGCCCGGCGCGGGCTGCTCGTGAACGCGTCGTGGCCGCGGGAGGTCATGCCCTCCAGGATCGCAGCGCCGTGCTCGTCTGTGAACGACGGCAGCACCAGCGACAGCACCTTCGCCACGTCGGCCTGGTCGCCGACCGGCAGCATGGTCGTGTTGGGCTGGCCCGCCGCGCCCTTCTCGCGCGAGTGGCCGGCCGTGTCGATGCGGATCTGCCACCAGCCGAACGGGCGCCACAGCAGCGGCTGCAGCACCTCCACCGCGTGGATGCGGCCGGGCGGAAGCGTCTCGTTGCTGGTCGTGAGCAGGCCGAAGCCGACCCGGACGCCGTCGGGCGTGCCCGCGATCGAGTAGCGCAGCGACTTCGTGAACCGGTTGATGTAGAAGCTCGCCGAGCCGAGCAGGCCGGGCAGGACGACGATCAGCAGCCAGGGAGCGCCGCCGGCCGAGCCGATCACCAGCAGGACGATCACGGCGAGCACGAACAGCGTGAACCCGCTCAGCACGAGCGAGCCGGCCAGCCGGGCGGGCGGGATCTTCACGACCGACTCGGGCGGCGCCGCGTTCGGATCGAGCTCCGGCGCGAGGAAGTCGTCGATGCGGCGGCCGACGAAGTCGCCCACCTGGGCGGCGCGGGAGGCGGGCGCCGCGACTCCTCCGGCCGGCGCCGCGGCCTCGGCCTCCCGCACCCCCGACGCGAGCCGCAGCACGTCCGACCGCAGGCCGTCGGCGAGCACCGACCCGAGGTAGGCCAGCGTCACGTTCGCGTCGTGCCCGGCCACCGAGATGTCGAGCTTCGCCGCCCCGAAGATGCGGGCGAGCAGCGGCCGCACGACATTGATGCCCTGGATGCGGTCGAGCCGCGCCTTGCGCTGCGTGCGGAACAGGATGCCGCTGCGCACCTCCACGGCGTCGTCGGTGATCCGGAAGCTGTGCATCCGCCAGGACACGTAGAAGGCGGCCAGGCAGCCGAGCAGGACCACGGCGACGCCGAGCAGCGCCCAGCCCTCCCAGCCGTGGTTGTAGATCGCGTCGATCGGATCGCCGCCGATGTCGGGAGCGCCGACGAAGAAGCTCACCAGCCGCTCGCGCAGGTTGGACAGCACGAAGCCCAGGACGGCGATGAACACGATGCCGCCGCGCAGCAGCGGCGTCGCGGGGTGGAGGCGGTGCCACTCGCCGTCGGTGAAGCGCTCGGCTGCGCGCTCCGCGGCGTTCAGCGGTCCGCCGGGGAGGGGAGCCCCGGGCTCCGGGACGGTCACAGCCCCGCCCGGCGGCTCTCCGCCAGCTCCACCAGCCGGTCGCGCAGCTCGGCGGCCTGCGGCTCGGGGAGTCCGGGGACGACGACGTTGGTCGACGCCGCCGCGGTCACGAACTTCAGGTCGGCCAGCCCGAGCATCCGCCCGACCGGCCCGCGCGTGATGTCGATGAGCTGCATGCGCCCGTACGGCACCGACACGAAGCGCTGGAACATGATCCCGCGCCGGAACAGCAGATCGTCGGCCCGCAGGATGTACCCGATCGAGCGGGTGCGCCGGTTGGCGATGAACAGCCCGATCAGCGTCGACACCACCACGACGGCCAGGAGGATCCACGCCCACGACCAGCCCGCGACCAGCCAGAGGAACACGGACCCGGCGCTCAGGACGATCCCGCTGAGCAGGGTGCTGACGACGACCACGACCACGTACTTCGGCGAGACGCGGTTCCACTCCCCGACGCTGAGGTCAATGCGAGCGGGCACGGGCGGTCTCCGGGTCGTCGTCCTTGTCGTCGGGCGGGAGGGTGCAGAAGAACTCGGCGACCAGGCCCGCGATGAGCAGGATGACGGCTCCCGCCGTGCCGAGCGCGGTCAGCAGCACGGCGTTGGACGCGGGCAGCACATCCCGGGTGAGGACGTAGAGCAGGATGCCGACGCCGGCTCCGGTCAGCAACGCGCCGCTCAGGCTGCACGCCTTCGCGAACACGACGATGCGCATCGCCTGGAACGGGTCGATGCGGCGTGAGCTGCGGCCGCGCACCGCACGCCGGATCGGGATGGCGAACGCGACCACGATGATCGCGACTGCGACCAGTGTGATCGGCAGGGTCAGCGGCGGCACGAACACGGCGACACCGCTTCCGGCGGCGGCGAACTCGCCGAGGAAGCCCACGACGACGCCGAGCACGGCGAGGCCGATCAGGGAGGTGGCACGGGTGCGCTTCATGCGTCGCCGTCCCCGTTGTCGTCCCCGTCGTCGTCGCCGGGCTCGAAGAGCGTCACCGGATCGGTCGCTTGTGCGGCGAGGGCGGCCACCGGCCCATAACCGGGCAGCACGGCGTCCGGGTCGACGTCGAGCCACGGGACCAGGACGAAGGCGCGTTCGTGCGCCCGCGGGTGCGGGAGGACGATGCGCGGGTCGTCGTCCGCGACGATCCCCTGGTAGTCGACGATGTCGATGTCGATGGTGCGGTCCCCCCAGCGCTCCTCGCGCACGCGGCCGAGGGCGTCCTCCACCTGGTTGACGGCGGCCAACAGCGCCAGCGGGTCGAGGATCGTGTTGATCAGCGCGACGGCGTTGAGGTAGGCGGGCGCCTCCTGGTCGATGCCCTCGGGCTTCAGCGCGGGCGTCTCGTACAGCCGCGACACCGCCTCGACGCGGAGGCCGGGGTCGTCCGCGAGCAGACGCAGCGCCTCCCGGATCGTGGCGACGCGGTCGCCCAGGTTGCTGCCGAAGGCGAGCACCGCCGGCACGCCCACGCGCAGGCGCTCGGGCCGCGGCCTCATGACCGGCCCCGGAGGATGCGTACGGCCACGTCGCCGAAGGGCACCTCGATCGGGGCGTCCGGCTTGTGCACCGTGACCTCCACCGAGTGCACCGGATCGTGCGCGAGCACCACCCCCGCCACCCGCTCCGCGACGGTCTCGATCAGGTCGACCGGGTCGCGGCGGACGGCGTCGGCGATCTCGTTCGCGAGCTCGCCGTAGTGGACGGTGCGGGCGAGGTCGTCGGAGGCCGCGGACGGCGACAGGTCGAGGTGCGCGGTCACGTCCACGACGAAGTCCTGGCCGTTCTCGCGCTCGAAGTCGAACACCCCGTGGTGCGCCCGCACGCGCAAGCCGGTCAGCACGATCGCGTCCGTCGGCGTGCGCGAGACGGACACGGCAGCGGAATCAGTCATCGCGTCCAGCTTGCCACGCCTGCACGACATCCAGGGCCATCCGCGTCGACGCCACGTCGTGCACGCGCACCGCCCAGACGCCGGCCTGGGCGGCGAGCGCCGAGATGACGGCGGTCGGCGCGTCCCGGTCCTCCACCGTGGCGCCCTCGCCGAGCAGTGTGCCGAGGAACCGCTTGCGCGAGGCGCCGATGAGCACAGGGTAGCCGAGCGTCTCGAACTCGTGGAGGCCGGCGAGCACCTGCCAGTTGTGCTCGGCGTTCTTCGAGAAGCCGAGGCCGGGATCGAGCACGAGCTTGGCCGGGTCGATGCCGTGATCGACGAGGCTGCTGACCCGGGCGGACAGCTCCGAGCGCACCTCCGCGACGGTGTGGCTGTAGACGGCGCGCGAGTCGGCCGCGTCGAGCCGGCCGCGCCAGTGCATGACGACGTACTGGAGGCCGGTGTCGAGCACCGCGTCCGGCATCCCCGCGTCGGCCAGGCCGCCGGAGACGTCGTTGATGATCGCGGCGCCCGCGTCGGCGGCGGCGCGCGCGGTGGAGGCGTTGAGCGTGTCGACGCTCACGGTCACGCCGTGCTCGGCGAGCGTGCGGATGACGGGGACGACGCGGGCGCGCTCCTCCTCCGGGTCGACGCGCAGCGCGCCGGGCCGGGTGGACTCGCCGCCGACGTCGATCAGGTCGGCGCCCTGCGCCACCAGTTCGAGCGCGTGCGCGACCGCGGCCTCCGGCTCCAGCCACAGGCCGCCGTCGCTGAAGGAGTCGGGCGTCACGTTGAGGACGCCCATGATGAGCGTCACGCCCGCTCCCCCGTCGGAGATTCAGCACGAATGTCTGCTTTCAGCGCGCGAGAGTCGACATTCGGCACGAATGTGCGCGTCACTCGAGGCCTCCGCCGATGAGCGCGATCAGCTCGGCGCGGGAGGCCGGGTCGCTGAAGGCGCCGCGGGCGGCGATCGTCACGGTGGTGGCGCGCGTCTGCCGCGCACCCCGGGTGGTGACGCACTCGTGGGAGGCGTCCAGCACCACGAGCACGCCACGGGCCTGTGCGCCCTCCTCGATCGTGTCCGCGATCTGCTCGGTCAGGCGCTCCTGCAGCTGCGGGCGCGACGACAGGGTCTCGATCACGCGTGGGATGCGGCCGAGGCCGATCACGGCGTCGCCGGGCAGGTAGGCCACGTGCGCGACGCCGAGGAACGGCAGCAGGTGGTGCTCGCACACCGACCGGAACGCGATGTCGCGCAGGATCACGGTCTCGGCACGGGCGTCCTCCAGCGCCACCGGCTCACCGAGCTGCCCACGCGCGTCGACGCCCACGCCGGAGAAGAACTCGGCGTAGGCGTCGGCGACGCGCGACGGCGTGTCGGTCAGGCCCGGACGCGACGGATCCTCGCCGATGGCGGCGAGGATCTCGGCGACGGCCGCCTCGATGCGTGCGCGATCGAATCCGGTCATGCGGTGCGCGGCCTAGGCCGTCGCCGGCCGCGGCTTGATGGCGGGGGAACGCTTCGGCTTGGACGACGGCGGCTCCGAGTCGACGCCACCGTCCACGGCGCCGGAGTCGATCGGCGCCTTCGGGAACTCGATGGGCGGCAGGTCGGAGATCGGGCGCTTGTCGCTGGAGAGCCACTGCGGGCGCTCCGGCAGCTTCTTCACGTCGGCGAAGATCTCGGCGATCTGGTTGTGGTCGAGCGTCTCGTGCTCCAGCAGCGAGGCGGCGAGACGGTCGAGCACGGCGCGGTTGTCGTTGATGACCTCCCACGCCTCGTCGTGCGCCTTCTCGATGAGGGCGCGCACCTCGGCGTCGACGCGCTCGGCGATCCGCTCGGAGTAGTCGCGCTGGTGGCCCATGTCGCGGCCGAGGAACATCTCGCCGTTCGCCTGGCCCAGCTTGACCGAGCCGATGTCGGCGCTCATGCCGTACTCGGTGACCATCTTGCGGGCGATGGAGGTCGCCTTCTCGATGTCGTTGGAGGCGCCGGTGGTCGGGTCGTGGAAGACGATCTCCTCCGCGACACGTCCGCCCATCGCGTAGGCGAGCTGGTCGAGCAGCTCATTGCGAGTGACCGAGTACTTGTCCTCCAGCGGCATGACCATCGTGTAGCCGAGGGCGCGGCCGCGCGGGAGGATGGTGATCTTGGTCACCGGGTCGGTGTGGCGCATCGCCGCGGCGGCGAGGGCGTGACCGCCCTCGTGGTACGCGGTGATCAGCTTCTCCTGGTCCTTCATCACGCGGGTGCGCTTCTGCGGGCCGGCGATGACGCGGTCCACGGCCTCGTCCAGCGCGCGGTTGTCGATCAGCTGCGCGTTGGAGCGGGCGGTCAGCAGCGCGGCCTCGTTGAGCACGTTGGCCAGGTCGGCGCCGGTGAAGCCCGGCGTCTTGCGGGCGAGCACCTCGAGGTCGACGCTTGCCGCCAGCGGCTTGCCGCGGCCGTGCACCTCGAGGATCTTCTTGCGGCCGAGCAGGTCGGGCGCGTCCACGCCGATCTGACGGTCGAAGCGGCCCGGGCGCAGCAGCGCGGGGTCGAGGATGTCGGGGCGGTTGGTCGCCGCGATCAGGATGACGTTGGTCTTCGGGTCGAAGCCGTCCATCTCCACCAGGAGCTGGTTCAGCGTCTGCTCGCGCTCGTCGTGACCGCCGCCGAGGCCGGCGCCGCGGTGACGGCCGACCGCGTCGATCTCGTCGATGAAGATGATGGCGGGCGAGTTCTCCTTGGCCTGCTGGAACAGGTCGCGGACGCGGCTGGCGCCGACGCCGACGAACATCTCCACGAAGTCCGAACCGGAGATGGAGTAGAAGGGGACGCCCGCCTCACCCGCGACGGCGCGGGCCAGCAGCGTCTTGCCGGTGCCGGGAGGGCCGTACAGCAGCACGCCCTTGGGGATGCGCGCGCCGACGGCCTGGAACTTGGCGGGCTCCTTGAGGAAGTCCTTGATCTCCTGCAGCTCCTCGATGGCCTCGTCGGACCCGGCGACGTCGTCGAAGGTGACCTTCGGCGTCTCCTTGGTGACGAGCTTCGCCCGCGACTTGCCGAACTGCATGACCTTGTTTCCGCCGCCCTGCATGCCGGAGATCATGATCCAGAAGAAGACGCCGATCAGCAGCGCGGGAATGAGGAAGCCGAGGATGTTGACCAGCCAGTTGGGCTGCGGAACCTCGTCGTTGTAGCCCTTGGGCAGGTTGGCGTCGTCGATCGCCTTCACAACGTCGGCGCCGCGCGGGGTGACGTAGTAGAACTGCACCTGCGTGCCGTTCGCGCCGTCCGCCTGCTTGAGCGTGAGGTCCACGCGGTTCTCGCCGTCGACGATCTTCGCCTGCGAGACCTTGTCCTGCTGCAGCAGGTCGAGGCCCTGCTGCGTGGTCACGCTCTTGAAGCCCGACATGGTGATCAGACTGGAGCCGATCCACACCGCGATGATCGCGAGCACGACGTACAGGATCGGGCCGCGGAAGATCTTCTTGAGGTTCATGGTGCGACCACAGTACCGCCTGGGCGCTGTGGGTCGGCTGCGTGTTCGCTCTGGGCGCGCTTACCGCTGGAGGGCTGGTCAGGAGGCCGGGCTGATGGCCGGCCAGTACTCGGCGATGACGCCGTCCTCCACCCGGACGAAGTCGTGTCCGGCGAACGACATCGTCTCGTCGCCCATGTGGCAAGTCAGGATCCAGCGCGCGGCGACGAACCCGTCCCCGACGAGCGGGCCGGCCTGCACGTCGAAGTCGACGCGATCGAACTGGTCCACGGTCTCGGCGATGGCCCGCGCGAACCCGCGCGGCCCGACGACATCACCCTCCGGCCAGTGCCCGACGGCGTCGGCTGCCACGATCGGCTCCAGCGCGGCGTGCCTGTCGGTCCAGGCGGCCAGCCAGCGTCGATAGAGCTCAGGTGGTTCGTAGGGCATGGAGTCATCGGACCACGAGGGGCGGGCGGGCGCAAGTCGACCGGTGGGTCTCGTTCAGGTCGAACGGATTCAATGGGTCTGTTCGAACCAATCGGACGATATGGGCTAGAATCGACCCATGACTGCCGTTCTGCCCCTCTCCGAAGCGAAGCAGCACCTGGGCGCGCTCGTCGATCGCGCACACCTCCAGCACGAGCTCGTCTCGCTGAGCAAGCGGGGCCGCCGTGTGGCTGTCCTCGTCGACGCCGACGACTACGACCGCATGGTCGAGCGGCTCGAGGAGCTCGACGACGCCCAGGCTGCGATCGCCGCCCGCCGCGAGCTGGAGGAGACCGCGGCGGAGCCGATCCCGTGGGAGGACGTGAAGGCGGAGCTCGGCCTGGCATGACGTATCGGATCGACGTCGCACCCGCGGCCGCCCGCGAACTGCGAAAGCTCGACCCTCCGGCGCGCCGCCGCATCCAGGCGGCGATCGAGATTCTCGCCGATGTTCCGCGCCCTCCCGCCGCCAAGCCCCTGGTCGCCAGCGGGGGCGCGTGGCGCGTCCGCGTGGGCGACTACCGGATCGTCTACGACATCGAGGACGACCGGCTCGTCATCCTCGTGCTGCGAGTCGCGCACCGGCGCGAGGTCTACCGCGACTTCGTCTGACCCGGCGTTTCGAGGCCGTCGTCGCGCCGCCACGCGATCGCGATCAGCCGCCGGAGCACCGTCAGGTCGATGTCGTCCAGGGTGCGCACGTAGACGCAGCCGGCGCCCTCCGTGTACCGGCCGAGCGACGGCAGGAGAGCAGCCCCCTCCGGGAGATCCTTGAGCCCGTAGAGGGAGAGCTGTGCCTTGCGCGGGGAGAAGCCCGCGCGCGGCCAGTCGCCTTGCCGCCGGGGGTCGGACGGCGAGACGTAGCGGTAGCTTCCGTAGCCGACGATCGACGGACCCCACATGACCGGATCGGTGCCCGTCACCTCGGCGAAGATGTCGGCCAGTACCAGGCCGTCCTCCCGGCGGCGCGCCGGAGTCGCAGCGGCCAGGAACGCGGAGACGTCCGCTCCGGTCGGCGTGGTCCTCGGCTCGGCCGCCACGACGGGACTAGCTGTAGACGGCCGGCGCCAGGATGCCGACGCCGCGGAGGTTGCGGTAGCGCTCGGCGTAGTCGAGGCCATAGCCGACGACGAACTGGTTGGGGATGTCGAAGCCGACGTACTTCACGTCGATCTCGACGCGGGCGGCCTCCGGCTTGCGGAGGAGCGTGAAGATCTCGATCGACTCCGGGCCGCGGCTGCGGAGGTTCGAGAGCAGCCACGACAGCGTGAGGCCCGAGTCGATGATGTCCTCGACGATCAGCACGGTCTTGCCGCTGAGGTCGGTGTCCAGGTCTTTGAGGATGCGCACGACGCCGCTCGACGCTGTGCCGCTGCCGTAGGAGCTGACCGCCATCCAGTCCATCGTGACCGGGATGCGCAGCTCGCGGGACAGGTCGGCCATCACCATGACCGCGCCCTTGAGGACGCCGATCAGCAGGACGTCCTTGCCGGCGTAGTCGGCCTCGACCGTCCGGCTCAGCTCGGCGATGCGGGAGCGGATCTGCTCCTCGGTGATCAGAATCTCGGTCAGGTCGTCGTGAACGTCCGTGAGTTCCATGGGGGAGGCGCTGTCCTTAGCTGTCGGGGTGAAACGTGAGCAGGCCGTTCTGCCTGACAACTCTAACGCCTGGCAGGCTGAGCGGACCCTGGCCGTGCCACCCCGTGATCAGCTCGGCCACGGCGAGGGTGTGCGCCCTGCTCAGCGACACCCCGAACTCGGCCGAGACGACCAGCCGGATGATGCGCTGGCGGAGCGCCGCGGGGTCGGCGGCGAGGCCGCGGACGTCCAGGGCGACGGCGCCGTCGTCCGTCTGGCTGACCAGCTCCTGCGCCCATTCCAGGGCCAGCCCGTCGAGCGCGTCGTCGTCCTCGCGGAGCTGTTCTGCGGTACGCGCGAGCGCCTCGGCCACGCCGGGACCGAGCTCGTCCTCCAGCGCGGGCAGCAGCCGGGTGCGCACCCGTACGCGCGCGTAGGAGGGGTCGTCGTTGTGCGGGTCGTCCCACGGGGTCAGGCCGCTGTCGGCGCAGAAGGCGCGCGTTGTCCCGCGGCGCAGGCAGAGGAACGGGCGCAGCAGTGCGCCGGTGTCCGGGCGCATGCCCTGGAGGCTGGACGGGCCGGAGCCGCGGGCGAGACCCAGCAGCACGGTCTCGGCCTGGTCGTCGAGGGTGTGGGCGAGCAGGATCCGGGCGGCGCCGGTCGCGGCGCGGGCGCGTTCGAAGGCGGCGTGCCGAGCCGCGCGGGCGTCCCCCTCCGGACCGGATGTTCCGGCCGCGACGGTGACGCGCTCCAGGAGCACGGGGTCGAGGCCGAGGTCGCGCGCCTGGGCGGCCGCCGCCTCGGCGACCTCCGCCGAGCCGGGCTGGAGGCCGTGGTCGACGACGATCGCGCCGGCAAGGTATCCGCGCCGGGGCGCCTCGAACGCGGTCGCCGCCGCGAGGGCGAGGGAGTCCGCTCCCCCGCTCAGGCCGACGAGCACCAGCGCTCCGGGAGCGAGCGGCGCGGGCCGGGCCGGGCCGTGGTCGTCGTGCGGATCGACGGGCGGCAGGGCGGCCGCGTCGGCCAGGGCCTCCCGCACCGCGCGGCGGGCGTCGGCGATCGGGGGCGTCAGGCGCGGCCGGCGCGGAACCCCCGCCGCCGACTCTCCACCCGGCACTTCACCCGAGGACCCGTTGAGGCGCATCCAGTAACGTTAGTGCAGATTTCCAACAGCTAAGGAGCATCGGCATGGCCGCATACGACGTCGTCATCGAGATCCCGAAGGGGAGCCACAACAAGTACGAGGTGGACCACGAGACCGGACGGGTCTACCTGGACCGCGTGCTGTTCACCAGCTTCGTGTACCCGACCGACTACGGCTTCTTCGAGAACACCCTCGGCCTCGACGGCGACCCGGTCGACGCGCTGGTGCTGCTCGAGCACCCGGTCTTTCCCGGCGTCGGCGTCAAGGTGCGCCCGGTCGGCGTGCTCAACATGTCCGACGAGGCCGGCAGCGACGCCAAGGTGATCGCCGTGCCGCACAAGGACCCGCGCTGGCTGCACATCCAGGACGTGAACGACATCCCGGAGCAGACCCGCAAGGAGATCGAGCACTTCTTCGCCCGCTACAAGGACCTGGAGCCGGGCAAGTTCGTCAACATCGAGGGCTGGGGCGACGCCGCGGAGGCCGAGGCCATCGTCGAGGCCGGCTTCGCGAAGCTCGCCGCCGAGGGCCACTGACCCCTCCCCGCACGCGCGAGAACGTCCCCGGTCGAATGCGACCGGGGACGTTCTTCGTTGCGCTCGGGGGGCGCCTGATCAGGCGGACGGGCGCGCCACCTGACCCCAGGGCGAGCCCCAGACCGACTGGACCTTGACCACATCGCCCTCGGTGGGCGCGGCGATCATCATGCCGCCGCCGATGTAGATGCCCACGTGGTAGAAGTTGCCTGGGCCGTCGCCCCAGAAGATGAGGTCGCCGGCCTGGCGCTGGCTGTACGGCACGATCTGGCCGCGGTTCAGGGCCGTGTAGTACTGGTTGTTGACCGAGTGCGAGCCGATGTAGACGCCTGCGTACGCGTACGCCTTCATCGTGAGGCCGGAGCAGTCGTAGCCGGTCGGGCCCTCGCCGCCGAAGATGTACGGCTTGCCGAGCTGGGCGTTCGCGTACGCGATCGCGGTCTGGACGACGTTGCCGTTCGGCGGGGCGACCGGGCCGCCCCCGCCGCCACCGCCCGACGAACCGCCGGACGAGCCGCCGCTGCTCTGCTGCTGCTGCGCCGCCTGCTGCTGCTGCTGGCGGATCGCGGCCTGCCGTGCGGCCTCCGCGGCCGCAGCGGCCGCCGCCGCGGCAGCAGCCTGCTCCTGCCGGATCTTCTCGCCCTGCAGGTACGCCGCCTCCACCTGCGTCGAGGTGTTCTTGAGGGTGGCGAGCTGTGCGACCAGCTCCGTCGACTTGTTCTGCTGCTCCACGAGCGCCGCCTGCGCAGCGGACTGCGCGTTCTGCGCGGCGGTCAGCGCCTGGTCGGCGGCGGCCGCGAGCTTCTCGCGCTCGGTCTTCGCCGTCTTGGCCTGCGCGTTCAGCGACTCGGCGGTGTTCTTGTCCTTGGTCGCCTGGTCGTAGACGGCCTTCGACTGCTCGGTGAGCTTGCTCATCGTGCCGAGCTGGAAGAGCAGCTTGTCGGCGTTCGAGCCGGTGCCGCCGCCCTTCAGCAGCAGCTCGGTGCTGACGTCCGTCCCTCCCCCGGCCTTGGCCAGATGGGAGGCGAGCAGCCCGGCGCGCATCTGCGAGGTCTTCGCCTTCGCGGCCGCGTCGGCCGACTGCTTCTCGAGGTCCGCCTGCTTGGCCGTCGCCGCCGTGAGGGCGTCCTTGGCCTGGAAGTAGGCCTCCGCCGCCTTCTCGGACGCGACCCTGGCCGCGTCGACGCTACTCTGGAGGCCGCCGATCAGCGTGGTGATGTTGGTGATCATCGCCTGCTGGTTGGCGACGTTGGCCTTCGCCTGCTGGACGTCGTTCCAGGACGGGTAGTCGACCGCGTGCGCGGGCGCGACGATGCCGATGGAGGCCGTGACGGCCCCCATCACGCCGGCGCCGATCGCGAGGCCGGTGCGGGTACGGGAGTTCTTCGAAGTGTCGCTAGCCAAGGGGTGCCTGCCTTGCTCTCATGAAGGGGATTCCGTCGATCTTCTGACCGTTCACCCGCACCTCGAAGTGCAGGTGGCAGCCCGTGGACGCCCCGGTGGTTCCCACGTGGGCGATGGGCTGTCCGGCGCCGACGCTCTGGCCGATGCCGACGAGGATGCCGCCGTTGCGGATGTGCGCGTAGCCGGTGTTGATGCCGCCGCCGTTGTCGATGAGGACGAAGTTGCCGTAGCTGCCGTCCGGGCCGGCGTAGATGACCGTGCCGCTGTGCGCCGCGTAGATGGGCGCGTTGCAGGAGGCGCCGATGTCGATGCCCATGTGGTAGGTGCTGCCGACGCCGCCGGGCGACGGGCGCGCGCCGAAGCCGTCGGTGATCGGGCCGGCCGCGGGAACCGCCCAGCCCTGCGGTCCGACGTACCCGCCGGGGAGGCCTCCCGAGCCGCGCGCCGCTGCCGCCGCTGCCGCAGCCGCGACGCCCGCCTCGTAGCCCGAGACGGTCTTGGCCGTGGCGTCGCGCAGCGCGGCCAGCTGGGCCTGCATGACCACGATCTGCTTCTGCTGCTCGGCGAGCTTGTCCTGGGCGGCCTTCGCGGCGGCGACCGCGGCCTGGAGCGCGGCGGTCGCTGCGACGCGCAGCTTCTCGCGCTCGGCCTTGGCGACCTCCGCCTGCGCCGACAGCGCCTTCGCGGTGTTCTGCGCGACCTTCGCGTCGGTGTAGACCTTGTCGGACTGCTCGGTGAGCTTGGACATGCTCCCGAGGCTGGTCAGCAGGGTCTCGGGGTTCGTGCCGCTGGCGCCGTTGCCGCTCAGGAAGAGGTTGGCCGTGAGGTTGCGGCCGCCGGTGCGGTAGAGCTGGGCGGCGAGCTTGCCCGCCTGGGCGCCCGCGTTGTCGGCCTTCTGCTGGCTCGCGGCGGCCTGCGACTCCAGGTCCCTGGCCTTCATGTCGGCTTCGTCGAAGGCGGCCTCCGCGGCCTGCAGCTCCTCGCCGCGCTTGACCGCTGCGGCCTGTGTGTCGGAGACCTCCTGGTTGAGCTGCGCGATCAGAGTCGTGATGCGCGTCACCTGCGCGGCCGCCGCAGCCTCGTTGGCCTTGGCGTTCTGGACGTCCTGCCAGCTCGGGTACTGGTCTGCGTATGCCGGTGCGGCGATGGAGCCGACGACCCCGGTCAGGGCGATGGCGCCGACGGCGAGGAGGCGCAGCAGCGCCCGGCGCGGCCTGCGCCGAAGCGTCTCGTCTCTCGTCGCGTATCTCATCGTCACCTTCAACCCGTCGGATGGAACATCGGCTGTCACACGAATCACACGGGTCTCGTCATCACCAGGAGCAACATTAGCAACATCACCATACGCCGCCCGGGTCGGGGGGAGGGCGGCTGTGCTCGATCGGGGACCACGTGCGGCTCGCACGGACGACAGGGGGCCGTCGCTCGCAATCTACCTGCGCGCACCGGCCCTCACCGGGCATTTCACCGGGGCGTGGCGCGAACGGAGCCGACCGACCCGCCCGGGCTGCAGCCCCGATTCGCTTTCTGTCAGGGACTTCCGTATGCTTATGCGTCGGTGGTCATCGAAAAGCGAAAGCGATTCGGGACGATCCGGCCCCATCGTTTAGTGGCCTAGGACGCCGCCCTTTCACGGCGGTAGCACGGGTTCGAATCCCGTTGGGGTCACGATGGCATCCTCTACAATTCAATAGCAACACTGTTAGGCCCTGTAGCGCAGTTGGTTAGCGTGCCGCCCTGTCACGGCGGAGGTCGCGGGTTCAAGTCCCGTCAGGGTCGCCACGGCGACAAGCCCTTCCGGATGGAAGGGCTTCCGTCTAGGTAGGCGACAACACATCGCCTCCCGGCTCTGTAGCTCAGTTGGTAGAGCGTTCGACTGAAAATCGAAAGGTCACCGGATCGATGCCGGTCGGAGCCACCAAGAAAAACCCCTGGTCCCAATCGGAATCCGGGGGTTTTTTTGTTGGCTCGTAGAAGCGGCCGAATCGGCGTTTGACTACATTTTGACTACAACTGATTTCGCAGCCTGGGCATCGAGTGCGTTGGCAACGTCGTCAAGGTCATCGTCGAAGAGGTCCGCGTAGACGTCGAGGGTCATCGCGGCGGAGGCGTGGCCGAGCATCCGTTGGACGGACTTGACGTTCGCGCCGGCGGAGACGGCGAGTGACGCGGCCGTGTGTCTGAGGTCGTGGGGAGTCAGGCGCGGAAAGGTGTCATCCGCTTCCATGCACCGGGCGACTGCTGCGTTGAAGACCCGGTTGCGGAAGTTGCCGGCCCTAAGCACACCGCCGTCGGGGCCGACGGAGACCGGCTCCTCGGGGTCGCGACCCGCGCACCGAGCCTTGAGCGGAGCCGTCAGCAGATCTGGGAAGGGAACCGAGCGCCGTTCGTGATTCTTCGGCGTTCCCCACACGATCACTCCGCGCGGTTCGGAGACCGCTCGGGCTCTGTCGATCCGTCGGACGGGTCCACGAGCCGGACGTTGCCCCACCTCGGAAGGACGTATTTGTACAGGTGGAATCGATCAACACCGAATACGGCGGGGCGCACTGCGCCCCGCCGTATCTCCGAACACCACCTGCCCGCCATCGGGACGGACCTGTCGTGGCGGATGGGCTGCTGTCAGCCGATTTTGACCGCAGCCGTTCCTGAGCCTCAGCCGCCGGCCGGCGTGAGGATGCTATAGTCCACCGTGCTGTCGTAGCGGTAGGACAGGTTCGAGAGGTCCTTGCTGTAGGCCTGGTTCGGCTGCTTGTACAGCAGTGGCAACTGGCTGGCGTCCTGGTTGATGTAGTCGTTGACCTTCTGCCAGTGCGGGGCTGCCTCCTTGCTGGTGCCCGTACCCGCCGCGATGGCCGTCGACATCAGCGACTTCCATTCATCGTTCGGGATGAACGCGCCGCTGTTGCTCGGGTCGCCGGGGAGGAAGAAGTTGTTGACGAACGACGGCACCTGCACCTGCACCCGGTTGGATGCGATCAGAGCCTGGAACGTCTGCTTCAGTCGCCCGGTGGCGAAGTCGGCCGGGTTGAGCTGGTCGACCGTGACGTTGAAGCCGGCCTTCTTGGCATAGGAGCCGATCATGATCGCGGTGTCGACGATGTCGGGGCTCGCATTCGAGATCGACAGGGTGACGTCGACGCTGGACTTGCCGGCCTTCGCGAGGAGCGCCTTCGCCTTCTTCGCGTCGTAGGTGTAGGCGGGCTTGGTCGAGAGGCCGGGCACACCCATAGTCGGGGTGAACCAGCCCGGGCTGGGAACGGCGAAGCCCTCGTAGACCTGACTGATGATCTTGTCGTACGGGATCGCGTAGTTGAACGCCTGACGGACGAGCGCGTCGTCGAACGGCGCCTTGTTCTGCACCAGCGAGATGTCGTCGAACTCGATCGGGTGGTCGACGGAGGGCTCGGTGACCTTAGCCGAGTCCTTGATGGAGTTGAGGTCGCTCGGCGTCAGCGCCTCGGCCACGTCCACGTTCCCGGAGGCGAGGAGCTGGGCGCGCGTGCCGGAGTCCGGCACGACCTTCATCGTGATGGTCGTGAACGCGGGGTGGCCGACCGGATAGTTCGGGTTCGCCTTCAACACGACCTGCTGGCCTGCGCTGACCGAGTCCACGACGTACGGCCCGTAGCCCCAACCGGTGTTCTGAGCCGCCCACTTGACGGCCCACGGGTCGTCGGTGGTCGCGTGCTTGAGCAGCTCGACCTTGTCGTACATCCGGCCGGTCTGCCCAGTGAAGATCGGCAGGAAGACGTTGTCGTTCCCGGCGTTGTGCAGGTGGAACGCGATCGTGTGGTCGTCGATGATCTGCACCTGGCTCATCGAGTTGAAGTAGTTCTTGATCTGCGTCAGCCCGACACCTTTGTCGCTGAGCTTCCGCTCCACCGACCAGTAGACGTCCTCCGCGGTGAACGGATTGCCGGCCTGGGATTTCACACCCGTCCGGAGGTGAAAGGTATAGGTCTGACCGTTGTCGCTGACGGTGTACGGGTTCTTCGCGTCGGCGAGCGCACCGACGAAGTGTGTGAAGTCGGTGGTCACGACCCCGTTCTTCGTCGTGGTCTTGTAGTTGAGCAAGCCGATCTGCGTCTGCGACCACATCGTGTAGTTCTCGTTCGACGCAGCCCAGGACCCGTCGAGGTCGTAGCTCGTCGGCGTCGCAGCGACCGCGACCGTGAGCGAGGTTTTGGCCGGGGCGTTCTTGTCGGCGGTGCTGGCGTGGCCGCTGCAGGCCGCCAACGCCAGGGAGGCGACGGCGACAGCGACGAGGCCTCCCAGTCTCTTCTTAATGGGCACGACTCTTCCTTTCGGTGCGATATCGCTTTTTGACGTGTGCCGCTAGGTACGGCCACACCTGGGGGATCGCTCGCGACGAGTGGGCGATCGCGAGGACGGAGAGCGCGACGAAGATCGCGGGGAACACGGTCGGCCACCAGCGACCGAGCATGAGGGAGGAGATCCCGGACGAGATCATGTAGCCCCATTCCGGCGTGGGCGCTTTGACGCCGACGCCGATGAAGCCGAGGCTGGCGAGGATGATCACGCAGTTGCCGAAGACGAGCGGCATGTTGCGCATGGCCGGGCCGATCGAGTTGGGCACGACGTGTACGAACGCCGCTCGGAGCGGGCTCTCCCCCGCGAGCTCGGCCGCTTCCAGATAGCCCTCGCGGCGCACCCGCAGCACTTCGGCGCGGGTGAGCTTGATCGTCGCCTGGATCAGGCACAGCGTGATCGCGATGATGAGCGCGACCGGCGACGATCCCATGATTCCGACGACGACGATGCCGAGGATGATGGAGGGGATCGCGATGAAGTAGTCGCTGACCTGGTTGAGGAAGCGTCCGATCCAGCCGGCGAGTCCCCGGCTGCTCTCGGACAGGCCGATGAAGGTCCCGATCAGGATGCCGCCGGCGGTGCTGCATACGGCCACGGCCACACCGAACTGCACCGCCACCCTCGCGCCGTAGATCGTGCGGGAGAAGACGTCCATCCCCACCGAGTCGGTGCCGAACAGGTGGTCCGCCGACGGGGCCAGCCGTGAGGCGGCGACGGTCGTGACCGGGTCGTAGGGCGCGATCAGGGGCGCGAAGACCGCGAGGGCGAGGATGATCGCCAGCGGAAGGAACGCCAGAGTCACTCGGAGCCAGTTCACGCGTGCTCGAGCCGGCCGCGACTTCACGGCGGCGATCGCCAGGGTCTGCGCCATGATCAGTTGGCCTCGCTCTCGATACCGGGCCGACGCCGTGGGTCGAGCCACATGTTCACCAGGTCGACGGCGAGCATCGCGATCAGGCAGACGGCGACGACCACCACCAGGAAGCCTTGGAGCGCCGTGAAGTCGACCGCCTGCACCGATCGGACGCCGAGCGCGCCGATCCCGCCGAATCCGAACAGGCTCTCGATGGTGACGGCGCCGCCGATGAGCGACCCGAAGAAGAGGCCGAAGACGACCACGACGCTCGACAGCGACCGACGGAAGACGCTGAAGAAGATCCATCGGCGGGGCACGCCGGCGGCGACCTGGAAACGGGTGGTCGGCTGGACGAGCTCGCGGTCGAGGCCGCCGATGAACTGGGTCAGCAGGTTCGGCGTGTAGGTGAGCACCATCGCCGCGACGGGCATGATGTACTGCACGGTCGTCTCGCCGAGCATCCCCCAGTTGCCGGTCAGCGCCTCGTCCAGCAGCGGGAAGCCGGTGACCACCGGCAGGACTCCCGATGACACCCTGCCCAGTGGTGCCGGCAACCAGTCGAGGACGACGTAGAAGATCACGATCAGGAAGATCGCGACCACGAACACAGGGACGGTCGTCGCGAACGAGGCATAGGTCCTGATCGCCCCGCGCAGTGCCCGGTTGGAGAACCGCAGGTAGAGGAATCCGAGGGCGAGGCAGAGGAGCAGCGAACCGATGAGGCCGAGCAGGATCAGTTCGATCGTGGACGGGAGCCGGGAGAACACCTCGTCGAGGACCGGAGCGCCTGTGACAAGTGAGTGGCCGAGGTCTCCGTGCAGGAGGCCGCCCCAGAAACGCACCAGCTGATCCCACACGGTGCCGTCGAGTCCCATCTGGGTGCGGACGGCGGCCGCCGACGCGGCCGACACCGTGCCCGAGCGGGACGAGAGCGCAACGCTGACCGGGTCGCCCGGCAACAGACGCACGAGGAAGAAGGCGATGGTCGCGAAGACGAAGATGTCCAGTGGCAGCCGGGCGAGCCTGAGCACCCACCACCGGTTCGATCGGTACCAGCTCATGACGCGGCCTCCCGTCGCTCAGGGCTCGACGAGTCGGCGTAGGCGTCGAGCAGTTCCCGGGTGTAGGCGTGCTCCGGCCCGTCGACCACGCGCCCGACGGCACCGCGCTCGACCACCTCGCCGTGGCGCATGACCAGCAGGTCCGAACTGATGAAGGTGACGGCCGGGAGTCCGTGCGCCACGAAGACGAGCCCCATCCTGTGCCGGTCGACGTGACGCTTGATGAGGTTGAGCACCGCACCCTGCACCGAAACGTCGAGTGCGGAGACGACCTCGTCGCAGATCAGGAGGCGCGGTTCGACGACGAGGGAGCGAGCGAGCGCGAACCGCTGGCGTTGCCCGCCGGAGACCTGATGGGGATAGCGGGAGAACAGCGCCGGGTCGAGCGCGAGGTCCGCGGCGATCGCGTCGAGGCGCTCGCGGATCTCCGCCCGGTTCGTGACTCCGCGCAGGATCCGCAGCGGGACGGAGATCGCCTCCAGGAAGGTCTGGCGCGGGTCGAACGATGTCGTGTCCTGTGCCACGTACTGGACCTGCTGACGGTAGGCGAGCCGGTCGGTGCGGTTGGAGAGCCAGTCCGCGACGGATCGACCGCGGTAGGAGATCGTGCCGCGGGTCGGCTGCTCCAACCCGACGATCATGCGGGCGAGGGTCGACTTGCCCGACCCCGACTCCCCGATGACGCCGACCTTGGAGTCCGCGTCGACGCGGAGGTCGACCGGCTGGACCGCTGTGACCTTGCGGTGGCCGCGGCCGAAATCCTTCTGAACGCCGTCGAGCACCAGCTCGAAGTCCGTGCCCTTCGCGGTCATGACGCCTCCCTGCCGACGGCGCGGGCGAGAGTCGGAAGCGACTCCCTGTCGTGATCGTGAAGCCGCGGGACGCAGTCGAGCAGTGCTCGCGTGTACGGCGAGTGCTCCTCTTCGGCGAGACCGGCCGTATCGCAGAGGTCCTGCACTTCGCCCTGGTAGAGCACGAGCATCCGGTCGGTGTATTTGCGGGCCAGGTCGATGTCGTGGGTGATGACGATGACGGCCGTCCCCAGCTCGACCGCCAGCGTGAGGACGAGGTCCATGATCCGGCGGCTCACCACGACGTCGAGCGCCGAGGTCGGCTCGTCGGCGATCAGTACCGCCGGGTCGCTGCAGAGCGCGAGGGCGATCATGACGCGCTGTCGCATCCCGCCGGAGAGCTCGTAAGGGCGGAGCTTGAGCACCCGCTGCGGGTTCGGGATGCCGACGCGTTCGATCCACTGCAGCGACTCCGAGCGGATGCGCGACCGGCGGCTGCCGCCGTGCGCGCCGAGCACCGAGCGGAACTGGTGGCCGATGGTGGCGACCGGGTCGAGGGATGTCATCGCGTCCTGGAAGATCATCGAGACGCCTTCGTGCCGGACGGGGATGACACTCGAACTGGCCCGCATGTCGACCGGCGTGCCCGCGACGCGGGCCATCCGGTAGTCGATCTGGGCCGTGTCATGGGAGAGGAGGCCGGCGATCGCCATAGCGAGAGTGGTCTTGCCTGAGCCGGACTCGCCGACGATCGCCAGCCGCTCGGAGCGGCGCAGCGCGAAGCTGACATCCGACACCGCCGGGACGAGCCCGGCGTCCGTCCGGTATGCCACCGCGAAGCGCTCGACGGCGATCGCCTCGTCTGCGGTGCGCTGCTGCGGAAGTCGATTCACGGGGCTGTCCTCTCTGACAGTGGAACCTGGGTGGGCGTGCGGCTCAGGCCGTCTGCGGCACCGGCTGGCGGGCTTCGGGCCCACGCGCCGCCGGACGTGTCTTCGACGAGATCTCGTACGTCAGCGCCGGGTCCGTGACGGCGACCGGGAGCAGGGCCTCGTCGATGGCGGCAACCTGGTCGTCGCCGAGGGTGACGTCCGACGCCTTCACCGTCTCGGCCAGCTGCTCGGGCCGCGAGGCGCCGACGATGGTGGCGGCGACGTTGTCGTTGTGCAGCACCCAGGCGAGGGCGAGCTGGGCAATGGAGAGCCCGGACTCCTCGGCGATCGGCCGCAGCTTCTGCACCGCGGTGAGGATCTCGTCGGTCATGAAGTCCTCGATGCGCGGCCGGACGCCCGTGCGCTCGTCGGCGGCCCGGCTCCCCGCTGGCAGCGGTGCGCCCGGGAGGTACTTCCCGGTGAGCACGCCCTGGGCGAGTGGCGACCAGACGATCTGCGAGATGCCGAGGTCGCGGGAGGTGGGGACGACCTCCTCCTCGATCACCCGCCACAGTCCCGAGTACTGCGGCTGGTTGGAGACGAGCTGGATGCCGAGCTCCTTCGCGAGCGCGTGACCGGCCCGCAGCTGCGGAGCCGTCCACTCGGAGACGCCGATGTAGAGGACCTTGCCCTGCCGCACCAGGTCGGCGAAGGTCTGCATGGTCTCCTCGAGCGGTGTCTCGTAGTCGAACCGGTGGGCCTGGTAGAGGTCCACGTAGTCCGTGCCGAGCCGGCGGAGCGAGCCGTGAATGGCGTCGTGGATGTGCTTGCGCGACAGCCCGGCGTCGTTCGCGCCTTTCGGGCCGATCGGCCAGTAGACCTTGGTGAAGATCTCGAGGGACTCGCGGCGCAGCCCCTTCAGGGCGGCACCGAGCACGCTCTCCGCCGCGGTGTTCGCGTAGACGTCCGCGGTGTCGAAGCTCGTGATCCCGAGGTCCAGCGCGGCGTGCACCGTCTGGACGGCGGTGTCGTTCTCCACCTGCGACCCGTGGGTGATCCAGTTGCCGTAGGTGATCTCGGTGATCTTCAGACCACTGTGTCCGAGGTATCTGTAAGCGACCATGCGGCGACGCTAACCGGGCTCGGACAGCCCGGTCAACGGATTCTATATAATATTTAGACATGGCTACCACGCGTATCCCGATGGTCGGGGACAGCGCATCCGGTCAACGCCGAGCGCCCGCCCCCGCACCAGGACATGCCTGGGCGAAGGCGGGCGATTCCGCCGGCCGCCCCCACGAAGAGCGGCCGGAGCTCATCATTCGGCGAGGTGCGCGACGGCCTCCAGGTCCGGCTCGGTGAGCGCGCGGAGCGACAGCAGCCGTCCGACGGCGTCGGGGCTGAGCATGCCCTGCTCTACGGCGAGTTCGGCGATGGGCCGGCGGGTGAGCACGGCGTGCTTGGCGAGGCGGGAGGCGGCGTCGTACCCGATTGCGGGCGTGAGAGCCGTGGCGAGCGTCGCACTGCCCGCCACCCGCTGCCCCAGCTCCGCGTTGACCGTGATGCCCTCGACGCACCGCTCGCGCAAGGTCACGACGGCGGCCGTCATCAAGCGGAGGGCCGTGAGGAGGGAGTGCGCGATCACGGGCTCGAACGCGTTGAGCTGGAGCTGACCGGACTCCGCCGCCATCGAAACGGTCGTGTCGGCGCCGGCCACGATGTAGGCGACCTGGTTCATCGCCTCCGGAATCACCGGATTGACCTTGCCCGGCATGATGCTCGACCCCGGCTGCCGGGCGGGCAGCGAGATCTCGTTGAACCCGGCCTGCGGACCGCTGGAGAGCAACCGGAGGTCGCTCGCGATCTTGGAGAGCTTCAGTGCGGAGCGCTTCAACGCGCCCGACGCCGACAGGAACGGGCCGGTGTCGCTCGTGGCCTCCACAAGGTCCTCCGCGGTGCGGAGCGGGAGGCCGGTGATGGCCCGGAGCTCCTCGACCACGAGGGGACGGTACCGCGGGTCCGCGTTGATGCCGGTGCCGATCGCCGTGCCGCCGAGGGTGACGCCCTCCAGCAGTGGCATCGCCTCCAGGAGGCGCGCCCGGTCGTTGCCGATCGACGCCCCGAACGCGTGGAACTCCCGCCCCAGGGTCATCGGCACCGCATCCTGAAGCTGGGTGCGGCCGACCTTCAGCACATCGGCGAACTCGTCGCCCTTCCGATGGAAGGCGTCGGCGAGGTCGGCCAGCACGGTGGTCAGCGCGGCCATCTGCGCCCGGAGAGCGAGCTTGACCGCAGTCGGATAGACGTCGTTCGTGCTCTGCGACCGGTTGACGTGGTCGATGGGGTGGATGACGTCGTAGCTGCCCCGGGCATGGCCCGCGAGCTCGAGGGCGCGGTTGGCGATCACCTCGTTCGCGTTCATGTTGGTCGAGGTGCCGGCGCCACCCTGGACGACGTCGACGACGAACTGCTCATGCAGCGCTCCACTGATGATCTCTTCGCAGGCGGCCTCGATCGGGCCAGCGGCCTCCGCGTCCAGGACTCCGAGCCGCCGGTTGACGCGGGCGGCCGCGAGCTTGACCTGAGCGAGCGCGACGACCAGCGAGCGGTGCGTCGAGATCGGAACGCCGCTGAGCGGGAAGTTCTCGAGCGCGCGAGCAGTGGCCGCGCCCCAGTAGACGCCCGGCGGCACCTCCACGGGGCCGAGTGCGTCGTGCTCGATCCGGCGGCCGACGGCGGGCGCGGTGGCCGGGACCTCAGACTCGGTGGTCGGGGTCGGGGCCAACGGCGATCACCACTTTCGCGGATCGAGAGGAGTCGGCCGCGCGGTCGAACGCCTCGGAGGCAGCGTCGATGCCGAAGGTGTCGCTCACCACGGCGTCGAGGCCGGGGGTGGTGGCGAGCAACTCGATGGCGCGGTCCAGCTCGACGTCGAAGCGCTGCGAGCCGAAGAGCGCGACCTCTTTGGCGATGAGGCCGGCGAGCGGCACGGGGAGGGGACCGGCGGGCAGCATCCCGAGCTGGAGGACGGCGCCGCCCCGACGCACCGCGTCGAGGCAGGTCACCAGCGACGGCACGGCACCTGCCGCCTCCACGGCGAGATCGAACGACTCGCTCTCGATCGGTGCGTCCGCTCCGATCTGGACGGTGGCGTCGGCTCCGACCGCGCGGGCGACGGAGAGCGGGAAGTCCTGCAGATCGGTCGCCACGATGGTGGCGGCCCCCGCGGCACGCAGCGCCGCGACGGCGAGGCTGCCGATCGGCCCGGCCCCGCTCACCAGCACCCGAGCACCGCGGACGCGGTCGCCGAGCCGGGAGACACCGTGGATGGCGACGGCGAGCGGTTCGGCGAGGACGGCCCGTGCGAGCGGAAGGGACTCGGGCAGCGGCCGCAGCTGGTCCGGCGTAACATGCAGCACCCCGACGAAGCCGCCCTGGGTATGCGGGGTGGTGGACGCGCTGCCCAGATACGTTCCGCCCACGGCGAGGTTGAGCCCGCCGCCGTCGGTCTGCCCGGGCTGGGGCGTCGGCGTCGCAGGATGGATGGCGACCCGGGTGCCGACCGGCGGGCCGCCGTCGACTGCGGCGCCGACGGCTTCGACGACCCCGACGACCTCGTGTCCGAGGGTGAGGGGCTCTGCGATCGTGTACGCGCCGTTCGCTCCGTTCTTGGCGTAGTGGAGGTCGGAGCCGCAGATCCCGCCGTAGACGATCCCGACGGCGACGCGCTCGGCCGGCAACTCCGGCTCGGCGACTTCCTCCACGCGCAGGTCGCCTGCGCCGTGTGCGATGACTGCTTTCATGGTCCTTCTCCTATCGCGCGAGGTATCCGCCGTCGACCGGCAGCACCACGCCCTGGATGTAACGGGCGCCGTCCGAGGTGAGGAACAGCGCTGCGCCGGCGATGTCCGTCGGCAGGCCCCACCGGCCGGCGGGGATGCGCTCGTGGATCTGACGGTTGCGGGTCTCGTCAGCGCGCAGCGCGACGTTCATCTCGGTGTCGATGAAGCCCGGCGCGATCGCGTTGACAGTGACACCGCGCGGCGCCCACTCGTTCGCGATCGACTTCGTCAGCTGGCCGACGGCGCCCTTCGAGGCGGCATAGGCCGCCGCGGTGAAGCCGCCGGTGAACGAGAGCATCGAGGCGATGTTGATGATCGTGCCGTGCTCGCGCTCCAGCATCGGCCGGCCGAAGAGCTGCGTCAGCTCGACGACGGCGGCGAGGTTGAGCTGGAGGACGGCGTTCCAGTCCTCCAGCGGGAACTCTTCGAAGCGGTGTCGGATGTTGATGCCGGCGTTGTTCACGAGGATGTCGACCTCGTTCTCCCGGAGCACTTGGTCGGCTGCCTGCCGGAGCGCGATCGGGTCGCTCAGGTCGGCCTCCACGTTGGCGAACCGGTCGCCGAGACCTTCGGCCGGGCGGCGCTGGATGCCGACGACACGCGCGCCGTTGGCGATGAACAGCTCGGAGATGGCGCGTCCGATGCCGCCGCGCGCACCGGTGACGACGGCTGTCTTGCCGGCCAGATCGACAGCGAACGGGCTGCTCTTGGTGCGGGTCTGCTCGATGGTGCTCATGCGATGTGCGACCCTCCGTTGACGTCGTAGGTGACGCCGGTCAGGTAGCCGGCGTCGGCGCCGACCAGGAACCCGACGACGGCCGCGACGTCCTCGGTCGTGCCGACCCGCCCGACCGGGAGCTCCTTGAGAAGGAACTCCTTGCGTTCGTCGCTGAGCCGGCCTCCCATGATGTCGGTGTCGATGGAGCCCGGGGAGACCGAGTTCGCGGTGATGCCGTGCGGGCCGAGCTCCCGGGCGAGGGTGCGTGCCATGCCGAGGAGGGCGGCCTTGGACGCGGAGTAGGCCGCCCGCCCGTAGACCCCGCCTCCGCGCTGCGCCGAGGCCGACGAGATGTTGACGATGCGGCCGAGGGAGTGGCGCGCCATGACGCGTGCAGCAGCCTGGGTGACGTGGAAGGTGCCGGTGAGGTTCACTTCGATCACCCGTCGCCACTCGGCCTCGTCAACCTCCAGGAACGGGACCGGCGAGCTCACACCCGCGTTGTTGACGAGGGCGACCAGTTGCGGAAGCTCGGCGTCGGCGCGGTCGACCGCCGCCTGGACGGCGTCGCGATCGGTGATGTCGGCGCCCACCCCGATGGCCTGGACTCCGTGCTCCTGGGCGATGGAGTCGGCGACGGCGGAGGTGGCGTCCGCGTCGCGGTCGATCAGGAGGAGCGACCAGCCCTCGCGCCCGAGGCGCGTCGCGATCGCGCGGCCGATGCCGCGCTCGGAGGCGGCGCCGGTGACGATCGCGGTCTTCTGATCGGGGAATGATGTGGCGGGGTACGGCGGCAGTGCCATGAGGGAGTCTCCAGTGGTGGGGGGTCAGACGGTCTGGGGAGGGAGGATGGAGCGCAGATAGGCCTCGTTCGTGGCGCCGACGCTCAGCCCGTCGCCGCCGTAGTGCTCGACCACGAACGCGCCGGAGAAGCCGTGCGCGATCGCGTAGCGGACGGCGTCGCGGTAGTTGATGATGCCGAGCTCGAGCGGCGTGGGATGCGTGAGGACGATGCCGGCCTCCGGATTCTCGAGCCGGGAGTAGTTCTTGACGTGCCAGTAGTTCGCGTGCGGCAGCGTCGTCGCGACCATGTACTCCCAGGTGTCGATCGGTCGCTGCTGGCGGATGAGGTTGCCGAGGTCGGGGTTGAGACCGACCGCCGGCTCGTCGATGTCCTCCAGGAACCGAACGGCTCCGTCGGCCGATCCGAGGTAGCCGTCCTCGTACAGCTCCAACGAGATCTGGAGGCCGAGGGAGGCGGCGTGCTGCCCGAGCTCGCGGTAGCTGCGCACGGCGAGTTCGCGCACATCGGGGTCGGGTGACTCCTGCGTGCCCTCGACGGTCCAGAACCACTGGACCTCCTGCTGCCGCGGGAGCAGCTTGTCGTGGAGACCGAAGCAGACCAGCGGGACGCCCAGTTCGGCGGCGGCGTCGATGGTGCGGTGCGAGAAGTCGAGGTTCCGCGCCGCGTTCACCGGATGGATGACGCTCTCGCGGACGACCGAGAGCCCGGGGACCGAGAGGCCGAGGCTTGCGAGCACGTCCGCGAACTCCCGTCGTCGTGACGATTCGAGGTCGGCGAGGCGGATCCAGGAGCTGGGGACCTCCAGCGCCGTGTAGCCGGCACGGGGCACCGGCTCGAGCAGCGCCCGCCACTCGTCGGGGGCGAGCTCGCCAATCGGGCGGCCGTCATGGGCGACCCCGGGGAACTGCAGCATGGCGGCGGCGATGGGCCACGCATCCGGCGCGTAGGCGGGTTCGAGCACGGGCGCGGTCTGCAGCGAGGGACGCTCGTCGTGCAGCCGGACGGGGGCTTCCGTGGCGAGGATGTCAGCCAATTCGGATGCCTCCGTTGATGTTGTAGGTGGCGCCGGTGATGTAGCCGGCGTCCGGGCCGATGAGGAACTCGATGAGTGCGGCCACCTCGCCCGTCGTCCCGAGCCGGCCGACCGGCAGCTGCGCGAGGAACTGCGGTTTGCGGTCGTCGGTGATCCTGCCGCCCATGATGTCGGTGTCGATCGTCGCCGGCGCGACGACGTTGACGGTCACGCCGTGCTGTGCGGTCTCGAGAGCGACGGCCCGGCTGAACGCCTCCACGGCGCCTTTCGATGCGGCGTAGGACGACTTGCTGTAGGTTCCGCCGCCGTTCTGCATCGCGGTCGAACCGAGGTTGACGACCCGGCCGTGGCCGCGGTCGATCATGCCCGGGATGACTCGGCGTGTGGTGAGGAACGTGCCCGTGGCGTTGATCCGCATCACGCGCTCCCACGTGGCGAGGTCGAGCTCCAGGAAAGGCACGGGCGAGCTGATGCCGGCGATGTTGACCAGCGCGGTCGCGGGTTCGAGCTCCCGCTCCAGCCGCTCGATCGCCGCGTCGACGCTCGCCTCGTCGGAGACGTCGACCGCGACCCCGGCGGCCCGCACGCCGAAGCGCTCCTCGAGCGACGCGGCATACTCGCGCAGCGGCTCCTCGTTCAGGTCGAGCAGGCCGAGGTTCCAGCCGCCCTCCGCGAGTCGCTCGGCGAGCTTGCGCCCGATCCCGCGCTCGGACGCCGCTCCCGTGATGTACGCAGTGCCCGCGTCGTTCTTCGCCGACATGAATCCTCCTTGATGTCTTCCTGTGTTCGTGTGAGTCGCGCCGTCTCAGCGGAGCTTGGCGACCGCGGCCCGCACGGCCTCGATCGCCGTGTGCAGTGTCTCGTCGTCGGTGGCGAACGAGATCCGGAAGTACGGGGAGAGCCCGTAGGCCGATCCCTGGACGGCGGCGACCTTGGCCTCCTCGAGCAGGTACAGCGTCACGGCCTGGTCGTCGTCCAGCCGGACTCCCGTCGGCGTGACCTTGCCGATCACCCCGGAGCAGTTGATGTAGAGGTAGAACGCTCCGTCCGGCGCGCTGCAGCTCAGGCCCTCGATGGAACCGAAGCCCTCGACGCAGAGGTCGCGACGACGGCGGTAGACGGCGACGGTCTCCGGAATGAAGCTCTGGTCGCCGTCGAGCGCGGCAGCCGCCGCGGCCTGGCTGACGGCGGCGGGGCACGACGAGATCTGCGAGAGCAGCTTGTTGATCGCGCCGACCAGCACGGCGGGCCCGACGCCGTAGCCGATGCGCCAACCGGTCATCGCGTAGGCCTTCGAGACACCGTTGACGAGGAAGGTCCGGTCGCGCAGGGCGGGCGCCGCCTCCACGAGGGAGACGACTTTGCCGTCGCCGAAGTAGATCTCGTCGTAGATCTCGTCGGTGAGCACCCACACCTGCGGGAAGTCCGCGAGAACGTCGGCGAGCGCCGCCAGCTCCGAGCGGGAGTAGACCGCGCCGGTCGGGTTGCTCGGGGTGTTGAGGACGAGCCACCGGGTCTTGTCGGTGATGGCGGACCGCAACTGCTCGGGGGTCAGCTTGAACCCGTTGTCCTCGGTCGCCTCGACGATCACCGGGGTGCCGTCGTTGGCGAGCACCATGTCCGGGTAGGACACCCAGTACGGCGCAGGGACGATGACCTCGTCGCCCGCGTCCAGGGTCGCCATCAGCGCCATGAAGATGACCTGCTTGCCGCCGACGCCGACCGTGAGCTCGTTCGTCGCGTAGCGCACGCCGGTGTGGCGCTCGACGCGACCGAGGATCGCCCGCTGCAGTTCGGGGGTCCCGTTGACCGAGGTGTACTTGGTGTCGCCACGGTCGAGCGCCGCCACGGCTGCCTGCTTGATGTGGTCGGGGGTGTCGAAGTCGGGCTCGCCGACGGTGAGGCTGAGGATGTCCTCGCCCGCGGCGCGCAGCTGCCGGACTCGCTCGGCGGCGGCGCCGCTCGCTGACTCCTGGATCCGGGTGACCCGGTTCGCAACGGCGAGCTGACTCATGATGGTGCGTCCTTTTCGTGTTCGGCGGCCGGCGCAGGCTGCGACGGCTTCGCTCTTTCACGCTAGGCAAAGGACCGCGCGAGATCACGGGATCGGGCATCCGTATTCGCTATGGAGGCATACGTAAAGGCGGCTCGCGACCGGGATGTGCACGCTCCTAGCCTGGAGTCAGACGTCCAGAGGAGGCACGATGCGGATCGCCGCGAACCTGACCATGCTGTTCCGGGAATACGACTTCTTCGAGCGGTTCGACCGCGCGGCCGAAGCCGGGTTCACCGGGGTCGAGTTCTTCTTCCCCTATGCCCACGACCTGGGGCGCATCGCGGACGCCGTCGAGCGCAACGACCTCCAGCTCGTGCTGTTCAACCTGCCGGTCGGCGACTGGGACGCGGGCGAGCGCGGCTATGTGGCGCAGGCCGGGCGCGAAGCGGAATTCCGCGGCGACCTCGCCCGCGCCGTGGCCGCCATCGAACGGCTGCACCCGCTCCGGGTGAACACCCCGTCCGGTCCCGCCCCGCAGGACGCGGAGTCGCGGTCGACCCTGGTGGCCAACCTCACGGCGGCCGCCGCCGCGGTGAACGCTGCCGGCGCCGGCCTGGTCGTCGAACCGATCAACCGTGACGATGTGCCGGGAGCTTACATCCACACCGTCGCCGAGGGCGTCGCCGTGCTCGATGAGGTCGGCAGTCCCGGCGCCGGCATCCAGTACGACGTGTACCACTCGCTGCGGGCGGCCGAAGACCCGTTCGCCGTGCTCGACGCGTATGCCCACCGCATCCACCACATCCAGATCTCGGATGTTCCGGGACGTCACGAGCCGGGGACGGGCGGCTTCGACTTCGACCGCTTCTTCGCGAAGCTCGAGGCGAGCGTCTACGACGGCTGGGTGAGCCTCGAGTACCATCCGGAGGACTCGACGGCGGACAGCTTCCGCTACTTCCGTGAGCGCGGGCTGCTGGGCGGCGACCGGCAGCGGGCCTAGGGTCCGACCACCTCCTGCACCGCCGAGTGATCCGCCTGGCCATAGCCGGATCGCTCCGCTCGGCGGTACAGCTCGCGCGCCGCGCGGGTGTGGGCCAGCGGTGCGCCGACCTCCTCGGCGAGCCGCACCGCGTAGTCCAGGTCCTTGAGCTGGTTGACCGTGCTGCCGCCGAGCGAGTACTCCCGGTGGAGGAGCTTGTCCTCCTTGAGGTCGAGCACCCGGCTGGAGGCGAGGCCGCCGTGGAACACGGTCATCAGCTGCTCGACGCTCAGGCCCGCGCGCCGGCCGAGGTCGACACTCTCCGCCAGCGCCGCCAGCGTGCCGGCGACAACGAGCTGATTGCACAGCTTCGCCGCGCTGCCCGCACCCGGCGGACCGAAGTGCTCGATCGTGGTCGCGAAGCCGCGCAGCAGGGGGAGCAGCAGCTCGAAGGTCTCATCGGACGCTCCCACCATCAGGCTGAGCGTGCCGGCGCGAGCGCCGGCGTCGCCGCCGCTCATCGGGGCGTCCGCCACGTCGATCCCCGCCCGTGCCGCGCGGGCTTCGAGCGTCCGGACCTTCTCGGGTGAGGTCGTCGACAGCACGACGAGCGTCCTGGTCCCCGACGCCCGCCACCGATGCAACGTGGCGTCGTCCACGAGCGCGTCGAACTGGTCGATGTCGGGCAGCGCCGAGAACACGACCTCGGCCGCGAGATCGGCGGGCGAGCCGACGACCGTCGCGCCGGTGACGCTCTCGGCGACCGACCGCGTCCGGTTGAAGAGCGTCACGTCGTGACCTGCCGACACCAGGTGCCCGGCGATCGGCAGTCCCATCGGTCCCAGCCCGATGACGCCGACTTGCCGAGGCGGCGCGCTACTCGAGCTCGTTGAGGTCATCGATCGCCCGCATCTCTTCGTCGCTCAGCTCGAAACCGAGAGCATCCAGGTTGCGGACCATACGCTCGCGGTTGGCGGACTTCGGCACCACCGACACACCGTGCTGCATGTTCCAGCGCACGATGACCTGCGTCGTCGTCACGCCGTGGCGTTCGCCGATCCTCGTGAGGGTGGGGTCGTCGAGGCGCGCGCTCTTGAACGGGCTGTACGCGCTGACGACGATCCCGCGATCGCGCGCCTCGGCGAGGTACCGCGCGCTGAAATGGACGGGGCTCCACTGCAGCTGGGCCACCTCTGGGTACACGCCGGTCGCGGCGTGCAGCTCGTCGAACAGCCGGATGGCGTGGTTGCTCACGCCGATCGCGCGGACCAGGCCGGCTTCGCGCAGCCGGACCATCTCCTTCCACGCGGTCACGCTCGCGGTGCCTCCGGGTGGCCAGTGGATCAGCCAGAGGTCGACGTGGTCGGTGCCGAGCTGGGCGAGGCTGTCTTCCAGCACCTCCTGCTCGTGGCGCACGGAGTCCGAGGGCAGCTTGGTGGTGATGAACACGTCCTCGCGCCCCACGGGCGAACGGCGCAGGCCTTCGCCGATGGCGTCCTGGTTGCGGTAGCGCGTCGCCGTGTCGAGGCTGCGATAGCCGACGTCGAGCGCCTCGACGATGGCCGAGGCGGCCTCCTCTCCGCGGAGCGGGAAGGTGCCGAAGCCGATGAGCGGCATCTCTGCCCCGGCGGTCAGCGTGACGGTCGGTGTCGCCGGAGCGGTGATGGTGGTCATGCGCTGTGCCTCGCCTTCAGTAGAGCTCGATCATCCGCAGCGGCACGACGTTGAGCACGTCGTTCCCCTCCGGCGTGATGAGGACGGTCGTCTGATACGCGACGGGTGCGGACCCGTCGCCCGGCAGGGAGGCCCGGACCGAGACGACCGAGCCCTCCTGCAGCACGTCGCGCGAGCCGGCCGAGAGGAACGGCCGGCTCACACCGGTGCCGAGTCCATAGCCGACACTCTGGGCCGCGACGTCGTCCGGCACGCGGCCGCCGACCGCCGACCGGAAGGCGGACTGCAGCTCGGCGCCGGTCGCCCCCGGCTTCGCGGCGTCGATGACCGCTCGCAGCGCGTCCGTCAGGAGCGACGCCCGCGACCGCAGGCCGGCGTCCGGCTCCGACAGCACGACAGTCGTCCCGGCGGCGCCGGCATAGCACTCGCTGAGCGGGTAGATCGCGAACGGCAGGGGCTCACGTCGATCGAGCACGCCGCTCTCCCGCCTGCGTCCCAGAAGCACGGCGACCGACGCGTGAGGATAGGAGGAGTCCACGGTCAGGCCGGCGTCGTCCTCGAGCGGGCTCCACCAGCCGCTGCCGCCTGCGGAGCGCAGCGAACGGTCGACGTTGCGGACGATCTCCAGCACCCGGAGCTCCGGGTGCAGGCGGTCCACGGTCGCGGTGTACCCGATGTCCGCCAGGTTCGCCGCCTGCCTCAGCCGCCGCAGCTCGTCGTCATCGCGCACCCGGGAGGCCGCCTCGATGATGCTGTCGGCGTCGGTCAGCAGGGAGCGTGGCCGGGTGTCCGACAGGACATGTCGGTAGCTTCCCGCGCTGCGCATCTCCACCGCACCGCGGGAGAGCGAGCCGGAGCTCGGCTTGCACGACGCGTCGCGCACGAGCCTCTCCCGCTCCGCACGCGATCCCGGTCCCGATCGCCAGGCCTTCACCGTGCCGCGGAATCCAGAGTCCTGCACGGAGTGCAGGTCGGTGTCGGCGACGAGCAGTGTCACCGTGCCGTCGGCGGAGAGGATGACGGCCGTGCCGACGCCGCTGAACGGCCGGATGTCGACGTCGGTCAGGTAGGCGACCGCGGCCGGCGAGTCCGCGACCAGGAAGTCGCGCTCCGATCGCAGCATCTCCGCGACGACGCGTTCCCGTCGGCGGTCCACGGCGACCGCCTCGATCGTGCTCGACATGGTAATCCTCTCCGGATCGGTGTCAGACCTCGACGACCAGGCCCTTGGTCTTGAGCTTCTCCACGAGCCCGTGCAGCTCGACGACCGAGCCCTCCTGCGCCCGGTGCCGGGCGCGGAGCACGTCCTCGTTGTCCTCGCGCTGCTGGCACAGGTCGATGACCGCCTCGGCCTCGGCCTTGCGGACGACGACGATGCCGTCGGCGTCGCCCTTGAGGATGTCGCCCGGGTACACGAGCTGACCGCCGACGACCAGCGGCTCGTTGACGGTTCCGAGCGTCTCCTTGACGGTGCCCTCGATGCTCACCGAGCCGGAGAAGACCGGGAAGCCCATCGCGCGGATGTCGTTGCTGTCGCGAACACCCGAGTCCGTGACGAATGCCGCCAGACCCTTGGATTGCGCGGCGGTCGCGAGCACGTCGCCGAACGAGCCGGAGTGCGCCAGCTCGCCCGCCGCCACGACGACGACGTCGCCGGGCGCGGCGTACGAGATGCCGACCTGGACCATGATGTTGTCGCCGGGGCTCGCCTGCACGGTCACGGCCGGCCCGCAGAACTCCATCGAGTCCGCGAGCGGCTTGATCCGGTGGGACAGGGCGCCTTTGCGGCCCTGGGCCTCGTGGATGGTCGCGGCCGAGAAGACGCCGAGCCGGGCGACGATGTCCGCGTCGGGCCGCTCGATGCTGGTGCGCACGTGGATCATGGGATTCGATCTCCTTCAGTTGGTGCTGATCAGTTCGGTCTGTGACAGATCGCCGACGCCGAGGTCGTCGATCCCGTTCTCGCGCAGCGCGTTCCAGCAGTGCTGGCGGAACCGCTCCACGGCGAGATGCTGCTCGAGGTGGGTCTGGGTGGCCGCGTCGAGGGTCGAGCGGCGGAAACGGACGATGTCGCCCGGACGCAACTGCGCCACACGGTCCAGCCCAGCGCCGGTGACCACGGCGAGGACGGGATAGCCCGCCGTCACGCCGCGTCCGCGGTGCAGCAGGAGCAGGTCGGTGGTCGACGGCACCTCGATCGCGCCGACCGGGACGCCGCGTGAGAGCACTTCCCCTGTCGTCTCGCGGTGCGGCGGCCGGCCGGAGAGCCTGAGGCCGACGTGGTTGCTGCGCGCCCCGACGGAGAAGACGTCGCTGTACAGGAGGGCCGCGCTCGCGCCGAACTCCTCCAGGTCGGGGCCGTCGGTGACCGGGATGACCGGCCGGCTGTCGTATGCGGTCGCCGGGACGTCGAAGCTGAACACGGCGCCGCCGAGGAAGGGGTTCGTCGGCACGGCGCAGCCGTGGCCCTGCTCCGGGATGTCGTCGCCCGCCGTCAGCCGGATCCCGAACCCGATCATGCTGTCCGGTGCGCAGCTGCCGAGCAGCGTCGGCGCTTGCAGTCCGCCGTGCACGGCGATGTAGGCGCGCAGTCCGCGACCGAGGACGCGGACGCTCACCGTCCAGCCCGCGCGGACGCTCAGCGGCGTGCGCATGGGGCTGAGCATCCCGTCGACGCGCACCTCGACATCCGCTCCGGTGACGGAGACGAGCTGGTCCGAGTCGCAGACGAAGACGAGCTCGCTCGCGGTGAGCTCGATCAGTGCAGCGTTGTCGGCGTTGCCGACGAGGATGTTGGCCGTGCGTGCCGACAGCTGGTCGAGCGCTCCGTTGACGGAGAGGCCCAGAGACGGGCCCTGGAATCGCCCGAGGTCGGTGACGGCGGCGAAGCCCGCGGCGAGGATCTGCATCAGGCGGCCAGCTCCCAGAGGTGCACGCCCGCGTACGCGTCCCACTCGGACGCGTCGATGGCGGTGAAGCGGATGATGTCGCCCGGCCGGTACGGCACGAGGGTCGGCGTGGAGCGATCCATGATCTCGACGGGGCTGAGACCGATCAACCGCCACCCGCTCGGAGCGCGCACCGGCCCGATCACTCCCTGCTTGCCGGCCACCGAGATCGCGTTCGGCGGGACCTCGAGCCGGGGATCGGCCAGCCGAGGGATCGGACGGCTGAATGCCGGACCGTCGACCATGCACGACGCGGCGGGACCGCCCAGGCAGCGCACCGTCCGCTCTTCGAGTGTGTGGAGCGCGATGACCTCCGCCTCCGTGATGCCCAGGTGGTCGGCGACGAAGCCGAGGTCGGGGCCGAACTCGCCGCCGTACACGACGGGGAGCGTGAAGCGGGTCGGCAGGTGGCTCCCGGCCTGCTCGCCGTCGAGAGCGTCCCGCGCCATCAGGCGCAGCAGCGGTTCGAGCGATGCGAAGTTCTGGCAGCTGGCGTCGAACTCCACCAGCAGCGAGTCGTACGTCGGCACCGAGCCGTACACGCCGGCCACCGGGTTCTCGCCGAGCCAGTCGGCGACCCGGTGGACGACGCTCCACTGCTCGTCGTCGGTCGCGTCGTCGACGATCAGGCGGAGTGCGGCTTCGCCGCACGGGAGGATCCTGAGCTTCATCGCGTCAGGCCGCTCTGCTCGCGAGGGCATCCTTGAACGGCGCCAGCTCGACCCCGGAGGCGACGAGCTCGGAGCGTACCCGGTGCGCGAGCTCGAGCGCGTGGTCGCCGTCGCCGTGCAGCAGGATCGAGTCCAGCTCCACCGGGATAACGGTGCCCGCGCGAGTGACGATCGTCCCCTCGTGGACCATGCGGAGGGTGCGCGCGACGATCTCGTCGACGTCGTGGAGCACGGCGCCCGGGAGGCTGCGCGGCGTCAGCGTGCCGTCCTCCTCGTAGCTGCGGTCGATGGCGGCGACCATCGCGATCCGGACGCCGCGCTCGGCGGCTGCCTTCTCCACCTCGCCCGGCTGGGTCACGACGATGATCGACGGGTCGAACAGCGCGACGGCGTCGACGATCGCGCGTGCGTAGTCCGGGCGCGTGATGACGAGGTTGCCCAGCCGGCCGTGCGGGCAGAGGTGCGTGACGGAGGTGCCGTGCGCGGAGGCGAAGGCCGAGAGAGCGCCCAGCTGATAGAGGGTGTCCGTGCGCACCTGCTCCTCGGTGAGGTCCATCGCGCGTCGTCCGAACCCGACGAGGTCGGGGAAGCTGGGATGTGCGCCGACGGCCACTCCGCGCTCGACACATTCCCGGACGGTCTGATCCATCACCTGCGGGTCGCCGGCGTGGAAACCGCACGCGACGTTGGCCGAGGTGACGATGCGCAGCAGCTCCTCGTCATTGCCCATCGTGTAAGCGCCGAAGCTCTCACCGAGATCCGCGAGGAGATCGATCGTCGTGGCCATGTGAATGCACCTTTCCTGCTGTTGCTTCGGTTTCCAGCTAACCCGCAGGACTCGGCCCACCGCTAATACGCAGATCGAATGGAGGTATAGCTCGGGCTTATGGATTCCTGAGTACGATCGACTTTCAAGATGGACACCCGGAGACTCGCCTACTACGTCACAATCGTGGATTGCGGCACGATCACGCGTGCCGCCGAGATCCTTCACATCGCCCAGCCGGCGCTGAGCCAGCACGTCTCGGCCCTCGAGAACGAATTCGGCCAGCAGCTGCTGATCCGCAGCCGCAAGGGCGTGGTTCCGACCGCCGCGGGGCGTTCCCTCTACCGCTACGCTCAAGGCATCCTGCGTCTCGAGGAGTCCGCCCGCGACGAGATCAACAGCGAGGCCTCCAGCCCGGCAGGAGCGGTGACGATCGGGCTCGCCGCCTACAGCCTCGCCTCCACGCTCGTCGTCCCGATCCTGCAGACGATCCGCTCCCGCTATCCCCGGATCGTCACCCGCGTGGTCGAGTCACTGACCGTCATCCACAGCCAAGCGCTCAAGATGGGGCAGGTCGACGCCGCGATCATCTACGACCCCGGGCTCGTCCGCGGAGTGCGCTTCGAGCGGTTCGCCGTGGACGAGCTCTGCCTGGTCGCGCCGCTCTGGCTGGAGCTGCCCGGCGCGACCGACGACGAGGTGCCGCTGCACTCGCTCGGCTCCCTCGAATTCATGCTCCCCAACCGCACGCACACCATGCGCAAGCTGCTCGAGCAGAACTTCAACCAGGCCGGGATCGAGCTCGACGTCGTGATCGAGATGGACCACAGCCGGCCGCTCAACGATGCCATCCAGCTCGGCCTCGGCGTCACCGTCCTGCCCCGCGCGGTCGCCGAGGCCACCTTCCCGCGCGACCAGTTCTCGATCCGCCGCATCGTCGAGCCCACCATGACTCTGACGCTGGCGCTCGCGACCCCCGATCACCACCCGCTCTCGGCCGCCGCCGAAGCGGTCGTCGAGGTGCTCCGCGAGGTCGTCGTCAAGCAGCACCCCGACTCGCCCTGACCCGGGCCGGGCACCGTTCACCACCACGTCCAGGAGGACCACCATGCCCTATCGCGTCGCAGTCACCCGCGCGTTCGCCGAGCCCGACGGCACCACCATCTTCGGCGACATCGGCCTCGACCGGCTGACGGAGGCGGGGATCGAATGGCAGACCCTCGCGGCCCCGTCCTCCCGCATTGACGCACACGAGCTCGACGGCTTCGACGCCGTGCTCGTGCTCGGGGGCGAGCGCTTCGACGCGGAGTCCATCCCCGCGGGAGGACGGTTGCGCCATGTGGCCCGGTTCGGAGTCGGGTACGACGCCGTGGACATCGACGCGTGCGCGGCCGCCGGGATCACGGTGACCAACACTCCGGAGGCGGTCCGCCGTCCGATGGCCGACACCGCCCTGACGCTGCTGTTCGCGCTGGCGCACAACCTCCTCATCAAGGACGAGCTGGTGCGCACCGGGCGCTGGAACGAGCGCTCCGACTGGCGAGGGCAAGGCCTCCAGGGTCGCACCGTCGGAATCGTCGGCCTCGGCAGCATCGGGCTCGAGACCGCGCGACTGCTGCGCGCGCTCGGCATCACCGTCGCGGCGTACAACCGTTCGCCCAAGACGGCGGAGGCCGGCGATCTCGGAATCACGATGCTCCCGCTCGACGAGCTGCTCGCCGTGTCGGATTATGTCGTCGTCACCGTCGCAGCGGCTCCCGGAACGCACGGGCTGATCGGAGAACGCGAGCTCGGGCTCATGAAGCCGAGCGCGTTCCTCATCAACATCGCGCGCGGCAGCGTGGTCGACGAGGCCGCGCTGATCGACGCACTCCGCACCCATCGCATCGCGGGCGCGGGACTGGACGTCTTCGAGCAGGAGCCCCTGCCGCAGGACAGCCCGCTCACCGGGCTTCCGAACGTCGTGCTGGCGCCGCACTCGCTGTGCTGGACGGACGATTTCACCGCGTCGGTGTCGGCAAGCCTCCGCGAGGCGGTCGTCAACATCAGCCAGGGCCGCCAGCCGCGTCACGCCGTGCGGCCGCGGGCGGTGAGCGCCTGACGCTCGATAATATATATAGATGCAGCTCGAAGACCTCGCCCTGTCCCGACGCGTCCGCCGCGCGGGACTGAGGGAGGAGGTCTATGACGCTCTGCTGGAGCTGCTGATCGAGAACCGCATCGACGAGGGATCCCCGCTGCGTGTGGAGTCCGTCTCGAGGCTCCTGGACGTCTCCCCTACACCTGTCCGCGAAGCGCTGGTCCAGCTCGAGTCCACCGGCCTGGTCAGCTACGTCGCGAACAAGGGCTACAGCGTGGCACCCCGGCTCACCCCCGAGGACATCGTCGAGCTCATGGACGCACGCACCGTGCTGGAGACGGCCGCCGCCGCCCGCGCCGCGACGGCGGCCGACGACGACGCGATCGCCACTCTGCGCCGGCTGATCGAGGAGCAGACCGCCGCCGCACGCGCGGTGGAGTCCGCGGACGAGGCCGAGCACACGGCCGCCGTGCGCGCGTACCTCCGGCTCGACCACGCCTTCCACGACACGATCTTCGCCGCCAGCGGCAACATGCACCTGCACGCGCTGGCCCAGCGCCTCGACGCCCAATCGCAGCGGGCCCGCCAATCCTTCCGCTACGGCGTCTCGGACGCCCAGGAGGCGCTGGCGGAGCACGCCGCCATCGCGGTGGCCATCGGCGCGCACGACCCGGTCGCGTCGGAGACGGCGATGCGGGAGCACCTCCGAGGCGTCCTCGCGCGGTCGCTCGCCGACGCGGCCTAGGCGCTCATTCCCTCCGCGGCCGGACCGACACGTCCACCAGCTGTGCGTCCGATCCGAGGTCGACGATCGTGCGGACGGTCCGCGCGATCGACTCGGGGTCGATGTACGCGCCCGTCTCGAACGGGCGACCCGCCTTGCGGAGGTCGCCGGCCAGCATCGCCGTCTCGGTCGGTCCCGGGAAGACCGATGCGACACGCACCCGGCGGTCCAGCTCCTCGGCACGGAGCCCGTCGGCCATCGCCTTGAGCGCGTGCTTCGTCGCGGAGTAGAGGGTGTGACCGCCGTACGAACGCAAGCCCGCCCCCGAGTTGATGAAGATCACCTGCCCCGTCGACTCCCGCAGCAACGGCAGCGCGAACCGGGTGACCTCCCCGGGGACCACGACGTTGAGCTCGAGCTGGCGCCGCCATTCGGCCGCGTCGGCGTCCTCGACCGTGAAGCGCGAGCTCATCGCGGCGGAGTGCACGAGAACGTCGAGGCGGTCGAGCGAGCGGATCAGCCGGGCCATTGAATCCAGGTCGAGAAGGTCGGCGAGCGTGGCGCGGATGTTGTCGACCTCGCCGAGGGACTGCAGAGAGGGGATGTCGCGACCGACGGCAATGACCGTGTGGTCCAGTGCGAGGGCTCGCGCGATGGCCCCGCCGATACCACCCGTGGCACCCGTGACGAGAGCGACCGGGCGATCTTCTTGTCGGTTCCTGTCGACGTTCATGCGGCGAGACCCGTTTCCGTCTCGCCGGCTTCGCTCCACGGGCAGCGGGTCACTTCCTGCACTGTCAGCGGCTCTGCGACCACCCAGCTGGCGCCCGACCCGGGCGCGAAGTCGCACACCATCCCGGACCGCAGATACACAAGGGAGTCGTCGCCGTCGAACTCGACGACAGCTGAACCGCGCAGAACCGCGAACGGTCCTGCCGGCACCGGCTGACGTCCGGGCGGCGCTGTGACCGTCCTCCCCACGCCCGGCTCGTTTCCGACATTCACGCCGGACGCCGTACCGCCGAGGGCGACGATGTACGATGTCGCGCGCACGATTCGCGGCCGGTCCTGCAGCTCGATCATGATTCCCCTCTCCACAATTCACGCTAGAACCGATGGCTTCCCCGCGGGGGCTTCCGAGCATCGCCGTTCGCTATGACGGGATAGCGGAACCGCGTCGAGCAGCATCAGGACACGTGCCTGCGCGGCCGGAAGGGACGGATGGAGCGAACTCGGCCGTCTCCTGCCGATGTGCCCGTGGGCTCGTCGGCGTGCTGCTTGAACACGAAGGAGGCTTCCGTGACCGGAAGGTACTCGATCGTCTCGGACACCGCCCAGCGCGTCATCGAAGCCGACGGGAGGCGACAGATCGACCCGCGCCGGACGAAGACGACCGCGTCCTGGTCTTCTGACTCGATCATCGCCCGCCCGCGGAGGACGACGAATGCGGCGCCCTCTTCGATGCGGGAGTGGACGCCGACCGCGAGGGTCGTGGCAGAAACCTCACGCGGGTCGAGGCCGGGGCTGCCGTCCATGCGAGGGCTCCTTCGTCATCAGTGGCCGGAGCCTTCGGTTTCGATCTCGCTGCGGTCGCCTGACCACAGCGTGTGGAAGACGCCGTCCTTGTCGACGCGCTTGTAGGTGTGCGCGCCGAAGAAGTCGCGCTGGCCCTGCACGAGCGCGGCCGGGAGGTGGGTGGAGGCCAGCGAGTCGTAGTACGACAGCGCCGAGCCGAAGCCGGGGACCGGGACGCCGGAGAGCGCGGCGGTGGCGACGATGCGGCGCCAGGCGGCCTCGCCCTCGCGGACGGCGTCGGCGAAGTAGGGCGCCTCCAGCAGGGTGGCGATGTCGGGGTTCTCGTCGTAGGCGTCGGCGATCCGGTTCAGGAACTGGGCGCGGATGATGCAGCCGCCGCGCCAGATCTTGGCGATCTTGTCCTTGTTGATGTTCCAGCCGTACTTCTCAGCCCCCGCGATGATCGCGTCGAAGCCCTGCGCGTACGCGACGACCTTGGACGCGTACAGCGCCTTCGACACGTCGTCGGCGAACGCGGCCACGTCCGCGGCCTTCTGCACCTCGGGACGGGAGGTGATGGTCGCCTGCACGGCCGCGCGCTGGGCGGGCTTGGAGGAGACGGCGCGGGCGAAGACGGCCTCGGCGATGCCGCCGACCGGGATGCCCAGGTCGAGCGCGTTCTGCACCGTCCAGACACCGGTGCCCTTCGAGCCGGCCTGGTCCAGGACGATGTCCACGAACGGCTTGCCGGTCTCCGCGTCCACCTGGCGCAGCACCTCGGCGGTGATCTCGATCAGATACGACTCCAGGTAACCCGTGTTCCACTCCGCGAACACATCCGCGATCTGCGCCGGCTCCAGGCCCCCGACGGTGCGGAGCAGGTCGTACGCCTCGGCGATGAGCTGCATGTCGGCGTACTCGATGCCGTTGTGGATCATCTTCACGAAGTGACCGGCGCCGTCGGTGCCGACATGGGTGACACAGGGCTCACCCTCCGCGACCGCGGCGATCGACGCCAGGATCGGCCCCAGGGTCTCGTACGACTCCGCCGAACCGCCCGGCATGATCGAGGGACCGTTCAGCGCGCCCTCCTCGCCGCCGGAGATGCCCGCGCCGACGAAGTGGATGCCGGTCGGCGCGATCCGCTTCTCACGCTCGATGGTGTCGTGGAAGTTCGCGTTGCCACCGTCGACGATGATGTCGCCCGGCTCGAACCGCTCCACCAGCTGGTCGATCACCGCATCCGTGCCGCGGCCGGCCTGCACCATGATGATCGCGGTCCGCGGCTTGGAGAGCGAGGCGACGAACTCGTCGATCTGCTCCGAGGAGACGAACCCGGCCTCCGGATGCGCGTCCACCAACTCCTCGGTGCGTGCGTAGGTCCGGTTGAAGACGGCGACGGTGTTGCCCTCGCGCGAAGCGAGGTTACGGGCCAGATTCGACCCCATCACAGCCAGACCGACGACCCCGATATTGGCTAACTGATGACTGCTGTCGCCCATGACGACCTTTCTGAGGATTCGATGGTGAGAACGACGGATTCGACCAATTCGTCGACCGGCCGCTCGATGTCGAGCACGATCCCGCGCTCGTCGTCGGCCAGCGGCTCCAGGATGCGCAGCTGGCTGTCCAGCAGGGTGGCCGGCATGTAGTGATCGGCCCGCGCCGCCATTCGCTCATGGATGAGGTCGCGGTCGCCCTGCGCGTGGACGAAGACGGTACGCGGCGCCTCCCAGCGGATGACGTCGCGGTAGATGCGTTTGAGCGCCGAGCACGCGATCACGAGGCCACGGTCGGTGTGGTCGCTGAGGGTGCGGCCGATGTCGGCCAGCCACGGCCAGCGGTCGGCGTCCTCGAGCGGGATCCCGCCCGCCATCTTGGCGACGTTTGCCGCCGGGTGCAGGTCGTCGCCGTCGATGAAGTGCACACCCAGCCGCTGCGCGAGTGCCGCCCCCACAGTGCTCTTGCCGCAGCCGGAGACTCCCATGATCACGACCAGCGGTGCAGCCGACAGCTGTGCTGTCGTGTCCGGATCGCCCATCAGACGACGACCGTCATGCCGCCATCGACGAACAGCACCTGTCCGTTGACGTAGTCCGAGGCAGTCGAAGCGAAGAACACCGCGGGTCCCGCGAGGTCGGCGGTCGTCCCCCACCGTCTCGCCGGGGTGCGGCCGAGGATCCAGGAGTTGAACTCCGGATCGTCGACCAGCTTCTGGGTCATCTCGGTGTGGATGTAGCCCGGGGCGATCGCGTTGATCTGGAGCCCGGAACCGGCCCATTCGGCCGTCATCGCGCGGGTCAGGTTGCGCAGCGCGCCCTTCGCCGCCGTGTAGGGGCCGATGGTGACTCGCGCCAGGTCGGTCTGCACCGAGCAGATGTTGATGATCTTCCCTGCGCCGCGCGCCAGCATCGCGCGGGCGACCGTCCGGCCGACGAGGAACGCGCCCGTGACGTCGATGTCGATGACCCGGCGCCAGTCCTGCAGACTCACATCGACCAGAGGCTCGCGATGCTGGATGCCCGCGTTGTTGACCAGCACGTCGATGCCTCCGGTCGACTTCTCGATCGCGGCGACGGAAGCCGCCACCGCGGCCTCGTCGGTGATGTCGAACGCGGACGCGAGGACTCGTGCCTGGCCGTACTTCGCGGCGAGGGCATCGCGGGCGGCGTCGAGCCGGATCTGATCGACGCCGTTGAGCACGATCGTGGCACCTGCGGCAGCGAGGCCGTCCGCGATGCTGTTGCCGATGCCCCGGCTCGACCCGGTGACGAGGGCGGTGCGGCCGGTGAGGTCGAAAGTCATGTTTCGCTCCAGAGGTGACGGTGCAGGTCAGTAGAACTCGACGGTGTCGACGCGGTTGCGCAGCGGCCGCCCGTCCAGAAGCCGGCCGGCGTTGTCCGCGAACAGCTCGGCGATCCGGCGTTCCTCCCCGGCGTCCAGGGCAGCCGTGTGCGGGCTGACCAGCACATCGGAACGCGACCACAGCGGGCTCGACTCCGGCAGCGGCTCCACCTCGAAGACGTCCAGGGCAGCGAAGCCGGCGCGGCCGGCCTTCAGCGCCTCCACGAGCGCGGTCTCATCGACCACGTTCCCACGGCCCACGTTCACGACCGTCGCGCCGCCCGTGAGCGCCGCGAAGAACTCGGCGCCCAGGAGGTGGTGGGTCGCGTCGGTACCAGGGAGGGTGTTGACCACCGCGTCCAGCGACGGCGCATGCGCCACGATGTCGTCTGGGCGCACGATCCGGTCGACTCCGTCGACCTCCACATCCCGGCGGCTGACGCCCAGTACGGTGGCACCGAGGTCGCTGAGCCGTCGCGCGACGACCGCCCCGATCCCGCCGAGGCCGAGCACGAGAATGGTCTGGCCGGCAACCTGGCGCATCTCCCAGCGCCCGCTCCACTCGCGGTCGCGCTGCTGCGCGATCAGCCGCGCCAGATCCTTCGCCCCCGCGAGCACGCCGAACACGGCGAACTCGGCCAGGGGGCCGCCGTGGACGCCAGCGGACGTCGTGAAGGCCACGCGCGCGAGGTCCGCCGCCGACAGTCCGGCGGCCTTCACCTGGCCGCCGCCGCCCGCTGCCATCGTGTGCACCCAGCGCAGCCCCGCGTTCGCCGCGACCGTCCGGGACAACGCGGCCGGGTCGACATCGGGGATGCCGTAGAGGGCGTCAGCGGAGTCCAACAGGACCTCGAATCGCCGCTGCTGCTCAGGCGTCCGCCGGAAGTCCGGGTCACCGGAGTAGTCCGCAGCCCACCGCATCGGCGCGACCAGGCTGGCGTCGCGCACCAACTCGATCCGCGGCTCGGTGGCCTCGATGAGGGCGTGGAGCTCGTCCGTCAGGGGCGCGGCGACAGCGACGCGCAGACGTGTTGACACCGTCGATCAGTCCTCGGTCCGGCGGTCGAAGGTCAGGCCTCCCGGCACCTGGAAAGTCGGCATGATCTCGATCAGGCCGACGTTCACGTGCCGCGGCGCGTCGATCGCGAACGCGATCGCGTTCACCACGTCCTCCGTGGTGAGCGACTCGTAGCCCTCGAAGTAGGTGGCGTGCGCCTGCGCGATGTCCTCGGGGGTTCCGCCCGAGTTGCGCGCGAAGATCTCCGTCTCCACACGGCCTGGGGAGATCTCCGTCACGCGCACCCGCTTGCCGAGGGTGTCGTTCCGCAGCTGCCTGGACAGCTGGTGGATGGCGGCCTTCGTGGCGTGATAGGCGGTGTGGCCGAAGAAGTTGTAGTGGCCGGCGATGGAGCTGATCGTGACGACGTGGCCTCGATCGCGCGCGACCATCCCGGGCAGCACGAGTCGGGAGAGATGCAGCACCGCCCCGAGGTTCACCTCGATCATGTCGTCGATGTCGTCGCGGGTCGCGTCCAGGACGTTCCCGTTGCGGGAGACGCCGCCGACGTTGGCGAGCACGTCGATCTCCAGCCCCGAGAGGGTCGCTTCGAGGGCGTCGGTGTCGCGCAGGTCGGCCACGTGGCCGACGGCGCCGGTGCGCTCCTCGAGCTCCGCGAGCCGCTCTGCGTTCCGCGCCACTGCGTGCACGGTGAGACCGTGCTCGCGGAAGCGCTCGACGAGCGCGGCGCCGATCCCCGAGGTCGCCCCCGTCACGAGGGCCGTCGAATAGTCGCCGAACGTCACATCTACTCCTGTCGATCGAATGCTCGTAAACCACGGTAAGCGCCGCGTGAACGCTCCGACCACCGATCGGCATTCGCATCCGCTATGGACTCATAGCAAGGCCCGGTGGCCCACGGGACGGCGCTGCTTCCTTCACAGCAGCAGGGCGGCCGACGGTGTCGAGGACACCGCGCGGCCGCCCTGACGGACGGATGCGCACATGCGCGCCTGGGCGACTAGTCCGTAGCGAGCCCGGCGGCGGCGCGGGTCGGGATCGCGGTCGCCGCGGTGACCGCGTCCTTCTCGCGCTCGGTCTGCTGCAACTCGTCGACCTCCTTCAGCGTGTACTTGCGGGTCTCCTTGGCGGTGAGCGCCGAGATCACTGCGCAGAGCATGAAGCCGAGAGCGACCACGGACGGACCGACCCACCCTCTGAGATCGGGACCCGCCAACGCCGTCGAAAGGACAGGGCCGAGAGCACCGGAGAGGGCGAAGCCGATCTGGGTGCCGATGGCAAGCCCGGACACGCGCACCCGGCTGGGGAACATCTCCGCGAAGAACGAGGGCCAGGCTGCGTTGACCATCGAGTAGAAGAGGGAGTAGTTGATGATGGCCAGCGGGTACATCAACGCCCAGTTGCCGGTCGTGACAGACCAGAGGTACGGCGCCATCGTGACACCGGCGCCGATGGCTCCAGCGAGGAACATCGTCCTGCGACCGAGCTTGTCGACCAGGAATCCGGACAGCGGCGTGATCGCGAGGGCCACGATGGACGCCACCGCCTGCATCAGCAGGAAGGAGGGCTTGTCCAGCTTGTATCCGGTCGTGCCGAAGGCGACCGAGTAGGTCTGCATCATGTAGCTCACGCCCGCCACGAGCGCGCAGAACACGATCCGGACGATCGCCCGCCAGTGGTAGCGGACGGCCTGGTGCAGTGGTGCGATGTTGACCTTGACCGACTGGGTCTCGATGAACGCCGGCGGCTCCGACAAGTGGCGACGGATGAAGTAGGCGACGACCACGACGACGGCAGAGAACCAGAACGGGAGCCGCCATCCCCAGGTCAGCAGCTGCTCCGACGGCATGGCGGAGATCGGGATGAAGACCAGGAGCGTGAGAAGCGTGCCGGAGGATGCGCCGAGGGTCGTGAAGCTGGTGAGGAATCCCCGGCGGCTCTCGGGAGCGTGCTCCAGGCTCATCGTGATGGAGCTGGGCTGTTCGCCGGAGAGGCAGAGTCCCTGGATGACGCGAAGAAGAATGAGCAGGATCGGAGCAAGAGCGCCGACCTGGGAGTAGGTCGGAAGGCAGCCGACCAGGAAGGTGCAGCCGCCGATGCCGAACAGCGTGACCAGCATCACGAACTTGCGGCCGAAACGGTCCCCCATCGGCCCGAGGATCAAAGACCCGAGCGGCCGGACGAAGTAGCCCACCGCAAACGTGACCATGGCGAGCAGGACGCTGACTCCCTGGGGCAGCTCGGGCGAGAAGAACAGGACATTCAGCACCAGCGCCGCCGACGTGCCGTAAACGGCGAAGTCGTAGTACTCGAGCATGGTGCCCGTCCAGCCGGCGATCGCGGCCTTGACTGGCGTCTTCTTGGGAAGTGCGATTTGGGTCATTTCGTCTCCATTGGCGATGGGTGAACAGCGGCCGGCCGGTACGAGTCGGGTGCGGAAAGATCTCTGTGTGGAGGATCCGGCAGGTCCTGCTGTGAGCTGTCTCGCATGACGGTCGAGTGCTCGTACGGCCACGATAAGCGTCGGATGCCGTCGGCGAACCTCCTCCGGCATTCACATCCGCTATGGAGCCATAGCGAGGCTTGGTGGAACAGGTATCGCCTGCGACGGAGGGGCGCCTGGAACCACCCGACGAGGGAGGTCAACCCAGCGCCATCCCCGAGAAGAGACGCTCGAGAAGTCTCGGATCGCCGCCCGTCGTGAGCTCGCACGAGCATCCCGCACCGACCCGACGCGAGCTTCGACCGCGAGCGAGGCTCCCTCGCCTTCCCTGCGCCACTGACTCGGACCCTGGATTAGGCCGTCCTCAGCCCTGAGGCCACGACCGCAAGACCGGGTCGACTCGCGCCCGCCAGGGTTGCGTCAACAGCGTGGTACCAGACGATCGCCACGCCCAGGGCGTCGGCCTGTTGCTGCGCCACCGGTCGAACTCCCCCTCGCACGAAGATCAACGCCTGCCGGCCATCGGAGGTCGCTAGCACTTGTACCGATTCGTCCAAGCCCTCCTGGTCAGGACAGTGACGGCTGTGTATCCGGCCGCTTCGATGATCGATTGAGCCATATCGGGCTCGCTGGCGGGCTTCACGGGACTCCGCCCGGCTCCGGAACCTGTCAAGAGTTGACGGTTTCTGTCCTCCATATTGAGGACACGGCCCGGTGACCCGTACTGTGGTGTTCACCCAAGGGATGCCCGGCCGACGTGGAAACGCATTCAATTCGGATACGTCTCAACCCGACACTGATCGGCCGGCATCCCCAGGGCACTCACGAGTGCGTGCCGCGCGTCCGGGCGTATTGGTGGCATGTCCGAGGATGCACGACAACTCGCCAGGGACGCTATCTTCCGCTCCCCGAGCGGCGTGATCTCTCGTCGATGGCCGCCTACCGCAATGCGTGGACCTCCCAGCAACCGGCCGATCCAGTGCGCGCGATCACGAGAACGTGAGACTCGCAACGGGCGATCAGGACGAGACACGCACTCAGCCCAAGGAAGAACATCAGCGCGCCTGCGCTCGGTTTCCGGATCGGACACTGCGCCTCTTCTCGTCATCGCCGGCCTCATCTCGTCATCGCCCGTCGGGGTGACCGCGAGGCAGAAAATGCGGCCGGAGGGCGCTCTGCGTAGCTCTCGTTACGCCCCGTGAATCGAAGCAGCGTCGACGAGGCTCCTGTCGAGGGAGGCCCGCTCCACGACGAGCTCCACGATTCCCGCGGGTGTGGAGTCGGCCGTGAGGAGCGGCGCCGTCACGAGGTCGGCGCCGGATTTCCGGGCCAGTGATGCGAAGAAGCCGGGAGCGAGCAGGTAGCTTGCGACGACCACCCGCGCGCCAGCCGCGAGTCGGCGCGCTTCCTTGACGGCGCTCGGAAGCGCCGGGTCCGCGGACGAGATGAACCCGATCGAGACGGCCGAGTCGAGTCGCGCTCCCAGCAGGTCCGCCGTGCGGCTGCAGTCGGCGACGGCACGCGCATCGGACGAGCCTGCAGCGGCGAGCACGACCAGGTCTGTCGGGCGGTGACCGGCCTCACGAAGTCGGTCGGCGAGCGCGTCGACCAATCGCGGGTCCGGACCGAGGGCGGCGGTCACGACCGTGGGCAGGGGCGACGCCTCGGCGGCCTGCGCCAGGTCCACGTAGACGTGGTAGCCGGCGGACAGCAGGAGGGGGACGATCACGGCGCGGTCTGCTTCCCCGGAGCGTGCCGCGGCCCCCAGCGCCGACGGCACGTCGGGCTGCTCGACGTCCACATGGCAACCCACCACCTCGACCGGGAGGGCGGCTGCGACCGCCTCGACGAGACGGCGCACGGCGGCACGGCCCTCCGGTGACGAGGTGCCGTGGGACGCGGCGAGAACGACGTCCCTCACCGGGCGGACTCCGTCACGGGCTCTCCAGTTCGATCTCGATGAAGCCGCCCACGATGCGCGTACGGAACGTGTGCAGGGCTAGTGACGGGTCGGTGAAGCAATCGCCGGTGCCGAGGTCGTAGACCTCCTTGTGCAGCGGGGAGGCGACCGTCGGCCGGTCGCCGCGCGAGCCGACGATGCCGCGCGCCATCACGGGTGCACCGTTCGCCGGGTCCTCGTGGGCGACCGCGTAGACCTCCCGCGGCCCGAGCAGGAACAGCGCGATCTGGCGCATGCGGAGGAGAACGGCCTCACCCCACGATGGCTCCAAGTCATCGACCCGACAGGCCCGCACCCAGTCTGCGCGGGCGGCATCGGTGTGCCGGAGAGTCTGCGTGATCGTCATGCGACGACGCTACGGGAAGCGTGTTTCGGGAGGCCGCCCGCCGTGTTACCCCTCTGTGAATCCCGGCTCACACCCCGCGCCCGGCCGTGTGCAGGCGGTGTTAACGCGCGGTTACACAGCCGAAACGGCGGGGAAACCCCCTGCTTCTACGCTCGAAAGGCACCGGCCGGGGAACCGGCGGTGCGGCGGCAGCCGCTGGACACGGAAGGGGCGCCCGCATGACGAGACGACGCACAGTGATCGTAGGAGGCGGCCCTGCCGCGCACCGGCTGGTCGACGCACTCGTGTCGCGGGGCGCCGAAGGGGCCGATGCGCGATCCATCGTGGTCGTCGCCGAGGAGCCGTACCTGCCGTACGACCGCGTCCAACTCAGCAAGCGCCTTGCCGACGGCGAAGCGGACCTCACCTTGGAGCCGGCCTCGCACTGGGAGGACGCGGCCGTGGAGCTGCGGGTCGGGGAGGCCGTCACTGCGATCGACCGCACCGCGAAGAGCGTGACGACCTCCGCCGGCGCGGTGCTGCGCTACGACGACCTCGTGCTCGCCACCGGCTCGTCCGCTCCGGTCCCCGACATCCCCGGCGCCGAGGCGAGCCGGGTCTACCGCACGATCGACGACGTCGACGCGCTGGTGGCCGAGGTCGCCGACCTGCGTGAGCGGCTCGGCCGTGCGCCGCGGGTCGCGGTCGCGGGCGGCGGCCTGCTCGGGCTGGAGGCCGCCGGCGGAGTGGCTGCGCTCGGCGCAGAGGCCGTGATCATCCACTCCGGCGGCTGGCTGATGTCCGCCCAGCTGGACGAAGGCGCGGGGCAGGCGCTCGGGAGGCTGATCTCCGCGCGCGGGATCGACCTCCACCTTGGCACCCGGCCGCGCGAGATCGTGCTCGGCGCCGACGGGCTGCCGACCTCCGTGCGCTGCGCCGACGGGCGCACGGTCCCCGCCGACGTCGTCGTGTTCGCTATCGGCATCCGGGCGCGCGACGAGCTCGCCCGGGACGCGGGGATCGAGACGGCAGAGCGCGGCGGCGTCGTGGTGGACGAAGCATGCCGAACCTCCGATCCCGCGGTCTGGGCGATCGGCGAGGTCGCCGCGATCGACGGCCGGACCATCGGCCTGGTCGCTCCGGCCAACGCGATGGCCGAGACGGTCGCCGACCGGCTGCTCGGCGGCGACGCGACCTTCACGACCGTGGACGACGCGACCAAGCTCAAGCTCTCCGGGGTGGATGTCGCCAGCTTCGGTGACGCCTTCGCGCGCGAGCCCGGGTCACTGGAGATCGTCTACGCAGACCCGGCGCGCGGCCTCTACCAGAAGCTCGTCGTCAGCGACGACGCGAAGACCCTGCTCGGCGGGGTGTTCGTCGGAGACGCCTCGCCCTACGCCGGCCTCCGCCCGCTGCTCGGCCGCGAGCTCGACGCCGAGCCGGCCGCGTATCTCGCCGCGGCCGGCGCCGAGCCGCCCGCGGGCGGGGCGCTGCCCGACGACGCGTTCGTCTGCTCGTGCAACAACGTGACCGCCGGCACCGTCCGGGAGGCCGTCGGCGACGGCTGCCACGACCTCGGCGAGCTCAAGACGTGCACCCGCGCCGGCACCCAGTGCGGCTCGTGCGTGCCGCTGGTGAAGAAGCTGCTGGAGGCCGAGCTCACCGCCTCCGGCGCCACCGTCTCGCACGCGCTCTGCGAGCACTTCGAGCTGTCCAGGCAGGAGCTGTTCGAGTCCGTCCGGGTCCTCGGCCTGACCAGCTGGGAGGATACCATCGCCCGGCTCGGCCGCGGTCGCGGCTGCGACATCTGCAAGCCGGCGGTCGGCTCCATCCTCGCCAGCCAGCACAGCGCCTACCCGCTGGACGGGGGCCGCGGTCCGCTGCAGGACACCAACGACCGCGCGCTCGCGAACATGCAGAAGGACGGCACCTACTCGGTCGTCCCGCGCATCCCCGGCGGCGAGATCACCCCGCAGAAGCTCGCGGTGATCGCCCAGGTCGCCACCGACTTCGGCCTCTACACGAAGATCACCGGCGGCCAGCGCATCGACATGTTCGGCGCCCGCCTCGACCAGCTCCCGGACATCTGGAAGCGCCTGGTCGACGCGGGCTTCGAGTCCGGCCAGGCCTACGGCAAGGCGCTGCGGAACGTGAAGAGCTGCGTCGGCTCCACCTGGTGCCGCTACGGTGTCCAGGACTCGGTCGGCATGGCGGTCTCGCTGGAGCTGCGCTACCGGGGCCTGCGCGCCCCGCACAAGTTCAAGTTCGGCGTCTCGGGCTGCGCCCGCGAGTGCGCAGAGGCGCGCAGCAAGGACGTCGGCGTGATCGCGACCGACAAAGGCTGGAACCTCTACGTCGGGGGCAACGGCGGCTTCCAGCCCGCGCACGCGCAGCTCCTCGCCTCCGACCTCGACGACGAGACGCTGGTGCGGTACATCGACCGCTACCTCATGTACTACATCCGCACAGCCGACCGGCTTCAGCGCACGGCCCGCTGGATGGAGGACCTCGACGGCGGCGTCGACCACGTCCGCGAGGTCGTCGTGGAGGACTCCCTGGGCCTCGGCGCCGAACTGGAGGGGGCGATGGCGAAGCACATCGACACCTACGAGGACGAGTGGGCGGCGACCCTGCGCGACCCGGAGCGGCTGCGCCGGTTCCGGTCGTTCGTGAACGCGCCGACCGAGCCCGATCCGTCGATCGCGCGGGTCGAGGAGCGCGGACAGCTCCGGCCGGCCACCGCCGAGGAGCGCGCGGCGGGCGCGGTGCTGGTGGCGGGCGCGACGATCCCGGTTCGCGGCGCAGTGACGGCCGCAGCGGAAGGAGACACCCCATGACCCACCCGATCCGGACCGGCTCCGTGACCCTGGTCGGCGGCGGCCCCGGCGACGCGGACCTCCTCACCGTGGCTGCCGTACGCGCACTCGCGGCAGCGGATGTCGTGCTCTACGACCGCCTCGCCCCCCACGAAACGCTCGCCGAGCTCGCGCCCGGAGCCGAGCTGATCGATGTCGGCAAGCGGCCGGGGCACCATCCCATCCCGCAGGACGAGATCGAGCGGCTGCTGGTCGCACACGCATCGCAGGGGGCGGCGGTCGTGCGGCTGAAGGGCGGCGACCCGTTCGTCTTCGGCCGCGGCGGCGAAGAGGTGGAGGCGTGCCGGCGCGCTGGCGTCCCGGTCAGCGTCATCCCGGGAGTCACGAGCGCGGTCGCGGTCCCCGCGGCGGCCGGCATCCCCGTGACGCACCGGCGCGCATCCCGCATGTTCACGGTCGTCTCCGGCCACGCGCCGCTCTCGCCTGCCGAGCTGGAGCACCTCGCGGGCCTGGGCGGCACCATCGTCATCCTGATGGGGATCACCAACCTGCCATCGATCACCGCGGGCCTGGCGCGCTTCGGGATGGCCCCGGACATGCCGGTCGCGGTCATCGAGCAGGGCTACTCCGCCCGGCAGCGGACCACCTTCGGCGAGTTGCGGACGATCCTGACCGAGTCGGTTCAGGCCGGGGTCGGCTCGCCGGCGGTCGTCGTGATCGGCGAGGTCGTCGGCCTCGCTCGCGGAGGGAACGTGGACGCGACGGCGGCACTGGCCGACGCGGCCGCGGTGGCCGGAGGCTGACATGGGTGACGAACGCGTCGCGGCCTTCCGCCCGGACCAGCTCGCCGGGTTCCGGATCGGCGTGACGAGCGACCGCCGCTCGGCCGACCTGATCGACGCGTTCGAACGGCGCGGGGCGGCCGTGCTGCACGCGCCGACCGTGCACATGCAGCACGCCGAGGACGACGCGCCCGTGATCCAGGACACCGAGCGGATCATCGCAGCGTCGCCCGACGTGCTGCTGGCCACGACGAGCTACGGGATGCGGCGCTGGTTCGAGGTCGCCGACTCGGCCGGCCTCGGCGAGGAGCTCCAGCGTGCGCTCGCGGAGTCGACCATCCTGGTGCGCGGTCCGAAGGCGCGCGGCGCGGTGCGGGCGGCAGGGCTCGACGACGCGGGGATGAGCGACGAGGAGACCACGGCCTCCCTCGTATCGAAAGTGATCGCGGAGTTCCCGCCGGGCATCACGGTGGCCGTCCAGCTCCACGGTCAGACCGACGTCGGCCAGCTTCAGCGGCTGCAGGAGGCCGGCGATCGGGTGCTCACAGTCGCGCCGTACACCTGGTCGGTGGCCGAGGACGACGACGAGCGCGCGACCCGGCTCGTGGACGCGATCGCCGCCCGGCAGCTCGACTGCGTGACCTTCACCAGCGCGCCCGCGGTCGACGGGCTGCTGATCGCCGCTCTCGCGCGGGGGCGGCACGCGGAGGTGCTGGAAGCGTTCCGCACGGACGTGGTCGCCGCGAGCGTCGGGCCGGTGACGTCCGCCCCGTTGCTCGGCGCGGGGATCGAGCCGTTGCAGCCGGACCGGTACCGGATGGGCGCGCTCATCCGGCTGGTCTGCGAGGCGCTCGAGGCGGAGTCGACCCGCCGGGTGAGCACGCGGCATGGCGAGGTCGAGCTGCGTGGAAGCGTGGCGGTGGTGGCCGGGAGGCCCGTCCGGCTGACCCCGACGGCGCTGTCGCTCTTCCGGGCACTGGTGGCGGCCCAGGGTGCGGTCGTGTCGCGCCGAGAGCTCTCCGTCGCCCTCGACGGCGGCTGCGACGAGCACGCGATGGAGGTCTCGCTCAGCCGCCTCCGGCAGAGCCTCGACACCCCGGGCCTGGTGGCCACCGTCGTCAAACGCGGCTACCGTCTCGACGTCTGACCCCGCGCCCCGTCCACAACTCCGGAGACCTGTGTCGGCGGCACCCCGTTCTCCGGAGCTACGGACGAATCGAACGGGTTCCACAGCGAGTCTCCGGAGTCGGCGACAGTTCTCTACCCGACGGGCGCGGCCGCCAGGATGGCCGCGATCCGCCCCTTGCAGCCGCCGCAGCCGGTCCCGGCGCGCGTGCAGCGGCCCACGGCCTCCACGGTGTCGCAACCGTCGGCGACCGCGTCGCCGATGCGGCCGGCGGTGACGCCGTTGCACCAGCAGACCGTCGCGTCCGGGCCGAGCGGGTCCTCCACGGCGACGGCTCCCGCGTCGGCGGCGTCCAGTCGCAGCAGTGCGGACGGCTCGGCCGGCAGCGCCGCGCCGCGCTCGAACAACAGAGTCAGTTCAGCGCCGGCCTGCGGGAGGCCGACCGAGACGAATCCGGTCAGCACGCCCTCCCGCACGACCGTCTTCAGATAGCACCCCCGGGCCGGGTCCAGCCACACGGTCACCTCGGCGTCGGCGTCCCACGGCTCCGCCGCGTGGTCCCCGCCCGCGACGACGTCGATCCCGGTCGCCTTGAGCATCACCGCGGTCGGTCGCTCGTGGAGGGCGACCGCCGCCTCGGCCCCGGCCACCGCTCCCGCCGCCTCCGCCCGGAGCCGCCGGGCCAGCGCCGCCGCCTGCCGCCAGCCGGGCCCGATCAGCCCGCTCGGCGCGCCCGGCACCCGGCCCGACGCGTCCGCGTCCTCCGGCGCCGCCACCTGCGCGCAGTCACCGATAGCGAACACGTCCGGGTCGCTCCAGCTGCGCAGCTCCTCGTCGACGAGCACGCCGGCCGAGCACGCCAGCCCCGCGGCGAGCGCGAGCTCCACCCGCGGGCCGACGCCGCAGGACAGCACGAGGAGGTCTCCGGGGATGTAGGTGCCGTCCGCGCAGCCGACGCCGTCGAAGACCCGGCCGCCCTCGGTGTCGCGGAAGCCGATGCTCTCGGCGCGCGCGTGCGCGGCCATCCCGACGCCGGCGGTCCGCACGGCGCGGGCGAGCATGCGCCCTCCCGCCTCGTCGAGGTTGCGGGCCATCGGGGTCGGGCCGTGGTGGACGACGACCACCTGGGCGCCGTGCTCGGCGGCGAGCAGGGCGAACTCCATGCCGAGCACCCCGGCGCCCAGCACGACGATCGCGCCTCCGGCCGCCACGACGGGAGCGACGGAGTCGGCGTCGGCCACGTCGCGGAGGGCGACGACACCGCCCGGGAGGGGCCGCCTGCCCCGGTCGACGTCGGCTCCCGGCGCGGCGTCCCGCTCGCGCCGGGTGCGCTCGAGGCCGTCGAGCGTCGGGATGTTCGCGCGGGACCCGGTGGCCAGCACCAGCCGGTCGTAGGGCAGCTCGTCGCCGCCGGAGGTGAGCACCCGCTGCCGCACCCGGTCGATGGTGACGGCGGTCTCGGCGAGGCGGATGTCCGCCCCGGCCGCCCGCGCGGCCTCCGTGTCGGTGACGTCGAGCCGGTCGCGGGCCGCGACGCCCACCGCGTACTCGGCGACGAGCACCCGGTTGTAGGCGTCCTCGTCCTCGGCTCCGAGGGCGACGAGAGAGGCTTCCCCGGCCGCGACGGCGGGCAGCACCTCCTCCACGAAGCGCGCGCCGACGGGCCCGTAGCCGACGAGGACGATGCGCAGCGGTCTGGTCATGCGCCGGCCTCGACCGTCACCAGCGTGCGCTTGAACTCCGGCATCGCCGAGATCGGGTCGACCGCGGCCTCCGTCAGCAGGTTGGCGCACTGCCGTCCAGCGAAATGGAACGGCAGGAACACCGTGTCGATCCGGATCCCGGCTGTCAGCAGTGCCGTGGCCTCGACGCTCCCGCGCGCGTTTCGGATCAGCACCGGCTCCCCGTCGCCGATCCCGAGCCGGGCGGCCGTGGCGGGGTGCAGCTCGGCGCGCGCACGCGGCTGCGCGGTGACGAGCTCCGGCACGCGTCGGGTCTGCGCGCCCGACTGGTAGTGCTCCAGCAGGCGGCCGGTGATCAGCGTCAGCTCGCCGACCTCCCGTCCGGTCTCCAGAGCGCGCGGGCGGACGGCGACCAGGCGCGCCCTCCCGTCCGGATGGCCGAACCGCTCCAGGAACAGCCGCGGCGTCCCCGTCGATCCCGCGGGGTAGGGCCAGTGCGCGGCCACGTCGTCGGCGAGCTGCGCGTCGAGCAGTGCGTGGCTGAGCCCCGAGTAGTCGGCCGCGCCTCCCGCCGACGCGCGCGCCAGCTCGTCGAAGACCTCCGCCGGGGACGTCGGCCACACCGACGGCGCCCCCAACCGCTGCGCGAGGTCGGCGAGGATGTCCAGCTCGCTCCGCACCCCCGTCGGCGGGTCGAGGGCGCGACGGCGGCGCAGCACGCGGCCCTCCAGATTCGTCATGGTCCCCTCCTCCTCGGCCCACTGCGTGACCGGGAGCACCACGTCGGCGAGCTCCGCCGTCTCCGACAGGACGAAGTCGCAGACGACCAGCAGGTCGAGCGCATCCAGGCCCGCGCGCACGGCTGCCGCGTCCGGCCCGGAGACGACCACGTTGGAGCCGTGCACCAGCAATGCGCGAACTCCGTCCGGCCGGCCGAGCATCCCGAGCAGCTCGACCGCGGGCACGCCCGGGCCGGGGAGGACGCCGGGGTCGACGCCCCAGACGGCGGCGACGGCCGCACGGTCGGCCGGGTCGGCGATCGAGCGGTAGCCGGGAAGCTGGTCGCACTTCTGCCCGTGCTCGCGGCCGCCCTGACCGTTGCCCTGCCCGGTCAGCGTGCCGTAGCCCGAGCCGGGGCGTCCGACGAGGCCAAGGACGAGCGCGAGGTTGATCGCGGCCGTCGCGGTGTCCGTCCCGTCGACGTGCTGCTCGACTCCGCGGCCGGTGAGGATGTAGGTGCCGCGGCCGCGGGCGAGCCGGCGGGCGACCTCCCGGAGCTGGGCGACCGGGATGCCGGTGTGCTCCTGCACGCGCTCGGGCCACCACGCCGAGACGCTGCGGCGGACCGCGTCGAACCCGATGGTCCGCGCTCCCAGGTAGTCGAGGTCGGCCAGGCCTTCGGCGAGCACGATATGGGTCAGCCCGAGCAGCACCACCAAGTCGGCGCCCGGCGCCGGCGCGAGGTGCATTCCGCCACCCTCCGCCGTGAGCTGCGCGGTCTGCGAGCGCCGCGGGTCCACGACGATGAGGCCGCCGGCCGCTCGCACGCCGGCCAGGTGGCCGATGAACGGGGGCATCGTGGCCGCGACGTTCGATCCGAGCAGCAGGATGGCGTCCGCGTCGTCGAGGTCGGTCACCGGGAACGGCATCCCCCGGTCGATCCCGAATGCCCGCTTGCCGGCGGCCGCGGCCGACGCCATGCAGAACCGGCCGTTGTAGTCGATGCGGGAGGTCGCCAGAGCCAGGCGGGCGAACTTGCCGAGCAGGTAGGCCTTCTCGTTGGTGAGCCCGCCGCCGCCGAAGACCGCGACCGCGTCGGGGCCGTCCTGGTGGCGGATGGCGCTGAGGCGCGAGGCGATCAGGGTGAACGCCTCCTCCCACGCGGCGGGTCGCAACTCGCCGTCGCGCCGGATGAGCGGGGTGGTCAGCCGGCCGGGCGTCGCCAGGAGCTCGGCGGAGGTCCAGCCCTTCTTGCAGAGGCCGCCCCGGTTGGTCGGGAACATCCGGCCGCTCACGGTCACCGGTGTCGCTGCGTCAGGCGGGGGCGTGAGTGTCATGGCGCACTGAAGCGCGCAGTACGGGCAGTGACTCGGCGCGGGCATCGGGAGGCCGCCGCTCAGATCCGCACCCCGCGGCGACGACCGCTGACCGCGACCGCGACCGTGATCGCCAGGAGCACGACATAGGCGGCGACGAACCAGCTCAGCCCCGCCTCGTAGCCTCCGGTGGTCGACTTCGAGAGCCCGAGGACCTGCGGGATGACGAAGCCGCCATAGGCGCCGAAGGCCGAGACGATCCCGAGGGCCGCGGCGGCCGTGCGCTGCGACGAGACGTCGCCGGCCGCGCTGTGCCCGTCGGCCGCGCCCGAACGCAGCGCGAACAGCGTGGGGATCATCCGGTAGGTCGCCCCGTTGCCCGCGCCGGACGCGATGAACAGGACGAGGAAGAAGCCCAGGAACAGCCAGAAGTTGTCCAGCGGCAACGTGAGGATGACCGCGAGGGCGCCGAGCGCCATGACCACGAAGGCGGCGATCGTGATGGTGCTGCCGCCGAACCGGTCGGCGAGCCGGCCGCCGAACGGACGGGCGAGGGAGCCGACGAGCGCACCGAGGAACGCCAACGAAAGCGTCGCGCCGGCGACGGGGAACGCGCTGAACGCCGGGAACTGGTCGGCGATGAGCTTCGGGAAGACGCCCGAGAAGCCGATGAACGACCCGAACGTGCCGATGTACAGGAGCGCCATCAGCCACAGCTCGGGCGCGCGGAGGGCGGCGAGCGAGGCCGTCACATCGGCCTTCGCGTTCGAGAGGTTGTCCATCCGCCGCCACGCCCCGACGATGGCGACCAGGATGAGCGGCACCCAGACCAGTCCGGCGAGCGGCAGCTGGAGGGTCGCGCCCGCGCCGATGGTGATGACGATCGGCACCGCGAACTGCGCGACCGCCGCGCCGAGGTTGCCGCCTGCCGCGTTGAGGCCGAGCGCCCAGCCCTTCTTCCGCTGCGGGTAGAAGAACGTGATGTTCGCCATCGACGAGGCGAAGTTGCCGCCGCCGAATCCGGCGAGCGCCGCCACCAGCAGCATCACCCCGAACGGCGTCGCCGGGTTCGCGACGCAGATCGCCAGGCCGACGGCCGGGATGAGCAGCAGCGCCGCCGAGACCATCGTCCAGTTGCGCCCGCCGAACTTCGGGACCATGAACGTGTACGGGAACCGCAGGGTCGCGCCGACCAGGCTCGGCATCGAGATCAGCCAGAACGTCTGCGAGGTCGTGAAATGGAAGCCGGCTGCCGGGAGCGCGACGACGACGATCGACCAGAGCTGCCAGACGACGAAGCCGAGGAACTCGGCGAAGATCGACCAGCGGAGGTTGCGCTGCGCGATGGCGGCGCCCGCGGCCTCCCACTGGACGGTGTCCTCGGCGTTCCAGCCGTCGATCCAGCGGCCGGGACGGACGGCGAGGCCTGAAGGCGATGCCACGCCCGTGCGGGTGGTTGAGTTGGACGCTGTTGACGTTGCTGGGGCGGAGACGGTGCCGGTCATCGGGACCTCCTGCGACAGGGGCGAGTGGATGCCACCACGCTAGGAAGGCGGTGTTTCCGCTACCCGCGCCGCGCGTGAAACCTGCGTGACGAAGACCTCTCGGGCCCGGAACCACGCTGTGAGGAGCTGGAATCTGCCAAAGCGGTGAGTAAACGGTGAGTTTGGCCAAAAACCATGAGCGGGTAGTCTGGGCCGCAGCCCTACTTCCCAGTGTTTGTCTGGGATTCCGGGCCGCGCGAGTGTAGTTCAATGGTAGAACTTCAGCTTCCCAGTACTCCCGCGCAGATCCTCTCGCTCGAGCCCAAATCAATCCGGCTGACGAGGATGTCGGAGATCCGTGGCCGCCATTCTTCGGCGCGTACCGCGTCGGCAGAACCAGCCAACGCAGCGTTGAGATCATCTAGATCGCGGTCCGTGAGCGTGTTGAGATCAGCGAATACGATGCCGTTAGATGCGTCATCAGCAAGAGCACGGCCGGCCGGCCACTGTGCGTATTATCATCGCGTGGCAATGGATTGTCGGCAAGTGCGAAATGTTCACATCTCTCGACACGTGCCGAGCGAGAAAGGACCGTCTTTCAGCGTGATGCGCACGAGCGCAGTGTTTCCGAATCCTGTGAGATATCCTCCGTCTCGCTCGTCGAGGAGGATGGCATCGCCGATCAGCAGCGGATTGCCGTTGCGTCGAAGTGTCGGAGCGAGCGCCACGATGACGGCAACCTCCTTCTCGGCGGCCTTCCGGATCGGAGTGGAACCGACGACGTAGCGTCGGGTCAGCGTCGCGGAACCCGCGTTCCGGTCAATCATGACGTTGATGTCCTGCGACGGCACCCGCACGTTGTGCGCTGCGACGGCGGCTTCGCCGGGGAATGCGAGGACGGAGTACCGCGGCACACGCGTGAATTCGCCGTCGATCGCGAGCTCCATCCCGTCGCGGCTGATGGGCATCAGGATCCGCTCCATCCCCTCGAATCGCGAGAACGGCACGTCGCTGTCGACCGTCGCCAGCGCGACGCGCCAATACGGGTGTCCGCTCGCGTCGACCGTCGGCGAGACGAGGATGTCCTCGCTGACGCCGCAGGCGTTCTTCCACGGCCGAACCTCCCGCGAGGTCCGCGATAGCAGTTTCATGGTCCCTTCTCCGATTCCGAGAGTGCGTGCCGTCGCGTCGGCGTCAGGCCCCACGAAGACCTGGACGCCGCCGCGACGAGTCTGCGCGCGGCAGCGCTAGTACGCTTGCCGCCGTTGTTCCACGAGGAGGTGGATGAGCGCGAACCTCCCGGTGACCGCGATGACGTCCAGCGCCGACCGGACGGCGGAGGCGACCTGCGCGTCGTCCTCGACGCGGAAGCCCCGGCCGCCGTACGCTTCGGCGAGGGCGGCGAAGTCCGGATTCTTCAGCTGCGTTCCGGAGACGCGTCCGGGGTAATGACGCTCCTGGTGGGTGCGGATCGTCCCGTACTCCTGGTTGTCCATGACGATCACCAGCGGACTGAGCCCGTACTGCGCTGCCGTCGCGAGCTCCTGGCCGTTCATCAGGAACTCGCCGTCGCCGGCGATGCAGACCACCTGTCGATCCGGGAAGTTCAGACTCGCGGCGACCGCGGCCGGCACCGAGTACCCCATCGACCCGTTGCCGGCGCTGAGCATCGAGGTGAAGGTGGCGGCGGGAAAGTAGCGGTGAGCCCAGTTCGTGTGCTCTCCCGCGCCGAACGTGACGATGGCGTCGCGCTCGAGTCGAGGTACGAGCGCGGCCATCAACGTGTCCATCCGGGCGGGACCGTTCGCCCCGCCGCCGGAAGGAAGGGCGGAGAACGCGACTTGCTGCCCGCGAAGCCGCGCGGTCCATCCGGCCCATTCCGGTCGCGTCTGGATGTCGAGCTCGACCAGATCGCGCACGAAATGACCGGGTCGGGCGACGATATGGTGCGTCACCGCCCCAGAGCGGCCACGCAGACGGGTGTCGATGGAGACGAGCACGTTCTCCGTGCTCCAACCCTGGCGTGCGTGGAAGCCGCTGGTGAGCACGTCGCCCGGGACGGTGCCGACGTAGACAAGCAGGTCCGCCTCGTCGAGGATGTCCACGGTGGGTTTGGGCCGCCCGTAGCCGATCGGGCCGACGTAGGACGGCGAGTCGAACGGCACCACCCCTTCGGTTCGCCACTCGGCGGCCGCCGCGATGCGGTGACGCTCCAACCAGGCCGTCAGCTTCTGCGTGGTCTCGTCGTCCCAGTCGCTTCCACCCGTGACGAAGAGCGGCCGCTGCGCCCGCGCCAGGGCTCCCGCCAACGCGACACCGTCGCGGCGGGTGAGGCCGCCGCCCGCCACGGGGAGTTCGGGATGCCGCAGTCCCGGGATCCTCTCGGTGAGGACGTCCTCGGGGAGCCCGACGACGACCGGGCCCGGCCGTCCGGACCGCGCCGTGAAGATCGCCTCGGCGACCAGTTCGGCCGCACGATCCGGCGAGTCCAGGACGAACACCGCTTTCGCGCCCGAGTCGAACCACGACTGGATGTCGAACTCCTGGAACGCCTCACGCCCACGATGCGCGGTGGGGATCAGCCCGACGAAGAGGATCATCGGGGTCGAGTCCTGCCACGCGGTGTGCAGGCCGACGTGCGCGTTCGCGGCCCCGGGGCCGCGGGTGACCATCGCGACGCCGGGGAGCCGGCCGATCTTGCCCTCGGCCTCCGCCATGTAGGCGGCGCCACCCTCGTGCCGGCAGACGATCGTGTCGATCGTCGACTCGTACAGGCCGTCCAGGACGTCGAGGTAGCTCTCCCCGGGGACGACGTACGCCCGACGGATACCGTGCTCCTCCAGGGTGCGCACGATAGCGTGCCCTGCGGTCTCGACCAGGGTCGGGATCGGCTCCGTCTTGGGTGCGGTCAGGGTGTCCATCACCGTTCCTGCATGGGGATGCGGAGTCCGCGTTCGCGGGCGATGTCGGTGGCGTGTTCGTAGCCGGCGTCGACGTGGCGCATGACGCCGGTGCCGGGGTCGTTGGTGAGCACGCGTTCGATCTTCTCCGCCGCGAGCGGGGTGCCGTCGGCGACCACGACCTGGCCGGCGTGGATGCTGCGGCCGATGCCGACCCCGCCGCCGTGGTGGAGGGAGACCCAGGTCGCGCCGGAGGCGGTGTTCAGCAGCGCGTTCAGCAGCGGCCAGTCGGCGATCGCGTCGGAGCCGTCTTTCATGGACTCGGTCTCCCGGTAGGGGGAGGCGACGGAGCCGGAGTCGAGGTGGTCGCGGCCGATCACGATCGGCGCCGACAGCTCGCCGGAGGCGACCATCTCGTTGAACTTCAGGCCGGCCAGGTGCCGCTCCTTGTAGCCGAGCCAGCAGATCCGCGCCGGCAGGCCCTCGAAGTGCACCTTCTCACCGGCCTGGGTGATCCAGCGGCGCAGCTTGTGGTCGTCGGGGAACAGCTCCAGGATCGCGCGATCGGTCGCGGCGATGTCCGCCGGGTCGCCGGAGAGCGCCGCCCACCGGAACGGGCCGCGACCCTCCTCGAACTGCGGGCGGATGTAGGCGGGCACGAAGCCGGGGAACGCGAACGCGCGCCCGTAGCCGCCGAGCTGTGCTTCGGTGCGGATCGAGTTGCCGTAGTCGAAGACCTCGGCGCCGGCGTCGAGGAAGCCGACCATGGCCTCCACCTGCTTCGCCATCGACAGCCGCGCGGCGATCGTGAACGCCTCCGGATCGGCGGCGGCGGCCTCGTGCCACTCCTCGACCGTGACATCCTCGGGGAGGTAGCTGAGCGGGTCGTGCGCGCTGGTCTGGTCGGTGACGATATCGATCGCCACCCCGCGGGCCAGCAGCTCGGGGAAGACGGTGGCGGCGTTGCCGACCAGACCCACCGACAGCGCCCACCGCTCACTCTTGGCGGCGAGCACCCGGGCGATCGCGTCGTCGATGTCGTCGGTGAGCTCGTCCAGGTAGCCGTGGTCCACCCGGCGCTGCAGGCGGGTGGCGTCGACGTCCACGATCAACACGACACCGTCGTTGAGGGTGACAGCCAACGGTTGCGCGCCGCCCATCCCGCCACAACCACCGGTCAAGGTGAGGGTGCCGGCTAGGCTCCCGCCGAACCGCTTGTCGGCGATCGCCGCGAACGTCTCGTAGGTGCCCTGCAGGATGCCCTGCGAGCCGATGTAGATCCAGGAGCCGGCGGTCATCTGCCCGTACATGGTCAGGCCGAGGGCCTCCAGGCGGCGGAACTCCGGCCAGGTCGCCCAATCACCGACCAGGTTGGAGTTGGCGATCAGCACCCGCGGCGCCCACTCGTGCGTGCGGAACACCCCCACCGGCTTGCCCGACTGCACCAGCAGCGTCTCATCCGCCTCCAGGTCGCGGAGGGTCGCGACGATCGCGTCATACGCCTCCCAACTGCGCGCCGCCCGGCCGGTGCCGCCGTAGACGACCAGATCATCCGGACGCTCAGCCACCTCCGGATCCAGGTTGTTCATCAGCATCCGCAACGGCGCCTCGGTCTGCCAACTCTTCGCAGTCAACTCGGTGCCGCGCGGCGCACGGATCGCTTCGCGGAGGAGGGTGGTGGAGGTGGTGTCGGTCACGTCATCGGCCTTTCTGAATTCTCATCGACATGGTGCTGTCCGATCGCTTCGGGCGCGGCCTACTTCAGGCCCTTGGCGCTCAGCCACTCGGTGGCGGCCTTGGCGAAGGACTCCCCGTTGGTGACCTTCTCGTTCAGCGCGATCAGCTCCTGGGTCGTGAGCTGAGCGGAGACAGCGTCGAGCGTCTTCTGGACGGTGTCGCTCGCCTTGCCCGCGGCGATCAGCGGGAACACGTTCTGCGCGGCGAAGAGGTGTTTGTCGTCCGCCAGCGCCACGAAGTGCTTCTCGTCCATCGACGGGTCGGTGCTGAACATGTCGGCCGCCTGCACCTGACCGTTGGCCAGGGCGGTGATGGTCAGCGGGCCGGCCTCGTCGAGATTCTTGTAGCCGCCGAACGTGAGACCGTAGACCGACTTCAGGCCGACCATTCCCGCCTGGCGGGTCTGGAACTCCGGGTTCCCGCCGACGGTGAAGCTGCCGGCCACGTCCTTCAGGTCGGAGATCTTCTTGAGGTTGTGCTTGTCGGCGGTCTCCTGGGTGATGGCCAGCACATCGCTGTCCTGGGCGGCCGACTGCTTCAGCGCCTTCAGCCCCGAGGGGAGCTTCTTCTGCAGCTCGGTCATCACGTCGTCCGGCGCGCTCGCGGTCGACTTCGGGTCCAGGTAGGTCAGCACCGATCCGGAGTACTCCGGGATCAGGTCGATGGAGCCGTCCTTGAGCGCCGGCATGGTGATCTCCCTGGCGCCGATGTTGAACTTCTCCTGGACCTTCACGCCCGCGCCCTGCAGGGCCTGCGAGTAGATCGCGGCGAGGGTCTCGCTCTCGGGATAGTTCAGCGAGCCGATGATGATGCTGTCCGAGCCGGACGTGCTGCCGGAGCCTTTGCTCAGCGGGTCGCCACCCGCTGAGCAGCCGGCGAGGGCGGTGATGGCTGTGACGGTGACGGCGGCCGCGAGGATGAGTCGGCGGTTCATGGGGGGAACTCCTTCGGGGTTATGGGGTGCACAGGGGGTGGTGGATGTATCGAGGGGTGTGGCTCTGCCGGGTTCCGGGCACGCCGGACACCGGCCTGGCGCTGCGCGCCGGGTTCGATGGATCAGAGGGATCAGGGGATCTGGGTGGTCAGGGGGTGAGATCGAGAGCGATCGTCGCCGTCGAGGGCTCCGGCTTCGCCGACGAGACGCGGGCGCGCCGCGCGTTCGTGCGGCGCAGACCCGGAGAGACGACCAGATGGCCGACTCCGACGAGGATGAGTTCCACGGCCAGGGCGACCGCCGCGACGACGATGGCGCCGCCGACCATCTCCGAGTAGTTGCTCGTGGCGCCCCCGTCGATGATGAAGCGGCCGAGGCCGCCGAGGGAGACCACCGCGGCGATGGTCGCCGTCGAGATGATCTGCAGGAACGCGCTGCGCACGCCCGAGAGCATGAGCGGAAGCGCGCACGGGATCTGCACGTGCCACAGCACCTGGCGGGTGGAGTAGCCCATCCCGCGTGCGGCGTCGACCGCAGCGGGATCGGTGGCCTGGATCCCCGCGTAGGTGTTGGTAAGGATCGGCGGGATCCCGAGCATCACCAGCACGATGATCGTGGGGATCTGGTACGCGAGGTCGTTGGTGAACGCGAGCGACACCAGCATGACGGCGAGGACGAGCACACCGATCGACGGGAGCGCCCTCAGCGTGTTCGCGATGCCGGCGATGAGGTTGACGCCCTTGCCGGTGACGCCGATGTAGACGCCGAGCGGCAGCGCGATGAGCATCGCGATGACGAGCGAGATCAGCGAGTAGGCCAGGTGGACCAGGATCTGGACCGGGATGCTTCCCGGGCCGCTCCAGTTGGCGGGGTCGGCGAGCCAGCTCAGGTAGTTCATGATGCACCGCGCATTCTGCGATTCCACGGGGTGAGACCACGGATGGAGCCTTGGACAAGCAGGTCGAGTCCGAGCGCCAGCACGGCGCTCAGCAGGATTCCGATGATCACCGGCAGCATCTGGAAGACCTGCAACCCGTACGTGAAGAGGGACCCCAGCTGCGGGATCCCGATCAGCGCCGCCATCGAGACCACACTGACGTTCGCGACGACCGCGACGCGCAGGCCGGCGCCGATCACCGGCACGGCGACCGGCAGCTGGACCCGCAGGAGCCGCTGGACGGGGGTGTATCCCATCCCGGTCGCGGCTTGCACCGCCTCCTCCGGGACCGAACCGAGACCGTCCGCGACGACACGCACGAGGAGCGCGATGGTGTAGACGGTGAGTGCGATCACGACGTTGAGCGGGTCGAGGATCTTCGTCCCGATGATCACCGGCATCAGCACGAAGAAGGCCAGCGACGGGATCGTGTAGAGCAGCGACGATCCGGCGACGATGACGGGCAGCACTGCGCGATAGCGGTGGGCCAGCCAGCCGATCGGGAGGGCGATCGCCAGGCCGATGATCACGGGGATGATCGAGAGGTAGAGGTGGGACACGGTGAGCTCGCCGATCCAGGCGAGGTTGTTCTGAAGCCACGCCAGCTGGGAGTTCATGCGGCCCGTCCGCGATGTGCTTCGGCGGCGAGCTGTGAGGCGTCCTCGATGCTGACCGTCCCCAGGAACACGCCGCTGGTGTCGACCACCAGTCCGCGCCCCGTGGGCGACGACAGGGCGGCGTCGAGGAGCTCGCGCAGCGACCCGTCGGCGCGTGCGACCGTCCCGCTCACATCGACATCCCCCTCGCGGACGGTGGTCGACGTGCGCGTCCAGCCGAGGGGGCGCTCGCGGTCGTCGACCACGACGTGCCAGCCGTCCGTGCGCGGAGTCGCGCCCAGACCGACGCGACTCTCGTTCGCGAGCCGGGCGACGGCGTCGCCGATGGCGAACTGGAGCGAGCGGAAGCCGCGCCCGTTGCCGAGGAAGTCCGCCACGAACGGGCTGGCGGGCCGCTCGAGCAGCCGCTGCGGGGTGTCGAGCTGCGCCAGGTAGCCGCCCTCCTGCAGCACCGCGACCTGGTCGCCGAGTTTCAGCGCTTCGTCGATGTCGTGGGTGACCATCACGATGGTCTTGCCGATCTCCCGCTGGAGCCGGAGGAACTCGTCCTGCAGCTGGTTGCGCACGATCGGGTCGACGGCGCTGAACGGCTCGTCCATGAGGAGATACGGCGGGTCAGTGGCCAACGCCCGGGCGACCCCGACGCGCTGCTGCTGACCTCCCGAGAGCTGCCACGGATACCGCCGGGCGTGATCGGCCGTGAGACCGACGCGTTCCAGCAGCTCCATCGCGTTCGCACGGGCGGGAGCCTTCTTCTCGCCCAGCAGGATCGGCAGCGCGGCGACGTTGTCGAGCGCCGTCCGGTGCGGGAAGAGTCCCGCGTTCTGGATGACGTAGCCGATCTTGCGACGGAGCTGAACGTCGCCGAGGGTGGCGGTGTCGACGCCGTCGAGCTCGATCGTCCCCGAGGTGGGGCGGATCAGCCGGTTGATCATGCGGAGCGTCGTCGTCTTGCCGCACCCGGAGGGTCCGACCAGGACCGTCAGCTTTCCGGTGGGCGCCTCGAGGTTGAGGCTGTGAACGGCTGTGGTGCCGTCCGGGTACTCTTTGGTCACATCTTTCAGACCGATCATTCGGTGCTCCTTCGCTCGAATGCTTGAGCCCTGTCGGGGACGCAGGGACTTCGTCGGTCTCAGCCGGGCTCAGCCGGCCGGGACCTCGTATGCCTCCTCGAGGCCCGCGACCGGATCACTTGCGTCGGCGCTGCGGGTGAGGAGGGCGGAGACCGACCCGGTTCGCTCGGCCAACTCGTGGCCCAGCGTGCGGATCGTCGTTTCGTCGGCGCGGTACGTGGGGGCGAGTAACGACATCGCTGCGACCACGCGTCCATTGGTGGTCACGGGTGCGGCGATCGCCGTCACATCGGGTTCGATCAGATTCGATTCGACCTCGAATCCTTCGTCGCCGAGGTGCCCGAGCAGCACCTGCCCTGCCGCAGACCCTGCGAGGGGAAAGGTGCGCCCGATCCAGCTGACGTGGCGGACGGAAGAGGTTCCTTCCGCCATCGCGACGTAGACGGCGGTGTCGTCCACGCCCCGGATGCTGAGGTAGATCGACTCGCCGGTCGATTGGGCGAGTTGATTCATCACGGGCTGGCACAGACGGATGAGCTCGTCGTTACTGAGGACGTGAGCCCCCAGCTGGATGAGACGCACACCCGGGACGTAGGAGTTCGTGTCGTCCCTCCGCAGGAAGCCCAGTTGGGTCATCGTCCGAAGCAGCCGGGTCGCGGTGCTCGGAGAAAGGTCGACGGCTCTGGCGGCCTCCACCATGGAGAGGGAGCCCGCATCGCAGACCGCGGCGAGAATGTCGAAAGCACGCTCCACGGTGCGGGTGTTCGTCTCCACGTGCTGGACCTCCTCGTCGCTGAGCCGCCCATCGAAACTCTGTCTTGTGGAAGAGGGGGCCGCTGTGCGTATTATCATCCCGCGGCAACGCGTTTTCGGCAAGTGCGAATATTCACATCTCGACGAGGAGGCTGAATGTCCCCGGACAACAGGATGACGATTGAGACCATCCGGGCTGTCGCCTGTGATCATGCGCCGGTCGTGGTGAGTGCTGAAACACGGTCCGCCGTCACCGAAGCGCATCTGCGGATCGCGAACGCATCAGGGTTGCGCGCGTACGGCAGGACTACGGGGGTGGGCTTCAACCGCACGACCTCGGTTCCGGAAGCCGACACCGAGCACGGGATGCGCCTGCTGCGCAGCCACGCGGTGGAGGTGGGCGCGCCGATCCCCGCCGAACAGGTGCGGGCGATGCTCGTTGTTCGGCTGAACCAGCTCAGCCACGTCGGTTCGGGCATACGCCCCGATGTCCTCGACGGGGTCGCCCGCATGCTGAACGAGGACGCGCTCCCTACCGTTCACGAGCACGGCGCGAGCATCGGCACGGCGGACCTGTCGGCGCTGGCGCGAGCGGCTCTCACGCTCACCGGTGAGCTGCCGGCGAGTCGCCCGCTCGCACCGCTGCCTCCGTTCGGTGCAGACAGCGCCCTCCCGTTCATGAGCAGCAGCGCGCTGACGATCGGCAGAGCCGCTCTCGCGGCGGCCGCGTTCTGGCGACTGGAGGCGGCCGCCATCGAAATCTTCGCGCTGACAGCGTTCGCCGTCGGCGCCAATGCCGAACACTGGTCCGCACCCGCCGCTGAAGCAGCGGCCTCCACCGGAGTCCGTGACGTCGCGGCCCGGATCCGCCGTGTCTTCGGCACCCGCCCGCTCCCTGAGCGCGCCCGTGTGCAGGACCCATTCGGGATCCGCGCGTTCCCGCTCGCAGCAGGAGCGCTGCACGAAGCGATGGAACAGGTCACTGACACAGTCGAGTCACTCGCCTCCGTCGCGCAGGAGAACCCCTTGTTCGTCCTGGACGGAGAACACGTCGAAGCGGTGCACCACGGCGGCTTCTTCCAGCTGAAGCTCGCGCTCAACATTGACGCAGCCCTGAACGCGCTGGCCGCGGTGGCACCGCTGAGCACGGCCCGTGTCCGGATGCTCAACGACCCTGACTACACGGGGCTCGCCCGTTTCCTGGCGTCCGGCCCGGACGGATCGTCCGGGACGATGATCGTTGAATACGTGCTCGCGGCATCCGGTGCCGAGATCCGCGCCGCGGCGATGCCGGCCGCCAGCGGGACCACCGTCCTCTCTGGCGGCGTGGAGGAGGACGCGAGCTTCGCGAGCCAGGGCGTGCTGCAACTTGAACGAGCTGTCGCGGCGTGGCGGACGGTCCTCGCGTGCGAATTCCTCCTGGCTGTGCGAGCCATCCGGCAGAGCGACCGTCTCGACTCCATGTCCCCGGCTGTTCGCGCCATCATCGACGGCGAACCCGAGTTCACGGGGGGCGATGCCGACCGAGATCTCCGTCCGGCGCTCGAAGCCTGCCTCAGGGTGCTGGATCAGTTGGGCTCGGTCCTCCCCGAGTAGTCCTACGCCAGCCCGGCCATCTGCCCACCACCGAGTTCTCGTGAAATATTACGGGCGGCTTCGCGGAGGGCGCTGGCCGTCGCAGACGATGCGGGCCATTCCGTGGAGGGGACAACGAGCCCGAGGGCTGCGACCACCTCACCGCCCGCGGCGACGATCGGGGCCGCGATGGAGCATTCGCCGATGAGCGCCTCCTCCTGCTCGGTGCCCAAGCCGCCGTTGCGGATGTCCGTGAACTGCTGTCGCAGCGCGTCGATGTCGGTCACGGTATCGCTGGTGAGCGAACGCAGCCCCTTCTGCACTACCGCGGCGGCGTGGTCGTCGTCGAAGGCGAGGAGGACCTTTCCGAGCGCTGACGCATGGCTGGGGATGGTGACGCCCGTCTCGGGCATCTGCTCGCTGCCATCCGGTCGTCGCTCCTGGTGGATGACGATGACGTCGCCGAACAGCTCCGCGCCCAGCCGGGAGGCGAGGCCCGTCTTCTGCGAGAGCTCGTGCATCCAGCGCATGGACCTGGAACGGACTTCGAGAGTGTCGAGGTAGACGCTCGACAGCCTCAGAAGCGCAGGCCCGAGGACGTAGCGATTGCCGCCGGGTTCCTGCGCGACGAGGCGATGGGCCTGCAGCGATTTCACCAGGCCGTGCACGGTCGACGGCGGGAGCTCGAGAGCGGCGGCGAGCTCGGAGATGCCCAGCCGGCGCGCACCGCGAAGCAGGTCGAGGATCCGCGCGGCGCGATCAATGGACTGGATCACTCGGTCTCCCCTTCGTGTCGATGGCGTGCGCTTCTTCCATCTTGCCGGTTCCTCGGCTTGACAGCGCACTCCGGCTCCGGCATTATTCGACATTACCGAAATAGATTCGATAATGTCGAATCTCTGGTTCAAAGGAGAACGAAAAATGGATGAGAACAGATTCTGGCAACGCCTGGTCGCCGAAGGCCTCGGAACGGCTTTCCTCGTCTTCGTGGGTGTCGGCTCCGTGCCGGCACTGGCGATGGTCGGCGGCGGAGCCAAGTTCACCGGCGCGGACCTGGGATTCATCTCCCTGGCGTTCGCGACCATCGTGATCGGGACGGTCTACGTCTTCGGATACATCTCGGGCAACCACATCAACCCCGCCGTGACCCTCGGGCTCGCCGTCACCGGGAAATTCCCGTGGCGTGAGGTCCCCGGCTACATCGTCGCCCAGGTCGCCGGAGCCATCGTCGGCTCCTTCGCCATCGTGGCCGTCCTCGGCCAGAAGGCGAGCACGCTCGGCCTGGGGGTCGCCTCCTACTCTGGTATCCCGTGGTGGCAGGCGTTCACGGCCGAGTTCGTCGGGACGTTCATCCTGGTCTTCACGGTCTTCGGCGTGATCCACCGCAAGGCCGCCCCCGGCTTCGCCGGAATCGTCATCGGCCTCGTCGTGTTCGCGGCGATCATCCCCGTCGCACCCGCCACCGGAGCGTCGATCAACCCGGCACGCACGACCGGACCCATGCTCGTCCAGCAGTTGCTCGGCGGCCAGGTCCACTGGGAGCAGTGGCCGGTCTACATCGCCGCGGAACTCCTCGCCGGCGTCGTCGCGGCTTTCGCGTTCACTCTGGTGTCGCGCACCGCTGCCGACCGCACGAGCCTGACCGAGGCTCTCACCGAGCAGCCCACGAACGCGTGATCGGCACCGCCCCCTCCTCCGGGACCGAGTCCGGTCCGGTGACCGTCCGGCTGATAATGGACTGGTTCGTCGAGTTCGATCTCGCGATCGCCGAGAGCGCTCCGTGGCTCACTGACCTCGACACGGCGATCGGTGACGGCGACCACGGCATCATCATGCACAAGGGTGCGCGCGCCGCCCGTGCCCAAGCGGATGCGGATGCGGACGCGGACGCCGATGTCGCGGCCCTTCTCGCCCGGATCGGCGCCGCATTCGGCGCAGCGACCGGAGGGGCGGGCGGGATCCTGTTCTCGACGCTGATCCACGGGATCGCGGCGGCCCTGGACGGCCGTGACGCCGTGCGGCTGCCGGAGTTCGTGGACGCGTTCGCGGCAGGTGTGGCGCGCGTACAGGATCGGGGCCGGGCGGAGCCCGGCGACAAGACCATGATCGACGCTCTCGTCCCCGCACTCGTCGAACTGCGCTCGGCCGTCGCCGACGGCGTCCCGCAACCGACGGCGTTCGCTCGCGCAGCGGCATCCGCCACGGTCGGTCGTGACGCCACCTATCCGATGATCGCCCGCCGCGGGCGCGCCAGCTACCTGGGCGAACGCAGCGAGAACCACCTCGATCCCGGCGCCGCGACCGTGGCGATCCTCATGCACTCCCTCGCAACCGCCGCAGTGAAGCGCGGCTGACTCTCGTCCGAACGGACGGAAAGGAAACACAATGTCCAACAACCGACAGCTCATCAACCAGCCCGGCGACGTGATCGGGGAGGCCCTCGAAGGCCTGGCCGCGACATACCCGTCGCTGATCACGCTCGACCCCGAGTTCTCCCTGATCAGCCGAGCCCAGCCGATCGCGGGGAAGGTCGGACTGGTCTCCGGCGGCGGCTCGGGACACGAGCCTCTGCACGCGGGATTCGTCGGGACGGGGATGCTCGACGTGGCCGTCGCCGGCGCCGTCTTCGCGAGCCCCACGTCCCAGCAGGTGCTCGCGGGAACGCAGCTCGCCGACAACGGGGCCGGTGTCGTCCAGATCGTCAAGAACTACACCGGGGACGTCCTCAACTTCCAGATCGCCGCCGAACTCGCCGAAGACGAGGGCATCACGGTCGAGACCGTCCTCGTCGACGACGACCTGGCCTCCGACAGCGACAAGGACGGCCCTGGCAGGCGCGGAACGGCCGCTGTCATCACCGTCGAGAAGGTGTGCGGCGCCCTGGCGGAGCGAGGAGCCAGCCTGTCCGTCGTCGCCGCTGCCGGCCGCGACATCGTCAGCCGTTCGCGCACCCTCGCGCTCGCCCTCGACGGTTGCACGCACCCCGGCGACGCGACCGCGGCATTCCAGCTCGACTCGCACGAGGTCGAGTTCGGCGTCGGGATCCACGGCGAGCGCGGCACCGCCCGCATCCCGTTCACGCCCGTCGACGACCTGGTCGACGCGCTCGTGGACCCCCTCATCGCCGACCTCTCCCTCAGCCGCGGTCAGTCGGTCGTCGCGATCGTCAATGGGCTCGGCGGCGCCTACCCGCTGGAGCTCTCGATCGTCGCCCGCCGGCTCCACCGCATCCTCGGCGGTCACGGCATCGGTGTCGCCCGCTCCCTCGTCGGCTCCTACGTGACCAGCCTGGACATGCACGGCGTCTCCATCACGTTCACCATCGCCGACGAGGACCTCATCACGGCTTGGGACGCACCCGTCCGCACCCCGGCCCTCACCTGGTAACAAGGAAAGGAAGACCATGAGCACTCAGCTCGACGGCACGACCGCGCACGACTGGATCAGCGAGTTCGCGCGCACCTTCACTCTCGCCCAGCAGCAGCTCACGGAGCTCGACCGTCTCGCCGGCGACGGCGACTTCGGCACCAACATCGCCTCCGCGCTCCGCCGTGCGGACGAGGCATTGCCCACGGTGGAGGACGCCACCTTCCGGTCGGTGTTCGCCGCGGTGTCCAAGGGGTTTCTCGCGACGGGCGGAACGAGCGGCCCGTTGTTCGGGATGTGGTTCCGCCACATCTCCCGGAGTGCGAACGCGACGGCCACCCTGAGCGAACTCGCGGCCGGGGTGGCTGCGGGCCTGGACGCCATCCAGAAGCTCGGCGGCGCGAAGGTCGGCGACAACACCATGATCGACGCCCTCGCACCCGCGTCGACGTCGCTGGTCGAGGACGCGGATCGCGGACTCGCTCTTCCGGAAGCGCTCGAGCGAGCCGCCCACGCCGCCCGGGCGGGCGCGCTCTCCACCGGCGAGCTCGTCGCCAATCGCGGACGCGCGAGCTACGTCGGCGAGCTGGCCAGGGGCGTGCTGGATCCCGGCGCTGTCACCATCGCGCTGTTCTTCGAGGCCGGCGCCACCGCGAGCGGGAGCACCCAGCACTGGGAGACGCTCGACGCGGACGCACTGACGCACTGACGCACTGACGCACTGACGCGCAGCTGGTGGCGGCCTCGGCGGCCGCCACCAGCTCCTTATGTGAAAGCAGCCATGACAGCACACGACGGCACTGCAACCTCGACACTGGCACCTTCCCCCGACCGCAACCTCGCACTGGAGCTGGTCCGGGCGACGGAAGCGGCGGCGATCCGGGCGCACCCGTGGGTGGGCAAGGGCAAGAAGAACCTCGCCGACGGCGCAGCCGTCGACGCCATGCGGGCCTTCCTCCGAACCGTGGACATCGACGGGGTCGTCGTCATCGGTGAGGGCGAGAAGGACAGCGCCCCGATGCTCTACAACGGCGAGCGCGTCGGCAACGCCAACGGCCCGTCGTGCGACATCGCCGTCGACCCCATCGACGGCACGTCCCTGACCGCCGCGGGACGACCGAACGCGATCTCCGTCATCGCGGTCTCGGACCGCGGATCGATGTACGATCCGAGTGCTGTGTTCTACATGGACAAGATCGTGACCGGCGCCGAAGGCCGTGACGTCCTCGATCTGGATCGCCCGATCGCGGACAACATCCGTGCCCTCGCGGGCGCGATGGGCAAGCGCGTGGAGGACCTGGCCGTCGCCGTCCTCGATCGCCCCCGTCACCACCGGCTCATCGAGCAGATCCGCGCCACAGGCGCCGGGACGCGCCTCCTGCTCGACGGCGACGTCGCAGCTGGAATCTCCGCAGCGCTCCCGGGAAGCGCGATCGACATGTGTGTCGGGGTCGGTGGCACCCCGGAAGGGATCATCACGGCGTGCGCGATCAAAGCGCTGGGCGGCACGATGCTCACCCGCCTTCAGCCGAAAGACGACGAAGAACGCGACAAGGCCATCGACGCCGGCCACCGCCTCGATGCAGTGCTCGACCAGGACGCCCTCGTCTCGGGCGAGAACACGTTCTTCGTCGCGACGGGCGTCACCGACGGGTTGCTCGTCGACGGGGTGCGGCGGAGCCGGGGCCTCCTTCACACCGATTCCATCGTCCTGAGGTCGCGCTCCCAGACGATTCGACGCATCCGCGCGACGCACACAGCCGAGAGGTGGGGGGATCAGTGGCTTCACCCACGCGCCTAGGACTCGGCCTGGCCGCGCTCGGCCGACCCGCGTACATCACGCTCCACCGCGACGACGATCTCGGTTCCCCTACCTCGCGGACGGTCGAACGCATGCGGCTCCGCACCGGGGACATGCTCGACGCGGCGTGGGAGCACGGGATCCGCTATGTCGACGTCGCCCGCTCCTACGGCCTCGCGGAGTCCTTCCTGGGCGACTGGCTCCGGCGGCATCCGGAGCGACGCGAGCAGCTCATGATCGGGTCCAAGTGGGGGTACGAATACGTCGCCGACTGGCGCTTCGACGTCCGCGAGCACGAGCGCAAGGAGCACTCCGCGCGCCTCCTCGACACGCAATGGGAGGAGTCGACGGCCGCACTCGGAACCCGACCCGACATCTACCTCATCCACTCGGTCACCCCGGAGAGCCCCGCCCTCCGCGACCCGCTGCTGCTCTCCCGCCTTCAGCACCTGGCGGACCGGGGCACGCGCGTCGGGTTCTCGACGAGCGGTCCCCATCAGGGCGACGTCGTCGACGCCGCTCTAGCACTCCCCGGGTCGCCGTTCACGGTCGTGCAGGCGACCTGGAACCTGCTCGAGCAGTCGGCCGGCCCGGCCCTGCAGCGCGCCCACGACGCCGGATACACCGTGGTCATCAAGGAAGCACTCGCCAACGGTCGCCTCACCGACGCGGCAGCGGAATCCCGCGTCGCGAGCCGAGCCCACGAGCGGGGCCTCTCCCTGGACGGCTTCGCGCTCTCCAGCGCTCTCGGACTCCGTTTCGCCGATCACGTCCTCAGCGGAGCCGTCAGCGCGGCCCAACTCGCGAGCAACCTCGAAGCCGCCCCACTCAGCGAGCCCACGACGGACCTCGCGATCGATCCGGAGGTCTACTGGAGGACGCGCTCCACACTGCCGTGGGGTTGATCCGCAGCAGCGCTCAACGGTTGCTCAGAGCTCGTCGAACGTGTCGTCGTCGATGCTCGACTCCGACACCTCCGCGGCCTCCGCCGCAGGGTCGCCTCCGACGTCGATCTGGCTCCAGACCACCGGCATGCCCGGCGAGAACAGGATGTCGATGCCGGGGCCGGAGCGCAGCGGCGGGATGTTCACGTAGTCGCCGCCGGCCTGGATCGCCGCCCGGATCTTCTCGCGCAGCTCCGTCACGGATCCCGGCAGGAAATAGTCCTTGCCGTCCACGGTCAGCCTGTTGACGATCACTGTTCATCCGTTCTGTCGGTCTTGTCCTGGCCCTGCGCCTGCGGCTCTGCGCCGGCGGGAGGTTCGTCGACGACGCGGAGGCCCGAGACGCTGTTCGCCGTGCGGACCAGCGCCTCCACCCAGGCGCGGTTGATCGGCTCGCGCGTGTGCGTCGGGTAGGTGAAGCGGAGGCCGAGCGTCGGGGACAGCCAGACCGAGTTGGAGCCGCTTCCGCCGGTGACGGGGATGTCCCAGGAGAACACGAAACTCTCGTTCCGGCGCAGCTTCGTGATGATCGCCAGTTGCAGGTGCGCCAGCAGGCGGTCGTCGAACTCGACGGAGGAGAGCGCGTCCCCGTAGAAGAGCGTCCCCATCAGTGCGCCGCGGGCTCGGGGACCACGCGCAGACCGCCGACGCTGTTGGCGGCGTCCATCAGCGCCTCCGTCCACGCCCGGTTGAGCGCCGGGCGGCGGCTGCCGACGTACTGGAAGTGCACGGGGACGGACGGGTTGATCCAGATCGCGGTCCGGCCGCGCGAGTACGCCTCGTCGTGGTCCCACTCGAAGAGGAACTGCTCGTTCCGTCGCAGCTTCGACGTGATGACCAGCTGGAGGTGGGCCAGCAGGCGGTCGTCGATGTCGATCTTCGCGCCGGAACCGTAGATCAGAGTGCCCAACGGGTGCTCTCCTTCACTGGGCGGTCGCCGGGGCGGGTCCCACCGGCCTGTCGATCATATGCCGACGGACCTCCGATCGGATGACGCGCCCGCTCACGCGGCCTCGTGCTCCCTGTCGGCGCGCAGGGCTCCGCGCGCGGCGGTCGCGACGTCCGCGGCGGACGGCCTCCGCGTCGCGTGGGCATGGGTCATCGACTCGATGAGGCCGCGCCAGCGCTCGGGCACGACGTCCGGCGTCACCGGGTCGCGGTCCAGCCGGGCGAGGGCGGACTCCACGGGTGTCCCCGGGAAGGCGACGGTCCTCGTGAAGCACTCCAGCAGGACGAGGCCGAGCGAGTAGATGTCCGATGCGGGAGTCAGGGTCTCGCTTCGCACCTGCTCGGGGCTCAGGTAGGCGGCTGTTCCGAACGTCCCCTCCGCGAACTCCTGAGGACGCTTCGCGTGGATGGCGATGCCGAAGTCCGTCAGTCTCGCCCGCGGACGCGAGAACCGGGTGCCGTAGTCCACGATCATGATGTTCGACGGTGTCACATCGCGGTGGATGACGCCGCGCGCGTGGACGTATTCGAGCGTCTCCGCGACCTCGAACGCGACTTCGCCGATCTGCCGCGTCGACAGCGGGTCCGCGTTGAGCACCGCGCGGAGCGTATCGCCCTCCACCAGCTCGATGACCAGGAACGGGCGGGGGTCCTTGGGCGACGAGTCGTCGACGCCCGCGTCGAGGATCGACACGACGCCGTGATGGCGGAGTCCGGCGAGCACGCCCACCTCGGCCCGGAACCGTGCGACGTCGTTCTGGCTGCCGGAGGAGAACAGCTTGACGGCGACATCGCGGCCGAGGTTCTCATCGCGGGCACGGAAGACCATCGAGGTGCCGCCGCGCGCGAGCAGCCGCGTCGGCCGGTACCGTCCGAGCAGGAGCGGGACCGGGATGTCGGGTTTGTCCACCCTGACATTCTCCGGCAATCACGACGTCGCCGCCCCCCATAGACCGCGGCGCGAGTCCGCGGTATGGGGTGCGACGGCCGACCGCTACCGCTCGGCGCCGTGGACGACCGCCTGGTCGCCTCCGCCGCGCTTCGCCGCGTACATGGCCTGGTCCGCGAGCCGGATGAGTCGGTCGATCGCGTGGGCCCCGACGTCGCCCTCCGCGATGGCGATCCCGACGCTCGCCGTGATGTTCAGCTCACGGGGGATGCCGGCGAAGTCCTGGGCGATGGCCGCCCTGGCGCGGTCGGCCAGTTCGAGCGCGTCCGACGTGTCGGCGACATGCAGCACGGCGATGAACTCGTCTCCGCCGTAGCGCGCGATCATGTCCTCCTGGCGGAAGACGCTGCTCAGCCGCTCGCCGACCTCCTTGAGCACGGTGTCGCCCGCGGCGTGCCCGAGGGTGTCGTTGATCGCCTTGAAGCCGTCCAGGTCCACGAAGAGCACGGCGACCTGGTCCGTGTGTGCGCGCTCGGTCTGGTGCAGGTTCTCGTCGAACAGGCGCCGGTTCGGCAGGCCGGTGACCTCGTCGAGCATCGCAGCCCGGCGCAGCCGTGCCTCCAGGCGCAGCCGGACGAGGACCTGCCCGGCGAGCTGGGCCAGCGCCTCGGCCAGCGGGACGGCCTGGTCGTCGAACCTGCGGGGCTGATCGAAGTAGCAGGCGAACGCGCCGTAGAGGACGTCGTCCTCGATGATCGGCACACCGATGACGGCGGAGACGCCGGACCGCTCGAAGACGCCGCCCAACCCGAGGCCCGGCGCGATCTCATCCGCCTCGGCGGGCGACTGGATCGTCACGACGTTCCCGAGCTGGGGCGAGTCTCCCGAAGCGTCCTTCGGCCACTCCGCCTCCAGCAGGTTCTCCCCTGCCACGAGTGCGTAGTTCCCCGGTTCGCCGGTGTGCACGCTGGCCGCGGTCGCGTTGAACGCCCGGCGCGCGGTCTGCGACAGCAGCTCGCCGAGCTCCTCCTCGGTCCGCGTCTTAGCGAACGCGACGGAGGCGGAGAGCAGCAGCTGGAGGCGGTCGCTCTCGCGTCGGCCGAGCGCCATGGTGCGCTCGCCGACGGCGGCGAGCTCCGGGTCGAAGGCGACGATCGTGTGACCGCCGGAGATGCGCACGGCTTTGATGACCACAGAACTGCGCGTCCCCTGGTACGCGTGCGTGCTGGTCGCCAGGCGGATGCCGCCGGGGTTGCCTGTCGCCAGCGCGGCGGAGAGCTCCTCGGCGTCGACGCCGAGCACCGCGGCGAGCGGCATCCCGACGAGCTCATCGGAGGTCCGGCTGGCCCAGACCTCCAGTGCCAGGTTCGTGTCGACGACGGTGTGCGATCGGTCTACGAGGGCTCGCGGGAACGGCTGCATACGCGCGATTTCGTCGCGCACATCCTGCCTCAAACGCGTGACCGGTCAGAATACATGTGTTGAGAGTGACGGTTTCTGAGACGGTCGTCAAGTTAGCGCGCCCTACTCTTCCGCGCGGAACCCCCCGGCGCTCACCAGCAGGCTGTCGACATCGGCTTTCGTCGTCGGGCGCGACAGCAGATAGCCCTGGCCGCGATCGCAGTGCAGCGCACGGACGCGGGCCAGCTGCGCCTCCGTCTCGATGCCCTCCGCGACCAGGCGCATCCCCTGCGCTTTGCCGAACTCGACCGCGCGCGCCAGGTCTTCTCCGCGGGCGCCCTGCGTCTCCTGCACGAGGGATTGGTCGACCTTCAACTCGATCGCCTGCAGTGCGATGACCTGCTCCCGCGACGCATAGGCGGCGCCGAAGTCGTCGACCGAGATGTTCACGCCGAGCCCGCTCAGCCGGTGGACGACGCCGATGGCCTCCGGGACCTGCGTGACCGGAGTGGTCTCGGTCACCTCGAGCGTCAGCAACCGCGGCGCGAGGGAGAACTCGTCGAGCAGTCCGGCGATGGTGTCCACGATCGCCGCTGTCCGGAGCTGCAGGATCGACACGTTCACGGCGACCTCGATCGGGCGCCCCTGGTCCTGCCAGTCGCGGGCGGCGTGGGCGCCGAGCCGCAGCATGACGTCCCCGATCTCGCCGACGAGCCCGAGACGCTCGGCCATCGGGATGAACTCCCCCGGAGCGATCAGACCGAACCGCGGGTGGATCCACCGGCTCAGCGCCTCCGCCCCGACGACCTCGCCGGTCTCCAGGGAGAACTGCGGCTGGAACAGCGCGATGATCTCGCCGCGCCGCGCAGCCCCCGGGAGGTCGCGTTCCAGCAGCGCGCGGCGATCGTCAGAGCGCACCATGGACCTCCCAGCTTGTGTCGATCACCCTAGTCTTCCGTCTCGGCGCGGAAGGCCGGGGGCGTTGACAGAGCGCTTGCGATGTCTCATAATGCCCGACCAACGCCATCGGGACGCGCCTAGCCGGCGGCCACCCCGAGTTCCCCCGCCCACTCCAGCGCCGCCGCCGCCGTCCACGACTGGTCGTGGCTGCCGAGCGGTTCGCCGGTGAAGGGCTGGTAGTACTCGCCGAAGGCCAGGTCGGCGAGCTGGGCGAGGGAGGCCGTGCGGAGGTCGGCGGCCAGGTCCGGGTCGCCGCCGCGGTCGACCGCCCAGCCCAGGAGGAGGGTGAGGAACGGCCAGGTCGGGCCGCGCCAGTAGGTCGACGGGCGGAAGGCCGGACTCGCAGGGGAGGTCGACGGCGGCAGCGGGAAGCGGAGGCGGGGGTCGCCCATCCAGCGCTCGCCCCGCAGCAGCGCGGTCTGGGCGGCCGTGACCTCCGCCGACGCGCCCGCGAACAGCGGCGCGAAGCCGGCGATGGTCTCCGTGCCGATCCACTCGCCCGCGCGCACGTCGAAGTCGCGGGCGAGCTGCGTCTCCGGGTCGATGGTGGAGCGCACGCCGAGGCGGAAGCGGGCGCCGATGTCGCGGAGGCCGGGGGCGAGGTCGGTGCGGCCGAACTCGTCGGCCAGGTCGGCCAGGACGTCGCTCGCGACGGCGAGCACCGCGGAGAAGAAGACGTCCTTGACCCGGAAGTCCACGACCTCCCGAGCTGCCGCGTCGTCGTAGTCGACCGACTTCAGCTGCTCGACCAGCCAGAGGTAGCGGGTGTACTCCTCATCCGTCGGGCGCTCGCTCGCGTCGGCGACGTGCAGCGTGTCCCTGCGCTGGAACGGCGGCACGTCGCCCGGGCGGATGCGCGCGAACGCAGCGTCCCAGCGCGGCGAGTTGTCGAAGCCGGACTCCCAGCTGTGGTGGATCTCCACCAGCCCGGAGCCGTCCGGGTCGCGCACCGAGGCCAGCCAGTGGTGCCAGGCCGCCCAGGCGTCGAGGGACCCGCGTGCGAACTCCTCCGCCGCCGCCCGGTCCGCTCCCCCGCGCTCGCGGCCCCGGTCGAGGATGTGCCGCAGCGCGATCGCGTGCACGGGAGGCTGGCAGATACCGCTGGTCTGCACGCCCTCCGGCCTCGCCGCCGCGCGGGCGGTCCCCCACCGGTCGAAGTCGGGGAAGTACCCCGGCTCGTCCGGGTTGAACACGATGTGCGGGATCATCCCGGTCGACCACTGGGCGTCCAGGAGGCTCTGCAGCTCGCGGATCGCACGCGGCACGTCGAAGCGCGCCAGACCGATCGCGATGAACGCGGAGTCCCAGCTCCACATGTGCGGATAGAGACCGGGCGCGGCGCGGGTCATCGAGCCGGCGTCGTTGCGGCGCAGGACGGCGGCGGCGGCGCGGGCGATGTCCTCGATGGACGGCGCGGCGGGGGTGTCGGGATTCTGCGTCATCGGGAGTCCTCCGGGGTTCCGCCGTCCAGGTAGCGGCAGGGCACCGTCACCGTCCATCCGATCGTCTCCCTGAGATTGACGAACTTCAACTCGTCGTCGCGGCGGCACTGCGCGGCGGCGCTCGCGAGCTGCGGCTGCCAGGCGGGACCGTCCGAGCGGCGGGTGAACTGCGGACCCGCCTGCGCGAGGATCAGCGCGGCGCACAGTCCAGCCGCCGCCAGCGCCGACCACGCCGGCCACTGCGCGCGACCGCGGCGGAACCGGCGGCGGTACGCGATCGCCGCGGCCACGGCGGGCACGAGCGCGAGCAGCATCGACGGGATCACGCCGTAGCGCGTGAGCCACGCGGCGCCGAGCTGCGCCGAGGTCATCCCCGCGTAGTCGTAGAAGGTGTTCGGGTTGGTCTCGACGCTCACGGCGTAGAGCAGCACCGATCCGGTCAGCGCCGCGGCGACGAGCAGCCGCTGCCGGCGCGAGCCGCGGAGGAAGACGTACACCGCGGTCGCGAGCACGACTGCGAGCACGAGAAGGCCGACGGCCGGGCCGGTCGCGGCGAGCACATGCCCGAGCTGCGCCTGCGGGACGGCGAGAGGCATCACAGCGTTGATCAGATAGCCGTACGCGATCGACAGCGGATCGACCGCGCGGTTCGTGTTCTCCGCGCGCGGCCAGCCGAACGTCACGACGAGCTGGACCACGATGCCGGCGAGCAGTCCCGCGCGGACGATCCACACCCTCCTGTCGTGCGATCGCAGCAGCAGCAGCGGCGCCAGGAACACCACCTGGATCTCGGTCAACGCCCCCAGCAGCGCGACGGCCGAGAGCGTGATCGCGCTGCGCGTGCTCCGCGGCCGGGACAGCGCGATCCAGAACAGGGCCCAGAGGATCAGAGAATGCAGATTGGCGAGGTTCCCCAGCACCTCCCGGGGCGCGAGCGGCGCGAGCACGGTCAGGCCGGCGACGAACAGCCGCGCGGGAAGCCACGGCACCAGGTCGCGCGCGCAGACGAACACGACCACGGCGAGGCCGCCCGCGATCGCGCACGCGGCGGCCGCGGTGGCGAGCGCCCACCAGGAGACCGGCAGCAGCACCACGACGGCCGCGACCAGGCGCGGGACAGTGTGCAGGTACCCGGCATAGGGCTGCAGGAGCACGCTCGGGCCGCCCACCGCAGCCGCCGAGACGAAGGTGCGGCCGTCCTCCGCCCAGAACGTGTCGTGCGCGACGGCCGGGAGGCGGAGCCAGGCGGCGAGCGCAGCGGCCACCCCGAGGGCGACCAGGAGGAGCACCGGCCGCCGGGCGACCGCCTCCCGGACCCGGCGGCTCCGGGAGCGGTGGGCGATCGGCGCGACGGTCATCCCCGTCACCTCTGTCACACGACTTCTGCTGCCGCCTGGGCGAGCCGGGGCGATGACGGCTGGAACCGGAGGACGACGAGCTGCCGCAGGAAGGCGGCGCCGTTGGCGACGGTGGCCTTGGAGGCTCCTGCCGTGCGGATCCCGAACGCGAACGGGATCTCGGTGAGGGTCAGCCGGTGGCGCAGCAGGACCTCGAGGAGGATCTTGAAGCCCTGCGGGCGCAGCGACGCGAGGTCGAGCGCGTCGCGGCGGACCGCGAAGAACCCGGTCATCGGGTCGGAGCAGTCCCGCAGGCGGCGCGGGAACAGCGCACGGGCGACGAGCGTGCTGCCGGACGACACGAGGCGGCGCAGCAGCCCGTCGAGCCCTCCCGCGCTGCCGCCGTCGAGGTAGCGCGAGGCGGCCACGATGTCCGCGCCGCGCGCCTCCCCCGCCGCCAGCAGGCGGGGGAGGTCCTCCGGCGGGTGCTGGAGGTCGCCGTCCATGACGACGATCCAGGGGTGGACGGCCAGGGCCATCCCGGTGAGGACGGCGCCGGAGAGCCCGCCGGCCGGTTCCTCCCTGCGCACGACGCGCACGCGGTGCGGCACCCGGTCGGCGCTCTCGGCCGCCACCTGTGCGGTGTCGTCCGTGGAGTCGTCGACGATGAGGATCTCGCCGAGGTCGGCGTCGAGCACCGCCGCGAGCCTTCGCACGAGCTCCGCGACGTTGCCCGACTCGTTGTAGGTCGGCACGACCACCGAGACGCCTTCGACGGGTGTCCCGTACTGCTTTTCCGTTCCGACCTGGCTCACCCTTCCATTCCACGCCACGGCCTCCAAGGTTCGACACAGAATTCGGGACGCAGGCTGGGAAATGCTTATGCGTCTCCGATCGATCCACCCGGGCGCGGCGGGATGAGGCGAGAGGGCTCACAGAGAGGGGGCGCGGGACTCCTCCGGCGCAGGCTCGGCCCCTGCGGCACCGCGCGTGCGCCGCCGCACCGAGGCGGTCGTCCCGCGCACGAACATCCACCCCGCGTAGAGGATCAGCAGGACTCCCACGGCGGGCAGCACCCACGACCGCTGGCTCTGGTCGAGGGCGCTGTTGACGTAGCCGATCAACGGGACGCTGTACCAGACCACGCCGCGGACCTGCGCGGGCACCACGGGAGGGTCGGCCTCCGCGTTGTTGTCGCCCTTCGTCGTGAACGTCAGGCCGTTCGTGGTGGAGGACGTGATCCCGACGACCCGGTGCGAGATGACCTCCGGGTCGCCCGAGCGGATCTGGTAGGTCATCACATCGCCGACGCGGATGTCGTGGACGGCTTTCGGCTTCACCACCACGAGCGTCCCGGGCGGCAGGGTCGGCTCCATCGAGGAGGTCAGCACGGTCACCGGGGTGGCGCCCGCCGCACGCGGGATGACGATGACGACCGCGGCCACGAACAGCACCAGCCCGAGCAGGCCGACGCTGAGGCCGGTCACGACGTACTGCAGCAGCGACTTGGTCGCGCGGGGTTCGGCCCCTCTCACGATGGGATCTGGGCTCACGGTGTCACCTGCCTGAGGAAGAAGGACTGGTTCTGCGCTCCGGCCGTGCACGTCGTGGTCGTGAGCTGGCCTCCCCCGGCGGCCGCCGCAGTGGCGCACAGGGTGGTCGTGTTGCCGTTGCCGTTGCCGTTGTTGCCCTTGATGGTGTTGCCGACGCTGAACGAGCCGTCCGCCTGGAGGGTGAACGTCCACTGCAGCGACCCGTCCGTCGCGGTCCTCGAGGACGTCACCGAGACCGGCGCCGTCCGCGCGCCGGACCACAGGTACTGGCCGCTCGCGAGCGACGGGAGGGCGGAGGTCACGGTCGCCGTGGTCCCGGAGGATGTGGTGAGCAGCCACTCCTGCGCGCCGCTCGCCGGGGTCGCGCACGGCGACTGGGTCAGCACGCTCCCGTTCGCGATCGGGGACGGGACGGTGACGCACTGGCCGCTCGCGGCGTTCACGAGCTGGTACCAGGAGCCGGAGCTGTACGAGCCGGCGGCGGAGACGGGAGCCGAGGGCGCGGAGACGTTCCCCGCGGCGTCGGAGGCCGTCACGGTGTACTGGTGCAGACCCACGGTGAGGCCGGTGTCGGTGTAGCTGGTCGTTGTCCCGGTTACGGTGGCGATCGGCGTGCCGTCGCGGGAGACGGTGTACGCGCTCACCCCGATGTTGTCGGTCGCGGAGAAGGACAGCGTGGCGGTGGAGCCCGTCTTTCCGGTGAGCGAGAGCGACGGCGTGGCCGGTGCGGTCCGGTCCACGAAGAGAGTCGCGGCAGGAGAGGTCAGCGTGACGGCGTCGCGGGCGAACACACTGTAGGTGTACGACGTGCCGGTGGCGGCGCCCGCGTCGGTGAAGGTCGTGGAGGTCGTCGAACCGATCGCGGCGGCGGTCCCGGACCGGTACACGTCGTAGCGTACGACGCCGACGTTGTCGGTCGCGGCGTTCCACGACAGGGCGACGGGGGTCGTCGTCGTGGTGCTAGCGGTCAGGCCGCTCGGCGCGGTCGGCGCGATGTCGTCCACGAACGTCTGGGTGACCCCGGCGGATGCGGACGCGCGCCAGGTCGTCCCGGCGGTCACGGTCGCCGAGAAGACGATGTCGACGGCGGAGCCGCTCGCGATCCCGGGCGCGGACGCCACGTTCATGGTCTCGCGGACGCAGAACGCGGCCGACGCACCGGCGGCCAGCGCGCCTCCGGTCGAGCCGAGCGCGGCCAGTCCGGCGAGGGTGCCGGAGTAGGAGCCGGCCGGCACCGTGGCCGTCGCGGTGCAGGAGGTCGCGGTCGCGGCCGGCCAGGCGGTCACCGAGATGGCCGAGGCGAGCGCTGTCGATGTCCCCGCCGCGAGACCGAGGGCCGCGCTGAACGTCGTGTCGACGTTGCCGGTGTTGGTGACGACGACGCCTCCGGTCGTGGCGGTGTGGCCGGTCCGGAAGACGGTGTCGAAGGGCTGTGCGACGGTCACGGCCGCCGAGACGGTGGCGGCCGTGATCGCTCCGGCCTTCGCCGCGGCGACGCCGTTCCACAGCGCGTCGGTGCCGGCGCCCGGCATCAGGAGGAAGGTGACGAGCGCCGCACCCGCCGCGGTCAGGGGGAGGCCGAAGCGCTTCATCGCTCTCCGCACCTCCCCCTGCTCCGGTGGCCTGCTGGTCCGGCCTGCGTTATTGCTGGGCCAGCTTGAACCCGAGCGCGCTCAGGTCGACGGTGCCGCCCTGCGCCACCGTGCCGGTCGTCGTGGAGTCGAACGGCAGCGTCACGGACACGGTCAGCACCTTCGTGCCGGTGGCGCCGCTGACGTTGTAGGTGTTGGCCGCGGTTCCGGCGGTCACTCCGGTCGGCAGAGGCGTGCCGACGGTCACGGTCATCCCGCTGGTGAGCGCGGTGACGAGCGCGGCGCTGGACGGCGAGGCGTCGCCCGCCTTGATCGAGGTCGGGTCGACGCTGAGGACGGCGGAGAGGTTGTCTCCGGTGGCAGTGACGTCGACCTTCTGCGTGAACGTCAGGACGTCGCCGGGGACGGCGCGGAAGTTCGCAATGCTCGCGATCGAGGTGGCGGACCCGGAGCCGTGGGTGACGCTCCACGTCCCCGCGACCGCGTCGGCCGCGATGGTCATCGTTCCGGACTTGACGGAGCCGGCCGCGGCGCTGGCCGAGCCGTTCCACAGCGCGAAGGTTCCCGCGCCGCTGAGGAGGAGGAGGATGCCGGCCGCGCCGGCGATCGCGCCCTTGGCGAACCTGTTCATGGGACGTGCTCACAATCTGTTCGGGACGTCGTCCCGCACAGGCAGGGGTGAGCACGCGTGCGACGACGCACGCGTGTGGCACCCTGACGTCGCTAGGTCGACGTTCGAGCTGAATCCCTCCGCTCACGCGGAGGGCGGTGCACGAGGGGAGGGTCGGGTTCCACTCGGTGGGCCACCCGTGACCGGATTTTCGGGTAGGTCACGTCGGCCCACTTCGGAGACTAGTGGTCCTCATATTGGAGGACAAGAATGTCCGCGCACCCAGATCAGGGGGTACTCCGCGGTAGCATGCGGCCCGGGAGGACGCGATGAGGGAACGGGTGCTCGACCTGGTCTTCCTCCTCGGCGTGCTGTTCAAGGGGATCGACGGTCTGGTGGAGCTGGTGGGCGGGGTCCTGCTGCTGTTCGCCACTCCGGCGACGCTGCTCAGCGCCGCGAACCGGGTCACGGCCGAGGAGTTGTCGGAGGATCCGCACGACCTCATCGCCAACCTGATCGTCCACGGCGCGGCCCGCCTCCACGCGGGCGGTGTCCTGTTCGTCGCCGCGTACCTGCTGCTGCACGGCGTGGTGAAGCTCGCGATCGTGGTCGCGCTGCTGGTCGGCTCGCGCCGCGTGTACCCGTGGGCCATGGCCGCGCTCGGGGTCTTCCTGATCTTCCAGCTGTACGAGCTCGTGACCAAGCCGTCCGTGGGCGTCGCGGTGCTGACCGTGTTCGACGCGGTCATCATCTGGCTGACGTGGCGGGAGTGGCGGCGCGGACGGGAGCTGCGGACGACGTGGCGGGGGACGGTGCAGTGGGTGCTCAGGCGGCAGCCGCCGCCGGACCCAGCTCGCTGAGGATCCCGGCGACGATCTCCGCCGGCTCGGCGTCGATGTCCACCGTGACCGCGGCCTCGTCCGGCTGGGGCGGCTCGAGGGTGCTCAGCTGGGAGTCCAGCATCCCGGGCTTCATGAAGTGGCCGCTGCGGGCGGCGATGCGGCTCTCGAGCAGCGCGCGGGTGCCGCTGAGGTAGGCGAAGACCACGCCCTCCCCGCGGAGCACGTCGCGGTAGCGCCGGGCGAGCGCCGAGCAGGCGACCACCAGCGGCCTCCCGCCGGCGCGGCCCGCGCGGATGCGGTCCGCGATCGCCGCGAGCCAGGGAGCACGGTCGGTGTCGTCGAGCGGGATGCCCGCGGTCATCCGTTCGACGTTGCGGGCGGGGTGGAGGCTGTCGCCCTCCAGCAGGTCCCAGCCCAGCCGTTCGGCGAGGCGTGCGGCGACGGTGGACTTGCCACAGCCAGCCACGCCCATGACGACGATCGTGCTCACCTGGCTCGCGGTCATGTCAGCCTCCGATGACGAGGGCGATCACCAGCGTCCCGGCGAGGCCGACCACCGAGGCGATGCACTCCAGGACGGTCCAGCTGCGCAGCGTCTGCGGGATGCTGAGGCCGAGGTACTCCTTGACCAGCCAGAACCCGGCGTCGTTGACGTGCGAGAGGAACAGCGAGCCCGAGCCGATCGCGAGGACCAGCAGCGAGACCATCGGGGTCGAGAGGTGCGCGGTGAGCGGCACCATGATCCCGGCCGCGGTGACGGTCGCGACCGTCGCCGAACCGGTGGCGACGCGGATCAGCGCCGCGATGAACCAGGCGAGCAGCAGGATGCCGATGCCGTTGCTGCCGTGCGCGAAGGACGCGATGACCTGGCCGATGCCGGTGTCGACGAGCACCTGCTTGAAGCCTCCGCCGGCGCCGACGATGAGCAGGATGCCGGCGATGGGCGGCAGCGACGCGGTGAGGCTGGCCTGCAGCGACTTGCGGTTCATGCCGCCAGGGAGGCCGAGCAGGAAGAAGCCGGCGAGCACCGCGATGGTGAGCGCGATGGCCGGGGTGCCCAGGAAGTCGAGGATCGTCTTCCACTCGGCGGTGGACGTCGCGGCGGTGATGTCGACCAGGGCCTTGCCCAGCATGAGGACGACGGGGAGCAGGATGCTGATGAGCGCCAGGGCGAACGAGGGGCGCTTGCGGTCGGCGGGCTCCGTCTCGTCGGCGTCCTTCGCCTGGGGGTCGTCGCCCTCGGTGCCGAGGAACAGGCCGGGGACGTCCACCGGCACCCACTTGGCGGCGAAGCGGCTGAACACCGGGCCGGCGAGGATGATGACCGGGATGGCGACGAGCACGCCGAAGGCGAGGGTGACGCCGAGGTTCGCGCCGAGCGCGCCGATGGCCACGAGCGGGCCGGGGTGCGGCGGGACCAGGCCGTGCATGGCCGAGAGGCCGGCGATGGCCGGGAGGGCGACGCGCATCAGCGGCAGCTTCGAGCGGCGTGTGACCAGGATGATCACCGGGATGAGCAGCACGAGGCCGATCTCGAAGAACATCGGCAGGCCGATGATCGCGCCGACGAGGCCCATCACCCACGGCAGAGCGCGGACGCTCGTCCGGGACACCAGCGTGTCCACGATGCGGTCGGCGCCGCCGGAGTCGGCCAGCAGCTTCCCGTACATCGCGCCGAGCGCGATGAGGATGCCGACGCTGCCCTCGGTCGCGCCGAAGCCGGTGATGAAGCTCGTCGTCGCGGCGTCGGCGGCCATGCCGGCGACCAGGCCCGTGACGAGCGAGCCGAGGAGGAGGGAGAGGAACGGGTGGATCCGCAGCCAGGTGATGAGGACCACGATGACGGCGACGCCGACGACGGCCGCGAAGATCAGCTGCGGCTCGGAGGAGGCGGGGTGCGGGGCGGGCGGGGCGGCGGCTGCGGAGACGGCAGCCGCGACGCGGAGCGCGCCGGAGGGAAGGGCGATCATGAGCATCCTTGGTCGTGATGGGACGTGTGCTCGGCCACCCTACAGATAAATCAGGTTAATTTGAAAATCTGTGCGTTTTCGTATGCATTAAGCTACGTTGCCATCGCGTTTGTTCGCACGTAAGGAATCCTCGATAATGAGGCCATGGCTCCCACGGACTCCCTGCACGACCTGGCGCTCGAGTCCGTCGGCAGCCGCATCGTCACCGGCGAGATCCCGCCCGGAGCAGTGCTCACACCGGAGGGGCTCGGCATCTCGCGCACGGTGCTCCGGGAGTGCATCCGCGTGCTGGAGGCGCTCGGCCTCGTGCAGGCGCGCCGGCGCCGCGGCACGGTCGTCCAGCCGGAGACCGAGTGGCGCGTCCTCGACCCGCGGGTCATCGCCTGGCGCCTGGCCGGCCCCGACCGCCTCGCCGCACTCGGCACCCTGAGCGAGCTGCGCCTGGCGATCGAGCCGGTCGCGGCCCGGCTCGCCAGCGCCCGCGCCACCCCCGAGCAGTGCGGCGCGCTCACGGAGGCCATCGTCGGAATGGCCGCCACCCAGCGCGCCGCCGACCACGGCGAATACCTGGCGTACGACCAGGCCTTCCACCGCATCCTCCTGGAGGCGTCCGGCAACCCGGGCTTCCGCGCCCTGAGCAAGGCGGTCGTCGAGGCGCTCTCCGGCCGGACGACCCACGCGCTGATGCCGCACACGGCCAACCCGGAGGCCATCCGGCTGCACGAGGAGGTCGCCGGCGCGGTGCGCGCCGGAGACGGGACGCGCGCGGAGGCGGCGATGCGGGCGATCGTCGAGGAGGCGGACGTGGCGGTGCAGGAGATGGCGCGGGGCGCGATCACGGCCCCGAGTTCGACACATCGTGCTCCAGCTGTCTGAGGTGGTCGCCGAGCGTCCCGCCGACCGCGGGATAGGACTTCACCGGGTCGGGTGACGACTGCCCGCCCCCGCTCATGGTGCCGAGGGCGATCGCGATGACCACCACGACGAGGGCGACGCAGGCGACGATGATGATGAGCATTCCGCGGCGCAGGCTGAGCAGAGGGCGGAGGAAGCGCGAGGCCGTGGTCGCCGCCGGACGTGCGGGGGCCGGGCGCGTACCGGGGAGCGCGGAGGTCGCGGCGGCCGTCGGCACGGGGGCGCCGGGGAGCACGGTCGTCGCGGCGGTGGGCTCGTGCGGCGGCGCAGCGGCTGCGTCCTCGTCGGCCGACGGGAGCAGCAGGGTCCGGTCGAGGGCGTCGCCGGAGGCCTCGCCCGGCGCCTCGCCGCGCGCCAGGAGCGCGCTCAACTGCTCCGCCACGACGGCCGCCGTCGGCCGGTGGTCCGGCTCGCGGGCCACCATCGAGCGGATCAGCCGCCGCCACTCCGCGTCCAGCGTCTCCGGGACGTCCGGGTCGCGCGAGAGCCGCGCGACCGCCGACTCCACGCCGCTGCCGGTGAACTCGCGCTTGCCGGTCAGGCACTC